>SVKU01000017.1 GCA_015068245.1 Oscillospiraceae bacterium
GAAAGTGCCGTTGGAGCCGTCGGTGGTCAGGGACATATCGAACATGGCCATGTACATGAAGTCGGGGTTGATCATCTTGTTGTCCCAAATAACCTTGAAGAATTCAAGGAAATCACGGACTTCCTGAGAAGTGGCATCATATACCAGTTCACCGGTGCTCTGGTCTACCTTGAAACCGGAAGCGAGAGAGGTACCGAAAGCGGAAGCAAAGGGGTTACCTCTGATATCACCGCCGCTGGAACCGCCAAAGGGATAAACAACGCCGTTTTCTTTCATCTTGGTGAAAACTTCCAGCCAGCCGTCGGTGCTGTCGGGCAGTTCAAGGCCGGTGGCTTCCAGATAATCGGTACGGACAAACATACCTTCGCGGCAGCCCTGAGCCTTGTCGTAAATCATGCCGACGCTGTAATATGTGCCGTTATCGGTACAAAGGGACTGACGAACAACATCATCGGACTGGACATAGTGCCAGTAGTTGGGAGCGTACTCGGGCAGCAGTTCGGTAAGATCCATATATACGTTGTCTTCAATGGCCTTATCGTAACCACCGGGATAAACGGAGGATGCGCCCATCTGACCGCAGTTGGATTCGTAAATAAGGTCGGTCATGTCGCCGGAAGCAACCATCAGGTTGTACTTCTCACTGCAGACGGATTCACCGTTCTGAACCCAGTCGATCTTGACGTTCAGCTTTTCCTGGATCTCGTTCCAAACGGGAACATCGCTCTTTGCCAGCATGGTGCCGCCGCCCATACCGCCAAGCTGTACCCAGAAGTAGGAGAATTCAAGAGTCTCCTCAAACAGGGGCAGCTGATAATCCACTTTGGGGAACTCTTCTTCGGGAGCTTCCTCGGGAGCAGGTTCTTCTTCGGGAGCTTCGGGGACTTCCTCAGCAGGAGCTTCTGCCGATTCGGCAGGTGCAGGTTCTTCAGCAGGTTCTTCCGACTTGGAGCAGCCGGCGAACAATGCAAAGACCATGGTCATGGCAAGCAATAATGCAAGCAGTTTTTTCATACTTTCTTCATTCCTTTCTTATTTCTTTTAGAACTCTTCACATTCTATACACCCAATATTAACACAATTCACACACATCGGCAATAACTTTTTATTAAATCTTTATATATTTTTTGATTATTGTTCTGCACTGTGATACAATATACACAAATTCAGATGCACTATCATATTTTCGGAGGGTTCTCGCTCATGAGCAGCACAGCCATTGTAAACGATCCCTATACTTTTGTTAAAAGGGTCATATTCGCCAAATGGAAACCTTTCCTTCTCAATGCCATATATGTTGACGGAGTTACCAGGTTCAGCAGATTCTCAAAAATGCTGCCCATCTCCGAAAAAGTGCTGGCTCAGAATCTGAAAGAACTGGAAGCCGACGGGCTGATATTCCGCACAGTGGTGCCGGACACTCCTCCCCGGGTGGAATACAGGCTCACTGAGCTGGGTCAAAGCGTTTGTCCACTTCTGCGTCAGGTATACGACTGGGGTTGGCATGAGATGAAACGACGAGGCATGGATATCGACCCCACGGGTGAGTATTGGCACGGGTACAGTGAGCAGCTGACAGTTGACAATTAACAATTAACAGTTAACAATTAATGATTAATAATTAACAATTAAGTAAGGTGCAGGGCGAGAGTCCTGCACCTTCAGACAGGCAAAAAACGTAGAAGCGCAAGAAATAGGAGGCGGGGATAGTGTGAAAGGGGCCGGTCGAGAGGCCCCTTTCGCGTTCAATAACCCCGCCGCAGCGGTGTGATGAGCGATATAACGATATTCGCTCATCACGACCAGCTTGTCAAAAATGTCCCTAAGGGACTTTTTTGACAAGCTGGAGGTGCGGGGCGAAAACCCTGCACCTTACCTTCAGGTAAGCACATTACTTCATTGTGCGATATTTTCAATTCAATATTTATATGTTATACTTTGGGCAGAATAGAAAAATATACGATTCAGGAGGCTTTCCCCATGATCAAATATCCGAATATGTTCAAGCCCATGACCATCAAGGGCGTAACATTCAAGAACCGTGTCATGGCTTCCCCCATGACCACAGACCGCACCGTTTGGGCTGACGGTACTCCCACTCAGGAGTGTATCAACGGCTATGAAAACCGTGCAAGAGGCGGCGTTGCTGCCGTTACCATCACCGAAACCTTTATCGATTTCGACCGTGCTGCACGTCACGACCACAGCATAGATTTCGTAAAGGACAACCCCTCCGTACATAAGCTGGAATCCCTGTTTGTCCTGTCCGAAGCTATCAAGGTTCACGGCGCTGTTGCTTCTGTCCAGTTCAACCACATAGGCAACGTAAACCATCCCGACACCATTTCCAGCGGCCGCAACCCCATCGGCCCCGTTGGCTATGTCCGTGAGGACGGCGTTACCGTTGACGAAATGGACGAAGAAATGATGCGTGAAGTGGCCGACACCTTTGCCACCGCCTGCGCAAGCGCTCAGGCCAACGGATTTGACATGGTCATGCTCCACGGCGGTCATGGCTGGCTGCTGGGTCAGTTCCTGTCTCCCCTGACCAACACCCGTACCGACGAATATGGCGGAAGCCTTGAAAACCGTGCCAAGTTCCCCATTATGGTTCTTGACCGCATCCGCGAAGTCTGCGGCAACAACCTGCTCATCGAATACCGTATCTCCGGTGCAGAACGTGTTCCCGGCGGTCTGGAAGTTGAAGAATGCGCTCAGTTCGTAAAGATGATCCAGGACAAGATCGACCTTGTTCATGTCACCTCCGGTCTGTATCACAACCACGTTGTTTCCAAAGCGTTCTCCTCCATGTTCCATCCCCATGGCTGCAACCTTGATCTGGCAGAAGCCGTTAAGAAAGTTGTAGACATTCCCGTTGTTGCTGTCGGCGGTTTCAACTCCCCCGAACAGATCGAAGAGGCCATCGCCTCCGGCAAGTGCGACTTTGTTGCCATGGGTCGTCAGATGCTGGCCGATCCTCAGTTTGTCAACAAGGTTGCCGAAGGCCGTGAAGACGAGATCGCTCCCTGCCTCCGCTGCTCCTGCTTCAATCCTCTGGCTTCCGACCCCAACGCCAGACCTCATGCAGAGACTTTCCAGTGCACCGTCAACCCCTATTCCATGCGTGAACTGCGTATGCAGTGGCAGCCCCCTGTACGCAGGCTGCAGGACGTTCTGGTCGTCGGCGGCGGTGTAGGCGGTATGTATGCAGCCATTACCGCAGCCGAAAGAGGCCACAATGTTACTCTGCTTGAAAAGTCCGACCGTCTGGGCGGCGTACTTTGGTACACCGATGAGGACTGCCATAAGGAAGATATGCGCCGTTACCGCGAAAGTCTTATTGTCCGTACCCGCCGTGCAGGTGTCAACATCGTCACCGGCGTTAATGTCACCAAGGAAGTTATTGAATCCTATGAGCCTGATGCCGTTATCCTCGCCATCGGTTCCGAACCCGTTGTGCCCGGCATCCCCGGTCTGAAAGAAAACGCTCACCACGCTTTGTGGGCTTATGAAAACCCCGAACTGGTCGGCAAAAAGGTCATCATGATCGGCGGCGGCCTTATCGGCGTTGAATGCTCCATGCATCTAGCCGACAAGTACGGCTGCGAAGTCCAGGTAATCGAAATGCTGGACGATTACGCCCGTGACGCTTACATGTCTCACCGTCAGGCTATCGACCTGTTCATGCCCGAAACCGTCAACATCACCTGCGGCGTTGCTTGTACCGAGGTTCGTCCCGACGGTATCAGCTACAAGGAAAAGGACGGCACCATCAAGAGCATCGAGGCCGACACCGTTCTGTTCGCCATCGGCATGAGAGCCAAGACCAAGGAAGTCGAAGAACTCATGACTGCCTGCGCCAACACCCGCATCATCGGCGACTGCAAAAAGCCCGCAAAAATCATGCAGGCTATCCGTGACGGTATGTTCGCCGCATATGATATAGTATAAAAAAACCAAAAATAAACCGCCGGGATAACCGGCGGTTTATTTTTGGTTTTTTAGGGGTTAGGGGTTAGGGTCTGGGGGTTAGGGAAACATTATTTCATAAACAATCCAACCACATTCATGGCGCGGTTGAATGTGACGTTGAAGTCATAGGATTTGTTCTCATACTTGCATTTGAGTTCCACCACGCAATAGGTTTCGCCGGTGGTCTGGTCGTTGGTGACAGAGAATCCGGGTTCCTTGAATTCCACAAAAGCACCGGCTTGTGCAATGGGTTCATCGTAGGCAAGTGACAAATCTTCTATTGTTACTTCGCTCTGCATATCTTCCCGAAGCATGGAAATTACAGTTTCATAGTCCCCCGTATTAACAAGCTGAATAACGCTTTGAGCAGTGGAAGTAAGGGTCGCCTGGTCGTAACCATTGGGTATTTTGGGTGCGCAGGCTGAAAGGGCAGCCAGCAAGAACAGCGCAAGCAGTATTGAAAATAGTTTTTTCATATGGTTCTCCTAATATTATGTTAACTATTCAAACATCATTTCTTCAACAAATCGGTCTGTAAAGCCTTTGTGAGTCGAAAGCTCGATATATGTCATGTTTCTCTTGATTTCATCAAGGCGTTTGCGTGCATTCAGCGACAGCAGTGCTGCCACAGCACCCTCACCGGCTGCATTGCCAACGGCCTTGGTAACAGGAAGCATTTGCTGAGGTATCAGCCCTATTGCGGCAGCTGTAATCGGGTTCATTTTGCTTCCGAACCCGCCTGCCAGCATAAGCGACTGAACCTGCTCGGCTTTGATTCCGGCTTCCTCCAGAAGCACGCCTATACCCGCTGCCACTGCTCCTTTTGCCAGCTGGAGTTTACGAATGTCTTGTTGTGTTATGTAAACTATCCCGTCACCTGTCAGCGCAAAAGCATCGTCATCGTCCAACTCTATCAAAAACTCAGGTGCTTCGGATTCCTCATCATCGAGAAGTCTGCCCGTTTCGTCCACAGCTCCCAGCTTCAGCATAACAGCCAAAGCATCAATAAGACCGGAACCGCAGATACATGTCGGATCCTCACCACCAATGGTCGTCAGCTTCAATTCACGGCCTTCGACATTGACTTGCGAAATGGCTCCCGGCTGAGCAGGTGCGCCGCATTGAATCTCAGCGCCTTCAAAGGCGGGTCCTGCTGCGGTGGCACAGCAAAGCATTTTACCGTTAACGCACAGCACCATTTCGCCGTTGGTGCCCACGTCTATCAGCAGGCTTATTCCCTCTCCCATACCGCAGGACAGCACGCCGGCAGTTATGTCTCCGCCCACATATCCCGATATTGATGGTATTATGTAAACTTCTCCGTCTATGTTCAAACCAAGTTTTTCTGCTTGAACCGTATTTCCAAAAAGGGACATAGGAGTGTATGGAGCCTTTCCGATACTCTCAGGAGAAAGGCCTGTAAACAGGTGGCACATTACGGTATTTCCAGCAACGGTCATATATTTTATGTCAACCTTATCCTTTCCTGATTCGGTACATGCTCTGTCAATAAAACCGTTGATTTGCGAGATTATTGCCCTTTGCAGTTCTTCGAGGCTGCCATCGGACGCTGCCTGTATCCTGGAGATAACGTCCGCACCCCAGGCCGCCTGAGCGTTGGCTCCGCTGACTGTGGCAAGGCGTTTGCCTGACTTCATATGTATCAGATGACAAACAACTGTGGTGGTTCCGATATCACAGGCTATTCCCAGTTCGTTATACGCCGCATCATTAGTTATGTCAACCTGTTGCGCTGTTCCCTGTTCCAACACTTCCATCGGGGTTTCTGTGACTGTGATAACGGACATATCCTCTTCTGCAAGGGTTTTGCAGGACAATACCTGCTGCCCGTTAGCATTTACGGTACATTTTCCGCAGGTACCTTTACCGCCGCAGGGGCTTGTTATGGAGATGCTTTCACGGCGCAGCACGTCCATAACGGTTTCGCCGGCAGTGAAAGCATATTCGGTTCCGTTGATAAACAGCTTCATGGTCATTTCTCCTTTGAGGATATGATAACAGGATTGGATAGAAAAGTAAACCAAAGCCGCCATTTCCACGGGAGAAATGGCGGCTTTGGTTGTTGCGTAACAAGATGGGGATTTCTCCGATAGGTCAGCTTGCTGACCTGACGTTCAGAAATGACAGCGTAGTTGGCGGGATACGTCACATCGTGCGTTGTAGGGGCGGTCTTTGACCGCCCGCGGGCGACGAAACGTCGCCCCTACGGCGTGATACGTTACGTCACTGGTGTCATTCTGAGGAGCGGAGCGACGTGAGGATCCGTTGCACAGCAAGATGGGGATTTCACCGCTGCACACGCAGCGTTCGAAATGACAACATAACTTGATTGGGATTTCTCCGATAGGTCAGCTTACTGACCTGGTATTCAAAAATGACAGCGTAATTTACATATTCTTGAATTTTCCGGGGCTGACACCTTCGTATCGCTTGAATGCACGATTCATGGTCAGCGTGCTGGAAAAACCAACCTGTTCACAAACCTGAGTCAGGCTCATATTCTGGGCAAGCAGCTTTTTGGCCGCTTCTATCCTCTTTTGCTGAATATAGTCAAACAGGCTGAGCCCGATATACCGCTTGAACGCTCTTGTGCAGTAGGACGGCGTCATGCCGAAATGGTTTGCAGCGGACGAAACCGTAACATTGACATCGCTGAAATTTTCGTCGATATACTGTCGTATCTTTGCCACCCATTTGGGCTGGGTATCGCCGTCACGGTTCTGGGCATATTCATCGAGCTGATCGTAAATGCCTTCAACTTCAGTGAGTATCTCATTAAGGGTGGACGCCTCTGTAAGTCTGGGACCAACGTTCAGCTTTTCGTATTCCTCGGCGCCCATTACCGCACGAAGCTCCTCAAGGATATACAGCAGTGAGTTGACAAGGCCGTAAACTCTGAAACGGAAAATGTGGATCGTGGGAGGAGAATCGTAAAACTCACGGGAAATAAGCTCTGACGTGGCATATCTGGCACCATCGGTATCGAACCGACGGATACAGCCTCTGAGGTTGCTCTGCAGCTCGATATAGCTCAAATCACTCTGCATTTTGTTTGCCGGAGTCAGATCATCATAAAACACTGTCCGCATATCTTCGTTAATGACCTGAACATAATCATGAACGTCCTCAGTATCCTCATAGGCACGGCTGATTTTAATAAGGCTGTCGGACGGACGGCCGAAGGCCACGACCACGCTGAGATCAAATTCCCGATCCAGCATGTCCACCACATATTCGGACTTTTCACGAAGCTTGTCCATCCAGCCATCATCGAAGTCGGAGTTGATGATAACCACAAACTTGCCTTTATAGTTGGCTCCCTGGGCAACACAACCGTCAAAGGAGAAGGTATCCTGGAATACGTTGCGAAGGATAAAGAACATATCTCTCATGCCGTCTGCTTCCTGGGACTGGCCAATAACAAAGGGGTTGCCCCACTCCTCGACTCGAACAGAAGCTACAACGAAACCGGAATAGGGAAAGCTTAATCCAACCTGTCTGGCATCATCTTCCAAAACAGACTGCTCACTGTAGTATCCACCGCCGAGAATGTTATGAAAAAACAGATCTCTCAACTGGTTTTCAATATCCATCATGGGCAGTTCACCTCCGCAGTTTTGTTCGCATACATACTCCTTTAGATTATATCCGACAAAACGCCATTTGTCAAAGATTTCGTTACAAAATTGAAACTCGTTGGCATGCGAATTTACATTTATGATATATACTTTGACATTAATCGCTCTTTATTGATTCTATATATAGTAGTATACTTATTCTAGTGAAGTATCACCAAATTCTATAAGGAGGATAAAAATGAATAAGAAGATACTTGCTCTGCTGCTTGCTCTGGCTATGCTGACCGCTATGCTGGCAGGCTGCGCCTCCGACAAGGAAGAAGCTGTTGAAGAAGCTCCCGCTGTCGAAGAAAGCGCTCCCGTGGAAGAAGCACCCGCTGAGGATGCTGCTCCCGAAGAAGAAGCTCCTGTTGAAGAAGAAAAGGTCAAAGTTGACGGTGCTACCGCCGATTACGATCCCAACTATGTTCCCCAGGAAGTTTCCCTTCCCATCACCGAAGAACCCACCAACTACACCATCTGGATGCCTGTTGCTCCCTTCATCGCCGAGTTCATCGACGACATGAACGAAGAGGTCACCGTCATCAAGGAAATGGCCAACCGTACCAACATGCACTTCGAGTGGACCACCTGCCACGCCGACGTTGAAACCGAAAAGTTCAACCTCATGATCGTTGCCGGTGAATATGCCGACGTTATCGGCACCATGAGCCACTACAGCACCGGTCTTGAAGGTGCCATCAACGATGACGTTATCATCGACCTGACCGACCTGATCCATGAGTACTGCCCCAACTACTGGAACGCCATCAACCGTGACGAAGCCACCTTCCGTCAGCTGGTCACCGATTCCGGCTACATGGGTGCTTTCTGCCAGCTGCTGAAGGAAGCCGGTACCGAAAACCAGGGCTATGTCATCCGTCAGGACTGGCTGGACGAACTGGGTCTTGAAATGCCCGGCACCATCACCGAAATGCACGACACCATGGTCGCTTTCAAAGACGCTTATGATGCTTACATGTATGTTGGCACCGCCGGTTATGACGAATATGTCGGCAAAGCACTGAACTGCGGCACCGGTATCTTCATGGCCAAGGATTATGAACTGGTCTGCACCTATGATCAGCCCGAATTCAAGGAATACACCAAGATCATGGCTCAGTGGTATGCCGACGGCATCCTGAACGATGACTTCTATAACGACACCAACATCGGTGCTTGCCGTGAAGACATGGCCAACGACCTGTGCGGCTATGTTGGTGCTTCCGCCTCCGGTATGTCCGATATTTATGACTACTGCACCGTCGACGGCAGCTCTCTCCATGTAACTGCTGTTCCCCAGATCACCGACGATGCCGGCAGCGAAATCAAAGTCGGCACCGCTCAGTCCCTGATAAAGAACGCCACTGTATGGTCCATCAGTACCCAGTGCGACGAAGAAAAGTACGAGCCTCTGTGCCGCATGGTCGACTACATCTTCACCGAAGAAGGCGACCTGCTTTACAACTGGGGCGTTGAAGGCGATGCTTTCGTATTTGACGAAGAAGGCAATCCTCAGTGGACCGAAAGAATCACCAACGATCCCGCAGGCCGTCCCTTCATCTTCACCTCCAGCTTCTATGCAGGCGGTGTTGGCTCCGTCTACTTCCCCGGTGTTGTTGATATGGCCAAGACCTTCTATGAATTCACCGAAGACGAATGGGAAGCCATGGAAATCTTCAAGACCTCTTATGTAAAAGACGGCTGGCATATCCCCACCTGGGCTACCATGACTATCGACGAACAGGAAGAATATGCTAACTACCAGTCCGAAATGGAAACCTATGTTGAATCCATGACCCTGCAGTTTGTCTGCGGTGAGCTGGACATCGACGCCAACTGGGACTCCTTCATCGAAACCATTCACGGCATGAACTATGACAGAATGTACGAGATCCAGAACGAGGTTTACCAGAGAGCTATTGCCTAAGTCTTTAGTATTTATCCCCGGCCTTTCGGCCGGGGATTTTTTTGCTAAGTTCCCGCAAATATTTGTTTTTTCAAAAAAGACTATCTTAATTCCTTTGCGGATATGGTATAATCGATTTTGAACTATTAACTATTTCGTGAGTTGATTATGAACAAAACCAGACAAATTATCAGGGATCTTTGTATCACCGTTGGCATACTTGGGGGCTTCGTCTTTCTGACTCAAGTGATGTCTACTTTTTTTGATGACAACAACCCCTTTGCATCATCTCTGTTTATTCTTGCAACAGCACTTGTATCGCTGCTTACAAAAGGATACTTTTTCGGAATATTTGCCTCTTTTGTCAGCGTTCTTTGTGTAAACATTATCTTTACATATCCGTTCTGGGAGTTTGACCTTTCCATTTCGGGCTATACCATGACCTTTTCCGTTATGTTGGCTGTTTCCATTATCATCAGCACACTGACAACAAGAATAAAGCGGCAGGAGTTCATCAGAGCCGAAGCAGAAACAGAAAAAAACCGTGCCAATCTGCTTCGTGCCATATCCCATGACCTGAGAACGCCGCTTTCGTCCATCATAGGAGCCAGTTCTTCCCTGCTTCAGGATAAAAACCTGTCAGATGATGACTCCAAAGAACTATTGACCGAAATCAACAAGGACGCAAAATGGCTGGTGCGACTGACCGAAAACCTGCTTTCAGTCACAAGATTCAGCAACGGCAGCGTTACCCTCAAGAAGTCTCACGAGGTTGTGGAGGAGATCGTCGGAAGTGCCATCGTCAAATTCAAAAAGAATTATCCCGACATAGTTCTGACGGCTGATATCCCCGATGAGATATTGCTTGTCCCTATGGACGGCATACTGATAGAACAGGTGTTGATAAATCTTTTTGACAACGCTGTCGGGCACGGCCGCAGCACTCATATCCATATCAAAACTGTGCACGAAACGAAGTACACCCAAATCATCGTCAGCGACAACGGCAGCGGTATTTCCCCTGCAGCTATGCCTCACCTTTTCGACGGAACTCTTGTCAGCAATGGCCAGCAAACCTCCGACGGTCGACGGAATATGGGCATCGGTCTTTCTGTGTGCAACTCCATAATTCATGCCCACGGAGGTAAGTTTTCTGCCAAAAACCTCCGCGACGGCGGAGCCGAGTTTACATTTACACTTCCTATGGAGGAGGATAACAACAAATGAGTTTGAAAGAAAAAGTCCTTGTAATCGAGGACGACGCAGGAATATCCAAATTTCTTAAAGCGACGCTGAATGCCAACGGCTATGATTCAATTATTGCCGATAACGGTGCCAGCGCAATTTCCCTTATCTCCTCCAATCGGCCCGATGTAATACTCCTTGACCTCGGGCTGCCCGACATGGACGGCAATACGATAATTGAACAGGTGAGAAAGTGGACAAAGACGCCTATCATAGTGATTTCAGCCAGAAGCACGGAAGTCGACAAGGCAACCGCTCTTGATCTGGGTGCGGACGACTATATCATAAAACCCTTTGGCACAATCGAACTGATGGCTCGTATAAGGACAGCCCTGCGTCATACAAGAACCACGCTTGACAATGACGAAATCGCCCTTACCGGATCTTATACTGTGGGTGACCTTACTGTGGATTTCAAAAAGCGCAAGGTCTTCCGCAACGGTGAGGACGTGAAGCTGACTTCCAACGAATTCCGCATCGTGTCTATGCTCAGCACCCATCCCGGCCAGGTCATGACATATAAGCATATGCTGACCGAATTATGGGGGCCTTCTGCCACCTCAGACAATAAGATACTGCGGGTACATATGGCAAACATCAGACGAAAAATCGAACCCAATCCCAACGAACCCATGTATATTTTTACGGAAGTCGGTGTGGGATACAGAATGGCAGAACCGGAGGACCTGTAGGGACATTTGACAGTTGAACATTATGCTGTCATTTCGAACATCACCAAAGGTGATGGAGAAATCCCCATCATGATATGAAGCCATCCGGGGGATACGTCACATCGTGCGTTGTAGGGGCCGGCGACCTCGACAGCCCAAAGCGGAACGACGAGGACGTCGTTCCCCGCTGTATATTAAATTTAGACTTCACAATATAGTCACATTTGATATCCCAACAACAATTTTGAACATGGCATAAATTTGACATCAGTGTTATAATTGTATGTAGACATTTTGAAAGCGAGGTTTAGAAATGAACAAAAGACTGCTTGCCCTTCTTCTCGCGCTCACCATGATGGCTGCTCTGCTGGCAGGCTGCGGTTCCAAGGAAACCGAAGCTCCTGCTGTTGAAGAAGCACCCGCTGTTGAAGAAAGCGCTCCCGTAGAAGAAGCTCCCGCTGAAGACGCTGCTCCCGAAGAAGCTCCTGCAGAGGAAGCTGCTCCCGAAGAAGAAGTTCCCGCCGAACCCGTGGAAGTCGTATATGACCTTCCTCTGGTAGATGAAGAAGTTTCCTTTACCCACTGGGGCGAAGGTGCTCCTCCCTTCATCACTCCTTATCTCGGTTCCGGTCAGTGCTTTGCCACTGCACCTGCCACCGATTACATGGCCGAACTCACCGGCATCCGCATTGAGTATCAGGAAGTTGATATGTTCTCCAAATCCGAGAAGTTCAACCTTATGATCGCTTCCGGCGACTATACCGACATGGTCGTCGGTCTTGACACTCTTTACAACGGCGGCCCCACCCAGGCTTTGAACGACGAAGTCATTTGTGACCTGACTGAATATGTCGAAGGCAACATGCCTGCTTATAAGCAGGTTATCGACAATTCCGGCGTTGTTAAGGATCTTCTGAGCGACGAAGGCGAATTCCTGTACATCACCGGTTTTGACGATGAGATCTATGCCAGCGCAGGTCCCGCTATCCGTAAGGACTGGCTGGATCAGCTTGGTCTTGATCTGCCCCATACTTATGATGAGCTGTATGACGTTGCAGTTGCTTTCCGCGACAACTTCAACTGCACCATGCCTCTGTACTTCACTGCCAGCCTGAACCCCGGCATCTGGTTCTCCGGCGGCTTTGATGTTCCCGCATTCGATATCAAGTCCAACGGCAGCCACTTCTATCAGATCGACGGCGAAGTCAAGAGCGCGTATGTTTCCGACGGTCTGAAAGAAATGATCACCGTTATGGCTCAGTATTATAAGGAAGGCCTTATTTCCAAGGACTTCATCAGCCGTGAAATGGGTCAGGACTGCGAATCTGACCTGTTCAGCCACAACATCGGTCTGTATGCTGCTGAAGCCAACTGGATCACCGACTACAACAACATGATGGCCGGTGAAGATACCACCTTCCACCTCGTTGGCTGCCCCAACATTGTTAAGGAAGAAGGCCAGATCATTCACTTCAAGTCCAACGCCACCAACGGTGCCGGCAGAAACACCATCTGCATCACCACCAACTGTGAAGATCTTGAAACTCTGACCACTTTCCTGGACTTCCAGTTCACCGAAGAAGGCCAGGTTCTGAACAACTACGGCATGGAAGGCATCAGCTTCAACTATGACGAAAACGGCGATCCCCAGTGGATCGACGGTCTGCCCACCAGCGGCATCCAGTTCATGGCCGCCACCGTACCTTACATCATCAATGCTCTGCCCTCTCTGTTCGACGCTGACCGTCGTGACAAGATGACTCTCGACCAGGACGCTCTGGACGCAAGAGTTCTTTACAACGAAGGCACCGACGGCGCATACGATATGCCCAACGGTATGTATCTGAACGAAGCCGAAGGCGAACTCTACAATCCCCTGATCGCTGATATCGACACCTACGCTGCTGAGTTCCTGCTCAAGTGCGTATATGGTGAACAGGATATCGAAGCCGGTTGGGACGCTTATATCGACCAGCTGTACGCTCTTGGTCTCCAGGACTGCATCGACGCTAAGCAGAGTGCTTACGACAGATATCTGGCTAGATAACACAAAAAAGAAAACCTGCCATATGGCAGGTTTTCTTTTTTGTGAGGGGTTAGGGTTTAGGATTTAGGGGCTAGGGGTGTTTGCTTTTGCTGCTGCTATATGTTATACTTACAAAAAAGATTTAAGGAGCATGTACATATGGTTAGAATAGATGAAGCCCTGTGCGTCAACTGCGGCAGCTGCGCCAGAGCATGTCCCATGGGTGTTATCCAGTACAAGGAAGGCAAAACTTCTGTACTGCAGGGTCGTCGTTGCATCGAATGTATGCACTGCGTTTCCATTTGCCCCAAGAAGGCTGTTATCTTCGACGGTATCGAATATCAAACTCGTGAACAGCCTGAAACCGAAATTGAGAAGCTGGTTATGAACCGCAGAAGTGTCCGCCATTTCAAGCCCGAACCGCCTCCCAAGGAACTTATCCAGTGGGCATTGGATACCGCCATGTATGCCCCCAGCGGCAAAAACGCTCACGATACCCGATGGACTGTACTTTACGGTCTTGAGGAAACCGAAAAGGTAACAAACCTTGCTCTGGATTACTGCGTAAAGCACAAGCATGAGGCTCCCGAGCTTATATATCTGCACCTCAAAGGCGTGAACCTCATTACCTGCAATGCGCCCTGTGTTATTGTAGGCTGGTCTCCCGACGATGCTCTGAACCCTGTTATAGACACCGCTGTGGCCGCCACCACCGTTGAACTGCTGCTGCAGAGCAAGGGCATTTCCACCTGTTGGGGCGGTTATCTGCGTCAGATCACCAATGTTTCCGAGGATCTGAACAAAGAGCTTGGTATCCCCGAAGGCTGCAATATGCGTACTGCCCTGCTGGTGGGTTACGCCGACAGGGAAAAATATCTCCATGTCCCCTACCGTCCCACAGCTGAAGTCAACTGGGTGGAGAGTGAATAAATCATTAAAACAATCATTCCTGAAAGTGGGAATGATTGTTTTTTTACAATCGGAACGGTCAAGACCGTTCCCTACTATGATTATTGGTCAGTACACCTGCCCCCTGAAACCTGATCCCTGAAACCTAAAATAAAAAGACCGGCGATGCCGGTCTTTTTTATTGCGTTTTACTGATTCTTTGCGATGCTGTTGATATATCCTCTGATGGCTGATGCACCGGCGTATTTTTCGACATTACCGTTTACGCTGACAACCAGTGTGGGTGCCTGTTTGATACCAAGTTCGCGGGTCATATCGGTTTCTTCCTCAGCATCTACCTTCTTGTAATCCATACCTGCTTTTTCAAGGATGGATGCTGCCATTTTGCAGTTGGGGCAGGTTTTGGTGGTAAACAGCATTGCACCGGGGATATACACTCCTGCGGGTTCTTCACTAACCATCTCAGCTTCGGCCTTTTTGACCTCAGCTTCGGTAACGGTACCACCTACGCTGTATACCTTGCGTTCCTTATACTCCTGAGTTTTGCCGTCGTTCCAGTTCTGAACGGGACGATAGTAACCGGTGATTCGGCTGTAAACCTCTGCCGTCTCGCCGCAGTGGGGGCAGACGAACTGCTCACCGGCAAGATAGCCATGGTTCTTGCAGACGGAATAGGTGGGGCTCATGGTGTAGTAAGGCAGGCGGTAGTTCTCTGCGATCTTGCGTACAAGGTTTGCAGCAGACTGCCAGTCGGGCAGCTTTTCGCCCAGGAAAGCGTGGAATACGGTGCCGGAGGTGTAGAGAGTCTGCAGCTCGTCCTGAACGTCCAGAGCGGAGAAGATATCCTCGGTATAGTCAACAGGCAGATGGGAGCTGTTGGTATAGTAGGGAGTTTCGCCGTTTTCGGAAGCGGTGATGATGTCGGGGTAACGCTCCTTGTCGTGCTTGGCAAGACGATAGGAGGTGGATTCGGCGGGAGTGGCTTCAAGGTTGTACAGGTCGCCGTACATTTCCTGATAGTCGGACAGGCGATCACGCATATGGTTCAGCACGTCCTTGGCAAACTGCTGGCTCTTGGGATCGGACAGGTCTTTCTTCAGCCAGCGGGCGTTGAGGCAGGCTTCGTTCATGCCAACCAGACCGATGGTGGAGAAGTGATTGTCAAAGCTTCCCAAATAACGCTTGGTGTAGGGATACAGGCCTGCTTCAAGCAGATTGGTAACGATGTCTCTCTTGATCTTAAGGCTGCGGGCAGAAATGTCCATCATTCTGTCGAGACGCTTGTAGAAGGTCTTTTCATCGGGAGACAGGTAAGCGATACGGGGCAGGTTCAGGGTAACAACACCGATGGAGCCGGTGCTTTCGCCGCTGCCGAAGAAACCGCCGGACTTTTTGCGCAGTTCACGCAGGTCAAGACGCAGACGGCAGCACATGGAACGAACGTCGTTGGGTTCCATATCGCTGTTGATATAGTTGGAGAAATAGGGAGTGCCGTACTTGGCAGTCATCTCGAACAGGAGCTTATTGTTCTCGGTGGGAGACCAGTCGAAGTCCTTGGTGATGGAGTAGGTGGGGATGGGATACTGGAAACCACGGCCGTTGGCGTCGCCTTCGATCATGACTTCGATGAAAGCCTTGTTGACCATATCCATTTCGGCCTTGCAGTCGCCATAGGTGAAATCCATCTCCTTGCCGCCTACGATAGCGGGCAGGTTTGCAAGGTCAGCGGGAACAGTCCAGTCGAGGGTGATGTTGGAGAAAGGAGCCTGAGTGCCCCAACGGGAAGGAGTGTTAACGCCAAACACGAAGGATTCGATGCACTGCTTGACTTCTTTGTAGGTAAGGTTGTCTACCTTAACGAAGGGAGCAAGGTAGGTATCGAAGGAGGAGAACGCCTGAGCACCGGCCCATTCATTCTGCATGATGCCAAGGAAGTTGACCATCTGGTTGCAGAGGGAGGACAGGTGACCTGCGGGCTTGGAGGTGATTTTGCCTGCTACACCGCCCAGGCCTTCCTGGATAAGCTGCTTCAGGGACCAGCCTGCGCAGTAACCGGTAAGCATGGAAAGGTCGTGAATGTGAATATCGGTGTTGCGGTGGGCATTGGCGATCTCTTCGTCGTAAACTTCGCTGAGCCAATAGTTGGCGGTGATGGCGCCGGAGTTGCTGAGGATCAGACCGCCGACAGAATAGGTAACGGTGGAGTTTTCCTTGACACGCCAGTCGTTGATATTGACGTAGTTATTAACGGTGTCCTTGTAGTCAAGATAGGTATTCTTGGCGTTGCGGAGTTTTTCACGCTGCTTACGATAAAGGATATATGCCTTGGCGACGTCTGCATATCCGGCCTGAACCAGAACGGATTCAACGCTGTCCTGAATATCTTCAACGGCGATCTGCTCGTCTTCTATTTTACTTTCAAAATCGGCAGTAACTTTAAGGGCAAGGAAGTCTATAACATTGGGGTGGTACTGCTTTTCCTGAGCCTCAAATGCCTGAGTGATAGCATCGCTGATTTTGGTAATATCAAACTCTACTACCTTTCCGTCTCTCTTTAATACTCTATACATTAGGTTCCTTCCTTTCTCTTGGGTTTCGTTTCAATATTTCATAAACTGGATATTGTGGTAATTAATACCTGTAATTCTATTCAGACACAAGTTATTGTGTTCATCTTGTGTTAGGGATTATAGCATAGCCTAATACTATAATCAAGGGGTTTTTGAAAATTTTTTCACTTTTAACCACAATATATTGTGTTTACATAACGATTATTTTCAAGATATTGACCCAATATATTGTGGTCAGGGCATCAAAACACGCTGAAACCCATGGTTTTGACAAAAAGACCGACCACAATATATTGTGGTCGGTCTTTTTGCCCTCTCCGTCGCCTACGGCGACGGCTCCCCCTTTGGGGGAGCTGTCAGCGGAGCTGACTGAGAGGGTTAATCAATGCATTTCCGCATTGGGTATATACATTTTTGCTATCTCCAGCATTTTTTTGCTTTCATCTTCTGAAAGGGCGCTGATACCTTCACCTACCAGGTCGCCGGAATCCACAAAGTTCTGGAGTACATATCTCTGGCAGCCTTTTATCCACTGCCCTATCCTGTGCATATCCTCTTCGGTATGCAGAGGGTGAGCCATAGTGGTGCGGAAAGTGTAAGGAATATGATCCTCCATAAGGAAATCCACGGTTTCGCAGACATTTGAAATATCATAGTTCTCTATTCCAACGGTTTTGCCATAGCTTTCTTTACTGTTTTTTATATCTACAGCAACGTGATCCACCAATCCGGCAGCAACGATCTTTTTAAGAGTTTCGGGATAGCTGCCGTTGGTATCCAGTTTCACCAGATATCCCAGATCCTTGATAGCTTTGATCAGTTCGGGAGTATCGTGGTGCATCAGCGGTTCACCGCCGGTGATACACACTCCGTCCAGCATTCCCTGCCTTTTTTTCAGAAAGCTCATAAGCTCATCAAAGGTTATCTCTGGGTTCTCGTTGGGTCTGAGCACCAAGGATGCGTTGTGGCAAAAGGGGCACCTGAAGTTGCAGCCGCCGGTAAACACTGTGCAGGCAACCTTTCCCGGGAAATCCAGCAAAGTCAGTTTTTGTAATCCGCTTATTCTCATTATCTCACCTCAACCACTGTGCCGCCGGACATATATTCCAGCCTGTCACCCATTATTTCTTTCATTCTTTCGTAAGACGGAAGTCCCGTACAATGGCAGGTATAGTACATACAGGGATACTGCAGAAGTCGATGGGCTGTTTCTTCAACAGGGATATGAAGCCCGTCCTCACTGCCGCCGGGGTTGGAAAGATGGAATCCGCCGATGACAACATCGGGGGCTTTTCCGATTATCTCTATTGCCTTTTCCAGAAGATTGACTATGCCATTGTGGGAACAGCCGGATATGAGGACAGTTTTGCCGTTTTCGGTGATGATAAGGTTGTGTTCATGTTCAAAGCTGTCGGGCTCAGGGCCGTGTTCACCCTGCATCAGCAGTTTTTTATTTGTCTCGGACCAAAGTTCTCTGGCTGTAACTCCGCTGTAAACAGTCAGTTCATCATCAATAACGGTAATACCGTCCACGAGGACTATCCTGCCGCTGTTCAGCAAAGAAGGCTCGACACCTATATCTTTCAGCTTTCCATCGTCACGGTGGGCAAGGTGAGGTTCAAAGGCCAGCTTATGAGCATAGACGGAAGCGACGCTGTTCAGTTCAAAAAACTTACCCATGGCACCGCCGTGATCGTAATGACCGTGGGACAAAAATGCCATATCCGCACCGGAAACGTCCACACCAAGGACGGCTGCGTTTTCAGCAAAGCCGCCTGTTTCGCCAAAATCGAACATTATGCGGTGTTTTTCCGTCTCAATATATAAAGACAGTCCGTGTTCGCAGGAAAGTCCGTCTTTGCAGGCTGTGTTTTCTATCAAACCGGTGATTCTCATGTTATGTCAACCTCTCGTCTGTTCTCTGTTTTGTCTATTATACCACCGATTTGACAATATTTGAATACGGAAATATAATTCAGTTAACAGTTAACAGTTAACAGTTAACAATTACGATAGGGATAACAGAATGAAGAAAACAATTAAGAAACTAATCATAATACTAATAATAATTGTGGTCATTGCACTGGCAGCATTGCTTATTATCAACAGTATAGTTAAATCAGCAGCCGATGGCAGGCTGCTGACCGTTGAAGATGCCGCTTCACTGAACGCTGACTGTATCCTTGTGCTGGGTGCAGGGGTGTATTCCTCCGGGCAGCCCAGTCCAATGCTGAACGACAGGCTTGAATACGGAATCAGTCTGTATGAAGTCGGTGCAGCAGAAAAGCTTCTTATGAGCGGTGACCACGGCCGCAAGGAATATGACGAGGTCAATGTGATGAAAGACTTCGCCATTGACAGCGGCATACCGTCTGAAGACGTATTTATGGACCATGCGGGCTTTTCAACCTACGAGAGCCTGTACAGGGCAAGGGATATATTCGAGGCAGAAACAGTTATAATCGTAACACAGGAGTATCATATGTACCGAACCTTGTACATAGCGGATAAGCTGGGGCTTGACGCTTACGGCGTTTGTTCTGACCCGAGGGAATATGCTGTTCAGTGGTACCGGGATCTTCGGGAGATTGCCGCAAGGACAAAGGACTTTGTTCAGTGCATATTCATGCCCGAACCTACGTTTTTGGGTGAAGCCATGCCTGTAAGCGGTGATGGTGATGTGACGAATGACAAATGAAAGATATTGCTTACCACAATGAGGATTTCTCGTCGCCAACTATGTTGGCTCACTCGAAATGACAGCAAAAAACTCGGCAGTTTGACTGCCGAGTTTATTTTTATCCTTCAAAGCTGTTTCTGTATGCTTTTTCAAACTCTTCGGTTATCTTGGCAAGGACCTCTACGCTGCCGTCGATACCGAGCATGGAGCTGTCGATAGTGAAATCGTAGCTGGCAGCTTCGCCCCATTTTTTGTGGGAATAATAGTTATAGTAAGCCGCTCTTTTCTTATCCTGCTTCAAAGCGGTCTTTTCGGAAAGCTGTTCGGGAATGTTGTAATTCTCAACGATCCTCTTTTTTCTATGTTCCATATCGCTGTGGATAAAGATATGTATGCAGTCTTTGCGTTCACGCAGGACATAGTCTGCACAGCGGCCGACGATTACACAGTCTCCTGCTTTGGCAACTTCCTTGATGGCATCGAACTGGGCAAATGCCAGCTGCTGGTTCATGGGAACCACATCAATGCCGCTCATGGAGTTGACATACATATTGTAAATAAAGCTGGAGGTGGGGGTTTCGTCGAACTCGCTGAGAGCCGACTGGGAAAGACCGCTCTTCTGGGCGGCGATCGTCAACAGTTCATTGTCGTAAAAAGCAAAGCCAAGTTTCTGCGCCAGCTTTTCGCCGATCTCTTTGCCGCCGCTGCCATACTGTCTGCCAATTGTAATGATCATAAACGATACCGCCTTTCACTTTTTCATTTCAATATTTCTGGCTTTAGAATATCATATTCACAGCTTTTACACAAGAAAAATTTTTATTTTTTCAAAAATACTGTTGACATTTACCAAACAACAGTGTATCCTAACTGTACTACCACAGTTAATACAGTTAGTTCACCAAAACTTTTTCAGGAGGTGGAACATGATAACGCTGAACTACCGTGATTCCCGTCCTATCTATGAACAGATCAAGGACGGTATCAAACGGCTGGTGGTGACCGGTGCCGTGGCGGCTGACGAAAAGCTGCCCTCGGTAAGGGAGCTGGCTTCTTCTCTTGCCATCAACCCCAACACTATTCAGCGGGCATACCGGGAGCTTGAGCAGGAAGGCTATGTTTACACAGTGGCCGGTAAAGGCTCATTTGCCGGTTCAAACCATCAAATCGATACAAGACGAATTGATGAGCTGCTGGCCGCATTTGATAAAAGCGTGGCTGAACTGAGGTTTCTGGGCATCAGTACCGAGGAGCTTTGCAGCCGTATCCATGACCCTAAGGAGGGAGAATAATGATAGAAGTCAAAAACATTGTCAAGACCTTCGATGGCTTTGAGGCTTTGTCGGGCTGTTCACTGGAGGTCAAGCCCGGCTCTGTTTACGGTCTTGTGGGACCAAACGGCGCGGGCAAAAGCACCCTTATCCGCTGCCTGACCGGCGTGTATAAGCCCGACAGCGGGCAGATAAGCATAGACGGTGAACCCATCTGGGAAAACGCAGGCCTGAAAAGCAGGATCGCATATATCCCCGATGACCTTTATTACTTTATGTCTGCTTCCACCCGGGAAATGATGAATTTCTATAAAGGGCTGTACCCAAAGTTCGATGCATCAAGGTATGAAAAACTGAAGGACGTTTTTACAAGCATCGACGAAAAGGCTCCCATCCGCCGTCTTTCCAAGGGTATGCAGAAGCAGTCTGCTTTCTGGCTGGCCATGTGTCAGTGTCCCGACTACGTTATCCTCGATGAGCCGGTGGACGGTCTTGACCCCGTTATGCGCCGTCAGGTGTGGTCGATTCTGATGAACGAGGTTGCCGAACGCGGCATAAGCGTACTGGTGTCGTCCCACAACCTGCGTGAGCTTGAGGACGTTTGCGACCATGTGGGCATAATGAGCCACGGAAAGATACTTTTGCAGCGGTCACTGTCTGACCTGCAGGACAGCATAACGAAGGTTCAGCTGGTGTTCAACGAGATCAAAGAGCTGCCCCAAAACCTTGAAGTGCTGCACCGCAGCGAGGTCGGTCGCATAACTACCATCATTGTGAGAGGCAGCTCCGGGGAAGTTCTGAACAAGCTTTCAACCATTGATCCCTTGTTGGCAGATGCCCTGCCCCTTACCCTTGAAGAAATATTCATTTATGAGCTTGGAGGTGAAGATTACCATGTCAAAGACATCATTCTTTAACAGAACCCTGTTCATCAAGAACCTCAAACGCTTCTGGCCCATATGGGGCAGCTATCTGGCAATATGGTTTGTTCTGATGCCTATGGTGCTGCTGACCGAATCATACAACAGCTTCGACGAAACCGTTTATTCCATGACTATGGCCGGTGCTGTTATCGGTTTTGCTTACGCTGCCATATGCGCCATGGCTCTGTATTCCTATATGTACAGTTCAAAGAGTGCGGGAATGTTCCACGCTCTGCCCATGACAAGGGAAACCATGTTCATCACCAACTACCTGTCGGGTCTGGCATATATGTTTATTCCGAATCTGCTCATCGCTCTGGTCTGTATCCCCGTGGGCGGTCTGAGAGGCGACCTGGATATGATAAGCATTGTGATCTGGACATGTGTTGTCTGCGGCACGGAATTTTTCTTCTTCTCCTTTGCCACTTTCTGCGCTCAGTTTACAGGCACCCTTGTGGTCATGCCCGTGTTCTATCTTATCTGGAACTTTGTGGCCTATGTTCTTGAAATGGTCATCAAAACCATGGGCGAGATCTTTATCTACGGATTCCGCAGTTCAAGTGCCGGAAGCATATCTTTCCTCTCCCCTATTATATACATGATGGAAAATTATGGCACCAGATATATCCACGAAACGCTGCAGACGGTTTTTGTGGGCGCAGAAATTACCATCTGGTACGTTATCGCCGGTGCGGTATTTGCCATTCTTTCCCTGCTGCTGTACCGCAAACGCAAGGTTGAAAGTGCCGGCGATGTGGTAAGCGTCAGGGGGGCACGTCCCGTTTTCCGCTGGTGTGTTGGAATATGCGCTGCCCTGCTGTTGAGTTTACTGGTATCAGCAATATTCAACATTGAGATCGATGAGACCGCCTTTATCTATCCCATTATGACTCTGGTAATGATTGCCACAGGCTTTATTGGATGGTTTGCGGCAGAAATGCTGCTGAAAAAGAGTTTCCGGGTGTTCAGCAAAAAGAGTATCGGAACCTTTGGTATCTTTGCCGTTGTGGTAGTGCTGTGCATGGCTGCCACCGCATTTGACCTGTTCAACATTGAAAACAGGATTCCGGATATCGAAGATGTTGAGTTCATCGCCATAGACTCCACCGAGTTCACCACCGAGGAAGATAAGGCCGCCATTATGGCATATCATCAGTCTTTGCTGGACGGTAAGGATGAGCTGTTGAGAATCGTCAGAGGCGGCGATTACGACACCTACTTTTTTGATAAAATGAGTTACAATTATCAGCACAATGTCAGTATTCGCTACTATATGAAAGATGATGGTGACTATCTCCGCAGATACTATTATATCCCCGTCACTCCCGAAACAAAGTCTGACCCCGGCAGCTACGCCAGCAGACTGAACGCCCTGCTGTACGCACCTGACAAGGTTATACAGCGAGCTTTTGGCTCTCCTCTGACCGAAGATATGGTATCCAGCGTTTCCATCGATTTCTATTCGGAAGACGGTGTTTGGAATCAGACCACCGTGTCCGGCCGCGATGCATGGATACTGGCACAGGCTGTAAGTGCCGACCTGGTGGCAGGCAACATGGAAGCCGGTCTGGTGTTCCCCACAGATTATGAGACCTATCAAAACAACATAACCGTGACCTACTATCCCGAGGAAGCCGAAGATGTTCCCGTTGATTATATCTACAGCGAACAAGGATACCATGTAATCACAAAGGAATATACAGAAACCGTATCTCACGGCAGAAGCTTCGGCATAACCACCGCCAGCGAGCACACCATCGCCGCAATGACTCAGCTTGGCATCATCGGCGACGGTCAGCAGGCTCTGACAATGGATCAATACTAAGCAAAAAGGGACCGTGAAAACTCACATCATCGCGAGTTTTCCGGTCCCTTTATCTTTTTACTAATTTGCAGTGTACAACATACCTTGTGTCCGATGAATCGGCGCAGGTGGACAGGGTCACGATCCTGTCGGAAACTGTTATTTCCACATCTGTCGCAAAGTCTGATCTGCTTTGGATAAGCTTCAAATAGGAGCCGTATGATTCATCGTCCTTGAAGCGCAGCTGAAAGGTATCGGAATTTTTCTTCGTAACGTACCCGCTGAACACCTCCAGCAAATATGAAGCGTCGGGCGTTATCAGTTCCAGCGTCGGGTGGTCACGGTAATATCCTTCGGTTCCGTATTGGGGCAATGTGGCAAACATTGCTCCGTTTTTCATATTATGACCGTACACAACGGTATTGCGGTCAACAAAGCCGGGCAGATTATGCACATCGGAAAAAATCGAACCGTTTTCGTTTTCGGTTCCGTCAAAAAGATGGTTCAGATAGTATTCATTATCTTTACCATGCACCACCGGATAATTGATCTCTGCGCCGTTTGTGATCCACGCTTCGACATCGGGGTTGATTTGCCGCAGTTTTTCAAAATCCACCAAAACTGTAGCAGATGTTTTCAGCTCATCTTCCGGCAGCTTAGCGTTATCATATGCAGTCACGTCAACGCTTTCTGATACAGGTATTTCGGAACTTTCCGGGGCACTGACCGGTAACTGTTCCTGTTCGGTCAGCTGAACCACCGCACTTTCGGCAATGGCTTCATATGTGTCGGTGCCGGTCTGATAAACCCGGTTTATTCCAAGAAGCTTAATGCCGCTGAAGGCAAAAAGCGCAGCAAAACCCAACAGCAAACACCATAAAACTACGTTTACAAATCGGTTTTTACTGTTGGGCTTTTTATCCATTTTCACTCACTTCTTCGGCGCATAGAACAATCGCAGTATCAGGCTGTCGAGAGCTTCTTCATCGAGATGGAACTCCATATACTCTTCACCGCGAACATTCTCGCCATCGGGCGTAATTATTTCTGACAGAGAATAGTCTCCGTAATCGTCCAGCACGGCACTGAATGTATTGGCGGAACAATCTGTGACCATGTATGGCAAAATTGATTCGTAAAGCGACAGGGAAAAGCTTTCGCCCTGTCCCAGCTTGGCTTTCAGCGATGTCAGGAATCCGTTCATATAGGCTTCCTGACGTTCCATTCTGGAGACGTTCAGCTGGTCGCCCACGTCACGGCGCAGGCGCACAAAGTTGATCGACTGCTGGCCATGAAGCGTAACTTCACCGAGAGGAATGCTTTCGTCAACTGCACTGAAATCGTCGGTTACAGTGACCGTAACACCGCCTACCGCATCGTTGGCCAGGGCAACAGCGTCCATGTTCAGCGAAACATAATGGTCGATATTGATCCCCCAGAGCAGGTCTGAAACTGTCTGACGTATGTTTTCACAGCTGTCTTCCATGCCGGATCCGTATGTATGTGCCAAAGCCAGCTGACCATAATACGTTCCCGCAGGACTTCCGCCTACACCGAGAACGGGCATATCCACCATGGTATCTCTGTTTAGATTGAGCACACGGATCTCCTCCGCCGTCTGATCGAATATCAGAAGCATAACAGTGTCTGCTGCGCCATCGTTGTTATAGGAATTGCCGGGCTGCACAGGACCTTCCTTATCTATACCAACCAGCAGGAACACCTCAATGTCCTGACGCGGGAAATAGTCCACACCATCGTAGGTGATGGTCTTTCTGGTTGATGGTTCCGCAGTCTGCTCATCCGGCCGCATGAAGCTTTCGACCAGCTGTGTTCCGCTGTAAACCAGTATGACAAAAAGGATGGTCACGGCAACCAAAGCAGCTATCTGGCGGCCTGTTCTTCTACGCATGATCAGCCCCTGTCGGTGACTTTGTGCTTACGCATGAACAGAACTATTGCGGCAATACCAAGCAGGCAAACTGCCATGATGATTCCCCACTGAGCAGCATCGGTGCCGACGCTGTCGCCGGTCTGGGGAGCTTCAACTATGCTGTTGGAAGCGGGAACAAGAACGGCTACGGGACAGAAGTTTTCGTAAACGGTGCAGGTGATGGAACCATCGCCCTTAACGGCAACATCTTCAATCATCTGCCATTCGCCGTTTTTGTATTCAACTACTTCAACATGAGTTCCGGGCTGGATACCAAAGTCAAAGTCAAGGCAAATGGTGGTTCCTTCCGGCTCAAGGAACTCCTCAAGCTCATCGCAGAGAACGCTGACGTCATACAGCTCTTTGACGACCATGTCTTCAACAGTTTTGCCTTCGCCAAGAGCAGCAGCGATAGATTCGTTCAGCCCCTTGCAGTTGGCAAATACGGACATACCGTTATCTACTATATCCTGATATGCCCACAAAAGCAGTTCTCTTGCGTCATCGGGAATCATGGTAGAACTCTCTGCCTCTGAAACGGGGGTAATCACAAGGCAAACATGGTCATCGGCAACATTTTCATCGTGGACATTGTAGACCCAAACACGTCCATCGGTATGAATTACATCACCAACGACTATCTCGTCTTCATACAAATAACCAACCACTGTTCCCTCTTCGGTTTCGGTACCTACCAGAGGAGGAACAGGCTTATAAGCTATGCTGCCTGTAAAATCGTCACCCACAGCAAGGGCGGGGCATACCATGGCCGCACACAAAACCAATATCACGACAAATGAAACTACTCTTTTCATTTTTCTCAACTCCAATTCTTTATTATTCCTGCACGAGAAACTTCGCACAAAACAATACATTTTATAAATCGGGGAAAATCAGCCGCTGGTTCCAGCATATCCAGTCCAGGGCATCATCACCCAGCCGCTGCTCGATCTCTGCAACAGCCTTTCCCAGAGTGGGCGGTCTTGAAGTCATATTGTGGCAGTCCGTTCCTATAAGATGAATACGCTCATCTCTCAGCAAACGTGTTGCCAGTTTGACTGTTTTTCTCTGGAGGAAGAAGCTCGAATTCACCTGAAGGCGAAGGGGTAGTTCTTCCAGCCTTGATATGATTTTATCCGCATTGAAGGCGGTTATATACCGTTCAACATGGGCGATAACCGGGGTAAGCCCCAACCGCACGGGTATATGAGCCAATTCATCAAAAATATCGTTTCCCCATTTCCTCATGGGCAATTCGACCATAATGAACTTGCTGTCGCCCAGGCAGAGTTTTTTCAGGTCCTCGCTTTCGCTCATTCCTTTATAATAGGCAACCTCTGCTCCAAGGTGGAGTCTGGGCAGGTCATCTCTTCCCCACATGGCTTCTGCCAACCTGTTGGCAGCCTCGTTTCTGCGGTTTAAAAACTTAACGGGATTGTCCCTGTCCGCATAAAAGTGCGGAGTCAGCACCACATGCCTCACACCCTGCCCGGCCTCTTTGGCAAGCATCGCCAGCGAGGTTTCCGTGCTGTCGCTTCCGTCGTCTACCTGAGGCAGGATATGGCTGTGGAAATCAATTATTTTACTGATCGTTCTTGTCATTTTTCGTCTTTGAGGAACTTGATTTTCCCGTCTTTTCGTGGCGGCCTTCGTAAGAACGGTAATAACGCTTATAGTATCTGCCGTAATATCTTCTGTAATACTTGCTGTAATAGGATCCGCCGCTGTCCTGAGTGCAGTTGAACACAACGCCAAGCAGCTTGGCACCAACGAATTCAAACTCTCTTACAACGGAGTTCAGGACGATATTGTTGCCATGGTTCTGGCGAACCACCAGCAGAATGCCATCGGTCTCTTTAGCCACCGCCATGGCGTCGCTGACTTCCATAACAGGCGGCAGGTCAAGAACCACATAATCAAAAGTGTCACGGAATGATTTGAGCAGTTCGCTCATTCTGGCAGAGCTGAGCAGCTCGATGGGGTTGGGCGGATTGCGGCCGGCAGCAATTACGCTGAATGCGTTTTCGCTTTCCGGCAAGCCGCAGGGCTGGAATACATCTGTCACGGAGCACTGACCGGTGAGATAATCGGACAGACCGGGTGTCTTCTGGATAGTCAGCTTGGTGTCCAGTGACGGACGGCGCATATCACAGTCTATCAAAAGAACCTTTTTGCCAAGTTCCGACAGGGAGTATGCCAGGTTGGCAGAGGTAAGGCTCTTGCCCTCACCTGCCAGAGCACTGGAAACACCGATTATGCGGGTTTGAATCTCGTCGGCAAAGGAGAACTGAAGTTTCGTTCTCAGCAGTTTATATGCCTCGGATGCAGAGAAGCTGATCTGACCGCCGATAAGGGCAGGTTTTTCTTTGCTTTGCAGCCGTTTATTCTTTTGGTTTTTCTTTCTATTGCCGTAGCCGTAATAGTAATATCCGCTCTTGTAGTATCCGCTGCGTGATGTGTTCTCCATATCGGGAACGGAAGCCAAAACGGGATACTTGATCCTCTTTGTAATGTCGTCTTCCGTGCGGATAGTAACGTCGAATACCTCGTAAAGGACAATGGCCATTACCGTCAGCAGTACACCGAGCATGCAGCCAAGCATGGTGTTTTTGGGATAGCTGGGCGAGCTTGGGGAAACGGGAACAACAGCTGTATCAACGATTTTTGCTGATGTGCCCTCGATAATGCTGGAGATGCGTTTCGGCAGGATATAGGCTATTGCTGATGCAATGTTTTCTGCCTCAACGGGATCCGGGCTTGTAACAACTATCTGGAAAATCTCAGTCTCGTTGACAGGTTCTGCAGAAAGCATACCTTTGACTTCGGCGTAGGAACGGTCAACATCTGCATAGTCGATAACATCGTTAAGAGTTTCTCTTGTGTTGAGAATTACAATATATGTATCAACAAGGCTCTTTGATGCCACGATATCGCTGGACGAAATGCTCAGCGAAGCATCTCCAACAGACAGGGAGTTGTTGTTGACATAGAACATGGCTGCAGACTGATACTGGGGTGTTATGAAAAAGTGAGTTACGGCAAAAGCTGCTGCCGCACCAACAATGCCTACCACAACAATGAGCCACAGTTTGTTCCAGATTATTTCAAAGATCCGTCGCAGATCTATTTCCAGTTCTTCGTTGTTTTGCGTGGTCACTTTTTCTTCCAAAGTAAAACCACTCCTTTCACGTGGATATTAACGCTTATTCTTCAAGGAAAATGCTGCGTATATCTTCCATTTCCTGTTCGGTTATACCGACAGACAGAAGATAGTTTTCAACCTTTTCCTGTGTTGTATTGCCATTCATTTTGCCAAGCTGTTCCTGAAACTCCACCAGCAGGTCCCTTGTTATACTGGAATAATACAGTGCGGTCAGCTCGTACTCACGAACAATGTCTTCGTCCGACATTCCAAGCAATGCTTCCAACAGATAACAAATAGTTCCTGTTCTGTCTGCGCCGTGAGTACAGTGAAGATAAATGGGATAATTATCTTCTCTGGCGAGTTGTGCAAAAATCCTTCTTACTTTTTCATTGTTTTGAGGCTTGAATACTTCTTCATACATCGGAGCATTAAAGTATTCGTGCCGAACATTGGCTCCCAGCGCATGCATGTCAGATGCATTGACCGACTCATCTCTGAGATCAAGGTCTGTCTTTATTCCAAGCACCGTAAGCATATCTCGCTGGCCTTTTTCGGAAATATCATTATTGGTTTTTACTGCGCCGTCAAGTTCACTTCCCCGGTACAGCAGCCCCTGTTTTATTTTCCTGCCATCTGTAGTTTCCCAGCCGCCGATATCTCTTACGTTGACTGCGCCGTCAATACTGAGGATCCGGGGTGTTGCAGCTGTTTTAAACGTGCTTTGGAACGACATCTCCTGCCCGTTGGAAAGCGACAGGTTTATACGATAATGATAATCCGTGCCGGTCTTTAAATGGGGCACGTTTACGGCATAGCCATCATGTAGTTCAAATATTCGGCAGTTTGCAAAGGAAGCATCGTCAGAAACCTCAACTTCTGCAAAAGAAACGGAACAGTTTGCAGGCAGACTGTCGATCTCAAAAGAAAGCCTTACAGGAACGCCAACGTCAAGGCGTTCTCCTTCTTCGCTGTATTTGGCAAGCAAATCGGGAACATGAATATCCTCGCCTGCATTGTACAGCGCAACAGCCGCGTCGCCCACGAGGTAAACTTCATCGTCAAAGACCGGCAGTTTGATTCCAATGGTATCGTTCAGCGACGATGCCTGACTTTCGGGTGCCGTATCCGGTGCAGCTATACTCAGGTCGACCTTTCTGCCGGGAGCAAGTATCAGCAGCAGCGCAATTACTATTATCAGCGCAAGTATCAGCGAAAAATTTAAAAGCAGTTTCTTCCGTTTTTTGATCTTGCGTTTCAAAGATGTTTTTGAGCTGCTTTTGCTGCTGCCGGAAGAACGGCTGCTGCCGGATCGATGTTCTCTATCGGAAACGATTTTCTGTTCATCGTTATTATTAACCTTTTTGTTGTCGGAGTCCAAAAACATCTACCTTTCCCTTACACTATATAATATCAAATTGATATTTAAAACACAAGCCTTTCAAATGTCTTTTCGCATTCTTTTTTGTTTCTGTCCTTTTTTCTCTGAGGCAACGGAAACCTAAGGTTGGTTTTTGGTCAGCCATTTATCAAACTCTTCGAGACTTTCAAAGCTTTCGAAAAATGCATCTTTTTGTTCGTCCGGTAATGCCAGGTACTCTTCCCAGGTATAATCTTTGGGCTGTTTCTCTCCGTTTTCCCAGGGATATTCACCGGCTTCACCCCGTGCTTTTTCCAACCATTCATCAAAGGCTTCGGTACTGCCAAAGCTTTCAAAGAAAGCGTCCTTCTGTTCGTCCGGCAATGCCAGGTACTCTTCCCAGCTGTAGTCTTCGGGTTTTTTGTTCCCTGCAATACCCGACTGAATATCGGAAGAGTCCCCTGCTGTGCTTCCGCCGCTCGTGCTTCCGCCGTTAACTTTGTTCAGCCATTTGTCAAAGGCGTCTACACTTTCAAAGCTTTCAAAAAAACTATCTTTTTCCTCGTCCGGCAATGCCAGATAATCTTCCCAGGTATAATCCCCCGGTTGTTTTGCTCCGGCTTCTTCCCATGGAAGTTTTTCGTCTTCTTCAATCTCTTCCTCAGGAACAACACTGTCTTCCGCTTCAACTTCAATTTCAATTTCAACATTTACCCTGGCAGACTTGTCCAAAAGTCTGTTCAGAACAGTCGCCACTTCCGCACGAGTCAAAGCCTTTGCGGGTGCAAAAGTACCTGCTTCATCCACACCGCAAAGAAGTCCAAAGCTGAAACAGTCCCTTACATAATCTCTGTAATAAACACTTATCGTATAGTAATCGGATATTCGTGATATCTCAACCCGTTCGGAAAGTAACTCACCGATTATTTCTACGCATCTTACCATAACCATTGCCATTTCTTCACGGCTCATGGGTTGACTGAGATCCCCATTATCAAGCTCCCCGGCTTTAAGGATCCCCGTTTCCAACGCCAAAAAATAGAAACCTTTCCACCACTGTTCACCTTTGGTATCTATTGTCCCGGCTTCTTCCGGGCAGACTGCTCTCATTGCAACAGTTACAAACTCCGCCCTTGTCATGGTTTTTTCCGGTGAAAAAGTTCCCACACCGTTTATCGGCTCAGTAGTACCTTTGAACAGTCCCCGTTCTGTCATATCCATTATGGTGTCATAACCCCAATAATCAGCAGCCACATCCGAAAACGACGTTATGCCGTATGTATCCGCTGCTGAGCCTGACACAATTAACAGAGCCGTAAGCACCAATATACATGCCACTATTCTTATTGCTCTATTTTTCATATTGATCCCTCCGAATGCTCGTTGTTGATATCAAAGTTATTCTAAATCTTAAGCCATTGCTCTCAAACAGATTCCTTTAAAGTTTCCTGCAAATATCCGGCAAAGTACTTCCCAACGCAGGAATGCTCCGAATAACTGTGATCGAAATCCCCGTAAACTCTGAACCCATGATTTTCCAGGTCTTCAAGTAATCCCTTTACATGCTCTTCATATGTATGTTCTTGAGGAGAACAATGCAAATACACCGCCGGCTTTGCTTTGTTATCAGCACTGCAAATCCGACTTGGCAAAACATTGTTCAAATACTTTATTGAATCAGACGAAGTATTACCACAAATTCCCTGCAAAATATTCAGATGTTCTTCCGTTGAAAGATAGTCCCCAATATAATACTGCGGAGCACCCACAATAATATCTTCAGCTTCCGATATCACACCGTATAGAAGCGCTGCGCTTCCGCCTTTGCTGGATCCTGCGGTTATCAGTCTTCTGTTCCCTCTGAAGCGTGAGATCAATCTGCAAATCTCATCAGGCAGGCTTTCATCGGCCGCTTCACGTCCAACCAGATAATACCCTCCACGATTTTGATACCCAAAGTCATCAAGAATGAACAGTTTATTTACTCTAAGTTCTTGCAGTGCTCTCATATAGTTGTATTTTGCAGGCTCACCCACTGCTGAGAATCCTGAAAACACAACCACCAGTGCATCACTGTCTTTGTGTTTTTCAAAAATGTACTTGATTTTGTTGTTTCCGAATTCTTTCTGAAATAATAGTATTTGCAGCTTCAATAACACTGATCTGATCAAACTGTTTCACCTCCGTTGCGCCGCTTGATGCCAATCAAAAAAGCAGTTTTGCAAAATCTTCAAATTGGTTAGGCCTTTGATCATCACATTCCCTTATTGCCTTAATTACCCAAAAACAGTGATATCTATCAAATCCCTCACTAACCTAATTCCCTCAGCTTATGCGTTTCCTTCCCAGGGCTGCGCCTTTTTCATAATCCTTTAACCCAAAAAACGTCAACATTACGAAGTACACCACGCAAAACACGCTTACGTTCCCGGCAAATGCTCCCCATCCCTCATTAAACAAAAACCTCGATGACACAAAGAGTGCTCCACCGGCAACAAGCAAGCAAATCCATATCCCACTGAAAATTTCCTTATAGATTCGTAACATTTTAAAAGACAGCTTTCGATTATAATAAATATTCATTATTATCAAACTGCCAATAATGAAACTCAATGCAGTACCTATCGCAGCCGCCAGGTAACCATATTTTGATACCCCCACAACTGTCACAATTGCATTAAGTGCAGTAGTTGCTATCAATATGATCGTTCTGAAACTTAACATATTTTTTGCACGCAATACTGACAAACTTACGTTGACACACAGTTCAAACAAAGCCGGAACCATAAGGATAATTGAGATTATATATACGTCCTCATATCCGTTTCCAAGCCACAGTCCAATAAACTGTTTGCCTATTATTAAAAATCCCACAACTGCTGCTCCGAGCAAAACAAACTGAATTCTACCGGCTTTAACAATCGTCCCCTGAACTCTCGTAATTCCGTCAGGTTCCTTTAGTATGTTCGTAACCATTGGCAGCATCACGCCCGAAATTGCCGTTGATAAGTTTTCAAACATACCAAAAATCAACAATCCCATTGAATACACGGCTACAGCTTCCGGTCCAACCAACGCACCAACCACAACATTATCCAGATTACCGTTTATCTGGGCAGCAATAGAAGTTAGAAAGATTAAGGCTGTGTATTTGGTTGATTCTATAAATACCGGTGAATGAAAGCTTGATATGGACAGGCTCACCACAACACCATGTTTTTTGCTAACATATATCCATTCAATAAATATCGTTAACGCCGACAAAACAATATCAATTAATACCAGAATTAGTGAGTCTTTGAGCGCAGTCAGCAGTGAATATATCAAAATTCCCCGAAATACCAACTGCATTAACTTGATCGTTTTGCTTATTGAAAACTTATTATAGCCACCGATGATCCCGCTGATGACATTTTCAACAACATGAAGCAGCAGGCTAAATGTCATCAGCAAAAACAGTTCTTTTGCCTTTTCCAACTGTTCAGTAGTAAAACCATCACCATATACAGCAGGCAAAGTAAAATATATCCCACCGCACACCACCGCTAACAGAAGCATAATCATCAACATTTCAGTAAACGCCAAAGAAAGAAATCTGTTAATTTCCTCTTGTTTGTTTTCTGAGTTATACGATGCAACGTATCGCATAACGGTGCTGCCAACGCCAAAATCCAAAACAAGAAGTGAAGACGAAAGTGCTGTTATCGACTTATACACTCCATACTCCACATCTCCAATAACAGGTATCATATACGGTGTGACGATCAACCCATAGGCCGCACTGGCAATAATCAGAATATATGATAGTATTGCTCCCCATTTGACTTCATTCTTACGCATTCATCCACGATCTTTCCATTTCAATCAATTTGGAAAACTCTTTCTCCCAGTTGATTTCTCTGCTCAGCCTTTGTGCGTTTGCCTTGCAGCGGTCATACAATTCTTTATCTTCGTAAAGCCGTATAACCGCTTTTGTAAATTCCTCCGGTGTATTGTCCTGAATTACAATTCCAAATCCGTATTTGTCATTCAGGTAACGATGCTCGGGAATATCCGACATTATGACAGGCAAACCGGCAGCAGCGTATTCAAACAGACGATTGGATACGGACAACTCAAAATTCAGGCACACCGGCAAAGTCACAGCAACACCTACATGAGATTCTGCCGCTTCGCTTATCATATCAACAGGGTCAGCAGGTGGGTAGAAAACAAAATTCTTTACTGTCTGTTTATCTGCACTTTCACGCAAAGCACTTTCAAGCGGCCCCAACCCCCTGGCAGCCAAAACAATTCCCGGATACTCTTCAAGAAAGCCACAGCTTTCCACCATCAGTTCAAATCCGCGCGAATCTCGGTACATGCCATGATTCAAAACCTCAAATCCCGGATGTTTGTCCACCGTATCCGGGACGATTTCCTCCTGCGAAACGCAATTTGTAACAACCAAAGGTTTGTTGATTTTGTATTCCCCGGCGTAGTATTCTGCAGCAGCGTTGCTCACGCAGACCATTAAATCACAGTGTTTGACAATATGCCGTTCAACAGCACGCATGATCCGGGCATACAAGCGGTATTTATCATAATACCTGTTATCGCAGTTGATCTCATGGGCGTCGAATACCAGTTTGCATTTAAGCTTTCGCTTTGCCAGATATGACGGAATCAGCGCATCCAGATCGTTTGCGTGAATAATGTCCGGACACTGATTTACAATAGCATCTGTCACACTGCGGATGCGATATAATTCTCTAAGGAGCTTTTTTATGATGGATTTTTGTTTTCCTCCAAACAAACCATCCCGTTCTGTCAAAACGGTACTGCACGGCAAGTCTGTGATCCTTGCGGGATCATATCTCTTGTCTTTCATGCCAACACAAGTCAAATCAACACCATATTTATTATATTCCGAAATTTGTTTTCTCACTCGGGGATCGTGCCAAATACTGTTCAGAACCACATCACATATTTTCATAATTATCCTCTGATAATTCTACAACTGAATTGATTCGTCTTCCGGCGTTCCGCATCTGTTTTACACATACTCCCATCAAAAGGAAAAACAGCGGCTCAAGCAGATAAGAACTGGACACAAGCAACTTAACAAACGAACTGCAGAACAACATCAAAACCAAATCCTTGATTTGTCGGTCAGCTGCTTTTTTATATCCGTTAAGTATGATAACTACAATGCAGACGAAAACAACACTGCCTGCCGGAATGCCAAAAGACACCAACAGTTCAAGCAGCAGGTTATGGGAGTAAGAACTGACCAATGCCCTGTCGCCGGCAATGCCATATCCCAAAACAGGACGTTCAAGGATTCCCAGCCGTACAGCGTTTCGGATATATGTTCGGCCGTCGGACGTAAAGAGTTCTTCGCTCAGGATTTTTCTGATTATCCTGTCGCTCATTCCAACTTGTTCCGCCAGCCATCCCAACCACATGAGGATTTCGTTGTAAAACAACACCAGCAATATCATTGCAAACCCCATGAACAAATAAAGCACAGGGTGATTCTTTAACGGTTTTTTCACAATCACAAACAATGCCAGGAACACAAACAAGCAAAGAACTGCGCCCCTTGTTCCGCAGAAGAACAGATACACGGAGCTCATAATCAACGTAAGCATACCGAATTTTGAAGGCTTTTCAAGTTCAAAAAGTGCAAGCATCAGCACCTGTGGCAGCAGCCGGTATGCTCGTCCCATTGCACCGGAATACAAAGCCTGTTCTTCCAGCACAAGAGAGCCAAACAGGGCAGAGTAAACAAAAAACAGCCACAAATTCAGCAATGATATTTTATATAACAGTTTCAGGTTTTCCTCTTTGATGCACAAACCGACAAAATAAAGAGGCAATACCATAAGCCAAAAATCGAAAGCAATCTCAACCAGGTATTCAGAAGTCTCCTTGTAAATTAAAAGATTTATGCAATATGCAACCGCTGCACACAGAATAAAAAGTATATCCCTTGCTGTAACTTTTTTCGTTATGTAGTTTATCGCTCCAAGCACACATAACACTGTAACTGCAGGAATGATCCAGTCTGCGATCATAGATACAATCGGTATTCTAAGGAATACCGCTCTGAGATATGAACACCAAAATCCTTTACCCCAGAAAACAATCAGCAACAGCTTAAAAAAATCTTCTGAGTTTATCCTCTTTTGAATCTTGAACAATTTTCTGCTTACCTCTCGCTATCAATTCTTAGTGAAAAAATCCCCTATCACGCACCGCAATAATTCGCCTTACTATTGCTCCCGGAACAGCAAGCGATATCCATGTTTCCAAATACTTTTTTGCAGGAACCTTTGACCGTTCCAATCGCAGCAGTTTTGCCGCAGCTCCCTGTTTGCTGCCGGACAGTATCTGTTGTCTTATTACCGATAGCTTTCTTCGTTCAAGAATAATGTTCAGCGACTCTTTCCGCTCCGGCGGCACTTCCGTCGACGACAAGATTTCTTCTGTCCGTTTAAGGAATACCCAATCCTGAACAAAGAGTGTTTTGGCAGTGGCCGTGCTGTTCTCACGATTATAAATCGTAGTTACCGTTTTCGACACTGCTATATCAAAATATGCATAAATCCGATACCACAAATCGTCGTCCTCACCGTTTTTGATTCCGGGTTCAAAAACACCAACTTTATCAAACGACTCTTTTCTTATGCAAATCGAATTTGTGTGCATAAAATAACCAAATTTACAAATCAAATCATATCCGTTACTGCTGCAAAAATCAGCGTCTTCAATGCTTTGCAAAACCTTTTCGGTTCGAGGCATCATTTCCCCTGTTGTCAACCTGATACGATGCCCTGTGACAAACATGGAACAGTGCGGATAGGACTCAATAAGACCGCTTACAGTTTCCAGATGGTTTGCAAGCCAATAGTCGTCGGCATCCAGGAAACAGATAAACTCACCGCAAGCGTTGCGAATACCCGTGTTTCTGGCTGCTGACACCCCACCGTTTTCCTGATATATATATTTAATTCTTGAATCCCGGATCTGCGAAACAACGCTTTTCGTATTGTCTGAAGACCCGTCATCAACAACAATGATTTCAAAATCAGGGTTTGTCTGCTGCAAAACGCTTTCGATTGCCGTGCCGACAAACCTTTCTGCATTGTATGCAGGAATTATTACTGAAAACATGTGCATTTTACCAAGAAGCTGTTATTAATCAACTTCATTATTCATTCTTTGCCTTTTACGTATCGTATACCTTTAAACATTTGCTTCACTGCTCGCCTGTATCCATACTCACTATACATCTCTTTGTGTTTTGTACAATGAAACAATGCTGCAACATAGGCAATCGCCGGATTCATTACCGCAAACAAAACGCCTTTATCGTAGAAAAACTTGTCTGTATATCCTTCAAACCATGTAGATTGTCGTTCATCCTGCAAACAGGCAATTACTGCCGGATACGAATAGATTCTAAGTTTCTTTTTTAGGCACTCATTCAAAAACAGGGTATCTTCACCGCTGCTGAAAACAGTTCCTCCGCCAAAGCAGAGATTGAAACTTATTCCATTCAACTTAATCGAGTTCAAGCGTGCAGCAATACGAGCCGCCCCAAACCTCATGCAGTCTCTCTTTTTTAACCGTTTAACCTTTGTTATGGGCTTTCTTTGTTTGTTGGGGTATTTCAGATCAAAGATAATTACGTCGGCATCGGGCAATTCTAAAAAAGCCTGCTCAATAGTTTTTTCGTAAGATGTTTCATAAACCACATCGTCATCTGCAAACAAGACTATTTCCGCTTCAGCACGCATTAAGGCATTGTTCCGATTCAAGCCTACACCGCGCTCTTTAAATGACAGCCACTTTACGCTATGTGATTTATAAGAAAACTCCTCTATTTCGTTTCGATCACACTGATTACCCACTATCACATCAGATTGAATATTCATTTTTTCCAGCAACGAATGGTCTGTTTGATTCATTGTTGCAACCAAAACCTGAACATTCATAAGTTTTTTCCTCTTTCATTATAGAATTTCGTGCCTGCACAGATTTGAATCGTCAGCGGGGCAATGCGGGAAAACGCACTGCCCCGCTGACTGATCACTCACTTTTTACTGTCATATTCCGACAGCAGTTACCGTATCATCTTGCCGGTTTCTTCGTCAAAGAAGTAGTATCCGGCAGACATCAAGCCATTGGGTCTGCTTACCCAGTATTTGCCGGTCTTGCAGACACCGCCGGTGCTGGCATAATAGTAGTCATCGCCTATCTTTATCAGACCTGCTGCTGACAGCGCACCATCCTTGTAATAGTAGATGCCGCCATTTTCATTGTATACACCGTTCTTGATCTGCATCTTGCCGGTTTCTTCGTCAAAGAAGTAGTATCCGGCAGACATCAAGCCATTGGGTCTGCTTACCCAATACTTGCCGGTTTTGCAGACACCGCCGGTGCTGGCGTAGTAATAGTATCCGTCTACCTTAACCAGGCCTGCTGCTGTCAGCGCACCATCCTTGTAATAGTAGATGCCGCCATTTTCATTGTATACACCGTTCTTGATCTGCATCTTGCCAGTCTCTTCATCGAAGAAATAGTATCCGGCAGGCAACAAGTCGTTAGTTCTGCTTACCCAATACTTGCCGGTCTTGCAAACACCACCGGTGCTGGCGTAATAGTAGTATCCATCTACCTTAACCAGGCCCGCATTTGTTCGGGTGCCATCAATGTAGTAATACAGAACTCCACCTTCGTTAATAACACCGTTTTTCAGAACTTTTTCTCGTACAGTATAATCGATACCGTTCTCTTTGGCGTATGTTTCAGCCAAACTTTCGGCTTCAACATCCATAACAAGATTTTCATTGGTTTTGACAAAGGCTTCCTTATCAATGCTTGTCAGCGTTGATGGCATATAGATGTTCTTTAATGCATAAGAGTAGCCAAAAGAACTCCAGCCAAGGATTTGCACAGCTTCAGGAAGCTTCACTTCTTTCAGCGCTCTCATATTATGGAACGAACGCGAACCAATGTATGTGAGACCACTGCCCTCTTCAAATACAATAGAAGTAGCCGCAAAGCAGTTTCTAAATGCATGGTTACCGATTTTGGTGATACCTTTACCGATGAAGATCGTTTTAAGGAAAGTTTTTACATGGTTAGACCATGGTACAACGCCAACCTCAGCAACATTCATCATATCGCCTTTGCCGGTGATTCGGATGGTGGCATCACTGTAAACCATATATTCCACTGCGTGCAGTCCTTCCTTGTTCCAGCTTGCACCGCACCAGCCGGCTTCAATTACGGTTTCATCTTCACAAGAGTCGAACAAACCATTTTCAAAGACACAAGTCTTGCCGTCAATGACGTAATTGCCGTCATAACCCATGCCGTCATTGTCAAAGTAATAGGGTTTGCTTTCCAGTTTCTGATATCCGGTCAGATACTCGTTGCTGACGAAGAACATCACGGTATTATTAGTCTCATACCAACCGTCATAAATATAATCGGCATCGTACACACCATCTTCATCAAATGTGCACATCACGCCATCAATGATATGAGAGCCGGTAACCTTTTTGCCGTCTTTGTAGTAGGCAGTATGGTCAGCATTCCAGCCATCGGAAGCAGTAACGCCGTTTACATATTCTTTGCCGTCGGTGTAAGTACCGGTGAAGAGATGTTCGGGGTCGTTAGCACAGGCGAGAACGCCTTCTTCATTGAACTGCCAATTATGGCTAATAGCTGCTTCAGTTTCGCCCCAGTCTACAACGGATTCACAGACTTCGCAGTATGTTCTGCCGGTGTAGCCAATTTCGGTACAGGTTGCGGTTTTGTCATCAAGTGCAGTAACAGTGTGTTCATGCAGAATGATACCTTCAAAACCCGAAGGAGCATTCCACTGATTCATCCAAAGCTCAGTTGCAACCTTTACAGAATCGCATGTGAAAGTGCTTACAGTACCGTCAACACATTCAAGCACACCACCCTGTCCCTTAATGGTAAGATATACTTCTGTCAGTTCGGTGCCGGTACGATTTCCCCGATCAACCGTATGAGACCACACACGCACAGGAATAGATGCAATTGTATGGTTACCGCTAAGAGCTACGTTGCCAGTACGAGTAACAGTAATGCATGCCACATTGGTAAAACGATCAACTTCGTAGGACAGTTCAAATCCGGCTGCTACCTCTGCATAGGCCAGTTCCCAATCGAAAGTGTTGACCAAATCCAGATCCACAGTAAGCTTCTGCACTTTCTCAATGTCAGTAGCAACAAGATCAACGTAATATACAGAACCACAGGGGAGGTTTGTCAGTTCTTCATCATGGGGAACCAGGTTAACTGTGGGAATGCTTGAATCTGCATTCACTCTGATCTGACGAATGATGGAATTCATATTGCCCATATTGTCACAAACAGCAAATTTTACAGTATGCAGTCCATCAGCGACAGTAATGTCGGAAATGGAGATCCTTCCGCCTGCATAAGAGCAGTCAACCTCATAACCATCAACATACGCTTTTGCGGATGCAGCATTAATACCCGTAGCGTTATCCTTGGCATAATCAGCAACGCTTACTTCTGCACCAATGGTATTAAAGCTGATGGTCTGTCCGTTCATCACGCTGGCAACGCCATTGTTATCGATCAGACTTACATCGCCAAAAACGGGGGCATTAGCATCATCAACAGCATCAGAATATTCAATCGTGATATCGTCGATGAAATATGTAAATTTGCTCATTGTATTGACAATGCTGTCATCTTTTTGCCACTGATTGGTATAATTGTAGAACTGAAGATAGAAATATCTATTAAAGTTTGTTGTGTCTTCATGCTTGCCGATGTACATAATAGGCTGTGAGGATATATCAGTCGTAAAGTATCTCCATCCGGGCTCATCCTGCCCACTCATGCAATAGCCGATATCTGTCAACACCGGTGCTCCCTTCGCCAATTTGCCGTTGGCATCAATATAGGCAAGACACACATCTATTTCATTGGCATAGGCTTCATCAGGCATCCAGATCCAGAAACCCAAGCGCTTTGCGTTTTTAATCTCAAAATAATCGCCTTCATAAATCAATCTGAACTGTGTCCAGCCACCGCTGAGGCCGTTGGAATAGTCTACAGTAACCGCTATAGCACTGTCACCGCTGTGCACTTTGCCGGTCTCATGTGTAACAATTTCAAGAGCGTTCTCAATGACAACATCTTTTATGCTGTCGGTGTTGGTGGAATAAACGTTGTAATCTTTGAGAACCCAATCATTTGCCGAATCAGGTGAATCAAAATCAAAAATGACCTGAGAACCCTTACCAAGGCTGATTCTTGTTGTTGCAGATATTCCGTTGATTGTTGCTGTCAAAGTGCCCTGTGTAACAGAGGCACTCTCTTCATTACTTGCAGCAAACTCAAAACCGCTAACAGCACCTAAAGAATTATCGGACAAGGTGAAATTAACATCTCCGTCCTTCAGGGCTACATATGATTCTGCGCCATTGTAGGTAGCAATCATTTCGATTGCTACTGTTTTGCCAAACGGGATAACCATAACTTCGGAAGAGAATGCAAAATCAGTAGGCCATACGACCTGAATTTCTTTTTCTCCCATGACTACGTCGTCATATACGAGCTGAGCGATTACCGTGCCAATTGTACCATTTGACAAGAATAAACCATCTGAAGAAATCGTGCCATATGAATCGTCCGCAAGTTGCCAAACAATGTTCTCAGGCATGTCCACCTGTTCGCCGACAAGGTTTGTGGCAATAGCATTGAACTGAACGGAGGAGTTTGGAGTATAATACTCATAATCGGTTGTAATCACTGCGTTAACAAACTCGTCCGTGGCAGGAGCAGTTGAAATGAAAAGAATGCCAGAAGTGGTAGGACGTTCGCCACCGTCAGAAGGAGAGTTGTTGACTTTAAGATCTTCACCGGGTCTCTGAGACAGATAGGTGGATGAACCGCCGCCGTCGCAGTTTACAGCGTAAGAGCAACCTAGGTCAAGCATGACTTCTGCCAGCTCATACATGGACATACCGGCAGAGTATGGATCCTGACGGCCATCGTTAAGCATGATAACAGCAGTGCCATCGGGCTTAATGCCTACAACAGAACGAGGGGCGGCATCGCTGTGATTTGCAGTAGTCTGCGCATTCTTACCATCTTTTACAATATAGCCGCTGGAGCAAGGAATGACATACTGTTCCCAGCCGTCAAGATCAGCAGAGGATCGAATCTGAGGCATTTCAACCTTGGGAATATCGGCAGGTCTGGGATTGCCTTCTTCGTCAAAATCCTTGTTTATAACGAGAACAGATGGGAAACCAACATTGCCATATTCATAGCCACAGTTGGCAGGATCGAAGTAGATTTCGGCATCATACATGATGAAACCAAGAGGTTCTCCTACACGGTCAGAAGAATATCCGGTGTACCAGCTAAGGCAGGTGTTCATTGCGCCAACTACATTGCCATAACCATTGTTTTCTGCCCAAGCTGCCTGCTCAGACATAACGCCAGTGGTATAGCTGCCATACTGAGGCTTCATGCCGGTGTAGCTATGGGTAACCTCGACATATTCGTTGTTAAGGTCGGCTTCCATAACAAAGAGAACCTGGCGGCGTGAACCCGCATCGTTGTTCAACACGATTTCGGACTCTGTTATACCAGGGGCAATGGCCCAGTCTTTCTTGGAAATCAGGTTATAGTAATTGTCAGTGCTGGTGGTGCTGTTGATTGTGTAATCATTTACACCGGTGCTTGAAGATCTGGCAAGGGAGAACATACCAACACCGCTCATGTCTACGCCATAGCAGGCAAGAGCATCGTGGGTATGTTCCTCCAGACCGCAGACAAGGCTGTTTACAAAGCATTCGTCAGTGTGCTCTTCTTCGGACACGTGTTCGCAGACGAGCTCTCTGACATAGCAGTCTTCAGAGTGAATGTGTTCTTCAAGAGCACATTCGACGAAATCATCAGTTATGATTTCTTCTTCATAGACTTCTTCGTCTCCGAGGTCTTCCTCTTCCTCGGAAACAGGATCTTCCTTTTGGGTAATGCTACCCGCACCGGCTTTGCTGAGTTCATCCTGCAGGGCTTCAACAGGGGTAGATGTTGCCAGCGCAGTCAGAGGAAGCGCAGACAGTATCATCAGCAAAGTCAATGCCGAAGCGATAAGCTTCTTCAAATTCATGGTGGTCTACTCCTTTACGTATTTTTATATATACAGCCGGAGCTGTTTATATCGGGGTCAATTGGTTCTATATCCAATATGCAGTGAAATTATGATGTCTGAACCGATTTTCAACAGGAGGCAGTTCCATATAGTTCCCGAAAAATCGAGTAAGATACTCATTATAGTTTTCAAGTGCGTCAAACTTTTTTCCCTCAAATTCAACTTCTGTTGTGGTGCAATATTTATCTTTTTGCAATATGCACGCTGTACGTAAACTGCCTCCGACTCTTGCTGCATATTTGCTTTCTTCAAAACTGCTCTTATGCACCAGCTTTTCAAATGCCTTGTCCGCAAGTTCCTTTTTGAAAACTCTGCTTACATAATAACAGCAAGAGCGAACAAAGCGAAAAGCTCTACTGCTGCTGCGTGATTTCGGAATGCTTTTCCAACCGGACGCAACACGCAGGCCGCACAGGATTTGTGCCGCCAAACAGCGAAGCTTTGCGAAAAAATAATTGCTGCCTACTCCGTCCACCGGGAAAATATCCACATAAACACCAAACGGGATCCCATCGTTACTTATATCATTCTCAACAATCACGGTGTTTTTATGGCACGCTTTCCCAAACGGATAATTATAATCCTTACCGTGAGTCTCCTTGGAAAAAAAGTCAAATCCCTTATCTTCGCTGCTCACTATGTCAATAAACCGAAGATAGTCAGGCCTCGGCATTGTGATGTCAATATCATCGTCCCAGGGAATGAATCCTTTGTGGCGAACCGCCCCTAACAGTGTTCCTCCGGTCAAGCTGTATGTAATGTTGTGCTCATGGCAAACATCATTGATCATGCAGAGAACCGCAAAGCTCAATTCTTTGGCTTCCTGTAAACTTATTTCTTTCATACACACCTTTTCTCATCAATGATCCGCATAATCACGCTGTATGTACTGTCCCTATCGAATCTTTCTTCCGCACACTTTCGTGCATTCCGCCCCATTTCTATTCTTAATGGTTCCGACTCAACAAGTTTGACGATCTTGTATGCCATATCCACGGCATCTTCGCACGCACAGTTCAAGCCCATATTATAGTTTTCCACCAATTGGCGATACTCGGAACTTTCCTGACTGTTTACGACCGGGATTCCTGCTGCCGCATAATCTGCATGCTTGTTGATTATGGTGCCGGCAGATTTTTTTCTGATGGGGTTTACTGCAATATCACATTTGCTGAGAACTGCCGCCATCTGCGGATATGGGAGCCTGCCCAAAAAACAAACATTCAGCCCATGGACAGCCGCATAGTTTTCAAATTCCGTTTTAAGGGGACCGTCGCCGGCAACTACAAGTTTTATCCGCTCGTAATCGGAGGTTCCCTTAATCAATTCCAAACTCTTCATAACCGTTATCAAGTCATAACTGTGTCCAAGAGTTCCCACATAGCCCAGCCATATCTCATCGGGAGCTTTTTCAATCGGCAATTCTTCTGATTTGCAGCTGTCAAAGTATTCAAGCCCGGTTCCCAGATACACTACATTTGACCGGCTGCATTTTTTATTTATTTGCATTGCCCGGTCTGCATATGTCCGTGATACTGCTATGACCGCATCTGCCTGTTTGTATATAGAATCTGCTTTCCGCTTCATAGGTGCAAAAATCAGATCGCTGATAATCGGAATACCGAAAACCATTTTAAATGCTTCCGGCCACAGATCCTGAACGTCAATTATAAATCGAATATTATTCTTTCTGGCATATTTTGCCGCTTCATAAGCAAAATCTAAAGACGGGCTTGCACAGTAAATAACGTCCGGTTTATCTATTGTTTTCAGCCATCTTTTCAGATTTTGGGAAAGTATATAATGACTGTAAAACCGCCTGAGACAAACATTTTGGGGGTATCCGGGTTCGTGTAATGCCGTCAGTCTGTTTCCGCTGACTTCCGTTACTCCCGCAGTGTGACGCTTTTCATTGTGAATGAAATCCGTTGTGACAATCTGAACAGAGCAGCCCATCGCTTTGACACGGGTTGCAATATCAACGAAACGGCTGTTGCTTACTCCGGGATTTTCAATATTGCCCAAATATTGGGCAACGATCAATACTTTCATATTTTCCGATTTCAGTCTTTCTTTTCAACTTTTTCAGCCGGAACACCAACATATGTCCCGCTGCTTTCAATTGATTTAATAACCACTGCTCCTGCGCCGATGGTACAGTTATCGCAAATGCTGACGTTGTTGATAACTGTTGCTCCCGCTCCGATAAAAGTACCTGTTCCCACAGCAACCGTTCCGGCTATATGCGCACCAACGGAGACATGGGAAAATGCACCGATACTGCAGTCGTGATCCACCGAGCTGCTTGTATTGACAATAACTCCGTCTGAGATCACTGCACCGCAGTTTATGGCAGCACACGCCATAACCACTACGCCCTTGCCAATTCGGACGCTGTCTGAAACATATGCCGACGGATGTATCAGGCTTACTATTTCTGCTCCTTTGCTTTGCAGCTGTTTGAACACTCTTTCTCTGACCCCATTGTTTCCTATTGCCACGAAGAAAGCATATTCGTCTTTATAATCTACAAAATCAGATACTTTTCCGACAACACCCGCTTCGGGAACAACATCGGCATCATCAAGAAATACTATTTCTTTGTAACCAACAAGCTTTGCAACATCAGCAACTACTCTGCCATGTCCGCTTGCTCCGATAATTGCCAGTGGCTTATAACTCATATCCTACTTCTTCCTCAATTTGCGTTCCTGTAAACTCTTCCATCGTTGCAGAATTCTCGCTGCTTATACCATCCTTTTTCAGCACAGCAGCAACTGTACCAAGAATGATCTTTAAATCCGATAAAATGCTTATTCTTTTGGTGTACTCAACATCCAGGCTAAACTTGTCTTCCCATGAAATTGCGTTTCTTCCCTTTACCTGAGCCAAACCCGTCAAACCGGGACGAACATCGTGGCGATGACGCTGCTGATCGTTATACAAAGGCAGATATTTCACCAACAATGGTCTTGGCCCTACGATGGACATTTCGCCTTTCAGAATATTCCACAGTTCAGGCAGTTCGTCCAAAGAAGTTGAGCGCAGAAATTTGCCGTACTTTGTCAGCCGCTGTTCATCTGGAAGAAGTTTTCCGTCTGCGTCTTTTTCGCAGGTCATTGACCGAAACTTGACAAGCTTGAAGATTCTTTCATCTTTGCCCGGACGAAGCTGAGTAAAAAACGGGTTTCCCTTCATCACTATGGCTCCGATTATTGTCAGCACGATCATCAACGGCATAAGAACGATCAAAGCAATCAGTGACAGGGTAAAATCAAGTATTCGCTTGAAATATTTTGCGTACATTTACACGACCTCAAAAGCAGGATCTTATGATGTCGATGACCCGCTCCTGCTCATCCGAGGTCATCTTGATGTCTGAAGGCAGGCACATGCCTCGTGCGAAAATGTCTTCGTTGACCGGCACGCCGCCTACAGTTATGAAATCTGTTCCCTCAAAAATCGGCTGCATATGCATGGGCTTCCATATGGGACGTCCCTCGGCATTGCATAAAGCCAATTTCTCAAGTATCTCCGATGGGCAGGATTTGCCATATTCACTGATGTAGGAAGCTTCGCTGCCGCTTCTGGTCTGGACACACATTGCTTCTTTATCGATCAGCAAACACGAAAGCCAATAGTTTGGCTCCATCACGTCTTCGATATACGGATTCATGGTAACCGGCAGGTCTTTGAACCCCTCTTTATATCGCAGGTATATTTCTTTTTTTCTTGCAATATGATCATCAAGATAACCAAACTGACCTCTCACAACACCTGCGATCACATTGCTCATTCGGTAGTTGTAACCCAGTTCCTCGTGCTGGTACCATGGAGCGTTCTCCCTGCTCTGGGTAGACCATTTTCTTACCTTTGCCGCCGCATCTTCATCGTCTGTCAGCAGCATACCGCCGGAACTGCCGGTGATTATCTTGTTGCCGTTAAAGCTTATAACATTGTATGTACCAAAAGAGCCGCACTGTTTGCCGTTGTACAGCGCTCCCAAAGACTCAGCCGCATCTTCAATCAAAACTGCGCCGTGACTGTCACAAATGCGGCGTATCTCATCCAGCTTTGCCGGCACACCGTACAAATCAACAGCAATTACTGTTTTTGCATCGGGACACAGTTCAAAAGCCTTTCCCAACGCAGCAGGATCCATGTTCCAGGTCTCATACTCGGAATCAACGAAAACAGGTACTCCGCCTTCGTAAACCACCGGGTTCACCGTTGCGGCAAAAGTCATATCGGTACACAGTACACGGTCACCGGGTTTTATCCCCGCAAGTTTGACTGCCATATGCAGCGCCGATGTTCCCGACGATAGCGCGACCGCATTTTTGCAGTGCAGCCTTTCAACCGAAATTCTTTCGATTTCGTTGATGTTTGCGCCAATGGTTGACATCCAGTTGGAATCATACGCTTCCTGCATATATGCCAGCTCTTCGCCATGCATTGTTGGTGAAGACAGCCATATTCTGTTTTCAAAAGCCTTCAATTCCACTGTGTTTCCTCCACATCAGCCGGCATACACCAGCTGCATTTCTTCCGATTTTTCCGCCTGCCGATTGACTTCGTCTGCATCGTGGTAGGTCGGGATGACCTTTTCAAACGCAGACTTTATATCCCGGCAGTTTTTCATTGCGTCTTCCAGCTGCCGGATCTTTTCGTCCACTTCACCACGGGTCAGCGGAGCATCACGTTCGATAAAAATCAGTTCATTGGGTGTTTTGTCCAGCGTTTCTGTTTTTATCAGCAATTCTTCATAAAGCTTTTCACCCGGGCGGAGACCTATCTCGACTATGTCAATATCCTCACCGGGAACAAGGCCGGAAAGCTTTATCATGTTTTCCGCCAGCTCATAAATCTTGACAGGCTTGCCCATGTCAAGGACAAACAGTTCGCCCGCATTGGCCATAACGCCTGTCTGAATTACCAGCTGTGCCGCTTCGGGGATCGTCATGAAGTATCTGATAATGCGTTTGTCCGTAACAGTTACGGGTCCACCCTGTTCGATTTGTTTCTTAAAGAGCGGGATAACCGAGCCGTTGCTGCCGAGCACGTTCCCAAAACGTACCGCCGCAAAAGAAGTCCGGCTGTCTGCTCTGCACTGAATGAGCATTTCGCACAGGCGTTTTGATGCACCCATAATACTGGTTGGGTTAACAGCCTTGTCTGTTGAGATCAGAATAAACTTTTCCGTACCATATTTTTCGGCTGTGTTGGCCACATTGTATGTACCCAGAACATTGTTCTTAACGGCTTCCGAGCCGCAATGCTCCATCAAAGGGACATGCTTATGGGCTGCGGCATGGAACACAACCTGGGGACGATGGATTTCAAAAACCTGTTCCAGCCGTTCCGTATCTCTGACTGAACCTATCTCAACAACAGATTCCGGATCGCTGCCAAATTTTCTGCTCAGTTCAAGCTGGACCTCATAGGCACTGTTTTCGTAGATATCAAAAATTACTATCTTTCGTGGGCTGCACTCTGCAATACGACGGCAAAGCTCGCTGCCGATCGAACCGCCGCCACCGGTTATCAATACTGTTTTGCCCTTATAAAACTCTGCCGTTGCTTCATCATTAATGGTAACAGGCTTGCGGAACAAAAGGTCCTCGATGGAAAAATCCCGGATCACTTTTGCGTTTTTTTCATTCTCCCGACTGCTTACAAGGGAATCAAATATTCTGACTCTGCAGCCCAGTTTGGAATATGTATCATACAGGGAAGCCAAATGCTCGCCGTCCTGAGTGGAAATTGCGATCAGGACTTCTTTTATTTCCAGTTCGGAAATAAGCTTGTGAGCAAGTTCTCTGTCGTATACCTTTATTCCCGCAATCGTGTTGCCGATTTTGGAAGCCGCAACGTCCACAAAGAACAAAGGTTCATATCCGGAGCTGGGATTTTGCTGAAGGTCTTCCGCCAGATATGCACCGGTTTGTCCGGCACCGACGATGACCACAGGCACACGTGCTTTGGTACCCTTGCCCTGGATCGATGAAGATTTGTACGCAAGGCTGTAAACAAATCTGGACACAAGTGTAATAAGCGCAGTCATGGAGCCGACTACAGCTCCCTGCCACACACCGTAATATACACCGGGAATCATTACCTGAATTACTCTGACAAGAGAAACTGCGATCATTCCGCCACAGGCATCAGCAACGACGATATCAAAATAGGCTCTTGTATTGGCATATCTCCACACGTTGCTGTACAACCCAAATATCGTTCTGAAAACCATCAGGACAACAAGATGGACAAGTACGTTGAAGATAAAATACTCGATTTCGTCTACCGGAACACTGTTTGCAGCACGGGAAGAAACCAGATAGAAAAGCAGGTTCACGCAAAGAAAGCAGACTATATCAAAAAGCACCAGCACGAATCGGCGTCTGTGAAAGCCTTCAAGCGCACCGACAACACTTACCCTCATTAGTAAATAACCTCTCAACTTCGCACATCGCTTCCTCAAAGGAAAGCGATTGATTATTTAAGCTAAACGGTCGATATGCAGGTTTTGTCGTTAACCTCATAACCACTGACCGTTGTATCTGCGCATTAACATAATGTGTAATTATGTTAATTTCGCCAAGACAGCATACTACTATTTTGTTACAATTCCACAATATCATATCACAATTCGCTATCAAAGGCAAGACGTTTACTGTTATAAAAACAGAAAGTCTATCACTGAAAAATCGTCCGTTTTCCTCTGCGGCGGGTCTGCTCGTAGGCACAGCCTTTTTTTGAACCATGAGCGCAGCCCGTGTTTTTGTGACACAACAAAACCAACGGGGATACGAACTGATCGTATCCCCGTTGCACTTATTGAATACTCCGTACAGATGCTTTTCCTTTCTCACTCCTGCCGGGATTTTATCATGTTGTCATATTCCGGTTTTGGACCGCTTCCCAAAGCAGCCCCAAACTCCGGCCATTTTACGGCGGCATACTTCTCCATTTGCACCGGATTCGGAACATTGCGCAGTTCTTTCATCAGTCCGGCATAGTGGACAAGAAAGTTCATAAAGTGTTTGACGCTGTCGGAGTATTCTTCTCCCCGCACATATGTAAGGTATATTCTGCGGCGGCAAAAAGATTCTTCCATAGGGATCATAACGGTTCCCGGTGCCAAATCTATGGGTGCCAGTTTCCAGAGGTTTACGATACTCTCCGGAATAAAGGTCATGCCAAATCCACCGTGAACCGACAGAAACATGGACTCCGGATCACTTACATAATAACGGTTGCCGGGTCTGAAACCCGCTGCGGAATAAAAGCTCATCATCACCTCTGCTATTGAATAGTCATGACGCTGGGTAATGAGCGTTGCTCCCTCAAGCTGGCGCATTTTTACGCTCTTTTGCGAAGCCAGCGGAGAATCTGACTTTACAAATGCGTACATGGGTTCTTCATACAGCAGATGTGAAATCAGTGACTCATCGGTTCGATCATTGCAGGTGAGGGCAAAGGACGCAATACCTGAGTTCAGCTGTTCTATTGTCGTCTGGGCATTGTCACGAAGTTCAGCCAGCTGGAAATCGGGAAAAAAGGACCGGTACAGCTTTTGTGCCTCTGTGGAAAAATCTCCCAGTTCAGAAGTGTAGGTAACAACGGGAACCCGGGAAGTATTGAACTTGGCCATTTCCGTTTTCAGCGCAGATGACAGTCTGAGTATCTCCCTGCCCTGTTCGCAGAAATGTACGCCGGCTTCTGTCAGTTCAAGATTCCGGCCCTGACGCTGGAATATTTTTATTCCAAGCTCTTCTTCCAGCCGTTTGCACGACAGGCTCAGGGCAGACTGGGAAACATGCAAATGCTGGGCAGCCTTTGTCATGCTGCCGCATTCATTAATTGTAATTATATATTTGATTTGCAAAAGGTCCATAACCGCTTCCTCGCCATTTTTTACCATATTTTAATGCGATTTGGTGATTTATTAATATTTGTAATATGTTCTACAAGTATTATATATTGGACATAAATTGTTTGCAAGGGTAAAATTATGTTTGTATTAGGTGAAATTTTTCACAATTTATTTCAGAAAGGATCCTAAGCAAATGAAAAAGAAACTTCTTGCAATCCTGCTTGCTGCTGCTATGCTGCTGGCTCTGTGCTCCTGCGCAGCCAAAGAAGCAGAAGCTCCCGCTGAAGAAGCTCCCGCTTCCGAGGCTCCCGCTGCAGAATCCACCGGCAACGTGCTGAAGATCGGCGCTCTGCTGAACACCACCGGCTGGTTCGCCGCTATCGACTACAACAACCAGATAGAGATGGAAACCCTCTGCAAGTTCTACAACGATCAGGGCGGCATCGACATCGGCGGCACCAAGTACACTCTGGAACTCGTTGTTGAAGACGGCGGCTCCGACGCTGAAGGCATCCGTTCCGCTGCTCAGAGACTGGTTGACGCAGGTATCGACTACGTTCTCGAAACCAACGACTTCTGGGTAGAAGGCGCAATCGACATCTTTGAACAGGCCGGCGTTATGAACATCATGGCTCAGAACAACATGAACCACGGTGTTATCAATGCCGACACTCAGTATTCCTATTCCTTCTCCAACGCCTGCACCTCCCAGTACTATGCTGCTATGCAGGTCGTTAAGGAAAACTATCCCGAAGTCAAGAAGGTAGTTTACGCCTGTGACGACAACGGCGTTAACGACGAACAGGCTGCTCTTGTCAAGTCCGGCTGCGAAGCTTTCGGCCTTGAATACGTTGACGCTCCCGTTGTATACGACGGCGAGACCACCGACTTTGCTGCTATTGCCATGAAGATCATCGCTTCCGGCGCTGACTGCGTAACCGGCAACGGCACTCCCGACAACATCGCTTCCATCATTAAGGAAATCCGCGCTGCAGGTTCTGACCTGATTTACGCTGCTCCCATTACCATGGGCCCCGGTGTCTTTGTAGCAGGCTCCGGTATCAATGACCTGTCCGGTGCTTTCACCTTTGGTTCCGACATCGCTACCCCCGAAAACAACACCGACGATTTCAACACCATCTACAAGATGTTTGTTGAGATCCACGGCGAAGACGCTGCCACCGGCTGGAACGGTGCAGGTCTGGACAACTTCTACACTCTGCTGAAGATCATGCAGGGCGCAGGCTCCATCGATGTTGAGGCTGTCCGCAGCTACTATGACACCATGGAATCCGTTGAAACCCTCTTTGGCACCGGTGTTAAGGGCGGTATGGAAACCTTTGGCAACGAACACGTTATCACTCACCCCAACCACGCTATGAAGGTCGAAGGCGGCCAGATCAGCTACATGGGCACCTATGAATGCGTCTGCCCCTGATCTCGCAATATCATAGCTCTGTGAACTGATACATAACATTCAAGGCGCAGGCAGTTTAGTCCTGCGCCTTGATTCAATTTCCCTTTGAAAGGAGAGGTGTTACTGAATATGCTTGGCGTTCTTCTTCCCAATATCACCGTCAATGCATTGGTCCTTGCCTCCATGTACATTCTGGCTTCCCTGGGATTTGCGTTTATTTTTAATATGCTCGGCTCGGTAAACCTGGCTCACGGCGCATTCTACATGGCAGCTGCCTATATTACATATTACCTCTGTGCCAAAGCCGGTTTGAGCAACTGGGTGGCAATGCTGGTGTCAACGATGATCCTTGCCGGCGTTGGTATTGTTATGGAACGGTTTGTTTTCCGTCCGTTTATGACTGAATTCAACCGGGTCGTTATGGTTTCTGTTGCTATTATGACCATGTTCCAGCAGATAGCCGTTTTTATTTCCGGCTCTCAGACCATCGCTATCCCTCCCTATGGCAGCGGTAATCTGGATTTGGGATTTGTAACCATAACCAACGAAAAGATCGTTACCTTTGCCGTTGGTATTATTCTGCTGATCATAGTTCTGATCATAGTTTACAGAACCAAACTCGGCATGCAGATGGAAGCCATTTCTCAGGACCGTCTCGGTGCTGCCCTGCAGGGCATTCCCGTCAACAGAGTTTCCATGCTTATCTGCGCTCTGGGCTTTGCCCTTGCTGCAGTAGCAGGCTCTATGATGGGTGCTTACCAGCAGGTTTCTTCCGGTATGGGCGACAATATCAACGTCCGTATCCTCATGTTGGTCATGCTTGCAGGTGCCGGTTCCATGAACGGTATCCTTATTACGGGTGTCCTTATGGCAATTCTGGACTCCGTTTGTCCTATTATCTGGGACAGCTATACCGCGTCTTCCATCGCCTGTTCCGCCGTTGTTATCCTGCTGCTGTTTAAGCCCAAGGGATTCTTCGGCCACGATGCGTAAGGAGGTGCCCGTATGAAAAATGTTAATGTTAAAAAGGCACTGCCCTACGGCATCCTGCTCCTTATTGCTCTGGCAGCTCCGATTTTTCTTCACACCAGCTACTGGATAGGCGTTCTTATTATGGTGCTTTACAAGGTGGTCGGTTCCGTATCACTCAGAACCATCTCCCTTTCCGGCACTTTGACCTTTGCCCATGGCGCATTTATCGCCATCGGCGCATACTGCGGCGGTATTCTGGCCAGAAGCCTCGGGCTGCCTCCTGTTGTGACCATTCTGGCAGGCGGTCTGTTTGCTATGGCGATATCCGTCATTACCGGTCTGCCCTTTGTGCGTCTTAAGGGCATGTATTACTCCATGGCATCCATGTTCCTCGGCGTTACCATCAACTATATCATCAAGGCTCTTAAAGTCACCGGCGGCTACCACGGTCTGACCCGTATTCCCAAGCTGCTGCAGAACGATATCGCCTGCTACTACGTATTTCTGGCGCTGACCGTGGTGCTCATTCTGATCCTGTATCGCTTTGAGTTCTCCCGTATCGGCACCACTCTCAGAGCGCTGGCTCAGAGCCAGGACGTTGCCTCCTCCATCGGCATCAACGCCACTTTCTACCGCCTGCTGGCAGTAGGAATGGGCAGCTTCTGTGCCGGCACCATCGGTGCTGCCTACGGTCTGTATTCCACCGTTCTCAGCCCCACAAACTATGACATGAACTTCTCGCTGTGGCTCCTTATGTATATGCTCATCGGCGGTCAGGACTACTTTATCGGCCCCATTATTGGCGCAATAATCTTCGTTCTGATACCCGAACTCGGCAGAGATCTGAGCGCTTATGCTCCGTTCCTTACCGGTGCATGTACTCTGGCTGTCGCATATCTGCTGCCCGGCGGCATCGCCGGTATCCCCGATCTCATTCGGAAAAAGAAGCTGCAGAAAGAGATCGAATCCCCCAAGGAAGGAGGAAACGAGAATGCCTCTGCTTGAAACAAAAGGATTGACTAAAAACTTTGGCGGTCTTTGCGTTATGAACGATCTGAACTTCTCCATCGAAGAAGGCGAGATCAAGGGTCTTCTCGGCCCCAACGGCGCAGGCAAATCCACGTTCTTCAACCTGATAACCGGTGTGTATATGCCCACCTCCGGAACTATCACCTATAACGGAAAGAATATTACCCGTGCAAAACCCCATCAGGTGGCAAACATGGGTATCGGACGCACTTTCCAGCTGAACCCGCTGTTTGGCGAGTTTACTGTCTTTGAAAACGTGACCGCCGCATTCCACATGCATCCTCATTCCACCGTTCCTCAGGTGTTTTTCAACACAAAAACCTATCGTGAAAACGAAAAGTACATTGCCGGTGCGGCAGATGAGATCCTTGAGTTCCTGGGTCTTTCCCATGTCCGAAACGAACTTGCAAAGAATCTGCCTCACGGTTATCAGAAGATCCTTGGCGTGGCACGAGCACTGGCAACCCAGCCAAAGCTTATTATGCTTGACGAGCCTTTGGGCGGTATGAACCCGGAAGAGATCGCTTTCTCCATCGATGCCATCTCCAAAATGCGTGACCGCGGCATAACAGTTCTGGTCGTTGAGCATAATATGCAGATACTGGACATTCTTGACAGTGTTACGGTCATATCCTTCGGCGAAAAGATCTTTGAAGGCACTCCCGAGGGAATGCGTCAGGATCCCACCGTTATCGAAACTTATTTCGGAGGTACGGTATGAGTAATATTCTTGAAATTCAGGGTCTGAAGGTCATGTACGGCAAGTCCGTTGCCATTCATGATGTCAACATATCCGTACCCGAAGGCGGCATCGTAACCCTCATCGGCTCCAACGGTGCCGGTAAATCCACAACTCTCAACGCCACTTTGGGCGTTGTCCCTGTTACCGAAGGCAAAATACTGTTCCGTGGCGAAGATATCACCAACGTATCCACTGCCGAGCGTGTGCGCAGAGGCTTGGTACTGGCTCCCGAAGGCCGTCACCTGTTCCCCTACCTGAGCGTTCAGAAGAACCTGCTTCTTGGAGCTACTCAGCGCAAGGATAAGGCAGCCATTCAGCAGGATATGGAGTTTTGCTTTGAGCTGTTCCCCATTCTGAAGGATCGTCTGAAACAAAAAGCCGGTACGATGTCCGGTGGTCAGCAGCAGATGCTGGCTATTGCAAGAGGCATCATGGCCGATCCCAAGCTGCTTTGTCTTGACGAACCCTCTCTCGGTCTTGCTCCTGCCGTTATTGAAGATATCGGCGTCAAAATAAAAGAGATAAACAAGGCAAAAGGCACTTCCGTCCTTCTTGTTGAGCAGAACGTCCATCTTGCTTTCGGCGCAGCCGACTACTGCTACACTTTGCAGGTCGGCGAACTGGTTGCCGAAGGTACCGTTGAAGATATCCGCAACAACGACGTGGTTAAAAAAGCCTACTTCGGCGGATGATCCCTGTTTGCGGTAAATACCGCTTGGGAGATTTGAAAAAGGCACAGTCTGAGTAAGACTGTGCCTTTTTGTGTTCTCAGAAACAAACAGTCATTTGTCGAAAATTTGATTTTCCTCTAAAAATTACCCGGCATATTCAATGCTAAACAGGCAAAGATATTATCGGACCCCAAAAGCGTCGAAATCGGCGCACAAATAAGTTTTGAAGGAGATCAAATTATCATGGCAACCAGCAGAAACAAAATCAATGTTCCCGAAGCCCGTGAGGCTATGGATAAGTTCAAAATGGAAGCTGCTTCCGAAGTTGGCGTCAACCTCAAGCAGGGTTACAACGGCGACCTGTCTTCCCGTGAAGCCGGTTCCGTCGGCGGCCAGATGGTCAAGAAGATGATCGAAGCCTACGAAAACGGCCTGAAGTAAGCATTCCCCTTTTGAATGGGGATAATTCATCCCCCATCGAAAGCTGCAGCCTGCCGCAAGTAACGGCAGGCTGTATGTTTAGCGTGTCAAAATAGTCCAAGGGACTATTTTGACACGAGTTTTTGCAGTTTGCTGCAGCGCACTCCGAAGAATGCTGTGCATTCTTCCTCGCACGTTTGCAAACTGAGCAGAAAAATATCCGACATACATGCTGTCGGATATTTCAGATCGGATTTCTTTCGCTGACTATGTCAGCGAACTCTACGAGGCTTTTTGACATTCTCTTATAGCAGCCTGCCGCAAGTAACGGCAGGCTGTATGTTTTGGGTGGTATGAATTTTTGAACACATTACATTAACATTCATTGACAGCTTTTATCGGCCTATGTTAAAATATCTTCGTATCATAACATTTTGATATCTTATTGAAGAAAAGGAGAGAAAATCATGGGCAACAGATATTCCCATCTTCTGCAGCCTCTGGAGCTGGGCAGCGTTCTGCTCAAAAACCGTATGACTGCAGCTGCTGCAACACCCCACTTTATTCAGGGTACCGAACCCTATCCCACCGAAAAATGGATAACCATGCTGGCAAACCGTGCCAGAAGCGGTGCCGCAGCTGTTAATATCAACCATCTTGAGACCGGCTCAACTCAGGAAAGCACCCCCGACTTCCCGCCTGACCATTTTTCCATCATGGATTTCCGCAAAACCACCACTCACAACTATCTGTGTCAGGCCATTGACGCCATTCGTTACTACGGTTCCATAGCTCAGTATCCTCTGGGATACAACATGCTTGACGAAACCGCAGGTCAGGGCACTCCCGGTATCCTGGCAGCTCAGGGCGGTGCAGCAGGCGGACCGGTGGTCCCG
>SVKU01000037.1 GCA_015068245.1 Oscillospiraceae bacterium
AGACATTGTCTGCTCATCGCCCATCATTTTTTCCTTAAACCACAAGTCATCAACAAGAGGTTTATATAATTCAAGCATTTTACCACCTCGTCAAATTCTTATTTATCGGACAACTCCGTTAAGAAACGCGCTGTTTCATTCCTTTGACTTTGCCGTGTTCAGCGAGGCAATCAGCAGCCGTTTCAATTCGGTGCAATGCTCCAAAACTGCTCTATCTGCATAATACCCACTTTCAATAAGCAGCTCCAGCCAGTACTCACTTTCGGAACACTCTTTAAGCGCAATTTGCAGCTTGGAAATAAAATCAGCTTTACTATGTCCGTAAAATGCCTCGCGGATATTAGCGCCGATGCTGGTTCCGGAACGAATGAGCTGATTGGTCAACACAGATTCCCGCTTAGAAGATTTTACCTCATTGCAAACTTTGATAATTTCCAAGGCAAAAGACTTAGATTTGGAAAGAAGAGGACTATCAGCCATCATATCACCTGTTTCAAATAGATTTTCAATTCAAAGAATTGAAAATCACCACACTTATTCACTATTACTTCTTACTTATTACTTTACCAAAAACCCGAATGCGGTTCAAGGTAATAGTGAATAGGTAATAGGTAAAAAGTAAAAACCCGAACGCTTTCGCATTCGGGTTTTTGGTGGGAGAGGGTGGATTCGAACCACCGAAGTCACTGACAACAGATTTACAGTCTGCCCCCTTTGGCCACTCGGGAACTCTCCCATATTCAGTTAGTATGCTGGAGCTGGTAGACGGACTCGAACCCCCGACCTGCTGATTACAAATCAGCTGCTCTACCAACTGAGCTATACCAGCGTGTCTCAGACAGCCCTTGAATTATATCACTCGGGTATTGGTTTGTCAAGAGGGAATTTTTGTTGTTTTGGTTTATGCAGAGGAGGTATTTGGCTGATCAGAAAACCCGCGCAGTTGTGTTGTGCGTAATTGGCGGTCACGGCAAAGTTAACAATCCCCCCGATTTTTGCGTCACAAAAATCACCCCCCTTTACACAAGGGGGGCTTTTGGCGGGATACACTGCGTTGTGCGTTGTAGGGGCCGGCGTCCTCGACGGCCCGTTTTCGGAACGGTCAAGACCGTTCCCTACGGTGTAATACGCCACGCTGTGCGTGATTGGCGGGCGACCAAAGGTTGCCCCTACGGCGTGATAAGTTACGTTGTGCGTGATCGGCGGCGGGAGCAGAAGCCCAAGGATTCGGCATTGCCGAATCCAAACGAAGTTCGCTTTGCGAACTTTACCCGCCCTACGGTGTAATATGTTGCGTTGTGCGTAATTGGCGGTCACGGCAAAGTTAACAATCCCCCCGATTTTTGCGTCGCAAAAATCACCCCCCTTTACACAAGGGGGGCTTTTGGCGGGATACATTGCGTTGTGCGTTGTAGGGGCCGGCGTCCTCGACGGCCCGTTTTCGGAACGGTCAAGACCGTTCCCTACGGTGTAATACGCCACGCTGTGCGTGATTGGCGGGCGACCGAAGGTCGCCCCTACGGCGTGATAAGTTACGTTGTGCGTGATCGGCGGTCACGGCAAAGTTAACAATCCCCCCGATTTTTGCGTCGCAAAAATCACCCCCCTTTACACAAGGGGGGCTTTTGGCGGGATACACTGCGTTGTGCGTTGTAGGGGCCGGCGTCCTCGACGGCCCGTTTTCGGAACGGTCAAGACCGTTCCCTACGGTGTAATACGCCACGCTGTGCGTGATTGGCGGGTGACCAAAGGTTGCCCCTACGGAATAATACGTTACGTTCTGCGTGTCATTCTGAGGGTGTGTTAGCACCCGTGAGAATCCGTAATAAGAAAACGGATTGCCACGTCGATGCTTACGCATCTCCTCGCAATGACAGCGTAATCGGAGTGTCACACGGGTCAGCAAAGCTGACGTTGAGATGACTGCTTGTAAGCCGGGGAACTTTTGTATCCCTGGATACAGAAATTATCTATTTCTGTGAATTTTGTGTGAATATTGCACGTCTGCGTGCAATTATTGCTCCTTTCCTCCCATTTATGGGAGGGATTTTTATGATAACTATTGATGTTCTCAAGGCGATGCTTGAAATCGATCACCGTGAAGTTCTGACAGTGGGTATGGCAAACTCCACTCATTGTATGTTCAGCTTTTCGCCTCATTGGGACGGTCTGAGCCGCACCGTAATCTTTACTGACGGCGCTGCCTCTGTCGAAACCGTTCTCACCGGTGACACTTGTGCCGTACCTCATGAGGTTCTCACCACACCGGGAGCCACAGTGATGCTGGGCGTTTACGGCACCGACGGCAAATCCGTGGTGCTGCCCACCATCTGGAGCGTCCTCGGCATTGTTCAGGAGGGTGCTGATCCCACAGGCAACGAAAGTGCGGATCCGTCTTTGCCCGTTCTGAGTCAGCTGCTTGGCATGGTTGGCGATCTTGGTGACCTGGCCACAGAAAACAAAATCAACCTTGTGGCTGCCATCAACGAAGTTCTTTTCGTCGGAACTCCCGTCAAGGGAGTGGACTATTTCACTGAGCAGGACAAGGCCGATCTGATAAGCGAGATCCTCACTGCACTGGCTGCGCCCTCAGAAACCGACAGACAAGGCACCGAAAACTAATAATCCGTGGTGAAAAAACAATATACGTCAACAGTTTGTTGTGGTATTATCCTATAAAAACCACAGGGAGGAAACAGAATGTCAAAATGCAGGATAACGGTACTGAAATGCCTGTTTGATGAGGAACTGAAAGCCCAGTACATAAACGACGACAATTACGGCCCCTGTCCCTACTTCAAGCCCGGTGACGTTATAGACTACGAAGGCGGCGAAAAGCCCGAAGCCTTTGGCTGTCGCATAGGCTGGAAAAGCATAGCAGACGAGGCCCGGCACTTTGCCGAAGGTCACAACTTCATGGGCGGAGCCCACATAGTCTGCTGCAACGACGGGGTACGTCCCGTCATCTTCAAACTGGAAGTTGTGGATTGACCGCACCGCCAATACCGATCACCGCCGTTGGTTCAATGCTTTTCAAACGTTGTTCCAACGGCGGTTTTGCTGTGGGGAATCATTTATTTTTGCCGGCAGCTTATTAACTCTGCACAGAACACCAACATTTCCTTTAGCAAAAAAACACAAATATATTTGTAAAATATCTCCACAAGTCCTTGACATTTATATGTATAGAGGCTAGAATTAAATAGCATGCTAATCGTTAGCGTGTTTATTTTTTGCATTCTAAAGATTTATCAAAGCAGGAAGGAGGCTAAAAATGCGGATCTCTAAAGACAGTCCGGAAGGATTGTTCAGGAGGCTGGATAAGTTTCATCGCCACGCCATGGACGCAGCTCTTGCAAGCGTTGGTCTGGCAGAGATGGGGCAGCCCATGCTGCTGATAATTCTTGACCGCAACGGCAAAAACGGTGTTGTTCCGTCCCAGAAAGAGCTGGCGGATCAGCTGCATGTCAGCCCGGCAACGGTAACTGTTTCTCTGCGGTCGCTGGAGCGTCAGGGATATGTTACCAAACTCAGCGATGAAAACGATATGCGCCGCAAGCCCATTGCCCTGACTGAAAAAGGCCGGGCAGCGCTGGAAAAGCTCGAAACAGTCTATGAAGCTATCGACCGTGGCATGTACGCCGGTTTTTCCGACCAGGAGCGGGATATCATAGCCGAGTATTACAGGAGAATGATCACAAATCTTGAGGATTGGAAGAAAACTATACCCGAAGGGAATGAAGAAAAGGTATGATTAAAAAACTGATCAAGTTTATCGGGGACTACAAGAAATATGCCTTGCTGGCCCCAATCTTGGTCGTGGGAGAAACACTGTCCGAACTGCTCCTGCCCTTCCTTATGGGCAAGATGATCGACGTCGGCATAGCCAATGGCGACCGGCAGGCCATCTTCCTTATAGGCGGAGCCATGATACTGGTCGCCATCGTTGGCATGGTAACGGGCGTGTATTCGGCGAAATTTTCGTCAATGGCAGGTCAGGGCTACGGCGCCAACCTGCGTCAGGAAATGTTCGCCAAGGTTCAGAGTTTCTCGTTTGCGGATGTTGACCGGTTCTCAACCGCATCGCTCATCACCCGTATCACCAACGACGTCAAGACCATTCAGGAAATGGTCATGCAGGTAACTCGAGTTCTTATCAGAGCTCCGTCCATGCTGTTCATCGCTTTGTTCATCTGCATCAAGCAGAATGCAAAGCTGTCTATCATTTATCTGGTTGCCATACCCATCCTGTTTGGCGTGGTTCGGCTCATTATGAAGCTGACTCACCCTCTGTTCAAGATGATGCAGGAGAAGTACGACGGCCTGAACGCCGCAGTTCAGGAAAACCTGATAGCCATCAGAGTTGTCAAGAGCTTTGTCCGCATCGACTACGAAAAGAAAAAGTTCAAGGCAGCCAACGACGATTTGACCAAAACCTCTGTCAGTGCATTGATGCGTGTGGTCGTTATGAACCCCGCCACCACCTTCCTGCTGAACGCCACCACCCTTTGCCTTTACTGGTTCGGCGGCCGCATGGTAGGCAACGGAGATATGCTCTCCGGCGAGCTGGTCAGCTTCATCAGCTATCTGAACAACATTATGATGGGCATAATGATGTTCTCCATGATACTCATGCAGGCCACCCGTGGTCGTGCCTGTGCCACCCGTATTCTCGAGGTTCTCGAGCACGAGCCCGACATTTCCGACAGCAAAAACGACACTGTGGGCGAGCTTGCCGAAGGCTATAAGCTAAAAGGCGCCATCGAGTTCAAAAACGTCTCCTTCAAATACCCCAACGACGAAAGAGACGCCCTGATACTCGACAATGTCAGCTTCAAGATCGAACCCGGCGAGTTTGTTGCCATAGTCGGCTCCACCGGCGTTGGCAAGACCTCCATGGTCAACCTTATTCCCAGATTCTACGACGCCGTTTCCGGCGAAGTCCTGGTAGACGGCAAGAACGTCAAAGACTATGGTCTCGACCACCTGCGTGATAATATAGGCATCGTTCTGCAGTCCAACCTGCTGTTCTCCGGCACTATCCGCGAAAACCTCATGTGGGGCAACGGAAATGCCGATGACGCAGAGCTTATGGAAGCCGCAAAGGACTGCCAGGCCTACGAATTTATCAGCAAGTTCCCCGAAGGACTCGACACCGTTATCGATCAGGGCGGCGTAAACGTCTCCGGCGGTCAGAAACAGCGTCTGTGTATCGGACGCGCCATGCTGAAGAACCCCTCCATCCTTATTCTCGACGACTCGACCTCCGCTGTCGACTCCGCTACCGAGGGCAGGATCAGAGAAACCTTCTACAGCAAATACAAAGATACCACTGTTCTGCTTATCGCCCAGCGTATAAGCTCAGTGCAGTACGCCGATAAAATAATCGTTCTGGAAGACGGAACTATCCACGATATCGGCAACCACGAAGAACTTATGGCAAGAAGCCCTGTTTACAAGGCTATTTACGATTCCCAGCAGGAAGGAGGCGGACTGAGCGATGTCTGATGAACTGAAGAAAGTCACCGAAGAAGAAACCGAACAGGTCGAAACTTCCGTTCTCGAGAACGAAGAAGCCGTTTCCCAGACCGATGCTGCCGCTTCCGCCGAAGAAGAGGAAGATGACGGTGACTATACCGTCAGCGGTCGCGGCCCCGGCGGCGGTAAAGACTACCGCAAGCCCAAGGATACAAAAGGTACTCTTATTCGCCTTTTTGGCTATATCCTGCATTACAAGTGGTTCCTGATAGCAGGCCTTTTCTGCATGGTGCTTGGCAGCGTTGCCAACCTGGCAGCTTCCTACCAGATCAAACCGCTTATCGACGTTTATATTATCCCCAATATCACAGCCGAAACAAAAGACTGGTCGGGTCTTGCTTCCCGACTGCTGCTGTTGGCAGGCATCTATCTTGTTTCCGTGCTTACAAACTATTGCCAGACAGTATCTATGGCTCAGCTTTCTCAGCGTGCTGTCAACAGGCTCCGTAAAGACCTGTTCGACAAGCTGGAAGTCCTGCCCATCAGATTCTACGACAGCCGTGCCAACGGCGAGATAATGTCCCGTTTTTCCAACGACTCCGACTCTGTCCAGATGGCTATGGAAAACACCGTTACCACCTTTGTTTCCTCCATCATCTCCTTTGTGGGCACCGTCGGCATGATGATATACCTCAGCCCGGCACTGTTCCTTATAACTGCCGTTATGCTGGTCATCTGTACCTTCATCGTCAAAAAGATCGGCGGCAAGAGCAAGATCATGTTCAAAAAGCAGTCCCGCGCACTGGGTATCGTCAACGGCTACGTTGAAGAAATGGTCGAGGGTATCAAGGTCGTCAAGGCATTTACCTACGAAAAGAAAGCCAAGGCCGAGTTCAACAGGCTTAACGACGAATACCGTCAGGCTGCCACCAACGCCAACTTCTACGGCATGATAATCATGCCCGTGCTCCATAACATCATGGGCTTTGGCTACGCCATTACCGCCATCGCCGGCGGTATCCTGGTAATCAACCAGTATGTAGCTCCCAGCTTCAACATCTTTGGTCTGACCATCGGCGGCGGTTTGTTCACCATCGGTTCCCTGTCTGTATTCCTTAACTACACCAAGCAGGTCGCCATGCCCATAAACATGATCTCCAACCAGATCGTTACACTGCTGTCTGCAACTGCAGGCGCAGAGCGTATCTTTGAGATCATGGACCAGGAGCCGGAAGTAGACGAAGGCAAGGTCACCCTTGTTCCCGTCAACATCGACGCTCAGGGCAACATGACCGAGACCGACAAGGCAAACCGTGTGGGCAACCACTACGCATGGAAGGTACCTCAGGACGACGGCAGCTACAACCTGGTTGAGCTTAAGGGTGACGTTCGTCTGAACCATGTCCACTTCCAGTATGTTGAGGGCAAACCGGTTCTGAAAGACGTAAATGTCTATGCAAAACCCGGTCAGAAGATAGCCTTTGTCGGATCCACCGGCGCAGGCAAGACCACCATCACCAACCTTATCAACCGATTCTACGATGTTCAGGAAGGTGAGATACTCTACGACGGTATCGATGTCCGTGATATCAAGAAAGATGACCTGCGTCACAGTCTTATTACCATTTTGCAGGACACTCACCTGTTTACCGACACCATAATGGAAAATATCCGCTACGGTCGTCTGGACGCCACCGACGAAGAGTGCATCGAAGCCGCCAAGACTGCCAACGCCTACGACTTTATCATGCGTCTGCCCGAAGGCTTCAATACCATGATCGAGGACGACGGCGAAAACCTGTCCCAGGGTCAGCGTCAGCTGTTGAATATTGCCCGTGCGGCAGTTGCCAAGCCTCCGGTGCTTATCATGGACGAAGCTACTTCTTCCATCGACACCCGTACCGAAAAAGCTATCGAAAGAGGCATGGACGCGCTGATGGAAAACTGCACCGTTTTCGTCATTGCCCACCGCCTCAGCACAGTACGAAACGCTCACTGCATCACCGTTATCGAAGCCGGCGAGATCCTTGAAAAAGGAAATCATAACGAGCTTATCGAGAAAAAGGGCAGATACTACGAGCTGTATACCGGCCAGCACAAGCTGGACTAAGAAAAAGCTTCCGGCTCATGCCGGAAGCTTTTTCAACTAAAAACTAATAGTGAATAGTTAAGAAGTGAGGAGTTTTCAAATCACTGATTTGAAAACATCTAAAAATCTCCCAAATACCAAGCATTGAAGGAAGGTACAACATGACCCCTATTGAAACAAGAAACAAAAAGCTGGGCGAAAAGGTCGTTAAAGCCCTGAAATCCCGGCATTTTGAAGCATATTACTGCGAAAACAGGGAAGAGGCTCTGGCAAAAGCCCTGTCCCTTATTGATGAAACAGCCCTTATCGGTTGGGGCGGCAGCGAAACCTGCGCACAGGTGGGACTTATCGACGCTCTTCGCCGCCGCAACCCGGTAATCGACAGAGATACCGCCAAAACCGCCGGCGAGCGCATGGAACTGATGCGCAAAGCTCTGCTCAGTGACGTATTTGTAACCGGAGCCAATGCCATATCCGAAGACGGTCAGCTTGTAAACATTGACGGCAACGGCAACCGTGTTGCCGCCATGACCTTCGGCCCCAAAAGCGTTGTTGTGCTGGCAGGCATAAACAAGGTTGTTAAAACAGCAGACGATGCCGTGACCCGTGCCCGTACCGTGGCAGCACCCATCAATGCACAAAGGTTTGAAGGCATCAAAACCGGCTGCGCCGTCACAGGAGCCTGCGAAAATTGCGCCGGAACAGACAGTATTTGCTGCTATATCGAAACCATACGCCTGTGCCGCCCCGCAGGCAAAATAAAGGTTATTCTGATTGGTGAAGAACTGGGATTTTGATAACCGCACAGCATGACGTATTACCCCGACTACGCTGTCATTTCTGAACGACAGGTCAGCAAGCTGACCTGTCGGAGGAATACCCCGGATGGCTGCAAATCAAGATGGGGATATCTCCGTTGACAAGGTCAGCTTTGTTGACCTTGGTCGCCACTGCGTTGAATTGTGTAATCAGTGTTTTTGTTCTTTGCAGGTTAGATACATCAACCATGGGTTATAAATGCGGTTCAAGATAAGAGTGAAAAAAGCTCATTGCGAAAGCAATGAGCTTTTTTCTGTGTTTGCAGTACCAAATAGATCCGGGTGGTTTTTGCGAGGGAAACAGAACGATAAATTGAAATTTGTTAATTATATCGGTGTTCCTACTTCAATTAAGTTACCATCCAAATCGTAGAATCTGACCACTTTTTGTCCCCAGCTGTGTGTCATCAGGTGATTGACATATTCGATTTCAGGGTAAAGTGTTTCAAGACGCTCTGCAAATTGTTCTATGTTGGGTTCTTCAAAATACAACTCAGATTGATTACTGTTTGGAATTACACTTCTTTTTGTGAATTGTTCCCAGTATCTCAATTCCTGTAAATATATATTATTCGTCAATTCCATATTCCCATCGTTGTCTTGAAGAAGTCGAAATCCGAACATATCACTATAGAACTTTAACGCACGGTTACAATCTTTAACAACAATAAGCGTTCCTTTGTATTTCATATACGTTCTCCTCGTCAAATTCTTATTTATCGGGTTAGGTTCTTGCTGTTAAAATCACCACATTTATTACCTATTCACGCTTACCTATTACTTTAGCAAAATCCCGAATGCGGTTCAAGTAATTGTGAATAGTGAAGAGGGAAAAAGTAAAAACCCGAACGCTTTCGGAGGATTGTCTTTTAGTGAAATCGTTCGCTGCGCTCACGGTGAAATCAAATGCTTACGCCTTTGGTGAAATTTTCCGCTGGTGCGGAAAGCGAAATGAAATTTACCCACTCGGCGTCAGCCGAATTTCACACGCGAAGCGTATTTCACTCTGCGAAGCAGAATTTCACTTGCCCGCAAGGGCAAACTTCGTTGAAAAAAGCTCATTGCATTTGCAATGAGCTTTTTTCTGTGTTTGCACTACAAAAAAGATCGGGTGGTTTTGACGGGTCAAAGAACTCTACAAATTGGAATTTGGCGAACTCATAATTCTTTTTTTACCAAAACATACTCACTGGTTCTTAACACTTCCACAAACCCGCATTTGAGGAATAATTCAACAGCAGAATTGTCGATGGCAATATCGTCATAGAGTTCCCTAATGCCATTTGTCTTTGCGGTTTCACATAAAAGCAACAATCCTTTGCGACCATATCCCTTTCCACGATACGAAGCATAAATAATCACATCAGCAATGTAAATCTGTCTTTCTCCGTCGAAATGATATGCTACCTCGCCGACAAAAGTGTCCCTATCCTTGATATATCTGTAAAAGCGCTTGCCATTGTGGTTTGTTATCCATCTGTCATGCCAATCTG
>SVKU01000038.1 GCA_015068245.1 Oscillospiraceae bacterium
ACACCTCCCGCACCCCCTGCAGGAGAAATGCCCCAGATGAACATCGGCACCTATGAATCCGGCATGGTTTGGGGATTCTCCGCAGATGTCCCCCAGAAGTTGCACTGGACAAAGGAATAAGGGCCCATGAAGCATTTGAATTTGCTTCAATTATAACATTTTTTTCGGGGTGAATGTAAGTAAAAAATGCAAAAATGTTGAAAAAACAGTACATATAAGGGCAAAAGCGAATTTGGAAATTTCCGGGGCTTTACCAAAACGAGCCTGTGTGGTATGATAAAAGCAACTAAGTGTACAGGAGCTGATACCGTGAAAATACGAATACTGACTTTGATTCTTGTGCTGGCGCTGGCGGCAACCATCATGCCCGCAGCCCTTGCAATTCCCGGAATGAATTATATTGAAAACGGTGATGAATTCACTGTTGAAGTTGTTGGCAGAAAGACTACCGACGAGCTGTTTTGGGTCGGTGAAGAGATAACCCTGAAAAGCTATTTTACAAAAGGCATAGATGCTCCCGGACTGGGCAACCGTACCGAGGTATGGATGATAAGCTATACCGGCGAAATAGAAGACTGCGCCGTAATCGCTGCCGCAGGCAGTGAAGATACATATACCTTTACTCAGGACGTGGAAGGCACTTTCTATTATTTCCACGGTGCTTTGAGAACCAGCTTTGAAAACCCCAACGAAGTGTGGCTGACTTATTCCAACCCCATAAAGATAACCACCATTCCTCCCAGAGATGAAGAACCGGAAACTCAGCCTGAGGAGGAAACTCCCGAACAGAAGCAGCCCGAAGAAGAGCCCTATGTGTTCCCCTTTGCTGACGTGGCCGAAAGCGCATGGTATTACAGCGATGTGTTCAGCGCCAACAAAATGGGACTTATCGACGGCAAGAACAGTTCTCAGTTCTGCCCCGACGACAGCATGACCGTAGCCGAGGCCATCAAACTGGCAGCCTGCCTGAATCAGGTTTATGCCGATGGTGAGGTAACTCTCGAAAACGGTACTGCCGCATGGTACGATACTTATGTGGCCTACGCTCTGGAAAAGGGCATCATCGGCGGCGAATATGAGGATTACAATGCTGCTATCACCAGAAAAGAGTTTGTACATATATTCTATGCTGCCATGCCCGAGACCGAGTATGCCGCAAAGAACGAAGTGGCTGACGGCTCCATAGCCGACGTTGCGGCAGACAGCGAATATGCTGACGAAATCTACACCTTCTACCGTGCAGGTATCCTTACCGGCGGCACAAGCGGTGAATTCATGGGCGAAAGCACCATCAAACGCTGCGAAGTTGCCGCAATACTTACCCGCATGTACGACGCAGAAGCGAGAAAATAACAAATACCGCAGCTGTTAGTGAGTTGTTCATAAAACATTTAAACCGACCTATGGTTATGATCATAGGTCGGTTTTTGCGTTATGCACCGGCACGGGATCGTCCCAGGCTCCCCTGTGTAAGGGGAGCTGTCAAAAATCTTCTGATTTTTGACTGAGGGGTTGTTGACGCAGTACGATTTCGCCGAAGGCGCCAATAAGATATGAGGACTTACCGCGTAGCGTTTGCTTTTGGGAGAGGAGATGCAGCGCTGCGTTTGAGCTTGCAGATTTATCTGCAAGCGATATTGGCAGCGCTTGCATCGACGACTCGGCTTGCAGCTTTCTGCATCAGCTGATACATGGGAAGCATGGCACGGAAATTTTCTGCCAGTTGGGCTGCCAGATCGTCTGCAAACAGCATATCCGTATCGGTGGTGGAAGCCAGAAAACAGAAGTTTCGCTGATCCAGCCATTTTTGCTTTTCCGCCGGGTAATCCGGGTGGCGTGTGCGCTTGTAGGCGGTATCCTGCAGCTCAAATACGCTCTGGTTATCCAGAGTCTTTTTTGCTTTCAGATAAGCCTTGTCGTCAGCTTTTATCAGGTCACGCATGGCTTCCAGCAGGTCAGTGCCGCACTGATAGTAACCGCAGCCCCAGCGGGTGCAGCGGGGTGAGAATTCAAAGAAAAATGCCGGCATGCTGCCGAACAGCTTTCTGTCCCGATAAAAGGTGCACCACATTACGTCACGGAAAATGTGCTTGTCGTGGGTGAAGCGGGTATCCCGAAAAATGCGGGAAATGGACTTGCCCACCTTGGGTTCGCACACCAGAAACGGGTCGATTTCGTGTATGGCAGGCTCGATATCCGTCACCAACTGACGCAGCGGTTGGAGAACAAGACGCTCGTATTCAGATCTGTTGTCGTTGAAAAAGGTTTTACTGTCTGTCAAACGATTCAAAAACAAAAAATCCAGTGATTCTTCGCAAAAGGGCATTACAAAGTCTCCTTTGATGGTTTAATCTATCCGTTCAAGCATACCGGGGGTCAGATACTTTGCTGCCAGGTCAACATACAGCTGCTTGGCGTATTCCCACCACTGAATATCCTTTTCGGAAACGGGGCGCACAGGCTTTGCAGGCGCACCCACCACGACCATACCCGGTTCAACGGTGCCGCCCTGTTTAACAATGGCACCCTCACCCACGATGGCCCAACGACCGATTCTGGCATCGATACTGGTTACGGCGTTCATGCCAACGACTACCCAGTCTTCAATAAGTTCAGAATGAATTGTGGCACCGTGACCAAAGGTCACATGACTGCCGATGGTGTTTATCTTTCCAGGAGGTGCGTGGATAATAACGCCTTCCTCCACGGCGGTGCCGTCGCCAATAATTATTTGGCCGTAATCGCCCCGGATAATGGCACCGGGACCGATATAGCAGCCTTTTCCGATGGTGACGTTGCCTATGACTGTGGCATTCTCCGCCACATAAGTGCCTTCGCCGATAACCGGTGTCTGACCGTCGAATCTGAATATCATAATAATTCTCCTATGCAAAAAACTAAAGGGACGATGTTGTCGTCCCTTTAAATGTAAACGCTTTTAAGCCGATTGTCAAACTAAAAGGCCTGGTAGATAAACTCTGTTGCAATAAATGCCGGACCGTAGGAACCCAGGATCAACACTGACAAAATGGCGCACAGCATAATGAACCAACGGAACACGATGCCCTGTTCATGGAGCCGTTCACGGAGATGCCAGCCGTTTTCGTGAAGAACACCAACCACGGTCAATACCAGAGTTGCCACAGCTGCGATGCCGAAGTTCAGTTTGTCCAGACCCATTTCAAACAGGGAGCCGTCGAACAGTATCCACGGATTGAAGGTGGTGAAAATGCTCTTGAGTATGTACCATGCTTCTGTCAAACCCTCGGGACGCACCAGAATACGGCTGATAGTGATGAGAATGAGGGTTCTGAACATCTGCCACACACGCCAGCTGAAACGCTCGGTGTTGACTTTAAGGGCAGTGTTCATCTTTGAAAACAAGGGGGTCAGCAGCACCGACAGGGCGATAAGGCCGCCATTGTAAAGACCGAAAGCTACATATGCCCAGCTTGCACCGTGCCAGACGCCGATAATGAAGAAAACTACCAGCGACGGGATACAGTTGGGAACAAGTGAGCCAAAGGCAAGACCGTGTTTCTGGCTGGCTTTGCGGGCCATCTTTTTGACGGGCTTGCTCATGGCAAGGGGATAGAACAGGTAATCCTTCATCCAGTTGCCCAAAGACATATGCCATCTGCGCCAGAAATCGGAGAGGGTGGTGGCAAAGAAAGGCTGCTCAAAGTTTTCTGCCATGGTTATGCCGAAAATCTCAGCTGCGCCCCGGCAGACGTTGACACCGCCGGCAAAGTCACAGTAGAGCTGAATTCCGTACAGCAGAGAGGCCACGATGAATTCAAAGCCTGCGTACTGGGTGTAGTTATCAAACACGGTGATGCACAGCAGCATCAGACGGTCTGCAATAACCAGCTTCTGGAAATAGCCCCAAATAAGCAGCTGGAAACCAAATTTGCAGCGGCGGTATTCAGGCTTGTGAGGCTCGTACAGCTGATGGGCAAGGTCGTCGTAGCGGCCGATGGGACCCTGGACGATCTGAGGGAAGAAGGAGACAAACAGGGCAAACTTAAAAATGTTTCTGTCCGGCTCGTATTTGCCTTTGCAAACGTCTATGACATAGCCCGAGGACTGGAAAGTATAGAAAGATATGCCCAAAGGCAGCAGCAGATCCAGTTCGGGAATGAATTTGCGTAAACCCAGCATGCCAAGAATGGTATCAGCGGTGGATGCGGCAAAATTGTAGTACTTCAGGAACACCAGAATTCCAAGATTTATGACCAGAACAAGTGCAGCCGCCCGATTACGCTTTTTCTTCATGGCTGCCTTATACTGCTTTTTCTGTGAAGCTGCGTCTTCGCCTTCAAAGACTGCGGCTTTTTCTGTTTCGTGGAGCTTTCCAAGCCACAATCCGCCAAAGAAAGTCACGCAGGTGGAAGCAAGTATGAAAATAAGGTTGTCAAATCCGGAAAACAGGTAAAAAACGTAGCTGGCTATAAGCAGCACGCACCATTTGACCTTGTTGGGCGCGGCAAAATATACGATTATTGAAATGGCAAGAAATACCAGGAACTCCCATGATACGTAGTTCATTGCCTCACCTCTTTTGAAAAAAGTTTGTAAAATGACCGGGGCTAGTCTCTCAAATCCTCAAGAGCGGCAGCAGCAGCAGCTTCCTCAGCTTCCCTCGCAAGACGTTCACGTTCCTCAATACGGAAGATGGCGTCTTTTTCGGCGTTTTGATTGAAAATTACAAGATCGGCATTCCAGGAATCAATGATCTCCTGAGAATGGGGATCAAATTTGTAGTTGGCGGCAATGTATTCGCCCAAAGCCCGGGAAACTTTATCGGCACCAAAGCTGCTTACATGCCAGGGGTCATACATATCCATAGGCGGATTGAATCGCAGATCCTCAAGGGCTTCGCCGGTGCCCAGATCAAGGAAATTGAAACCGTAAGCCTCAGCCATAGAGACCACTTTATCGTGCTTTTCTACAGTCCATTCCACGCTGCGGGGCATCTGAACAAGGAGCAGCTCGGCACCGTTTTCATCACAAAGCTGGCGAATAAGGTGGAAATAATCCAATGTTGCCTGGCTAAGAGGCGAAAGCGAACCTGCACTGGTGTAGAAGGGTGCGGAAAACTCGGTTCCGATACCTTCGTAGCACATATAGAAGCCCTTGTTCAGATACTTCTTGTCTTCAAAGGGGAAAGTGAAATCGGATTCGGTCAGCATGGACCAGCGGTCATGGTAGGCCACAAAGGGAATGTAGTATGACAGGGGATCCGCATCTTCGCTGTAATCACAGATGGCCTTAATGGCATCGCGCTTGACGGAGGACATCTTCATATAATCCAGAGCTTTGCGCTGGCGGGATTCAAAATCGGAAAACGGCCAGGCAAAAAGGGTCATAGCGTCCAGTACAACAAGCTTCGGAGACTGGTACTTGAAAGCTTCCTGGAGCCAGTAGTATGTAAGACCCATGTACTGGCGTTCTGTGGCGATGCTGTATCCCGTAATGCCCTGTTCCTGCCAGATGCGCATGGGGCTTACGCCGCACATGACATGGCTGGTGCCGAGATAAAGAACGTCCAGAGAATTCTCGGGCTCCTCATAGAATCCGCAGGTGACCCGGGAAGAAGGCCAGGTGTCTACCGATTTTACGTTGAATATTGCGGAAAGAAGGGTGAGTATCATAACAAGTACGATGAAAAATGCCAGCACCGAAAGCCAGTTTTTCTTTTCGCTGCTCACGGCAGTCACCTCCTTGAATAATGTCACAATTGTGTCAATCTATTTTACTACTAATTTTTGAAGTAATCAATAGTAATTGTTGTTTTCCTGGTTGATTTGGGCGAAAAAAGATAACCGGTGCAGTTTTTGCACCGGTCACATTGCGATTTTTGATTATTCAGCCAACCAACGGCCGACTTCTTTGAGTATTTCGATGTTTTCTTCGGTCTTGCCGCCGCCGTCGAGAGGGTGGCAGCCGGGAACGGTGACCAGCTTATAGTCGGTAACGCCTGCACCCTTGAACTGAACGGCCATGGTTTCGGCACGGTTCAGGTCGTGTTCGGCACGCATGGAATTGGAGGTGGTTATTATCAGCATCTTTTTTCTGGGTTGCTGATCGGGGCTTACACCCATCAGATCGGGGCTGTAAACGATAGCGGTCTTTGACATTTCGGGACCCATTACAACGGGAGCGGAAGCAGCGGCTTCCACTCTGCCTTCCATAGGCTTGCGCTCTCCCATGGGGGGAGGGCCTGCAGGACGCTGACGGTTTCGGTTGGGTTTGGAAAGGCTGTAGCAGCGGTCAAACAGTACCTTTGCCTGGCCTGCCAACTGAGTCATGTAAATGGGAGCGCAGAAAATAATGCCATCGGCAGCGTGGAACTTTTTCAAAAGTTCGGTAACGTCGTCACGCTGAACACAGCCGTCTGCTTCATCTTTTTTACACAGGCAGCAGCCGGTGCAGTAGTTCATTTTAAGGTCTCTCAGATAAACGATCTCGACTTCGGCGCCCAGGGATTTTGCACCCTCTGCAGCAGCCAGTACTGCGCTGTCGCCGTTGCCGTTCTTTCTCGGACTGGTGGAAACTGCGATTATCTTCATTGGTTTTCCTTCTCCTTGTATTGTGGTTTCTGAACAACATACATTTTACCACATGCGGATTTATTTTCAAGTCAAAATATCTCAAATTCCGACCAGGGATAAGTCATTGGAGGAGATGCGGTAAATTCCATGGGCTGTCCTGTCTTGGGATGAGAAAAGCAGATGCGGGACGACCAGAGAGCAATATCTTCCGCTGAATCCGGGATGCCGTATTTTTTATCTCCCAGCAGGGGCATGCCTCTGGATGAAAACTGTGCCCGGATCTGGTGAGTGCGGCCGGTTATCAGGTCAATGGATACCAATGACACGCCATCTTTGCAGCCAAGCACCCGATAGTTCAATGAAGCTTCCTGAGCATCCTTACCGGGGGTTTGGGTGACGTATGTTTTTCGCTGAGCCTTGTCCCGAATAAGCAGGTCGGTAAAAGTGCCGCAGTCATCCCGGGGATGACCGTGGATTATTGCAAGATAATGTTTGCCGAAGCTGCTGTCCATCACCTGCTTTGACAGGTCAGATGCAGCCCTCGATGTTCGGGCAAGCACCATCAGGCCGCCAACCACCCGGTCAAGACGATGGACGGTTCGGAAGTTGTCGGTTCCCATCTGGTTCCGCAGGAGCTCGGGAAGACCGCCGGGTTCGTCGGTGGAAAGTATGCGGGGTGGTTTTATGCAGACAACCAGCTTTTCGTCGCAATACAAAATGTCTATCATAATGTCATACCCGCAACATATCCGCTTGCCCACGCCCACTGGAGATTGTAGCCGCCGCAGTCACCGTCTACATCCAGCACTTCGCCTGCGGCGTAGAGACCGGGAACAAGAAGACTCTCCATGGTTTTGGGATTGAACTGTTCGGTTTTTGCGCCTCCTGCGGTGACCTGTGCGCTTTCGAAGCTCAGGGTGTCTATCACCGGAAGGGTGAAGTTTTTGATGGCGGCGGTAATGGAACTGATGTTTTCACGGTTCAGGGAAGTTACCGGTTGGTTCAGGTCGAAGCCCGCAAAACGCAGTACCGTCCTGCCGAGACGATTGTGGAGTATGCCCGTCAGCAGGTTTTCCACCGTCAAGTCAGGCATTGTTTCAATGCGGCGGGAGATAAGAGTGTCGATGTTTTCGGGCTGTATATTTCGGAGCAGATCAAGATGCACAGAAAGGCTGCCTTTATTGACCGATGCTGCCCGGGATATTTCAAATATGGCAGGGCCGCTGACACCGTATTCGGTGAACTGGACTTCGCCGGAGCTTGCGGCAATGACTGAACCGCCCCAGAGCAGTGTAACTCCGGCATCGGCACGAACACCCTTGAGGGACTTGACGTAAGTGTCATCGGTTTTTATTTGTACCAGAGAAGGATACAGCTTGGTAATGCTGTGGCCAAGGCTTTTCAGCAGATCGTAACCCAATTTTACACCACCGAGTTTGGAGCCTGCCATACCTCCGCAGCATATAATCACTTTATCGCCAATCAAGCGTTCGCTGTCGGTCACCACTTCAAAACCCGACTGCAGGGGATAAACAGCAGTCACTTCGCAGGAGGTCATAACGGTGACGCCAGCGGCATCAAGCGCAAAGCGCAATACGTCTACCACGCTTCCTGCCTGGTCGGAAAGAGGGTACACACGGCCGGTGGGTTCCTCGGTGGTAACAAGGCCAAGGGAATGGAAAAATTCCAGCGTTTTTTGCGTATCGAAGTCAGACAGTACGGATTTGAAAAATTCCGGCTGCTGACTGTGGAAATAATCAAGCCTCATATTCGTGTTTGTAAGGTTGCAGCGGCCGTTGCCGGTGGCAAGGAGCTTGCGGCCAACTCGGTTCTGCCGTTCCAGAAGGAGTACACGGTTTCCGTTTTTTGCTGCTGAAAGGGCGGCTGCCATACCGGAAGCGCCTCCACCAATAATGATCACTGTCATATTGTCACCCGCTTTTGGATTTGTTTGAGCATTTATTGGATAAATTATATCTTGCTTTTTGGTATATTGTAAAGGATAATTATAATGTATAGAAAATTACACGTCAATTGGAGTATAAAACATGAGAAACTATCAGGAAGAATTTGAAAAAAGAGTTGCGTTTATTAAAGGAAAGCTGGAAGAAAGCCATGCATCAGGCATCGTTTTCGGCAACAGCGGCGGCAAGGACAGTGCATTGGTAGGTATACTGTGCAAAGCTGCCTGTGATAATACCGTTGGAATAATCATGCCCTGCAATTCTGCCAGAAACTTTGGGATCGACAAAGTAGATGGCGAGGAACTGGCAGAGCAGTTTGGCATTGAAACAAGACTGATCGACCTTACCGACCAGCGTGCGTTGGCTTTGGAGAATCTGGCATCCATAACAACTCCCAATCAGGCCTGCATGACCAATCTGGCACCCAGACTGAGAATGCTGACTCTTTACGCTGTGGGTGCTTCCGAGAATCTGCTGGTGGCGGGTACCGGTAACCGGAGCGAGTATTATATGGGATACTTCACCAAATGGGGAGACGGAGCATATGACCTGAATCCCATCGCCGATCTGACTGCGACCGAGGTGTTTGAGTTCCTGCGATGGCTGGACGCACCTCAGAGCATAATTACAAAGGCACCGTCTGCCGGACTGTTCGAAGGTCAGACTGATGAGGACGACATGGGCGTAACATACGCGGCTATCGACAAGTATATAATGACAGGCGAAGCCACAGATGAGGATAAGGCTATCATCGACCGTTATCATTCCCGCAGCGAACATAAACGCACTTTCAATGCCAGATACGAGGGCTGAAACACAAACAGTAGATTTTGTCGATAATGGGCGAACATTATTTCTTGACAAAATCTTGGAAGTGTGATAACATGTGTGTACGCTCAAGAGCGTCCATATCGCGGAGTGGAGCAGTCCGGTAGCTCGTCGGGCTCATAACCCGAAGGTCGTGTGGTTCAAATCCCGCCTCCGCAACCATGGTTGGCGACCAATTTAGATACCTAGCCCGAAAACCCTGAAACCACAACGGTTTCAGGGTTTTTTCGTACCCCGATTTGAGGTCGCGAAAAAAAGATACCTACCTTTGAAAATGGAT
>SVKU01000039.1 GCA_015068245.1 Oscillospiraceae bacterium
AGCCTTCATGGCGTTGCCGGCGCTTGCTTCGAAGCCAGCGCCGGCAACGCCATGAAGGCTGCCGAAACCAACGGCACTGCCGACAACATGCATAAGATCCTTGAAGTTGCTGCCGAAGCTACCGGCTACGACTGGAAAGGCTAATTCCTGAATGAAAAAGGAACGTCTCCGGACGTTCCTTTTTCATTATCTGGCTGCATCGTAGGGCGGGGGCTTGCTCCCGCCGCTGATTATGCTAAACGTGATATACTCCTCCGAACGCCTTCCCCTTGAGGGGAAGGTGCCGAGCAAGGCGAGGCGGATGAGGTGCGATTGCAGGGAACGGCCTTTGCGTAGGAACTAACCCACGCGGTATTATTCTATTCGATTTTTCTTACTTCGTAATCTCCGATGGTGATACTCTTTATCCTGTCAAGGTCAATTATCTCGGGAGACATAAGGAAAATAGAATAACCAAGACCCTTTTCTATTCCGGAGCGGAAACTGAGAGTTATGCTTTCTCCGCCTTTTAAATTAATGACCGGAGCCAAATCTTGTTCCATCTGGACGAATTTGCCATTATATTCAGTGGTGTCATGTAAGTCCATGACGGCGCTAATTGGGGTAAGAGTGAGTTTTCCTGCCGGTTCTCCGTTTTCAAAAAGCTCATATTGATGGCTGTTTACCGCAGAGTATTCGGGAATCCAGCAGAGATGGAACGGTTCGCTGGCAAGTAATATCCTGTTTTCTCCAAGTTCGTCGTCCGTGATAAGGTGTTTAATGGAGTCAAAATAGAACGGATCTGTCAAAACAAGAGTTACAGGCATTCCTGATATCTCACATTGCCATGCCGCATTGAACATACAGGTAACAGTCCTTGTATCGGGATTGAAATCAAGACTTTTGAAGAAACTGGTGCTTTCGTAATACTCTTTCGGTAAGTTTTTTTGCTCATATATGTCTCTCAATCGCTTGTAACTTCCGTAACTGCTTGAACCATCAAAGATCCCGAACTCATCGGCTGAATTGAGTGGTACATCAGCAAAATCTTTAGCTGTAGTTTCAGCAAGAGCGTAGTGAAAGAAGAAAAACATCGGAACGGCATACCAAATGTCGTTTTCAACATCAAGATAGTAGTTGAAGGGTGAAAAGTGGTTTCCGTGAGCATTGAGCATTTCCATCACTTCGTCCTCGGATATGCCTTCATCTTTCGCAGCTTCTATCAAAGCGTCCATATCAATTTTCAGGGTGTCCATATCGAAATCTTCGGGCAACTGAATATCAATTACGCAGTAAAACCCGTACTCATCTCCAATGGTCTGCCTTACTGTCAATGTCCAGCCGTGCTGCGAGGTGGTGTAGTTTGGTGTATCAATAGAGCTGTCTATCATTTCCTTAACCCTGCTTGTGGGGGAGAACCATTTTTCGAATGCAGGGTTCCATTCCGTAAGAACAGCAGCAGTGCAAGCTGCAGAGCTCAGCAGCAAAACGGAAATAATGGCTGCCAGAACTAAGCTGCGGAACCTTTTATGCGTCAATGTTGACTGACATGACGACCGTTCAAGTATGTTTTGAAGCATTCGAGATCTGGACGAATCATCTGGAAAGACGCTGCCCCATGAATCAATTATCCTGTTATTCTTCATCAAAATCACCGCCTAACTGAGATTTCAACAGCTGACGTCCTTTTCGAAGCCAACCGCGAATAGTGGAACTTGGTTTACATAAATATTGAGATATCTCTTTGCACGAATAACCCTCATAATAGTACATGTAGATGGAAACCTTGTATTTGTTCGGCAAATTCAGAATTGCAGCGAGAGTCTCGTCTGTGGCTATTCCGGGGATAGATGGCTCGTCAATGTCGTTAAGAGAAACATTCTTTTTCTTTCTAAGCATATCCCTGCACACATTTGAAGCGCAGACAATCAGCCATGCTTTTTCGTTATTGATCTTTTTGAAATCGGTTGACAGAAATTTCAGAAAGGTTGTCTGAACAGCATCTTCGGTATCGGCAGTGTTCTTCATAAAAGAAAAACACAGTCGATAGACCATATCTACATGGGTATTATAAATGCTCTCAAAATATCTCATGTTATCAAACTTGGTTAACATAATACTCACGTCCTTTGCAAGGCAGATGCGATCGCTTTTGTGCCTTCAAAAAATAAGACGTACAGCAGCGGTGAAAAGTTGAGATTGTGAATAAATAATTCTAAATTGACACATTGCATTATTGCAAGCTATTTGTGTTTTTTATTAGGGAAGCTGAGGGCGGCGACAACTACAATGTATAACGTAACTGCCAACAGCTAACTGTCACAAACTCCGCAAATTGTGCATACAACATAAATCCCGACAGGATAATTCCTGTCGGGATTTGTCAGTTTGCTTATTCAACAGTGATGATGATTTTGCCTTCGTACTTGCCGGGGACAAGGTCAAAGGCTTCGCCGTAGTTGACAGCCTTGATGGTCTTGCCTTCGGGAGCAGAGATAACTGCGCCTTCAGCAATTTCAAGAGCGTTCATGCAGCTGTTCTTGGTAACGATCCACTTGGAAGCTCCATCGAGAGAAACTTTGATTCCGGTGTCCTCGTCGTTGGGAGCCAGAGTGTGCTCGACGATACCGATGAGCCACCATTTGCTTTCCTCGGGCATGCCCTGGGGATGATGAATAACGCCGGTAGAGATTGCGCCTTCAATGGAGCAGCCGTTGAACTTCAGAATGAAGTCGCCCTTGTCGGACATGGAGTCGATGAAATCACCCTTCAGAGCGCAGCCGGTGAAGGTTGCTTCAACATCGTCGTGGCTGGGGCCCATATCGGGCATAGCGGGCATTTCGCCGCCTCCGGGACCAGCGGGACCGCCGGGACCGCCGGGTCCACCGGGACCGCCGGGTCCACCGGGACCGCCGGGTCCACCGGGACCACCGGGACCGCCGGGTCCACCACCGGGACCACCGGGACCGCCGGGTCCACCACCGGGACCACCGGGGCCACCCATGCCCTTGCCGCTCATGTTGGGGTCGTCGTTGGGGAAGCGTTCAAGAATAATTCCGATGTCGGAATTAAGCTCGGAATCAGATACGTTTATGTATGCGCCCTGACCCTTGACCTGCAGGACAGCTCTTGCGGTATTGAACACACAGCCCTTTTCGATAGTCAGAGTTCCGGTACCCTGACCGCCGTGCATCATAACGCCAACCTTGCGGGAATTGACCTTGCTGGCATTGGTGAACAGACCGCTGCCTTCGGCGCACATGATAAGGGGATAGTTGCCCATGTTGATGGTGCAGCCGGAGAAAGTGTCGAGGCAGTCGCCAATGGAGTAGGCACCATAGCCGCACTTTTCGGACTCGATAAGGCAGTCGTTCATGGTCAGACGAGCGTCCTTATTGGTGCCGTCAGTGGAGAAAGTGCCCCAGTTTTCGCACTTGACGTGGCAGCGGTTGTAGGTAACGTGAGCATTGTCAACCAGGTTGGTTGTACGTACTCGTCCGGTCAGACCCAGCATCCAGGGTACTTTGGTCATGCCGTGGATATTGTTGGGCTTGTCGCCGTCGGCAGCAAAAAGCTCAGAGTCATTTACAACGACTTCGGCATCTTCACGACCCAGAACAGTGGCGCGGATGGAGCCGACAGTGTGGATCTTGGCACGGTTGATGGTGACCTTTGCGTTGCCCATGGCAGTGATGCCAACGCCTTCGCCGGTGAAGTCACAGCCGCCGTTGCCAATGAGTTCCATCTCAACGTCTTCGATGAGAGCTTCACCGTCACGAACCATAACGCCGCCAAAGTTGTCACCGTGGGAGACGATTTTCAGATTTTTGACATAGCCGTCTTTGACCTCTGCATCAGCATTCCAGGAAGCGGAAACGGACTGGTTTTCTGCATACTTGCCGTTTTCAAAGGAAACAGCGTTTGCCATGCAGTAATGGTCAACAGAACCGTGGGTTTCGTAATCCACTATAACGCCGTCGATTACAGTAAGCTTAACATCGCCTGCATATTCGCCGGGATCCAGATCTCTCTGAACGCCGTCAACAGTCAGGACAACTCTTTTGTTTTCGGGAGCGGTCACGACAGCGCCTTCGCCGATAACCAGCTTGGAAAGAGCCTCAGACTCAGCGATAACGCATGACTGGGAAATAATCTTTTCCATCTTGATTTTCCTCCTTATATTTTCGGATTATCCATGGGAGAATAATATCACATAATTAGCACTATAACAATTATTTTCTTCCTGAAATGGGACAAATGGGAGATTGAAGCGAATATTGACAAAAAACACTGTCATTTCGCATCGGACATATCGTAGGGGCGACCCTTGCGGTCGCCCACGATGAATCATAATAAATACAAGGGCGACCGCAAGGGTCGCCCCTACGGATTATACTATATTATTTCTTTTTTCAGCTTTGCAAACCTGGGAAGTCCGTTTTCCTTACCAAGACCTGTTTCACCCTGAATAAGGGGAAGAGCATAGTCAAAGAACTCCTTGCTCATACCGCTGCCGTTTTCGCCGATCCACTCAAGAGGAACCTTCTTTTCGTAGTTGGCAACATCCTCAAGAGGAACAAGCTCAACCTTGGAACTGTAAACGTCTCCGTCTTCACGGATAATGGCAGCCATACGGCCAGTAATGCCGGAAACAGCAGACTCGACGGCGGTTTTGCCAACCATAAATGCTTCTTCAATATCAGTGCCGGAAGCGGTGTGAGCAGCGCAGCGCTGCAGCAGGCTGAGTTCTATGCCGCGAACCTTGGTGTTGATGCGGGACTTGACAAAGCCGGTAAGTGTAAGCGCAAGACCACCCATCTGAGCATGACCGAAAGCGTCTTTGCTGGAAGCGATGGAGGAGCCGTATTCTGAGATGTACTTGCCGTCCTTGTCTTTGACGCCCTCTGAAACAGCGACAATGACCTTCTTCTTGGCATCGTAGATGCGCTGAACATCATCAAGGAATGCGTCCATATCAAATACTACTTCGGGCAGATAAACAAGGTCGGGGCCATATTCGCCGGCAAGAGAGGCAGCTGCGGTTAGCCAGCCTGCGTTGCGACCCATGATTTCCACAACAGTGACCATGCCGGAATCATAAACGGTGGCGTCAAGATACAGTTCCATCATTGTGGTGGCGATGTATTTTGCTGCGCTGCCGTAACCGGGGCAGTGGTCGGTGCCGAAAAGGTCGTTGTCTATGGTTTTGGGTACGCCGATGACGTTGCACTCATAGCCGGACTTTGCCATGAAGGCGCTGACCTTCTGACAGGTGTCCATGGAGTCGTTGCCGCCGATGTAGAAGAAGTAGCGGATATCGTACTTTTTGAAAATCTCAAGGATGCGCTCATAGTCGGTGGGGTCAACTGCGGGATCCTTCATCTTGTATCGGCAGGAACCTGCTGCGGAAGAGGGAGTGTAGGGAAGCCTTGCAAGTTCATTGGGATCTTCCTTGCCAAAGTCAAAAAGCTGGTCGTTCAGCACACCGGTGATGCCGTGGCTCATGCCCAGTACACGGGTGATGTTTTCGTTTTCAAGAGCGGTTTTCACAACACCGTACAGGCTGGAATTAATGACGGAGGTGGGTCCTCCGGACTGACCCACAAGGGCTGCACCTTTAAGAGTTTTCATAGTCATATTATCAGTTCCTTTCGGAAAAATATTCTCTGTTCAGTATATCATAGGAAAATGTGGATTTCAATGTGAAAAGGATAAGTGCAGGGCGGTTACACGTTGAAATATCCTATCACACCGTAGGGCGGGGGCTTGCTCCCGCCGCCCGGCATTTTTGCAAAACGAAACAAACGGCGGGAGCAAGCCCCCGCCCTGCAAATGCAACTCGGCTTTACACAACATAAAAAACATTGCTTTTCTCTTCATATCTTGGTAAAATGATGTATTGAGAAATATTGATAAATCCGGAGGGAATTATTATGCCTATAGTTACATCTACCGAAATGTTCAAAAAAGCCTACGAAGGCGGCTACGCCATAGGCGCATTCAACGTAAACAATATGGAGATAATTCAAGGCATCACCGAAGCTGCCGCACTGGAAAAATCTCCCCTTATTCTGCAGGTATCTGCCGGTGCAAGAAAGTATGCCAAGCATGTTTATCTGATGAAGCTTATTGAAGCCGCCATCGAAGACACTGGCCTGCCCATCTGCGTCCATCTCGACCACGGTGAAAGCTTCGACGTCTGCAAATCCTGCATCGACGGCGGCTTTACCTCCGTTATGTTTGACGGCTCAAAACATTCCTTTGAGGAGAATATTCGTCTGACCCGCGAGGTCGTTCAGTATGCCCATGACCACGGTGTAGTGGTTGAAGGTGAACTTGGCAGACTTGCCGGCATAGAAGATGATGTAAACGTCAAGGCAGAGGATTCCAGCTACACTGACCCTGACCAGGTTCAGGAATTTGTAGAAGCCACAGGTGTTGACTCTCTGGCTATTGCTATCGGCACCAGCCACGGTGCCTACAAGTTCAAACCCGGCCAGAAACCTCAGCTGCGCTTCGATATTCTTGAAGAAGTTGAAAAACGTCTGCCCGGATTCCCTATAGTTCTGCATGGCGCATCTTCGGTTATCCCTCAGTATGTAGAAACCATTAATTCCAATGGCGGCAGTATGCCCGACGCTATCGGAATCCCCGAAGACATGCTCCGCCAGGCTGCAAAAATGGCTGTCTGCAAGATTAATATCGACTCTGACTTGCGTCTTGCAATGACCGCCGGTGTCAGAAAGCATCTTGCTGAAAATCCCGCTGATTTCGACCCCAGAAAGTATCTCATTCCCGGCAGAGATAATATCCGTGACCTTGTTCGCAGCAAGATCGTCAATGTTCTGGGATCAAGCAACCGAATCTAAAACCGTTTTGTTAAACATATTTTATCGAAAGGAGATCTCGCTATGGATAAAAAGAGACCCGCCCCTGTGATTGAAGGCACACTGAGAAAAAAGATGCTTCATGTTCCCGAAGTTATCCGTGAATGCAGCGGGATAATCATTTTCGGTAAACGCATAAAGTCTCTGGTGTTTTCAACCGATCTGAGCATTATCCGCAACGTCAATGCCGATGCGGTAATGGCGGTATATGCCTTTACCCCCCAGCCGGTTATCATTGATGCGCTGCTGATGGCTGCCGATATTCCCGTATTTGCCGGCGTGGGTGGAGGACTTACAAGAGGGGAGAGGGCGGTGTCCCTTGCCCTCGAAGCCGAGCATCAGGGAGCCATTGGCGTTGTCCTCAATGCACCTACTGCCAACGAAACAATAGTGACCATCAAAGAGAAGATAGATATTCCCATCGTTGTATCGGTTGTTGCAGATTTTGACGATATCGACGCCAGAGTCGAAGCCGGAACCACTATTTTTAATGTTTCCGCAGCTGCCGATACGCCACGGATAGTTAGAAAGATTCGTGAAAAGTACCCCGATTTCCCAATTATTGCCACAGGTGGCCCCACCGAAGAGTCCATTCGTGAGACTATTCAGGCAGGTGCTAACGCCATAACATGGACACCTCCCTCCAATGCGGAGATTTTCAAGGGCACCATGGTAAAATACCGCAGCGAACCGCACTAAGGATTGATGTCATTTCGAACGCTGTGAGGTCAGCTCTGCTGACCTTGTCAGCGGAGAAATCCCCATCTTGATACGCAAAAACGCTGTCATTCCTGACCTGATGTTCAGGAATGACAGCGTTTTTTCTGTTATATCTGTGAAAAGACTTCGCCAATAGACCGGTTTATAACCAAATCGGCATGACTGTCGTAAGGAGTGGGGTCACGGTTTATCAACACAAGCTTATTGCCTTTGTAGTAGCGGATAAGGCCGGCGGCAGGATAAACAGTCAAAGAAGTGCCGCCGATAATGAATACATCAGCCTTGGAAATTGCTTCAACGGCACCGTCGATGGTGCCACCGTCGAGAGATTCCTCATAAAGCACCACATCGGGCTTTATAGTTCCGCCGCAGCTGCATTTTGGTACGCCGACTGAGTTTGCCACGAAATCCAGATCATAGCTTTTTCCACATTTTTGGCAGTAGTTGCGGTACACAGAGCCATGCAGCTCGTAAACCTTTTTGCTTCCGGCAGCGGTGTGCAGACCGTCTACATTCTGGGTAACGACGGCTTTGACCTTGCCTGCTGCTTCAAGTTCTGCCAGCTTATAATGGGCCGCGTTGGGCTTGTATCCGATAGGCAGCAGCTTTTCTTTATAAAACTTGTAAAACTCCTCTGTATGGCTGATATAGAAGCTATGGCTCAACATTGTCTCGGGAGGGTAGTCAAACTTCTGGTTATACAGTCCGTCAACGGAGCGAAAATCGGGAATACCGGATTCTGTGCTAACTCCGGCACCGCCGAAAAATACGATATTGTCCGATCCATCGACCCATTGTTTAAGTGTTTTGATCTTGTCCATCGCCTTCTCCTTTCCAGTAGTCACGCAGTTTTTGTTTTTCTTTTTTCGTAAACTGACCTTCGTTTGTCAGCCAGCTTTCTATATCAAAACGCTCAGCCATATCGGGGCGTCTTTTCTTTGTGCGCAAAAAGCTTTGACGGGTGCGCCATATGGCAATATTCTTGTGATTGCCCGACAGCAGTACGGACGGTATGGACATTCCATGCCAGGTTTCGGGACGTGAATACTGGGGATACTCCAGCAGACCGCTCCAGTGGCTTTCGCCGGTGAAACACTCCTCATCAGAAAGCACGCCGGGGATAAGGCGGCAGATGGAATCGGCAACAGCCATTGCGGGTATCTCACCGCCGGTGAGAACAAAGTCACCTATTGAAATTTCCTCGTCACACATTCTTCGATGAAACGCTCGTCGATACCCTCATAGTGACCGCAGACAATAACGATGTTTTCGTATTTGCTCAGCCTTTTGGCATCGGCCTGAGTAAAAACTTTTCCGCCGGGAGTCATAAA
>SVKU01000018.1 GCA_015068245.1 Oscillospiraceae bacterium
GTAGTGGATCAGCTTATAGTAGTAATCAAAGCAACAATGGACAGTTGTGAGATTACATGGAAGTTTTAACGCACTTTACCTTGATTGATTCGTTTCGCCAAACCTTTGGAAATGGACTACCTCACGTTCACGCAGGAATTTGATTACTTTGTTCACGTCGGGATCGTCGGACAGACGCAGAATGTTGTCGTAAGTTACTCTTGCTTTTTGTTCCGCTGCAAGGTCTTCGGTAAGATCGGCTATGACATCACCCTTTACCTGCATAGTGGCGGCAGTCCATGGTGTACCGCTTGCAAACTGGGGATATACACCGGTGGTGTGGTCTACAAAATACTGAGCAAAGGGGGTACCTTTGATCTGATCTTCGCTCAGGTTGCGTGTCAGCTGATGCACAATTGAACCGACCATTTCAAGATGAGAAAGCTCCTCTGTACCTATATCGGTCAGCAGTCCTTTTAATTCAGGATATGGCATGGAGTATCGCTGGCTTAAATAACGCAGTGAAGCACCCAACTCACCATCAGGACCGCCAAACGGTAAATGCTGCGAACAGTAATTATCAGGACAGGCATTTTTGAGCATAATTATAGGTGGCCTCGTCGATAATTGGCTCATGCTGTCCTTCAACAATAAAGACATGATCGTCGGTCGTCCATTTCAGTTTACCTGTATAAACAGGGTTTCTTAAAATGTATTTCACTGCTCTTGAGGTAAAGGGTTTACCTCTTTTGGTCATCGCACCGAGAGAATTAAGCTGAGCTGCAATTTCAACCGTTGTATAGCCAGCCAAAAGCTGCCTGAACATGAACTCGACATTTACGGCTTCCTGAGGGAATATTACAAGTATATTGTTGAAAGCATTGTATCCGTACGGTGGGGGAGACTGCAGACCTCCGCGCCTGGCCTTTTCGCACATACCTTTTTTTACTTCATCTGAAAGGTTGAGACTGTAGTATTCCGCCATAGCTTCCAGTATGCTTTCAAGAATAACAGAAAATTTATCGTCCTCCAGATGCTCTGTAACGCTGACAACACGAATTCCTCGCTTTTTCAGAATCGATTTGTAAACAACGCTGTCTTCCCGGTTCCTGGCAAACCTGTCGAAACGATGAACAAGTATTACATCAAAGGGTTTGGGCTGCTGTGCAGACATGGAAATCATATTCATAAATGCGGGTCTTTTCGATGCGTTTCTTGCAGATATGCCCTCATCCATGAATATTATACGTTCATTGTATAAATATCCACAATTTTCGGCATAATTCTTTAGCGCCCTCAATTGAGCATCGGGGCTGAATTCGGTTTGATCCTCTGTTGATACTCGTATGTAGAATGCAGCTGTTTTGTTAAAATTGTTCAAACTGGCACATCCTTTAAAATCGAAATCAAATAGAAACAAATTTATTACAAGTGGAGAATGTGTGACGATATAATGAGGATTTGAGCTTGATTGAATGTTGTAAAACGCTGTCGAAACAGGCAAAAAGATAACAAAACGGTAACAAGAGGGGGTTAGAAAAAAGGTGTCGTAAAGATGGCGTAATTGTACAAAATGCACAATGAAAGCGGCGCATTAGTTTACATAATAACACGATTGGAAGATTTTTGGAATTTTCGGATTTTTCTAATAATTGACAAAACCAATTGAATATATTATCATTCAATCAATGCATATGAGCAATCATGTGCAAAAAGTTCAGCGAGGTAAAAATTTATGAAATCCAAGTTTTTGTCGGTTGCTTTACTGATGGCTGCTTTATTTGTTGTCTTTGGTGTTGCGGTTTCTGCCGAAGAGATAAACCTGGACGACAGTATTATAGTAGTTGGATACGACCATAACGAAGACTACATGCAGGAGATAGTTCTTGCTCTTGAAGACGGCAGCGATCACGCTGTCTATGCAGCAAGGATCTACGAAGCTCAGAGAAATCTTAAGATTCAGGAATTGGGACTTGACGTTGAAGAAACTGACTTTTTCTCCGCTGGTAAGTCTGCTGATGAGATCCTTGAAGATGTTTATGATTATCTTGGCGTTTCCAATCCCGGATATGTTCTTACCGACGAAGAACGTGCCGTAGTTGTAGCTGCTGTTATGGCAGAAGCCGGCGGCGAATCCTTTGAAGGTCAGATGATGATAGCTCAGTGTATTCTTGACGGCTCACTGAGAAAAGGTGTGGACGTAATTACTTTTATCGAACAGAGCCAGATAGTTACCAGTTCAAAAGAACCTTACGATTCCTGCCGTAAAGCAGTAGCTGCCGTTTTCGATATGGGTAAGCGAGTTACTGACGAGGTTGCCGATATATGGTATGCTCCTGCAATCACATATTCCGAATGGCACGAAAGTCAGATATATGTTACCACTATCGGTGCACACAAGTTTTTCAGAAAGAATCATGTTTGATTTTTTTCCCGGAAGTTTATGCTTCCGGGATTTTTTATATTTTTTGAATTACCATTTGGTCCACCATATTGCGAAATGATGATACCTGCAAGCTTTGGGTTTGGTGTTGCAATTTTTACAGGAAACTGAAGTTGTTTTTTATAAATAAACATTATTTTTTATCCTCCCCGATGTATTCCCATGGCCAGGGATCCTTCAGCCAGGTGAAGCTTTTGGCGTGTTCAACATCTTCAATGGTTACAGGGCCGTATTGTTCAACATATTTACTGGTGCCTTCCTGTTTCATGGCGATGTAGCTTTGCATAAGCTCCAGGGCTTCTTTATCTTTACTGTGAGTGTCCAGATACAGCTGCAGTTCTTTAATGGCAAAATCCAGTGCCATAAGCTCTGCCAGAGGTGTTCCCCACATTTCGCCCTCGTTGACCATTGCGTGGAATGGCAGGTCAAGTCCCGGGAAGAGTGTTCCCCGCATAATGCCTTTTGACGGCAGATACTTCTGAGGATTGTTTCGCTGGAAAGGTACATATGGATTTGCCAGCGGAGCAGGTGAGGGCAGAATGCCGCACCAGTCAACATCGGTGTTGGCGTGAGCAGCTGCCTTTACGCTGTCGGACATATCTTCAGCAGACTGATTTTTTGGTGTCCTCACATACTGAGACTGATTCTGTGAGTTTTTGTTGTCCAAGGTATGGCCTCCTTAAAGTTGCTTTGATGGAGTTGCCTCCGTTCTTATTATATGGGCTTTGGTGCTTCGTGGTGTATAACACATTATTAAGACGAAAAGGCTTGAAATTTACAATTCATTCTTTTTTAATTCAGCAAAATGTGTTATTATACTAAAAGCATCGTAGAAAGGCTGTGTTATAATGGCAAACAACAATAATTATTCCAACACCATGTCCAGCACGCTGTTTTCATTTGTAAGGAAGCACTGGTATGCCAGCATTAAGGCTGTTGCTGTATATGTTATCTTATATTTCTGTACATTTTCGCTGGTTAACGGAACAGGAAAGGAGTTTACGGTATACTGGATCGTTTCCGTGCTTTGCGGTGTGCTGTTCTGCTTTTTCAGCTACATGGATACCTGGCGCAAAGCCATGCGTGACCACAACCTTGTCATGTATAACTACATCGAATATAACAAATGGCGCGGCCTTATTTCCGGACTGCTGGCAGACATTCCCGGTCTTGTTATTATTATCTTTATTCTTATTACCAAAGCCTCCGGTGCGTCCAACTATGTAGACTTTGCCAAGGTGGGATATTTTATATTCTATTCTCCCTTTGTTATGCTGGTAACTGCTCTCGAGGAGTCCACCCATAACCTTATTTATTTCCTGCCTCTTATTGTTACGCCTATTACCGGTGCTGCAGGTTACTACTTTGGATATCGCAACATTGGTCTTGTTGGCCAGTTTATCTATAAAACCGACAGAGCAAAGAACAAGAAGCTCCGCTGATTCGGAATATTGCTTACATTCACTCCCATATCATTGACTATGGGGGTGTTTGTATATGAGATTTATTGCTGCTGCAGCTGTTGTTTTGTTAATGCTTTCCGGCTGCTCTTTTCTGCCTGCAATGGCAGAACTTGACGATGCCTTTACCGTGGTTATCGACCCGGGTCACGGAGGAAGAGACGGTGGTGCATCGACACCAACGGGAGTTAAGGAAAGCGACTTGAACCTCGAAATATCTGCACGGCTTGAAAGCCTGCTGGGATTGATGGGCTGGCAAACGGTCATGACGAGAACCGAGGATACTCACCTTGGCGGCTCCAACTTCAAAAAAGCGGCTGATATCAAAGCTCGGCTTGCCATAACAGAAGAAAATGCGGCAGATGTTCTGGTAAGTATCCACCAAAACCACTACTCCGACAGTCGCTATGGCGGGTCGCAGGTGTTTTACGGAAGTTCAGCAGGAAGCGATGCTTTGGCGCAGGCAGTTCAGTCCAATTTAAAAACCGCTCTTGATGAGGATAACAACAGGACGATAAAAAGCGGCACTGATACTGCGTATCTTATGAAAAATGCAGACTGCACTGCTATACTTGTTGAGTGCGGTTTTTTGTCAAACCCGGCAGATGCAGAAAATCTGCAAAGTGACGATTATCAAAAGAAAGTCGCCATGGCTGTGGCGGCAGGATTGATTCAATTCAAAGGAGAAAGTCCCGATGAAAGCTAAAACAGTATTCTTTTGCACCGAATGTGGTAACGAATATCCAAAATGGCAGGGTAAGTGCAGTGCTTGTGGCAGCTGGAACACCGTTGTTGAACAGACGGTAAAACAAACTGCAAAGGGTACTGTTGCTGCATCAACTGCCCCGTCAAAGAAAGCAAAGCTTCTCAGCCAGGTAGACTGTACAGAGGAAATACGGTTTGGCACAGGTATGGATGAGCTTGACCGTGTGCTTGGCGGCGGTGCGGTAAAAGGGTCACTGGTATTGGTTGGTGGTTCACCCGGAATAGGAAAATCAACACTGCTGCTGCAGATTTGTGATCACCTCACCCGTATTGCAAAGGTGCTTTACGTCTCAGGCGAAGAGTCTGAACGTCAGATAAAGCTGAGGGCAGAACGTCTTGGCGTCCACAACAGCGGAGTGTACGTTCTGTCCGAAACCAACCTTAATGATGTTCTTGAGGCTGTGGAGGATATTAAACCCGACATACTGATAATCGATTCCATTCAGACTCTTTACAATGACCAGCTGAATTCAACAGCGGGCAGTGTAGGGCAGGTAAAAGACTGCACATTGACACTGATGCAGTTGGCAAAGAACGATGGTATAACAGTGTTTGTTATCGGTCATGTCAATAAAGAGGGGGCGATTGCCGGCCCCAAAGTGCTGGAGCACATGGTGGACTGCGTATTGTATTTCGAGGGAACTCAGCAAATGTCTGCCCGAATGCTCAGAGCTGCAAAGAACAGATTTGGCTCCACCAATGAAGTTGGCGTGTTTGAGATGAGGGATATTGGACTGGTGGAGGTTCCCAATCCATCTGAGATGCTGCTGTCTGGGCGCCCCAAAGGTGCGCCGGGCACCTGTGTTGCCTGCGTAATGGAGGGCACAAGACCGCTTTTGGCTGAGGTGCAGGCTTTGGTTGCACCAAGCAGCTTCAGCCAGTCACGCAGAACAACAGACGGTTTTGACTATAACCGTGCTATGCTGCTTTTGGCTGTGCTTGAAAAAAGAGGCGGTATGAGAATGTCCGGTTGTGATGCCTATCTTAATGTTGTTGGCGGACTTACGCTGGACGAGCCGTCAGCTGATCTGCCTGCTGTAATTGCTCTGGCTTCCAGTTTTTCCGATAAGCCTGTTGCGGAGGATATTGTAGCGGTAGGTGAGGTCGGACTTACCGGAGAATTGCGTTCTGTTTCGTATATGCAGCAGAGGCTGAATGAGATAAGTCGTCTTGGTTTTACAAAATGTATCGTTCCCAAACAGGGAACGGCAAAAATTCACCCGCCTGAAGGGCTTGAACTGATAAGAGTAAAGAATATTAAAGAAGCAATAACTGCGGTCATCGGTTGATGACCGCAGTTAGTTTTTGAACCGCATATTGAAAATCTTGATCAGCCAGTTGATGTCCGTGCGTGTTACGGCTCCTGTAAGGGATATAACAACGAAAAACACAAGTGTTGAGGAAATACCGGAAATGAATACTGAATTGCCGCCGCTGATGAACCTTGCAAAAACCACTGAAGCAGCAACAGCCAGTAGTGTTTTAAATATCAGATCCGGTCTTGGACGATAGTTGGTTACCAGTATTATTTTAGAAAGACTAAAGCCGAAATTCACCAGCTTCGTTATGGCAAATGCAGTAATATATCCGTCAATACCGTATTTTGGAAGCAGCAGAATGAGCAACAGAACATCAAGAATTGAAGTACATGTGTTGAGCCTGACATTATACACCTGCTGGCCTAAGCCCTTCAGCATACCGTCTACTATGGTGTCAAGATAAATGAATACCAAAAGCGGGGCGAAACGTGCAAAGTATAATGATGCTTCGCTGCTGGAGTAAATAAGAACACCAAGCTGATCGGCCGTCACAATCAGTATGGCTGTGCAAAGAGCTGCAAAGATAAAGCTCATCTGCATTATATGGGAAACTATATATGTTATTCTGTTGGGGCGGTTGCCTGCTCTGCAGCCTGAAAGCTCAGGTATGAGTATATCAGCTACCGAGTAAAGTATAGCTGTGGGGAAGGTAATGACAGGGAACACCATGCCGTGTATTGTGCCGTAACTGGCGATAGCTGCGTGACTGCCATAACTTTTTAAACCGCGGGGTATAAGCATATGCTCAAGTGTGTTAAGACCCGAGCGTATGTATTCGTTTGCCGCTAGAGGTACAGTCATTTTCAGCAACCTTTTGAACATGGGCTGATTTGTGTTTTCGGTGTTTGAAATGTCAAAGCGGTACATGAAAAACAGTACGAGGAAAGACAATGCTGTACCGATTCCGGAACCACCTACCACGCAGGCGCATGATTGAGGTATGCCCCTTGCGCCGTAAAGAGAGATAAGAAACATTGTAACAACAATGGAGAAACTACGTTCAAAGAATTCCACCACAACGTATCTACCAATCTTTCCGGCAGCGGTGAAATACCCGGCCATTACGGAAGACATAACGGAAAAGGGGATACACAATGCACTGACTTTAAGCGGTAGTATGGAGCGTTGGTCGCCGATCCACAAGATGCCCAGCTGCTCTGAGAAATGAAACATAATTACGGAAACAACAAGGCTGACGACCAAACCGTACAGCAGGCATTGTCGTACAGCTTTTTTAACACCGTGTTTCCTGCCATAACCAAACTCCTCGGCGATAAGACAGGTGGATCCCACCCTTATGCCACTGCCGCCAACTACAATAGCAAGACTGTACACCGACATTACAAGCTCAAAAATACCTATTCCTTCAGCACCGATAAGATTGCTGATATATACCTGAAAACCCATTGCCACGGAGCGTATTATTACAGTCGATAAGGTTAGCAGGACGGTGTTAGTCAGCAGTTTTTTAGCAGTGTTCAAAAAAATCCCCCCTGCCAAAGCATATGCCGGCAGGGGGACAGACATTCTGTTTAGTTAACATGCGCCATCTCATGTTGTGCCTCTGTTTCCTGCTTGCGCTTATTGCGGGAAGCATTTGCCAGCATGAGCTTAATACGGTTTTCCTGATTGATTTTGGTTGCGCCCGGGTCATAGTCTATGGCTACGATGTTGGAATCGGGATAGTCATCTTTCAGACGGCGTATCATGCCTTTGCCAACGATATGGTTTGGCAGACAGCCAAAGGGCTGGGTACAGACGATGTTGTTTACACCGCTGTGGATAAGATCCAGCATCTCGCCCGTAAGCAGCCAGCCTTCCCCCATTTTGTTGCCGTAACCAAGGTAGCCCTTGATGAGCTTCTGCATGTGGGAGAAAGGCTCGGGAGCGGTATATCTGGGGTGACGTTTGACTATCTCAATATAGTCGCGCTGGAGCATCTCAAAAAACTTCTGAAGTGCACCTGCAACGATGCGCTTAACGGCTTTGCCTCCGTACAGCTCAACGTCTACCACACGGTTGTTGACCTTGAATATCATAAAGTCGATAAGGCCGGGAACTACAGGTTCGGCGCCTTCGGCAACCAGAAACTTTTCAAGGTTGTTGTTACCCAGCGAGGAGAACTTGACATATATCTCTCCAACAATGCCGACTTTGGGCTTTTGCTCGTCGGTAATTTCAATACTGTCAAAGCATTGAAGAATGTATTCAAGTTCCTGTTTATAGGCTTTCCTGCTGAGTCCCTTGCCGTTTTTGAAATCATTTATCAGTTTCTGCTGACACTGCTGAACAACAGCATCTGTCTGACCGGGATTGACCTCATAGGGACGGCATCTGTTGGCAGCGAGCATAATTGCATCGCCATACAGCATGGAAAACGCCAGCTTGGGGATAAGGGGCAGGCTAAGACTGAATCCCGGATTCTTTTCAAGACCGGACAGGTTGACGGAAATAACGGGAACAAACTCAAGGTTTGCTTTTTTCAAAGCTTTACGCAGCAGGTGAATATAGTTGGAAGCTCGGCAGCCACCGCCTGTCTGAGTAATGAGCAGGGCGATCTTGTGCACATCGTACTTTCCGGACTGGACCGCATCTATCAACTGACCGATAACAAGCAGGGCAGGGTAGCAGGTATCGTTATGTACATATTTAAGACCGGTATCTACGATATTTCTATGCTCGGTGGTGAGCATATCAACCTTGAAACCCTCCAGCTCCAGACAGCTTTTCATCATACCGAAATGGATCGGAAGCATCTGAGGCATGAGCAGGGTGTATTCTTTTTTCATCTCCTTTGTGAAAAGGAGTCGACCGTCTTTGTTGTAAACAAGCTCTGCCAATTACTTCACCTCCAGTGCTTCACGGGCTTCGATAGCAGCAATAAGGCTGCGTATTCTGATTTTGACTGCGCCAAGGTTGCTTATATCGTCTATTTTCAACTGAGTATACAGCTTGCCCCCGGATTCAAGAATATCTCTGGTTTCGTCACCGGTGATGGCATCAATACCGCAGCCGAAGGATACAAGCTGTATCATCTGCATATCGCTCTGGGAGCAGACATACTTTGCTGCGGAATACAGACGGGACTGGTATGTCCACTGATTCAGTACCTTTCGGGCTTCTTTGGGGCTATGGTGTGCCACAGCATCTTCGGTAATGACAACAAAACCGTAAGAGGAAGCGAGATCGTCTATGCCGTGATTGATCTCGGGATCGCTGTGATAGGGTCGACCGGCAATTACCAGAATCTTCTGACCGTTGGCACGAGCATGGTCGATCATAGCCTGACCGTTGCTTCGAATATCCTGCTTGTAAGCTTCGTAGGCTTCATAAGCCTTTCTTGCAGCTGCAACAGTCTCCTTTTTGGGAATGGAAAAGTTGTTGAAGAAATACTCAGCAGCTTTTTTCTCAAAGTCCTTTGGACGATGCAATCCGAAATAGGGAGTAAGATACTTTATCTCCTGCAGGTCTGGCACGTTTGCGCCAAGAAGCTCGGGATAGTAAGCAACAACAGGACAGTTGTAGTTGTTGTCGCCTTTGCCCTCGTCAAAATTATAGGGCATACAAGGATAGAAAATTACGCTGCAGCCCTTGTCAATAAGCTCCAGCACATGACCGTGCATAAGCTTTGCGGGATAGCATACGGTATCGGAAGGAATGGTGCGCTGACCTTTTATGTAAGTAGCTCTGGTTGAGGGGGAGGAAACCACAACTTCAAATTCCAACTGAGTAAAGAATTCATGCCAGAAGGGCAGATTCTCATACATGTTAAGGCCAAAAGGAATACCTATCTTGCCTCTGACACCAGGTTTTCCCTCGTAAGCTTTGAGCTTATCAAACTTATACTTCATAAGGTTAGGGTTGGATACATTGGCTTTGCCCAGAGGTTTTTCGCAGCGGTTGCCGGAAATGAAACGGCGGCCGCCATCAAAGGTGTTGATGGTAAGACTGCAGTGGTTGGTGCAGCCGCCGCAGGTGGTGGGCCTGGAAGTATGGGTAAACCCATCAAGCTTGCTGCCTATCAGAAGAGTGCTTTCGGAAAGTCCCATATCCATGGCTGTCAAAGCACAGCCGTAGGCACCCATAAGACCGGAAATAACAGGCCTGGTGACATTTCTGCCAAGCTCGTTTTCAAAGCTGCGAAGAACAGCATCATTATAGAAAGTACCGCCCTGAACAACGATGCGCTGACCAAGGTCGTCGGCGGAAGCTGCCCTGATTACCTTATATATAGCGTTCTTTACGATGGAGATAGAAAGACCTGCGGAAATGTCTTCAATGGAAGCACCGTCTTTCTGAGCCTGCTTGACGGAGGAGTTCATAAAAACAGTGCAGCGTGAACCCAGGTCAACGGGATGAGCAGCAAAAAGACCCATCTTGGAGAAGTCGGCAATGTTATATCCAAGAGCCTTTGCAAAGGTTTCGATAAAAGAACCGCAGCCGGAGGAGCAGGCTTCGTTCAGCATAATGCTGTCTACCGCATTGTTGCGGATCTTGAAGCACTTCATATCCTGACCGCCGATATCAATAATAAAATCAACCTGAGGGTCAAAGTGACGTGCAGCACGGTAGTGAGCCATGGTTTCAACAAGACCTGCATCAACCATGAATGCACTTTTGATAAGATCCTCGCCATAACCGGTAACTGCGCTGCCTTTAATCTTGATCCTGTCGCCGCAGAAGTCGTTGATAGCCTTCAGCTGGGACAGTACAACAGATACGGGATTGCCAAGGTTTGCGCTGTAATAGCTGTAAAGTATGCCGCCGTTGGTGTCTATAAGTACCAGCTTTGTGGTGGTGCTGCCTGCATCGATACCGAGATAAGCGTCGCCGGTATAGGTTTCCGGGTCAGTTTCAGCAGGTGAGTTGGAGTTATGACGGGTAAGGAATGCGTCATAATCCTCCTGGGAATCAAACAGGGGAGGGAGAGTGTTGGTGGTGTTGGCACTGCTGACGGCAGAAATCAGTTTTTTGCTGAGTTCGTCGTAGTCGGTCACTTCATAGCCGCCGGAACAAAGAGCAGCTCCGATAGCGGCAAAACAGTCTGCATTTTCGGGGAATATGGCGTGTTCATCGTCAAGTTCAAGTGTTTCGATAAAACGCTGGCGCAGACCCTTGAGGAAGAACAGGGGTCCGCCGAGAAAGACCAGCTTGCCTTTCAGCTCACGTCCCTGAGTAAGTCCGGCAATAGTTTGGTCAACAACTGCCTGGAATATTGAAGCAGCCACGTCTTCCTTGCGACCACCCTGATTCAAAATGGGCTGAACGTCGGTTTTAGCAAAAACGCCGCAGCGGGAAGCTATGGGATATATCTTCTCGTGTTTCAGTGAGAGTTCATCGAGTTCGCCGGCTGTGACGTTAAGAAGAGTAGCCATCTGGTCGATAAAAGCACCGGTACCACCGGCACAGGAACCGTTCATGCGTTCTTCAAGACTGTTGCCAAAGAAAATGATCTTAGCGTCTTCACCGCCGAGTTCAATAACGGCATCGGTTTCGGGAATAAAGCAGTCAACAGCTTCGGCTGTAGCAAAGACTTCCTGAACAAAGTCTACTCCTGCAGCTGTGGCCATGCCGAGACCGGCGGAACCGGTTATAACGGCTCGCAGCTGATGACCTCGCAGAATGCTTTCTGCACCGGACAGCAGTTCACAGGTCTTTTCTCTGACTTTGGAAAAGTGGCGTTCGTAGGAACGGTATAACAGTTTATTGCTTTCATCAAGCACAACTACCTTAACGGTTGTGGAGCCGACATCAATACCAACTTTGTAAATCATAGCAAAACCTCGAAATATAACATCAAAACCAAAAAGTCATTCGGCAGTTTCGCCGAATGACTTTTAATATATGGGGTCGGCGGAAGGTTTACATCAATTTTATTGTGTAATACACCGCCATTATGAACAAATAGATAAGGGTAATGAAAAGGAAAACATATGCTGTCATTGCGCCAAGGATAAGGGAAAGAGCAAGACCGACAAGCATAAGTGCGGCAGTGCTGAAAAGGATTTTGTCGGACACTTTGAAAGCAAGGAATTTGACTTCCTTTTTGCCAAAGGTAAGCTTGCCGTCACATTTTTTGGAGTAAACGGTCAGGAACAGCAGCGCGGCGTTGATGGCCACTATGCCGACAATTATCAGAATGCCTACATAGGACAGGGGAGCGGAAAGCAGCTTGGACAGAATATAAAAAGCAAATGCGCATACAACACAGTCTATTGAAAGGGCGAAAAATTCGCTCTGATAGATGAGATATACCAGATAAAGAACAGCAGCTGCGGGATAAAGGAAACAGAGGATAGTGATAGCATGGATGTAGAAATAATACATCAGCAGGCAGGATATCCAGACAAGCAGACCCACAGGAAGCAGTATTGCACCGATAATCTTAATGGTTCTGTTGGAAGCAAAACGATCAATTATCAGGAACAGGAATCCCAGCAGAGCCACAAGAGCGGCAATAATTCCAACGGTCATAAGACCCTCATGGACAGCCAGGAACTGATTGCCTATTTGATACTGAGAACTGATTGTCATCAGTATGAACACACATACACAGGCAGCTAAAAAAGCCCCGAGTATTTTATAAGTGATAATATCATTGGCTCTGGCATCGGCCTGAGCTTTGGCAGTTTTCTTTTTGTTGGCCATTGTAATCATTCCTAACTGTTAGTATCAAATATCACCGCTGTGATATAGTATCGCCGAAAGGGCACACAGCGGAGCGGTTTCGCATCTAAGTATACGCTTGCCCAATGAACAGCTTATCAAACCTGCTGAAATCATATATTCAGCTTCGGATTCCGAAAAACCACCTTCCGGTCCGCTGATAATGGAAACGGATTCGAAAGGAGCCTTTGACAAAGCAGCCTTAAGTGAGTTTTCCTCTTCGTTTTCATACAGGAGAACAGGAACCTGACACATAAGCGCAGCATCAACTGCGGCTTTAAGGTTGGGGAGATAATCGACTTTTGGTATGATCCCACGCCCGCACTGACCTGCAGCCGACTGTGCTATTTTCTGCAACCTGACCAGTTTTTTATCCATGTCTTTTTCGCTTGGACGAGAAACGCATCGTTCTGACAAAAAAGCTGTTATGGATACGGCACCCAGCTCAGTAGCTTTCTGAATAACGTGCTCAAGCTTGTCGCTCTTGGCAGCTGCCATAAAAACGTGACACTGAACACGAGGTTCGCTGACACTGGGGAGGGAATTTAAAATAGTCAGTTCCGCTTCTTGCTTGGTCATTGCTTCCAAACGACAGAAATAATCTGTTCCACGACCATCGCACAAAACGATATCGTCACCTATACGGGGACGAAGAACCTTGAGGTGATCAAAGTTTTCGCCGTGCAGCCGATAGGACGTTTCCGATGGAGGTATAGCGTCAATAAAAAACTTCTGCAATTCCTGCAAACCTCATAAAAAGCAATTTTGGACAAATCTAACCTGTATTGTAACAGATTGTGACTGATTTGGCAATATTGAATTTTATGTTTAAACTGCAAAATTACAGTATTTTGTGTTCTTTTATGCCAAGAGGGGACATATTTTGTGGAACAGGCCCGAAATAATTGATAATAGCAAGTAAAAATCGGCAAGCCTCAATGGAAGCTTGCCGATTTGGTGCGAGAGACGGGACTTGAACCCGTACGCCATAGACACACGCCCCTCAAACGTGCCTGTCTACCAATTCCAGCACTCTCGCAGATGTACCGCTTAAATTAGCATGGTTATTATAGCGATGAAGGGCGGATTTGTCAACAGGAAATTTTAAAAATTTCATTTTTCGCTGCAGCCGTTCAATTATAAATGCTTATTGCCTTTGTAAGTCAATTAAAATGACGAGTGTAGATGCAGGTGGATATGAAATGAGAAACAAATAGAAAAACACCCCGGTTGAGGCAAATATCCTTGCCTGATCCGAGGAAATGAAAGGGAAACAATGTTAAATTCCTAGTATTAGCCGGATAATTTGTAAAAAATCAATAAAATAAGCTGCAAATTATTGACAAATAAGTTAAGGCATGATACAATAACTTGCTTTTACTTTAAAAGGAAGTTGATTGCATACCATGCCAGCGTAGCCTCATGATAGCATCCAATGCAAAGGTTTGCAATAGGGAGGGTCAACAAACTGACAACTCTGCCTGGTGTTCAATCAACATTTGTCAAATACGAAACGGAGTGTGATAATCGATGGTCAAGGATGTATATTACGGCAAGACCTTGCGAAAGAGCTATTCCAAGCACGACGAAATACTCGATATGCCCAATCTGCTGGAGATCCAGAAGAACTCTTATGAGTGGTTCATGAACACCGGTTTGAAGGAAGTTTTCAGGGACGAAGCTTCCATCACTGATTATACCGGTAACCTTGAGCTGTCTTTCCTGGATTACACCATGGATGAGCCTCCCAAGTATTCTGTTGAGGAATGCAAAGAGCGTGACGCTACCTATGCCGCCCCTATCAAGGTACGGGTTCGTCTTCGCTACAAGGAAACAGAGGAGATCAAGGAGCAGGAGATATTCCTTGGCGATTTCCCGCTGATGACCAACAGCGGTACCTTTGTTATCAATGGCGCAGAACGTGTCATCGTCTCCCAGATAGTCAGAAGCCCCGGCATCTACTACGGCAAGACCACCGATAAAGCCGATTTGTCCATCTATTCCTCCACCGTTATCCCTTATCGCGGCGCCTGGCTTGAATACGAAACAGATGCATCCAACGTTTTCTATGTCCGTATAGACAAAAACCGCAAGATCCCCATTACCTGCCTTATCAGAAGCATCGGTCCCACCACCGACCATGAGATTCTTGAACTGTTCGGTGAAGACGAACGCATCAAGGCTACTCTTGAAAAGGACACCTGCAAAACCAGAGACGAAGCTCTGCTTGAAGTTTATCGCCGTCTGCGTCCCGGTGAACCTCCCACGGTTGAAAACGCCGAGTCCTATCTCAACAGCCTTTTCTTTGATGCCCGCCGTTATGATGTTTCCAACGTCGGCAGATACAAATTCAATAAGAAAATGGCTCTGTGGACAAGACTTTCCGGTCAGACCCTTGCTGCTCCTCTTGCAGACCCCATGACCGGTGAACTTCTTGCCGAAGCAGGCGAAGTCATCAGCCGTGCCCGTGCAGAAGAACTGGAAACCTACGGCATTACTTCCGCTGAAGTAATGGTCGACGACCAGGTTGTGAGAATGTTCTCCAACGGTATGGTCGATATTTCCCGATTTGTCGACTTTGATCCTGCCGAACTCGGCATCAAGCAGAAAGTATTTTTCCCTGTGCTTAAAGAACTGCTTGAATCCTTCGGCGGTGAAGAACTGAAAGACGCTATCGTTGCCAGAATGGACGATCTGGTGCCGAAGCACATCACCGTTTCCGATATTCTTGCTTCCATCAACTATCTTAACTGCCTTGCTCATGGTATCGGCACTACAGACGATATCGACCATCTGGGCAACCGTCGTCTGCGTTCCGTTGGCGAACTGCTTCAGAACCAGTTCAGAGTAGGCTTTACCAGACTGGAACGTGTTATCCGTGAACGTATGACCACCCAGGATCTTGACGTGGTCACTCCTCAGTCACTTATCAACATCCGTCCTGTAACAGCCGTTATCAAGGAATTCTTTGGTTCATCTCCTTTGTCCCAGTTTATGGACCAGAACAACCCCCTTGGCGAGCTGACTCATAAACGCCGCCTTTCCGCCCTTGGTCCCGGCGGTCTGTCCCGTGAACGTGCATCATTCGACGTTCGAGACGTTCACTACAGCCATTACGGCAGAATGTGCCCCATTGAGACTCCTGAAGGTCCCAACATCGGCCTTATCTCCTATCTTGCCACATTCGCCCGTATCAATGAATACGGCTTCATTGAAGCTCCTTATCGTCGTATCGAAAAGGGCACACACAAGGTCACTGATGAGATCACTTATATGACTGCCGATCTTGAAGACGATTATTACGTTGCTCAGGCAGACGAACCTGTTGATGAAAACGGCTGCCTTGCCAACGCCCGTATTACCTGCCGCCACAGAGACGAGATCATCGAGGTCGACCGCGATCAGATCGACTATATCGATATTTCTCCCAAGATGATGGTATCCGTGGCAACAGCCATGATCCCCTTCCTCGAAAACGACGACGCCAACCGCGCTCTTATGGGCGCAAACATGCAGAAGCAGGCTGTGCCTCTGCTTGTTACCGAAGCACCCATCGTTGCCACCGGCATCGAGCATAAGGTTGCTGTTGACTCCGAAGTCTGCGTCACCGCCAAGGGCGACGGCGTTGTTACCCGAGTCAGCGCCACCGATGTTACCGTTAAATACGACATGGGCAATACAGAGAATTATGATCTCATTAAGTTTGCCCGTTCCAACCAGGGCACCTGCGTCAACCAGAGACCCATCGTCAGCATTGGCGACCGTGTTTCCAAGGGCGATGTCCTTGCCGACGGTCCCTCTACCTCTCAGGGTGAAATTGCTCTCGGCAAGAACGTGCTTATCGGCTTCATGACCTGGGAAGGCTACAACTACGAGGACGCTATCCTCCTTAATGAACGCCTTGTAAGAGAAGACGTGTTTACTTCTATCCATGTTGAGGAACACGAGATCGATGCCCGCGACACCAAGCTGGGTGCTGAAGAGATAACCAGAGATATCCCCAACGTAGGCGAAGATGCTCTGAAAGACCTCGATGAACACGGTATTATCAGAGTTGGTGCCGAAGTTACTTCCGGCGACTATCTGGTAGGCAAAGTCACTCCCAAGGGTGAAACAGAGCTTACTGCAGAAGAACGTCTGCTCAGAGCTATTTTCGGCGAAAAGGCCAGGGAAGTCCGTGACACCTCTCTCAAAGTACCTCACGGCGAATCCGGCATCGTTGTTGACGTCAAGGAATTCACCCGTGAAAACGGCGACGAAATGAGCCCCGGTGTCAATAAGAAGGTCAGAGTTTATGTCGCTCAGAAGAGAAAAATCTCCGTCGGCGACAAGATGGCAGGTCGTCACGGTAACAAGGGTGTTGTTTCCCGCGTACTGCCCGAGGAAGATATGCCCTTCCTGCCCGATGGTACTCCTCTGGATATAGTTCTTAACCCCTTGGGCGTTCCTTCCCGAATGAATATCGGTCAGGTTCTTGAAGTTCACCTCGGCTATGCTGCCCATGCTCTCGGCTGGAAGATAGCCACTCCCGTTTTCGACGGTGCAGACGAGGTCGATATCGAAGAAACTCTGAAACTTGCCGGCCTTGGTGAAGACGGCAAGAGCATACTCTACGACGGACGTACCGGTCAGCAGTTTGATAATCCTGTTACCGTTGGTTACGTTTACTTCCTGAAGCTGCATCACCTTGTTGATGATAAGATCCATGCCCGTTCCACCGGTCCTTACTCCCTGGTTACCCAGCAGCCCCTGGGCGGCAAGGCGCAGTTCGGCGGTCAGCGTTTCGGTGAAATGGAAGTCTGGGCGCTGGAAGCTTACGGTGCTGCTTACACTCTTCAGGAAATCCTTACCGTTAAGTCCGACGACGTTAACGGTCGTGTCAAAACTTACGAATCCATCGTTAAGGGTCACAATGTGCCCAAGCCCGGTGTACCCGAATCCTTCAAGGTTCTTGTCAAGGAACTCCAGTCTCTGTGTCTGGATATCCGTGTTCTTGATAAGGACGGCGAGGTCATCGAACTGATGGAAGACGATGACGATGATACCTACACTGCCTCCGGCAGGGACGACAGCTACGTTACCGATGACGAAAACGTTTTCAATGACAGCGGATTCGGATTCGAAGACGAAGAAGGAAACCTGCTTGACAGCCTCTCTGAATCCGAAGATGAGGAAGAGGATTACTACGCTGACGAGGAATAAGCTTCGGCTAAGGAGGAAACTGGTAAATGAGTTATAATACTTTCGATGCTATAAAAATCGGCATTGCCTCTCCCGATATGATCAGAGAATGGTCATACGGTGAGGTAAAAAAGCCCGAAACTATAAACTACAGAACTCTTAAGCCGGAGAAAGACGGCCTGTTCTGTGAAAAAATCTTTGGACCCACCAAGGACTGGGAATGTCATTGCGGTAAATATAAGAAGATCCGCTATAAAGGCAAGATCTGTGACCGCTGCGGTGTTGAAGTAACCCGTCAGAAAGTCCGCCGTGAACGTATGGGTCATATTGAGCTGGCAGCTCCTGTAAGCCATATCTGGTATTTCAAGGGAATTCCTTCCAGAATGGGTCTGCTGCTTGACCTGTCTCCCCGTATCCTTGAAAAAGTTCTGTACTTTGCCAACTATATCGTCACTGATCCCGGTTTCAGTCCTCTGGCACAGAACCAGATACTGACTGAAAAAGAGTATCGTGATATGCGTGAAAAGTACGAAGACGACTTCTCTGCCGGCATGGGTGCAGAAGCCATTAAGGAACTGCTTGCCAAGATCGACCTTGAAGAACTTTCCGAGCAGCTTCATGCCGAACTCAAAGAAGCATCCGGTCAGAAGAAGCTTCGCATCATCAAGAGACTGGAAGTTGTTGAGGCTTTCCGTCTTTCCGGCAACCGTCCCGAGTGGATGATCATGGATGTTATCCCTGTTATCCCTCCCGAGATCCGACCCATGGTTCAGCTTGACGGCGGACGTTTTGCTACCTCTGACTTGAATGACCTTTACAGAAGAGTTATCAACAGAAACAATCGTCTGAAGAGACTTATGCAGCTCAACGCTCCCGATATCATCGTTCGCAACGAAAAGCGTATGCTTCAGGAAGCCGTTGACGCACTTATCGACAATGGCCGCCGTGGAAGAGCCGTTACCGGTGCCAACAACCGCGCGCTGAAATCCCTGTCCGATATGCTCAAGGGCAAGCAGGGTCGTTTCCGTCAGAACCTTCTTGGTAAGCGTGTTGACTACTCCGGCCGTTCCGTTATCGTTGTCGGCCCCGAACTGAAGCTTTATCAGTGCGGTCTGCCCAAGGAGATGGCCATTGAGCTGTTCCGCCCCTTCGTTATGAAGAAGCTGGTTGAGGAAGGCCACGCCAATAACATTAAGAGTGCGAAAAAGATGATCGACAAGGGCAAGACCGAGGTTTGGGACGCTCTTGACGAGATCATCACCGAGCATCCTGTTCTGCTTAACCGTGCACCTACTCTGCACCGCCTCGGTATCCAGGCATTTGAGCCTATACTTGTAGAAGGCCGTGCTCTGAAACTGCATCCTCTGGTATGTACCGCTTACAACGCTGACTTTGACGGTGACCAGATGGCTGTTCACGTACCTCTTTCCGCCGAGGCTCAGGCTGAAGCACGTGTACTGATGCTTTCCGCCAACAACCTGCTGCGTCCTCAGGACGGTCAGCCTGTTACCGTTCCTACTCAGGACATGATCCTCGGCGCCTACTATCTGACCATCGTTAAGGAAGACGAGCCCGGTGCAGGTAAAGTGTTCTCCGGCACCGATGAAGTCATAATGGCTTACGAGCAGGGAATAGTGGGCATTCATGCACCTATTCGAGTCCGCAGAGAAATGGTCATTGACGGTGTTAAGAAAAGCAAGATAGTTGACGCTACCGTTGGTCGTCTGATTTTCAACGAGCCCATTCCTCAGGATCTTGGCTTTGTTGACAGAACCGACCCCGAAAAGCAGTTTGACCTTGAAGTTGCCTTTAATACCGGCAAAAAGAAGCTTTCCGATATTATCGACAGATGTATCCGTAAGCACGGTTTCACTATCTCTACCGAAGTTCTCGACAATATCAAGGCTCTGGGATATAAGTACTCCACAAAGGGTGCTATCACTGTTTCTATCCATGATATGACAGTTCCCGAAGCAAAGAAACAGCTTATTGCCGATACTGAGCAGAAGATCATCAAGATCGACCGCCAGTATAAGAGAGGCTTTATAACCAATGACGAGCGTTATCGTCTTGTTATCAATGAATGGACCAATACCACCGAAGACGTTACAAAGGCTCTGCAAAACAACCTCGACCGCTTCAACCCCATCTTTATGATGGCCGACTCCGGCGCCCGAGGCAGCATGGCTCAGATTCGTCAGCTGGCAGGTATGCGTGGCCTGATGGCCGATACCTCCGGCCGCACCATAGAGATCCCCATCAAGTCAAACTTCCGTGAAGGCCTTTCCGTTCTGGAATACTTCATTTCTTCCAGAGGTGCCCGTAAGGGTCTGGCTGATACCGCTCTGCGTACCGCTGACTCCGGTTATCTGACCCGTCGTCTGGTCGATGTTTCCCAGGAAGTCATCATTCGTGAAAAGGACTGCGGCAGCGAAGAAGGCATCACTGTCGGTGCTGTAATCGAAAAGGGTCAGGTAATTGACACCTACGGAAACCGTATAAGAGGTCGTTATCCTGTAGACGATGTTGTCAGCCCCATCACCGGCGAAGTGCTTATTTCCAAGTATCAGCTTATGCAGCCCGATGATGCTCCCATGCTTGAGGAACACGGTATCCACAGCGTCAAAATCCGTACCGTTCTTGGCTGTAAGGCCAGAAGCGGTGTATGTGCACGCTGCTACGGCATGAACCTTGCCACCAGTGAAGAAGTCAACCTTGGTGAAGCTGTTGGTATCATTGCAGCTCAGTCCATCGGTGAACCCGGTACTCAGCTTACCATGCGTACCTTCCATACCGGCGGCGTTGCCGGTGACGACATCACCCAGGGTCTGCCCCGAGTTGAAGAACTGTTTGAAGCAAGAAAACCCAAAAAGATGGCTCAGCTTGCTGAGATCAGCGGTAAAGTCACCATCGACGACAGCCATCGTACCTCTCTGCGTACCATCACCGTTACTGCCGATGATGGCGAAGTGAAGCAGTATCAGGTGGCACACAGCACCGGTCTGAGAGTTTCTCATGGTGCATACGTCAACCAGGGTGATCGTATTACCGACGGTTCTCTTTCTCCTCACGATATTCTGCGTATAAGCGGCGTAGAAGCTGTCCAGAATTATCTTATCCAGGAAGTTCAGGCCGTTTACCGTCAGCAGGGCGTTGACATCAACGACAAACACATCGAAGTTATCGTTCGTCAGATGATGCGCAAGGTCAAGATCGAAGATGCAGGTGATACAACTCTGCTTACCGGCGCAACTGTTGACATCTTTGAATATGAAGATGCCAATGCTGCTGTCCAGGCTCGAATTGATGCAGGTGAAGAAGAACTCAAGCTTGCTACCTGTTCGCTGCTCCTTATGGGTATTACCAAAGCATCCCTTGCAACCGAATCCTTCCTGTCTGCTGCTTCCTTCCAGGAAACCACAAAGGTTCTTACCGAAGCCGCAATCAAGGGTAAAGTTGACCATCTGGTAGGTCTGAAGGAAAATGTTATTATTGGTAAGCTTATCCCTGCCGGTTCCGGTCTTGAGGTCTATCGCGAATACGAAGAAGGCGTTACCCCCGCATCTATCGTAACCCGTGAAATGATCGACGAAGAAGGAAACTGATATACTTTGGCCGGAGCATACACGAAAGTGTTTGCTCCGGCCCCGAAATATCCGGTTATTTTATGCATTTTAACAAAACAAATATTCAAAATATCTGTTGACGAATTAGGACCTTTCTGATAAAATATATTTTCGTGCGAGCAGATAAAATTTGCAATAATCTGCGTGTTTGGAGGTGAATTTCATGCTTTCAAAACTGAGTCAGGGCAAAAAGGTCGTTGGCGTAAAGCAGACCAAAAAAGCTCTAAAAGACGGCGCTGCTGTCAGAGTATTCGTTGCAGACGATGCGGAGATGCGTGTTATTCGCCCGATCGTTGACCTTTGCTCCGATAGCGGAGTTGAGCTTGTTAATGTTCCCACGATGGCCGAGCTTGGCAGTGCCTGTGGGATCGAAGTCGGAGCTGCCTGTGCAGCCCAGATCGAATAATTCGTTTATTGCGGAATATGTCAGCCATATTCCGGGATAATATATATGTTTCGGGAAAGGAGGAAAACCATGCCGACATTTAACCAGCTTGTCAGAAAGGGAAGACAGCAGGCTACCTACAAGTCCACCGCTCCTGCTCTGCAGAAGGGTCTGAACACCATTAAGAACGTAGCCACCGATCAGTCTTCTCCCCAGAAGAGAGGCGTTTGCACCGTTGTTCGTACTTCTACTCCTAAGAAGCCGAACTCCGCACTGCGTAAAATCGCCCGTGTTCGTCTTACCAACGGTTATGAAGTGTCTGCTTACATCCCCGGTGTAGGTCACAACCTGCAGGAGCACTCTGTCGTTCTGATCAGAGGCGGCCGTGTTAAGGACCTTCCTGGTGTAAGATACCACATCATCCGCGGCACCCTGGATACTCAGGGCGTTAACGGACGTATGCAGAGCCGCAGTAAGTACGGCGCCAAGAAGCCCAAGGCTTCCAAGAAGAAGTAATTTTACTCGCACTTGCCCGAGTTTTATATATATGTCGGAACATTACTTGAACTGACAGTATATCAGACCGGGCACAACGAAAGCGGGCATGCTTTCGAGTACCTATGAAATCATAATGTGAAGGAGGGAAGTAAAGTGCCCAGAAGAGGTAATGTTCCCAAAAGAGAAATTTTGCCCGATCCTATGTACAATTCCGTTCTCGTTACCAAGCTGATCAACAGTGTCATGCTGGACGGCAAGAAGGGTGTTGCACAGAAGGTCGTCTACGGAGCCTTTGAAATCATCGAGCAGAAGACCGGTAAGAGCGGTCTGGAAGCTTTCCAGCAGGCTATGGAAAACATCATGCCTGTCCTCGAAGTCAAGGCTCGCCGCGTCGGCGGTGCCACCTATCAGGTACCTATCGAGGTCAGACCTGCAAGACGTCAGACTCTCGGCCTGCGTTGGCTCACCATGTATTCCCGCAACAGAAGCGAGAAGACCATGAAGGAAAGACTGGCAGGCGAAATCATGGATGCCTGCAACAATACCGGTAGTTCTGTTAAGCGTCGTGAGGATATGCACAAGATGGCAGAATCCAACAAGGCCTTCAGCCACTACCGTTGGTAATCCCGGCTCACGATTAATACGCCGAACAGCTAAGGAGAAGAACTATGCCCAGGCAGTATTCACTTGATATGACCCGCAATATTGGCATCATGGCTCATATCGACGCCGGTAAAACCACCACCACTGAGCGAATCCTTTTCTACACCGGTCGTACCTATAAAATGGGTGAGACTCATGAAGGTGCAGCTACAATGGACTGGATGGAGCAGGAACAGGAGCGCGGTATCACCATTACTTCCGCTGCTACCACCTGTTTCTGGAAGGATCACCGGATCAACATTATAGATACTCCCGGTCACGTTGACTTCACAGTTGAGGTCGAGCGTTCACTTCGAGTGCTCGATGGTTCCGTAACTGTCCTGTGCGCAAAGGGCGGCGTTGAGCCTCAGACTGAAACCGTTTGGAGACAGGCGGATAAGTACAACGTACCCCGTATGGTATACGTCAACAAGATGGATATCATGGGTGCTGACTTCTATAATGTTTTGGATATGATGTCCGACAGACTCAAATGCAACCCTGTACCCGTTCAGCTGCCTATCGGCGCTGAGGATACATTCAAGGGTGTAGTTGACCTGATCGAGATGAAAGCCAAAGTATTCTACGATGATCTCGGCAAAGACATGCGTGTCGAAGAGATCCCCGAAGATATGGTCGATCTCGCCGAGGAATATCGTGAAAAGCTTCTCGACTCAGTTTCTGAGTTCGATGATGAGATCATGATGCTCTTCCTCGAAGGTGAGGAAGTTCCCGCACAGATGATCAGAACTGCTATAAGAAAAGCAACCATCGCTGTTAAGATGATCCCCGTGTTCTGCGGCACCTCTTATAAGAATAAGGGTGTTCAGGAACTGCTGGACGGTATCGTCGAATACATGCCTTCACCTCTTGATATTGCTGCCGTTAAGGGCATCAACCCCAAGACCGGTGAAGAAGAGGAGAGACCCTCCTCCGATGACGAGCCTTTTGCAGCTCTTGCTTTCAAAATAGCAACCGACCCCTTTGTCGGCAAGCTCGCATTTTTCAGAGTTTACTCCGGCAAAGTCGAGGCAGGCAAAACTGTCCTCAACTCCAACAAGAATCAGCGTGAACGTCTTGGCCGAATCGTCCAGATGCACGCTAACCACAGAGAAGACATCGACTGCGTCTACTCCGGCGATATCGCCGCTGTTGTCAGTTTGAAGAACACCACTACCGGTGACACTCTCTGTGATGATAAAGCTCCTATTGTTCTTGAATCCATGGAATTCCCCGAGCCTGTTATCCGTGTTGCTATCGAACCCAAGACCAAAGCCGGTCAGGAAAAGATGGGTATTGCACTTGCAAAGCTGGCTGAGGAAGACCCCACCTTCAAGACTTATACCGACGAAGATACCGGCCAGACCATTATCGCAGGTATGGGCGAGCTTCACCTCGAAATCATCGTGGACAGGCTTCTGCGGGAGTTCAAGGTTGAGGCCAATGTCGGTAAGCCTCAGGTTGCTTACCGTGAAACCATCCGCAAGGAAGCTAACGTGGACAATAAATACTCCCGTCAGTCCGGCGGTAAAGGCCAGTACGGTCACGTCAAAATCATTGTTGAACCCAATGAGTCCGGCAAGGGCTACGAGTTCATCAATAAAATTACCGGCGGCGTTATTCCCAAGGAATATATTCCTGCTGTTGATGCAGGTATCCAGGGCGCCATGGAAGCCGGTATTCTCGGCGGCTATCCTGTCGTAGACGTAAAGGTCACCCTTTACGACGGCTCTTATCACGAGGTCGACTCCTCTGAGATGGCCTTTAAGATCGCCGGTTCTATGGCATTCAAGGAAGCCTGCCGTAAGGCAGATCCCGTTGTTCTCGAACCCATCATGAAGGTTTCTGTTATCGTCCCTGAAGACTACATGGGCGACGTTATCGGCGACATCAGTGCTCGCCGCGGCAGCATCCTTGGTATGGAATCCCGCAACGGTACTGCTCAGGTAGATGCCAACGTACCTCTTTCCGAGATGTTTGGTTACGCTACCGACCTGCGAAGCAAGACTCAGGGCCGTGGACAGTACTCCATGGAACCCAGCCATTATGTCGAGCTTCCCAAAGCTATGCAGGAAAAGATTATCAGCGAAGGCGCTGGACGCTCCGGCAGATAAATAACTCTTGCAAGCTAAGACAAACTGTAGTAATATAGTAACGATCTATCTAAATAATTTAAGGAGGATTTTCCACAATGGGAAAGGCTAAATTTGAGAGATCCAAACCTCATGTAAACATCGGCACCATCGGCCACGTTGACCACGGCAAGACCACTCTGACTGCAGCTATCACCAAGTACCTCGCTCTGAAGGGCCAGGCTCAGTACGAAGACTACTCCAGCATCGATAAGGCTCCCGAAGAAAGAGAACGTGGTATCACCATCAACACCGCTCACGTTGAGTATCAGACCGACGCTCGTCACTATGCTCACGTTGACTGCCCGGGTCATGCTGACTACATCAAGAACATGATCACCGGTGCTGCTCAGATGGACGGCGCTATCCTCGTTATCGCTGCTACCGACGGCCCCATGGCTCAGACCAAGGAGCACATCCTTCTGGCTCGTCAGGTTGGCGTTCCCTACATCGTTGTTTTCCTTAACAAGTGCGACCTGGTTGACGACGAAGAACTGCTCGAACTGGTTGAGATGGAAGTTCGTGAGACTCTGTCCTACTACGAATTCCCCGGTGATGATATTCCCATCATCAAGGGTTCCGCTGTTGTCGCTCTGACCACCGAGTCCACCGACGTTGACAGCCCCGACTATGCTTGCATCAAGGAACTGATGGACGCTGTTGACACCTACATCGCTACTCCCGACCGTAAGGCCGACATGCCCTTCCTGATGCCTATTGAAGACGTATTCACCATCTCCGGCCGTGGCACCGTTGCTACCGGCAGAGTTGAGAGAGGCACCATCAAGAAGAACGAAGAAGTCGAAATCGTTGGCCTGGCTGAAGAAAGCCGCAAGACCGTCGTTACCGACATCGAAATGTTCCGTAAGCTCCTCGATTACGCTGAAGCCGGCGACAACATCGGCGCTCTGCTCCGTGGCGTTGCTAAGACCGAAATCGAACGTGGCCAGGTTATTGCTAAGCCCAAGAGCATCAACCCCCACACCAAGTTCAAGGGCCAGGTTTACGTCCTGTCCAAGGAAGAAGGCGGCCGTCATACTCCCTTCTTCAACAACTATCGTCCCCAGTTCTATTTCCGTACCACCGACGTTACCGGTATCATCTCCCTGCCCGAAGGCGTTGAGATGTGCATGCCCGGCGACAACATCGACATGGACGTTGAACTGATCACCCCCATCGCTATCGAAAACGGTCTCCGTTTCGCTATCCGTGAAGGCGGCCGTACTGTTGGTTCCGGCGTTGTTATCGGCATCAACGAAGACTAATCCTTGATTTAAAACCACCTCGGATTTCCGAGGTGGTTTTTCTATTAATCGAAAGAATTAGCCCCTGCTGATTACAGCAGGGGCTTTATTGATTATTCCATATAAAATTCTTTGGTTGCCAGGATCTTGCCATTGAAGTAAATCTCAAGGGTGTAGATTCCCGGTTCCTGAGGAAGTGTTGTCAGTGCATCGTTATGGTCCAGCTCGGTCCATTCTCCGGACCAGGTACGCTGACCCTGAGTATAGCTTACAATCTTTCCTTCATTGTTTCTGATGAAGTATGCGGTTGAAACTGACTTATCCTCAGCAGTTTCCTCATATTCGGCAGAAATTACAAGATTTACGGACTGATTTGATGTAAATGTATCCATTGGTGTTTCATATTCGGTATCAGTGGACAGATACATATATATTGAAACATTTTTACATCCGTAGTCAGTAAATTGCTCTGCTTCAGCAGTTGTAAATGTCGTTTCTGTGACGCCTGTCACACTGTATTGAGCAGGTGCAGACAATTTGAAAGAGTATGTTGAAGCAGGATAAAGTGCGGACATTGCTATGCTGCTGCTTGTTACAAGCTCGCTAAGAACCTCATCGCCAACAACTCCGTATTCGATGGACCATTCGTCTGGCACAATGCCATCTACTGTCCAGGAAATTGTTCCGCTGAAGGGGCTTGTTGAGGCATAATCTATGGAGAGTATTTCACATTTGCCTGTTTTGCAGCTGACACTGGTCTGACCGGTGGTTTCGTAGTTTCCGGAAGGCACAACATCAAAGGTATACTCGGTATTGGGCAAAAGATTCTCAACAGTCCAGCTTTCGCCGACAACGTTCATTTGAATAAAACTGCCGTCAGATGCTGTACAGGTAAGCTCCCAAACTTCAGGTGTATGGCCCTTGCAGTTCCATGAAATATCAACAGCTGTAGGGAGAGTACTATTTGCCTTTAATGAAGTAATTTCAGTTTGCCATGGGGTCTGGCAGGATACCACCGTACTTCCAGAAACAAGTGTGTTGAAATCAGTGGAAAGGTTAAAGGTGTAATAGTCGCCCGAAATCAGATTATCGATCACGGTGCTGTTGCCGGCAACATTAGCAGTGACTTCATTTCCGTCTACAGTGTAGGTAATGATCCAACTGTCGGGAGCAGTGCCGTTAACAGTCCAGTCAAGCTTAACCGATGTGGAGGAAAGAACTTCGGCTCTGAAATCAGCAACTGTGGTGTGACTGATGGTTGAAGCGGTTGCTTTTGATACACCGTTCATCCGAATAAAGCTTTGGGAAGGTTCAATGCTGATCTCATACTGTGTTCCGGCAGCCAGTTCGGTCAGTACGTAACTGCTTCCGTTAACAACATGTTCGCTCTTGTTTCCATATGCGTCGGCACAGGTGAGATCCCATGTCTGATTGTTGTAACCGCCGCTTTCCCATGAAACTATGATAACATCAGAGCCCGTTACTTCGGCATCGATGGAATAAACTTCAACTGTTGGCCAATATTTAAAGGCAAAGAAGCCTGCAACACAAATTACAAGACATACAATAAGCATTCCAAGCCAGAAGCTTCTGTTTGATTTGCGGGGAACATCCGGCGTGGTTTCGGGAATTTCCCTGACATCGGCTGTCGGAGTGAAATTCTTCTTAAAATCTTCATCCAGATCTTCAATCGTAACATTTTTTACGGGTTCAAGTTCTTCGTCAAAATCAGGTTCCCAATCTTCATCCTCATCATAATTATTGATTGGAGGAACAATAAGTTCGTCAGACACTGCATTGCGCATGTAATAGTCTTTCAGTGCGTTTTTAAACTCTGTTGGGGTCTGATATCTGTCCTCGGGTTTGAAGGCACAGGCTTTGAGAATGATTTCAGACAGCTCATAGTCTGCGTACATGGGAACGGGAAGGGCCTCACCGCTTTCACGGAGCTGTTTTGCCGCAGTGGCAGAGGTTTTTTCGTCCTCAAAAGGTGCGTGATTTGCGTTCATGATACGGTACAGCACAAGACCAAGTGAGTAAATGTCCATGGTGGTGTTGGGCTGACCCATCAAGCCGGTGATCTCCGGAGCGGAATAATCATTAATGTAGTTTTCCGGAACATATGAACCATTAAGACGACTTATCTCAGCGTAGCCAAAATCTCCCAGCATATACTGACCGTAATTGCTGATGAAAATGTTATTGGGCTTAAGGTTTTGGTGGATAAGACCGTTTTCACGGAGAGTTTCAAGTGCAGAACAGATATCTATACCGAGGTTTATAGTTCTCAGATGGGTCATGGCGTTGTACTTGAGGTATTTACCCAATGTCTCGCTGTAATCCATCAGAACATAAATGTCAAATCCGGGGTATTCGGTTTTCTCAAGAATCTGATATTCAAGATCGGTAAAGATATATGGACTGCTTTTCAAGCGTTTGAGATATGCCAGCTCATACGCCTGTTCCATTACAACTTTTGCTATGTATTCTTTAGCTTCTTTCTCGTTGGATACAGTACCAGCATAGTACAATGCATCAAGCTGAGCTTTGGTTTTTGGGTATGAATAGTGTTTAAGAATGGCCAAACTGCCCATACCGCTGCTTTCGCTGCTGACAAGATAGACGTCAGCGGAGCTTTCGCTTTCCAACTTCTCGCCTATAGTCCAGTTATCAAGCAGCGGAGACACTTTATTGATTTCTTCCATGAAGGAACTCCTCTACATATAATCCATTCTATTTTACGCTAATTATGATAAAAAAGCAAGTGGTTAGCATTTTTGACAGTGATGTTGTTATCTGATATAATCAAAATAACATATTTTGAGGAAATGGTTATATGATGAGATTTGATCTGAAGCCTTTGATGCTGAAATTCAATGAATATATAGTTGATGCGGGCAGCCGAACTGACGTGATTGGGGCCAGAAAAGAGTTTGATGAACTTATTAAAAAAGTTTTTTCACCTTTTGACTACTCAAAAGCATCAAAGGAACAGCTTTCAGAACGCAAAATGCAGCATGACAGTTTTATTATGATATGCGACGCATTGAGAGCGTCTGAAGACGAAAATACATATATCATTGAATCGCTGGCACTTACCGGACGCGGTAATATACATCAGTTATTGGGAAATGATGAACAGGCTGCAAGGGATTTTCGTCACAGTGCTGATGTTGCGGCAGGTTTTGCCGGCGGAAAAGAAGTGCGGATTGCCGGTTTGCTTAAACTGGCTCCGTTATATAGTAAAATGCAGAAACCGGACAGCTGCATCTCTTGTTACAGCGAGGCTCTGAAGATAGCTTCCGGAATGCAGGATAACGAGAGTCAGACTCGGGTGATGGCAATTCTGGCAGACAGAGGAAGCGCATATTGCAGAGTAAGGAAACTTCAGGAAGCCTGTGACGATTTTAATAGAGCAATAGAAATATACAATGACCTTGGAACTGCAAATGCCAAAACACAAAAGATACTGCTCAAATGCTTGGCTAATCGAAGCGGCGTTCTTGTAAATATGCAGCGATTTGAAGATGCCAGGCAGGATGGACTCAAGGCAGTGGAAATAGAAGGGGAAATGATTTCGTCATCTACACCGGTTGTGCTTACCAATCTGGCAGCGGCTTGTAATTGTCTTGGCAATTATGAAGAAGCAGAGAAGTATTACACAAGAGTTATTATGATTAAAAAAGTGTCCGGAGCTATAAGAACACCTGCAGGAAGAATAGACCTTGCCACCATATTGATGGGCAGGGGAGAGGTACTTATAAAGAACGGTAAGTACAGTGATTCACGAACAGATCTTGCTGAAGCAGCAGCACTTTTTACGGATCTTCTCGAAAAACACGAAGCTGTTGTCAAACCAAGACTTATAAGAACGCTGAAATTGAAGGCACAGGCTGAATCGGAGCTTGGTGATGAAACAGCAGCTGAAAAAGATTTGTCTCTATGCGAAAATTTGACAGGCAAAGCTCTTGACTAATATGGGTTACATAATGTAAAATAAATTAGGTATACATAAAGTACCATTATTATTAACTTGATTGTGAGGGATCGCAATGGACAACGAGAAAGTATATTGCACCTTTTGCGGAGAAGAATACTCGGCTGAGCTTAGCCGATGCCCTGAGTGTGGAGAGAAGAATAAAAATGTAATGAAGAAAGCTGCTGTTGCTGAAAACCCCTTCGTTGAAAATGAATATGATTACGATGAAGAGGAAGAAATCGAAGAGTTTGACGACAGCGCAGACAAAATCCCTGTTTGGCTTAAATCGCTTATCCTTGTCCTTGCAGGTGTTGCAATTATAATTGCAGCTTTGTTTATGCTTTATCGTCTTGGTATGATAAACTTCGGCGGTTCTGAGCAGAATGAACCGCAGACAAGCGTATCCCTGCCTGTGGAGGAAAACGATCCCATGGCAGGTCTTGAGACGGGTGCACCCGAAGTTGATGTAACTCCTTCTATGGTGATCAGTGATCCTCAGCAGCCTGAAGCTTCTGAACCTGTTGCCGAAAGCCCGTCGCCGTCCGAAATTCCCGAGGCACCTGAAGCAAGTGAAGAACCCGAAGTGCTTGAAACTCCGCCTGTTGAAGACCCTGTTATTGAAACTCCCGAAGTTGAATGCAATTCCATGGAGATCAACAGGTCAGACATTACCTTCTTCAGCCGTGGTGAAGTCTGGAACTTCAATGTTATGACAGAACCTTCTTCTGCTGCCGATTTTGTTGAGTGGTCCAGCTCCGACCCCAAGGTCGTTAAGGTAGATTCAAACGGAAGTGCCACTGCAGTTAACGGCGGTACTGCTTATGTTACAGCTACTTGCGGTGATCAGACTGTTTCCTGTATAGTTCGTTGCAGCTTTGAAGTCGGTGAGTACCTTACTATGTCTACTGAGGACATCACCATGACCGCTGTTGGCGAGACTGCAACCTTAAGCGTGCAGGATATTACGTCTTCCGAGTCTGCTCAGCTTGTTTGGAGCAGCAGCGACGATATGGTTGCAACCGTTGATGAAAATGGTGTTGTTACAGCACTCAGCAAGGGTACTGCTACAATCAAAGCTGACCTTGATGGCGTTATTGCAGAGTGCGTTGTCCGTGTTAATATCCCCAGCATAACCGCAGAAGATGGCAGTGAGATCACTGTTACATTGAATCATTCAGACGTTACTCTGTTTACAGTTGGCGAGCAGGTGGCTTTGAAGGTTGAAACCAGTGATTCTTCTGAGATAGACACCTCGAGCCTTACCTGGGTCAGCAAAAATGAAGCAGTTGCTACTGTTGACTCTACCGGCCTTGTAAAGGCTGCGGGAAGTGGCACTACCACTGTTTATACAACTGTAGGCGGCGAAACTGTTAGCTGTATCATTCGTGTTAGCCTTGGATAATTGAAGCATTATTGACCGATGCGATTTTCGCATCGGTCTTTTTTATAATACTATTGACAAACAATATTATATAGCATATAATATTGTTGAAAACAAAATACGGAGGTGATTCTATGGCTTTTGCAATCAGTACCCAGCTTCTTGAGGCGCTTGTACTTTCGGTATGTTATACCGAGGATACATATGGATATAGAATTACTCAAAACATTAAAAACGCCATAGATATATCCGAATCAACGCTATACCCTGTTCTACGGCGTCTGCAAAAGGAAGGTAAGCTGACTACCTACGACAAAGAGTATAATGGAAGAAACAGAAGGTATTATGCAATAACCGATGATGGTAAACGTCAGCTGTCATCATATAAATCCGAATGGGAAAACCATAAAAAAGGTATAGATTCTGTACTTAATGGGGGTGTGGAACATGAAAAGTCATGAGTTTATTGAGAAACTCAATAAGGAACTTGAAGTCCTTCCGGAAGACGAGAGATTGTCTGCGCTGAATTATTATGAGGAATACTTTTCCGAAGCTGCCGATGAAGAACGGGCAGTTATAAAACTTGGAACTCCCGAAGCTGTTGCAAAGAATATTATAAGAGAATATAATAATCAAGCAGTGTCAAAGGCTGAAAGCAATAAGCCCAAAACAGGACAAAAGATCAATGATACCAACAAAATACTTATTGCAATTATTCTTGTTCTGCTAAGCCCTGTTATCCTGCCTCTGGCAGGTGGAGCTGCTGCGATTGTTATAGGACTTTTGGCAGGAGTGTTTGGAATTTTCATTTCTGTTGCTGCCACCGTAATGGCATTAATGATTTCCGGATATGCTATTGCGATTGCCGGTGTTGCTGTTTCCGTTGTCAGCATTTTTGCCTTTGTTTCGCTGTCACTGGCTGATGGATTGTTCGTTCTTGGCACAGGAATCGTCCTGGTTGCGGTTGGTTTGGTTTTTGGAATATTCATGACCTGGGCAACGATTAAGTTGATACCGGCTCTTATAAGCTGGTTTGTTGACCTTTGCAATCTTTTGTTCAAAAGGAGGAAGAAAACAGTATGAATAAAGGTATTAAAATAACTCTTTGCTGCTGTGCTTTGCTGCTGGTTGTGGGGTTGATACTCACTGTTGCGGGGATTGCAATGGGTGCAAAAATGAATTATACTGAAAAAGAACTGGAAGCTGTTTTAGAAAATACTGAGTTTTATAGATTTATTGAAAGAATAGATTGAGGAGGAACCAAAGATGGATAAAAAACTGTATCGTTCCGAAGAAAACAAGAAAATTTGCGGCGTGTGCGGAGGTCTTGGTGAGTATTTCAACATTGATCCCACCATTATCAGGCTTGTTTGGGTGATTTGTGCTCTTGTCGGTGGATTTGGTCTGCTGGCTTACATTCTCGCAGCACTCATCATTCCTGTAAAACCTGTTTAACAGTTTATTGGCGCCCATCAGCTTATCGCTGATGGGCATTCCTTTTTAGGGAACATTTGCAAAAAAATATCGTCTGTGTTATCATAGCTGCACGATTTTGAAATGTTAGGTACACGATATGGAAGCTGTTTATTCTTTGATAAATGAAACAATAATCAAGCTGAGCCAACTGGTTTTGCCGTGGGATATGAGTTTTCAGGACACCTTTTGCCTGTTGTCCAGAGTTATTTTTCCTGTGTTGACGATAGCTATTGTTGTTCGCTGCGGTGTGTCTTTGCTGAAATGGCCCAAAGAACCTGAGGTGTGGGCGTATCTTACATTGCCTAACGGCGGACGTATTCCCGTCAAGCATTGGGAAAACCTTATGGGCAGGGCAAAACGGTCAGACATACTACTAAACTATCCGACGGTGTCCCGAAATCACGGTGTCCTTACTCGGAGAGATGATGGTGTTTGGACAATTACCGTTATTAAAGGAAACACAAACCCTGTGCTTGTAAACAGCGAAGTTGTGGAAGAGTCGGAAGAATTGCGATATGGTGACGTGCTTACTATGGGCGGCGTTGATATGACGCTTATTCCTGTTCCGGAAGATGAGAAAGTTGAAGACGCTGCATATCGTACCAAGCCCGGCAAGAGCATAAAACCCTCTGTAACTTTCCTGATGATTACACTGCTGCAGATTTTGTCTGCTGTTCAGCTTACTCTATCAAAGCTTCCTCATTCTGAACCGAAGATAGCAGTGGTATTTCTTGCGCTTGCTGTGATGATGTGGCTGTATTTCATTATTATCAGATGCCTGCGCCGAACAGGCTTTGAGATAGAATCGATTGCATTTCTGCTGACCACTTTTGGCTTATCTGTTATTGCGTCAGACAATCCTGATGAACTGTACAAGCAGCTTATATGCGTATTTGGCGGCATTATAATCTTTCTCGCTCTTGGCATATTCATGCGTGATTTGCAGCGCACAAAAAAGGTTCGTTGGTATATGGCAGCCATTGGTATAGGGCTGTTCGCCATAAATCTTGTTTTTGGCACCGAAGTGTACGGAGCAAAAAACTGGATAATGATTGGCGGGTTTTCAATCCAGCCCTCAGAGCTGATTAAAATATGCTTTATTTTTGCCGGTGCTTCAACTCTTGACCGACTGGTTACAAGACGAAACCTTTACCTGTTTATTGCATTTGCCGGTGTCTGCTGCGGAAGCCTTGCTTTGATGAATGACTTCGGTACTGCCATAGTGTATTTTGCAACCTTTGTTGTCATAGCATTTCTGCGTTCCGGTGACTTTGCCACCATATCACTTATCACAGCATCGGTTGGATTTGGCGGTGTTTTGGCGCTGAAACTTAAACCTCATGCTTTGAGCAGGTTTCAGTCATGGCGCCATATTTGGGAGGCACCTTATGATGCCGGTTACCAACAGACAAGAGCACTTATGAGCGTTGCCAGCGGCGGACTGCTTGGATTGGGTGCCGGCAATGGTTGGCTGAAAAATGTTGCAGCCTCGGATACAGACCTTGTTTTCTGCTTTCTGGCAGAAGAGTTGGGACTTTTGGTTGCGCTTGCATGCGTTATTTGCATAGTTCTGTTGGCTGTTTTTACCATACGTGCTGCTTCTGTAGGCCGCTCATCTTTTTATGTTATTGCCGGCTGCAGCGCCATGTGTATGCTGCTTATCCAAACCATGCTCAACGTGTTTGGATCGGTGGATATCCTTCCTTTTACAGGTGTTACTTTCCCCTTTGTTTCCAATGGTGGCAGCTCCATGCTGGCGTCATGGGGGTTGCTGGCCTTTGTTAAGGCAGCAGATACACGTCAGAACGCCAGTTTTGCCATCAGACTGCATCCTGATGACGAGGGGGCTGAAGGCTTTGTTATCAATCAAAAGGAGGCTGTCGAGTGAAGAAAGTTTCCGGTCGATCAAAAACCATAATCATTCTGGCTGTCCTAATGGTGGCAGGACTTATTTACTTTTCGGCTGACGTTATGATAAACGGCAGTTCATGGTCAATACATCCCGGCAACGGAAATCTGTATTCAGGCGGCAACCTGAGTACAGGAATGGTGCGTGACAGGATTGGTGATATTCTGGTACAATCCGGTGCAGACGGTCGCTCATACAGCAATAATCCTGCTGTCAGGACGGCTTTGCTGCATCTGACAGGTGACAGCTATGGATATATTCCGTCCATCGTACTCAATGAGTACGGCGCAGAAATCAGCGGTTATGATTCTCTCAACGGTGTGTTTTCCCTTGATCGTGAAGATGCTGAGCTTAAACTGACTGTCAGCGCAAAAGTCAGTTCGGTGGCATATGAAGCACTTGCCGGACGAAAGGGCTGTGTAGGTGTTTATAACTACAAGACAGGCGAACTGATTTGTATGACCTCAAGCATGTCTTATGACCCTTTGGATATGCCTGATATCAGCGAAGACACAACAGGTGTTTACGATGGTGTATTTGTCAACCGTTTTGTGTCATCAACTTATGTTCCCGGTTCCATATTCAAGCTGGTTACAACTGCTGCAGCCATTGAAACAATACCCGATATTTTTGAGCAATCATTCTACTGCGACGGCGATGTGGAAGTAGAAGGTGATACCATTGTATGCGCAGGTGTCCATGGTGAGATAGATTTCCGCACTGCATTGGCACGTTCCTGCAACTGCGCATTTGCTGCAATAGCTTCTCAGGTTGGCGCAGAAGTTTTGACTGAGTATGCGAATAAAGCTCTTGTCAACGAATCTCTCAGCTTCGACGGTTTGACTACAGCCAAAGGAAGCTTTGTGCTCAGCGATAAAACTCAATCAAATGTGGCATGGGCAGGCATAGGTCAGTACACAAATCTCATCAATCCGTGTGCGTACATGACTTTTGTCGGTGCAATAGGAAATGGAGGTACAGTTGTGTATCCGCATCTGCTATATTCCGTAACCGGCGGAGGTGTGATGGATATTCAGTACGGTCAGACGGTTACCGGTGATACAGTTCTGAGTTACGAAACCTGCCGGACAATGAAAGAAATGATGCGCAACAATGTACTGACGGTATACGGTGACCCTTATGACCTGAATATTTGTGCCAAATCAGGAACAGCAGAAATAGGGGAAGGGATAGAACCCCACGCTACCTATGCGGGTTTTCTGGACGATGAGGAGCATCCTCTGGCGTTTATTGTCATCGTAGAAAATGGTGGCTCCGGAAGTGCTATCTGCGGAAGCATAGCAAATGAGGTGCTGAACGAAGCAGTTAAAATGATGGATAGCGAATAAAAAGAGCCACGGATCAACCGTGGCTCTTTAATTCGAGATGTCTAAGTAAGGTCTCAAATATCTTTATATCATTGGCAGAAAACCAAATATCCATTTGTGGGCAGTGATTATTTGTAAACCACTCAAGTACAGCATTAACTGCTATGCCTGATGCTTTTTCTTTTGGGAAACAGTTCCTTCCTGTTGAGAGGGGAGGGAAAGCTATACTCTTTGCACCGGTATCAATTGCAAGGTTCAAACAGTTTTTATAGCAAACAGCAAGCAGCGATTCATCATCTCGTCCATATACAGGAGTGACTGTTTGTATTGTGGTTGCACCTGATGATTCAGCATAGCCTGTTTTGATGCCCGAAAGAGATTTTTGGTCAGTTTCAATCACGGTGAGTTCTGATGATATATCTTCAATATGCTCATCTGTTAAGTGTATGCGTTCAAGGAATGTATGCTCTTTAATTGGTCGCAAGTGACTGTTGTCGGTAAAGTTGCCATCTGATATCTGTTTACGAAGCTCCATCAGGATTCTTCCTAAGTGGTTTTCGCCAATGCCGGTTTTCAGGTCAACACCCCAGTAAACGTCACCCCAAGTGTTTCCTTCAATGATCATGTTATCGTCGGTGTCGGCCAGAAGCTTGGCAAGACGAGGATTCTGCTCAAACTTGGCTTTAACAACGTCTCTCATGGTTTGGAGCTTGATATCATCCCAGTCAGAGCGAACAATAATACGTCTGGCATAGCGTTTTGATTCATCTGAGTACATGGAAGCAAAAAGCTTGCGTTGTTCATATTCGTTCATTTTTTGAGCCTGGTATGCAGCCTCGGAATTGTAATATGCAATGCCGTCAAACATCAGTTTTGCCGGGAAAAAGTTACTTAGAAATTCGTATGTTCCTCTGAATCGGTCAATGGTATTGGAGGACATCATATCACCTTCAAAATGTTGTTGTGCTGTGGGGGATTCTGAACTCCTGGGTCAGCAGAGCTGACCTATCAAATTGATGCAAGCATCAATTTGCGTAAAACTTCTGCTTACTCCCACATCTGATATAAAAATAAACACCTCAAAGAATGAGGTGTTCATTTTTATGGCGGAGATGGAGAGATTCGAACTCTCGATACCCTTTTGGGGTATACACGATTTCCAATCGTGCGCGCTCGACCAGCTACGCGACATCTCCATGGTCAAGTGCAATCAGCTATTCAATTGCGCCAGATAATATTACATCATAAACGCTTTTTTGTCAAGCCCCAACCGACCAAAAATTTAAATTTCTGACAGTTGAAATCTATCGTCCCAAACAACAAAAAGACCGATGGAATCCATCGGTCTTTGATTGGTTTTATTTAGACAGTACCGCTGATGGTTAGAATACTTACACCGGGAGTGGTGATCCATGCTCCTGTTTCTTCATCCCTGGTAAAGGTTGCTGCGGGGACGGTTATCTGACCTTCGACTGTTGCAAACTCGCCGGTAGCTTCGGAGTAGGTGTAGTTTTCCGGTTCAGACCATTCCTCATCGTTAAAGGTAACTGTTATATCATTCAGTGCAGGGTCAAAGGTATCGGTGACGATAATATTCTCTGTTTCGTCTGCGGGGGAATTACCCGTATTCTGGATAACGAAGGTATAAGTCAATGTGTCACCCTCGGAAACACAATTGGGATCAACAAATTTTGTTATTATCAATTCGGGTCTTTCTTCAACCTGAATCGTTTCATCTGCTACCACATCATCGAAACATTCGGAATCAATACCGGAGATGGAAACTTCGTTAGTGATGGAACTTCCTGCTTCGGGAGATGCGAACTGATTTGCTACCGCCTCATAAATTAAAAGGGCGTTCTCATTTGCGGGTATATTGATTTGCGAAAAAACAAGTTCCGTACCGGCGTTAACCTCCAGAGCTTCCTGCAGTACTCCGTTGATATAAAGTCGGGCAGATCCATCGACATAGCTCAGAGGAACATAGGTTTCTTCTTCAAAGGTGTAGAGCCCCAGGTTATCGGAAACAGATATATCTTCAAGATCTGAGTTGCCGGGATTGATGATACTGATAACGTAAGTCACTATTTCGACCGGTGTATAGGTGCCGGATACGGCGTTTTTAGTTACTTGAGGTGTCTGAAAGATTTGTCCTATGGTAGTATTAGAGTTGATAATTGTGTCATTGTAGCTCATAGTAGCCTGATTTTCAAAAGCTGGCATATTATAACCTCTTTAAAAATATTTGAGGAGGAAGCTCCCTCGCTACAATATATGACAAACTTCGCAGTCTGCTACATATAAAGAGTGCCGCAGATGCGGCACTCTTGAGAGTATGGATTAGATGCAGCTTGCGGCAGTGAAGCCGGTGTAGATGCTGTGACGGATACCAGCATCGGTAGTGTCCTTATTGGGGTCGGGTTTTGCTCCGGGACCGTGACCGCCTCTCTTGCTGGCTTCGGTCAAAGCACATGCATCGCCAACAACATAGAACTGAGGTGCACTGCCTGCAAAGGCGTAAGCCTGCTCAGTGTTGGGGATACGACCGTTGGCAACAACTACGCTGCCGCAGGGGATCTTGTGGGAGTTGCCTTCCTTATCGGTGTAGGTAACGCCATCTTCTTCGATGAGAGTGGTCTGTGCCTCAGTGACAAAATGAATGTTGGGACGGGAAGTGAGGTAATCTCTGAAAGCGTCGTTGCTATGGGCTTCGTAATCGTGAGCAGCCTGACGCTGACGGGTGATCATGGTGACTTTGTGGCCTTCATTGCAGAGATACATGGCAGTATCGGCAGCTATCATAGCACCGCCAACAACAACAACTTCTTCTGCAAGTTCATTTTCACGACCAAATACGTCAACAGGAGCCCAGACATTGGCACCATCAGCACCGGGGCATGAACCCTTCTTGGGAGTGGAACCGGTACCGGCAATAACTGCGTCATAACCGCCTGCCTGGATCATATAAGCAGTAGCTTCGGTGTTCAGCTTAACGTCAACACCAAGCTGATTCATGCGCATAATAAGGTAGTCCTTGAACTCCTTAACGCCCCACTTGCAGTCCATAAAATCGGTGTGATGGAGCTGACCGCCGAGGTAGCCTTCCTTTTCAAAAAGGGTAACTTTATGACCACGTTCCGCTGCGGTAATAGCAGCCTTCATGCCGGAAGGACCACCGCCGATAACGGCGACCTTTTTAACAGAAGTGGGAGCCTTGTACATATCCTGATATTCGCGGCTAATGCCCAGCTTGGGATTGATTGAGCAGACGCCGCCATGACACTTGTCGCAGCGGATACAGCTCTGAACTTCTTCACCCTTGCCTGCAAGGATCTTTTCATAGTAGTTTTCGTCGCAGATAAGGGGACGAGCCATGGCAATAAGGTCGCACTTGCCTTCGGCGATAACACGTTCCATAACGGCGGGATCCTGGAAACCGCCAACAGGAGCAACATAAGCCTTAACGCCTGCCTTTTTCAGCATTTCGGCAAATCTGAGGTTAGTGGGGTTTTCCTTGGTGGAGGTATAGGAGTTGGTGTGGGTATAGTCACCGGACCATGCACGAACCTGGAAAATGTCTACAAGACCCTTGCTGTCGAGAATCTGGCAGTATTCAACAAAGTCTTCTTCGGTGAAACCGCCCTTGAGGGGGTCGTGACCGGATATCTGCAGCTCGATGGGGAAGTCCTTACCGCAGGCTGCCTTGATTGAAGAAAGCAGTTCGCAAAGCAGACGGACACGATTTTCGTTGCTGCCGCCGTACTCGTCGGTACGCTGGTTCAAAGCTCTTGACAGGGACTTGCCAAGGATCGAAGCGTTATAGCTGGCGTAAATGTTGACCATGTCGAAGCCCAGCTCTTTAAGGCGTACACAGTAGCTGGTAAACAGCTCAATGAATTCTTTTATCTGTTCTTTGGTGATCTCGGGGGGAACGATCTTTTCGTGGCCATGCTTCATCATGAACTCGGGATCCATGGACATATAGTAAATGCCTTCGGGTCCGGGAGGGAAGTTCTCGGGAATAACAGACCAGTCACGGATTTCTGAAATCGCAACGTCAACTGGCAGATAACACATGGTGGAAGCGGAAGCCAGGGAGCCGTAGGCGTGGATACGTTCAATGACTTTCTTAAATCCCTGCTGATCTTCACGGCTGTCCATATCGTAGTCACTGGTGAAGAAGGTGCGTCCCTTTACTTCTTTAAACATACCGGGAGCGCAGGTGACGATGGAAGCACCATTTCTGGCAAGACCGCCGAGGAACTCGGCCATGGAGTCAAAATCGTCCTGAATAGCAACGGATTTTGCGTTGATTATGCGGTTTTTCAGAATGTTCTTGCCCAGTTTCACAGGCTGCAGAACGTGCTGATATTTATGATTCATGCTTTTCCTTTTCCTTTCTCTTCAATAATTAATATAAATTAAAACTACCATATTTTTAAGAAAATATCAATGCCGTTTTTTGAACACAATACAGTTTTTAATGTATTGACATTGATTATGAAATAATAAGTCTGACGATTCCATAGAATCGTCAGACTTATAGTTTATTCAACTTTGCCCAATGCAGCTGCATAAATCACAAACTGCTGTTCCTGAGAATCTGACTCGCTGCCGTCGAGACCAAGCAGAGCGTCAGCTTCTTTCTGACGGTATGCGCCGATAGCACAGGTGCCGCAGCCGATGGAAGCGGCGGCAAGGTAAAGATTTTCGCAAACGTGTCCTGCGTCCAGCAGAGCATATTTCTGTGCCTGCAGAGCATAACGCCATTCTGTGCGGTAAGGAACAGCAGCCCAGATGAAGCCTATAGGAGCTTCGGCAAAGAAAGTCTGGCCTCCAAAAGCATACGCAGCTTCTTCTGTCAGGTTTTCCTTTGTTCCGAGATATCCAAGCTTATGTCCGGAGGGAATGTAGTGATAAAGCCCTTGTTCAAGCCCCTCGACTTTGTTTATGAGCAGGTATGTTTCCAATGGCTGTCTTGCCCCGGCAGAGGGAACAGTTCGCATGGAAGCTTTGTTGCGCTTGCCGATGACCTGACGTTCGCCTTGAGTTATCCAAAGGAGCCAGGAAAGCTCACCCAGAGTAAGACACCGGTCTGTAAAACTGCGGTTTGAATTTCGACCGTTCATTATCTCAAACAGATCATTGCGGGTGATATGATTCTTATGGTCAGTCGGAAGTTCAAATAACTTTATATATTCTCTTTCTGCATACAGTGGAGGCTGAGGGAGACCTAAGCTTTGGTCGGTTTCCGGAGAAAATTCGCCATGGCCTTTCATGACCTGCCTGTTGCTTTTTATCTGCTTCAAAGTTTTTTCGTCCATCAATATCAGTCCTTTCAAGAGTATTATATCAATTTAATACCATTAATCAATATATTATCCGGTTTACTTTCACGCAATAATGTGTTAAAATAACAGCGAAAGGGGACGGTATTATGGGTAAAAAGAACCTTGATGCAAACAATGACCTTTATAAAGCAATTTTGAAGTTGGAAAATGAGGAAGAATGTAAGGGCTTTTTTGCCGACCTTTGTACTATCAACGAGCTTCTGTCCATGGAACAGCGGTTCAAAGTGGCTCAGCTTTTGGACGAGGGATACATCTACAACGATATAGTAGAAAAAACAGGTGCCAGCTCAGCCACCATAAGCAGAGTAAGCCGTGCCCTGAATTACGGCGAGGACGGTTACAGAGCCGTGCTCGACAGAATGAAAAGTGATAACAATGAGTGAATACGGAATTCTTGCCGGGTGCTACGATGAGTTTACCCGGGATATTGATTATGGTTCCTTTGCGGACTTTTATGAGCAGATTTTTGCATTGGAAAATATTGAAGTCAAGTCCATGCTTGATCTTGCCTGCGGTACCGGCACGCTGACCTGCCTGCTGGCAGACAGGGGATATGAGCTTATCGGGGTTGACCGTTCTATAGAGATGCTGTCGGAGGCCTTCGACAAGGCACAAAATGTCCGTGGGATACGTCCATTGTTTCTGAATCAGGACATGACAAAGCTCGACCTTTACGGTACTGTGGACTGCGCCGTATGCTGTCTTGACGGTATAAACTACCTGTCAGACCCTGAGGATGCAGCAAAAACTTTTGAGCGTCTGAAATTCTTTATCAACCCCAACGGTCTTTTCATTTTCGATATAAATTCTGCTTACAAGTTGAAAAATCTTGACGGTGGTATGTTTATTGACGAGGACGAAAACTCTTACTGCGTATGGCGTACCGAATTTAATGAAGAGACTAATCTGTGCTTTTACGGAATGGACATTTTCAAAAAGCAAAAAAACGAGCTTTGGAAACGTGGTTTTGAAGAACACTATGAGTATGCATATACGCCTGAGCAGCTGAAACAACTGCTTGAAGCCAACGGTTTTCATGACGTCAAATTCTACGCAGACAGAAAAAATGAAGCTCCAAAGGAAGATGAGCTAAGAATCTTTATTACAGCCAGGAGAGATAATTACTGATGTCCGATAAACTGATCAGAGCAATATCAAACGACGGTCTTGTACAGGCCGTGGCAATTTCATCAAGAGAAATAGTTGAAAGAGCAAGACAGATCCACAAATGTGAGCCGGTTGCCTGCGCTGCCCTTGGCAGAGTTCTCACTGCAGCGTCCATGCTGGGAAATGCTCTTAAAGTTGAAGGCGGGTCGATAACCCTGCAGGTGAAAGGCGGAGGCCCCCTAGGTACCGTACTGGCGGTTGGAGATGAGTTCGGCAACGTTCGTGGATATGTTCAGAATCCCGGTCTTGCCATAATGGAAAAGTATCAGGGAAAACTTGATGTAGGTGCAGCTGTCGGTACCGATGGTTCGCTGACTGTTATAAAAGACCTGAACATGAAAGAACCTTACATTGGCAGTATTGCTCTTGTCAGCGGCGAAATTGCGGAAGACCTTACTGCTTATCTTGCAGAAAGTGAACAAATTCCGTCTGCTGTTGCGTTGGGCGTGCTGGTTGACCGTGACAGAACCGTTAAGGCTGCCGGCGGCTATATTATTCAGCTTCTTCCCGGTGCAGGCGATGATGTAATCGATAAGCTTGAAACGGGTATTGCAGCAGCAGGTAATGTTACATCTATGCTCGACAGCGGCATGACTCCGCTGGAGATGCTGCAGGCTGTTATGGGTGAACTGGGTGTGGAAGTTCTGGAAGAGTGCGAGGTAGAATATAAATGCTATTGTTCCAGAGACCGTGTCACCGGTGTGCTGCTCAGCCTTGGCAGGGAAGAATTGACTCAACTTGCTGATGAACAGGAAACCGCAGAGGTTGAATGTCGCTTCTGCGATGTGATTTACAAGTTTACTGCCGATGATATTCGGCAACTGTTGTCTGAATTGTAATAATGCTATTTTATGCCGGTCAGCTTAGCTGACCGGCGTATTATCTTCAATGTTTTTGAGCGACATTCCATCAATTAAAATAAAAATAAAAAATTGCAAATTTGTGGTTGACAATTCGAGGTTCCTTTAGTATAATAGGCTTCGCCGCAATCGCGAATGGGAGCATAGCTCAGCTGGGAGAGCACATGCCTTACAAGCATGGGGTCACAGGTTCGAGCCCTGTTGTTCCCACCATTTGGCCCGGTAGTTCAGTTGGTTAGAACGCCAGCCTGTCACGCTGGAGGTCGACGGTTCGAGCCCGTTCCGGGTCGCCATTATTAGCCTTGGTAGCTCAGTTGGTAGAGCAGCGGACTGAAAATCCGCGTGTCGCTGGTTCGACTCCGGCCCAAGGCACCAAAGTTATCATATCGATAGCTTAGGCGGTGCAACAGTACCGCCAATATGCGGGCGTAGCTCATCCGGTAGAGCGCCACCTTGCCAAGGTGGAGGTAGCGAGTTCGAGCCTCGTCGCCCGCTCCACAAAAGATAGGAGTGCATATGCGCTCCTATCTGCATATGGTACCATAGCCAAGTGGTAAGGCAGAGGTCTGCAAAACCTCCATTCCCCAGTTCAAATCTGGGTGGTACCTCCAAAAAAATCCAAGTCGTCAGACTTGGATTTTTTCATTTGTGTCCGCAAGGACACAACTTCGTTACAAGCGAAGCGAATACTTCGTTTGACAGCTTGCTGTCAACTTCATTGTCGAGAGGCGGACACAAAACGAAGTTGCTTACGGCAAATGAAGTGTGCCTGACGGCACAATGAAGTTGCCCTTCAGGCAAACGGATTAACTAACTATCGATTGTAATTTTGCAATAGTTACGCCTTCTTTCTGTTTAAATTTGACTTCTACCTTTGTATTGGTTAGAATATAGACGATGTAATTTTGAGAGGATGTACATATCATGTTCTACAAAAATCCCGATAACTTTTTTACTGCTGTTTTCAACGTATTTCAAGGTGCAACAATGACGCTCAGCGTATCTTTTTTCATTGGTCAAACCGAACCTGCAACACTGATTAAAACCTTTGTGTGCGCTTATTGCGCAGGTGTAATGCTGACGGTTTTTCTTCGTGTAAAGGAGTTTGGTCAGTGGGTTGCGAGGAAACTCCATTGTGACGCTAAACCTGTACCCGGATACCTTGTTTCCAATCTGGCTGCAGGCGGATTGATGGGTATTTTTATGAATTTCTTTATGACTTTCATGGCTATTGGCCCTGTTCCGTATTTTCCTGCGGCATTTATGCAGCCTTTACTGTTTTCAATTTGTGTATCTGCCGTTTCTTCTACTGTTTGGATTGGAGTTACGCAGCAGATTATGAGCAAAGCTTATGGGAAAAAAACTCAAGAGGAAAGATGTTAGAGCATCCTTCCTTTTGAGTTGATTTTGGAAAGAATTCATTACAAATTGGAATTGCCCGTTTGTTTAATTTATCTTATAATATAATCCAGAATATTGAAAGAAAGGAAGACTAAAGATGTCTGACAAACTGCGTTTTGATCCTGCAGCTTTCACTATGCAAGAAGTGGAAGTAGAAGGCAAAAAAGTAGCTTACAAAGAATACAAGAGTATTTGCTATTGCGCCAATCCCGTTGATGATGATTACGAGAGCCTTGATATCAAAGTTCCTGTTTCTGTAGACGGCAAGGCTATCGATTGCACTGATTCTCCCATTTTGTTTGCGGTAAACGTTGCCGGTTATACCGCAACTGCCAATAAGGGTATCCATGCTATGTTTGGTCACGATGATCCTCACGGCAGAGGACCCGGCGGTCCCGGTGGTCCCGGCGGTCCTGGTGGTCCCGGTGGACCCGGTGGTCCCGGCGGTCCCGGTGGACCCGGCGGAATGCCTGGTGGACCCGGAGGCCCTCCTGGTGGTCCCGGCGGTCCCGGTGGCGACAAAGGCCCTGACTATGTAGCCAACCTTGCTCTCGCCATGGGTTTCGTTTGCGTGAGTTCCGGCTGCCGCGGCAGAAACTGCGAGTGGCCTGACGGCGATCCCCGAGCTGTAAATGGCAAGTATTATGGCAAGGCTCCTGCCGGTGCCGTTGACCTTAAGGCTGCAATTCGTTATCTGCGCTACAATGCTGGTATCATTCCCGGCAACATGGATCATATTGTAACTCACGGCGGCAGTGCCGGCGGCGGACTGAGCTGCCTGCTTGCTGCTTCCGGCGACAGCCCTGAATATGATTCCTATCTCAAGGAAATTGGTGCCGCTGAAACCTCCGACAAGATTTTCGGTTCAGCTTCCTTCAGCCCTGTTATGAACCTTGATAACGGTGACGGTGCATATGAATTCGAATGGGGTCATGTAATGTTCTCGGGTGGACCTTTCAGCCAGCAGGAACCGGCTTTGGTCGATCAGACCATGAGTGCTGAACTGAAAGCAGTATACGCCGATTACCTTGCTTCCTGCAATCTCATTGGACGTGGTGATTGGGGCAAGCTGACTGCAGATAACCTGGCAGATTATATGCTGGAAGAATACCTCTATGCCGAATGCAAACGCTTCATGGACAAGAAGTCTGATGCTGAAAAGGCTGAATACCTTGCCAAGAATCCCTGGATCAAGGCAGAGGGTGACGGTTACAAATTCTCCTTTGCTGATTTTGCAACCCATGCCGGTCGTGAAAAAGATCTGCCCGCACTTGACGAATTCCCCCTGAATAATGCCGAAACTCTGGTGTTTGGCAACACAACTGTACCTGCACGTCATTTTACTGATTTTGCTCTTCAGAAAGCTTCCGGTGATCCCAACGCTGTTGTTGATGCCGAACTCAAGCACATCTGTGAGATATTCAATCCCATGTGGCACGTATTGAATGACAATCCGGGTATTGCAAATTACTGGTGGATTCGCCACGGTGGTGTAGACGGTGCTATCTCTGTTCCCACTGTTCTGAACCTTGCAACTGCACTTGAAAACAAGGGCAAGGACGTAAATGCCCGCATTATTTGGGATGGCGGTCACTGCGAAGATGACGATCCCGAAGGTCTGCTGGCATGGTACTGCCAGATTTGCGGCTACACTCCTGCTTGTGAGTTTTAATTGAATCAATTTTGCCCGGTACAGCTTAGCGCTGTACCGGGTTTCAATTTGTGTTGATTAGGAGCTTACAATAATTGATACCGTCAGTCAATTGATGCTTGAAAGTTAACTCTTTGTCTGCTACTATGAACATAATGATAAACACAGAAAACTCCTCGTTTGAGGAAAATCAAGTAAAGGAATGATGTAATAATGCAGGAACTTCTCAATGAACTCATTGCCATGGGCACATCCATAGGTGGTAAGCTTATCGGCGCTATCGTTGCTCTTATTGTTGGCATTTTTGTTATCAAGTTTATTAAGAAATCGCTTCTCAAGCTCAATGGATTTAAAAAGCTGGATCCCACAGTAGCCGGATTCCTTAACAGTGCAATATCTATCGCACTTTATGTTGTGCTGGTTATCACAATTATCGGCATCATGGGCATTCCAATGGCATCTGTAGTCACAGTCCTGGCTTCTGCCGGTGTTGCAATCGGTCTTTCCCTCCAGGGAGCATTGAGCAACCTTGCAGGTGGTATCATGCTGATGCTGTTCCGCCCCTTTAAGGTCGGCGACTATGTGTCTGCTTCCGGTGAAGAGGGTACTGTTGAATCTATCAGCGTTGTTTACACTGTTCTTCTGACTGTAGACAACAAGCGTATCACCATCCCCAACGGCAACCTTATGAACAGCAATGTTACCAACTATTCTGCGGAGCCTCTGCGCCGTGTCGACCTCAACTTCAAGGGCGGTTTTGGAACAGATGCCGATCTTGTAAGAAGCCTTATGCTTCAGGCTGCCGCTGCCAACGAAAAGGTGGTCAATGAGCCCAAGACGAATGCTCTGCTTATGGGAGCTTCCGACAACTCCATCAACTTCCAGCTTCGTGCATGGTGCAAATCTGAGGATTATTGGGACGTTTATTTTGAACTTATCAATGCTGTGAGCGCACTGCTGGGCGAGAACAATATTTCAGCTCCCGCAACTCAGATCGATGTAAAGAACAAATAATTATAATAATCTTTAACCCCTTCGGAAATAATACCAGAAGATTATTTCCGGAGGGGTCATTTTGCGCAATAAGGTTGAGATATGCGGCGTTAATACGTCGGAACTCAAGGTTTTGAAGAATGACGAAATAAAGGAATTACTGGTAAAAATCAAGGACGGAGACGAAGAAGCAAGACAAAAGATGATTTCCGGCAACCTGAGACTGGTGCTGTCGGTTATACAGAAATTCAGTTCCAGGGGAGAAAATGCCGACGACCTGTTTCAGGTTGGGTGCGTTGGTCTGATAAAAGCCATAGACAATTTTGATACGAGTCTGGACGTTAAGTTTTCCACATACGGAGTACCAATGATAATAGGAGAAATACGCCGTTATCTCAGAGATAACAGCGCTATCAGAGTAAGCCGTTCCATGCGTGACAACGCTTACAGGATATTGCAGGTAAAAGAGCGGTATATCAATGAGTTTCAGAAAGAGCCTACTGTTGACCAGATTGCAAAGGAATTGGGACTAAAAAGGGAAGACGTGGTGTTTTCTCTTGATGCGATTGCCGACCCGGTAAGCCTATATGAGCCTGTTTATTCTGATGGAGGAGAACCCATAACAGTTATGGATCAGGTGAGGGATACAAAAAACACTGACGAACATTGGCTTGAATCAATTGCGCTGAAAGAGGCGATAAAATGCCTTGGAGAACGTGAAAAACAGATCCTTGCACTCAGGTTCTATGACGGCAAAACACAGATGGAAGTGGCTTCTGAGGTTGGTATAAGCCAGGCACAGGTTTCGCGGTTGGAAAAGAACGCCATCAACGCTGTCCGTAAAAATATGTAAGTTGACAGCGGAGACATGAGGAATTAAAATTAAGTCAAAAACAAGGTTAAGGAAGTTGAACCATGAAAATAGTTATTGCACCGGATTCATATAAGGGAAGTATGTCTGCATCTGCTGCAGCAGGAGCTATTGAAGCCGGTATCAAAAGAGCATTTCCAGAAGCAGAAACTGTTAAACTCCCCATGGCTGATGGTGGAGAAGGCACAGTAGAAACTGTGTTCGGTATTCTTGGCGGTAAGATGGTGACAGTGCCGGTAGTGGATCCGCTGGGATACAGGGTTGAAGCAAAGTACTGCATCACCAATGACGGAATAGCTTTTGTGGAGATGGCACAGGCTTCCGGTCTTACACTTGTTCCCGAGAATGAACGTGATGTTATGTGTTCTTCCAGTTACGGTACCGGTCAGCTCATAAAAGATGCGCTTGATAAAGGCTGCAAAAAGATTTATGTTGGAATAGGCGGTTCTGCCACTAACGATGGAGGAACAGGTATGGCACAGGCTCTTGGTGCCTGCTTCATTGGAGATAAATGGAGACTTCTCAGCGGAAGCGGTGAGAATCTCGGCAAAATCAGACGAATTGACTCATCTCATATGGATGAGCGCATCAAGGAAACGGAGTTTGTTGTTCTTTGCGATGTGGATAATCCTTTGTGTGGGCCTGACGGTGCGTCATATGTTTACGGCCCTCAGAAAGGTGCTGATGCGGAGCAGGTAAAGACTCTTGACGAGGGCATGGCGAATTACGCCGAAGCTCTGCTCAGAGATCTTAAAGCAGACGTTGCCGGTATTCCCGGGGCCGGTGCAGCCGGCGGAATGGGTGCAGCACTGATGGCTTTCTGCGGTGCAAAACTTGTATCCGGTGCCGATGCTCTTATGGAGCTTTACGACTTTGACAGCAAAATCAAAGATGTTGATTTGGTAATAACAGGTGAAGGTAAAACTGATGCCAGTTCCCTCAGCGGAAAAGCTCCGCAGAAAGTTGTTGCACGGGCAAAAAAGCTTGGAGTCAGGACAGCTCTCATTTCCGGCATAATTGAAAGCAGCGGCTGCGATATGATGTCCCTTGGAGTTTCTGCGGCAGCTTCTGTTGTCAGCGGAGATGTAACTGCCGAAATGTCTATGTCACGGGCTGTTGTTTATACTGCTGACACTGCAGAAAAGCTGGTCAAGGCCCTTTTTTGATCCAAAACTGACTGAATTCAATTGAATATATACAAGCCCTCCGTTCATATGGTTTACAAATGAATGGAGGGACTTTTTATGCAGTGCTGTATTGCTGAGCTTCGGTGTCGTGAGGTAATTAACGTCAGAGACGGCTGCAGGATAGGCTTTGTAAATGACCTTGAAGTGGATATTTCCTGCGGCAGAGTGGTTGCATTGGTTGTTCCCGGACCCTGCAGGTTTTTTGGGCTGTTCGGCAGGGAAGACGACTATCTTATTCCGTGGGAATGTATTAAGCGAATAGGCGATGATATAATAATTATTGACATAGATCGCGACAAGTGTAGAACACCGAGAACCAAAGGCAGATTTTTCCTTTGATGCCTCCACGGAACGTCATCGTTTCATTGACTAAAGTACTTATAAATGGTATAATCTAATATCTGACATTTTAGATAATTTATCATTTTACAAGTGGGTGTTATATTTTGTGGCTTTCCGATAAATGGACTGATTACAGAGTTCTTGATACTTCCGGCGGGCAAAAGCTGGAATCCTGGGGCAAGTATGTCCTTGTTCGTCCCGATCCTCAGGTAATATGGGATACGAAGAAGTCCCATCCCGGCTGGAATAAGGCAGATGCCGTTTATTCCCGATCTTCCACCGGTGGCGGCAGCTGGTCTAAGCATAATCTGCCAAAAAGCTGGCAGATACATTATGATGACCTGACTTTCAATGTCAAGCCCATGAACTTCAAACATACAGGCATTTTCCCCGAACAGGCAGCAAACTGGGATTTTATCCGCAGCCGCTGTAAAAATGCAGGTCGTCAGCTTAACGTGCTTAACCTGTTTGCCTATACCGGCGGGGCTACCGTTGCAGCAGCTTCCGCAGGAGCAAAGGTTTGCCACGTTGATGCTGCAAAGGGAATGGTTGCCTGGGCGAGAGAAAACGCAGCAGCTTCAGGCTTGTCTGAGGCTCCTGTACGATGGATCGTGGATGACTGTGCCAAGTTCATCGAACGGGAAATAAGACGCGGCAGAAGATATGACGCAATAATCATGGATCCTCCCAGCTACGGCAGAGGACCTTCCGGTGAGATATGGAAGGTCCTCTG
>SVKU01000003.1 GCA_015068245.1 Oscillospiraceae bacterium
TGTTCGCCAATTAAAGCGGCACGCGAGCTGGGTTCAGAACGTCGTGAGACAGTTCGGTCCCTATCTGTTGCGGGCGTAGGAGATTTGAAGGGAGCTGTCCTTAGTACGAGAGGACCGGGATGGACAGACCTCTGGTGCACCAGTTGTCCTGCCAAGGGCACGGCTGGGTAGCTATGTCTGGACGAGATAAACGCTGAAGGCATCTAAGCGTGAAACTCCCCCTGAGATAAGATCTGCCACCCTGCGAAGGGTTAAGGCTCCACGTAGACTATGTGGTTGATAGGTCGGAGGTGTAAGTGCAGTAATGTATGTAGCTGACCGATACTAATAAGCCGAGGGCTTAACCTACGAAAGCAAGCAGCCTTGAGTGATAAGAAAAGTTTTTATGTTCAGTTTTCAGGGTACGTAAGTATCTGAAAGGTGATATGCACCTTTAGCTCAGTTGGTAGAGCAACTGACTCTTAATCAGTGGGTCCCGGGTTCGAGTCCCTGAAGGTGCACCACATCCCACAGGGTGTGTTGCGCACCCTGTGGGAAGCAAAGAAACTGGCCCGTTGGTCAAGTGGTCAAGACGGCGGCCTCTCACGCCGCAAACAGGAGTTCGACTCTCCTACGGGTCACCATTTTCCTCTTGACAAACGTGAGACAATTTAATACAATATCTAAGCTGATTAGCGGTATTACCGTTAACATAGTTGGTGTTGATTACGGTGAGGGTCCACCTGTTCCCATTCCGAACACAGAAGTTAAGCTCACTTGTGCCCACGATACTTGGCTGGCGACGGCCCGGGAAAATAGGTAACGCCAACATAAGCCCTGAGGTTTCCTCAGGGCTTTTATTTTGCATTTATTTGATTAGCTTTGGAGTTGGTCTGATGAATAGCTTTATTTCTGATATTCATGAAATGCGTAGCTTCCTAATATTGTGGATTACTCAGTCTGCCTCTGCCTTGGGAAGTGCAATGACAAGTTATGCTCTTGTTATTTGGACTTATGCCGACCGCGGTTCGGCTCTTGTTACTGCATTACTTATGGTTTCGTCTTATGCGCCATATGTGCTTTGCAGTATATTTGCGGGTGCAGTTATTGACAGATTGAATAAGAAACGTATTATGCTGGTTTGCGACTCTGTTGCTGCGCTACTCACACTTGTTGTGTTTTGCCTTTTGAAAACTGATAAACTTGTTTTCTGGCATTTGTATATTATTAATGCTTTGAGCGGATTTATGAATACTTTGCAGCAACCGGCTTCTGAGGTTGCCACTACTATTTTGCTTCCTAGGAAGTATTATCAGAAAGTTGGAGGATTGAAATATTTTTCCAATTCACTCAATTCTATTTTGACCCCGGTTATTGCTACAGCTGTACTTACTTTTTGTGGTATTGATGCTGTTATACTTATTGATATCCTCAGTTTTTTAATTGCTTTTCTTGTCCTATTATTCTTTATTAAAGTTCCTGAACCATCTGATTCTAACAGTGATTGTGAAAGATTGACTGATTCAGTTAAAATTGGGTTGAACTATTTGAAGCAAGAACCGGGAATACTTCATCTTATGCTTTTTTTAGCCGGAATCAATCTTGTTGCTTCTATGTTTAACTCTGCTTTGCCTGCGATGATGTTGTCTAAACCTCATGCCGGCGAATTTGCACTTGGAGTTGTTAATACGGTAACCGGCATTACTATGCTTTTTGGCAGTGTTGCTGCGTCTCTTTTAAAAGCTCCCTCAAGTAGAGTTAAGGTTATCTGGTGGTGCCTTGCGCTTTCTATGTGTACCGAAAACTTTTTCCTGGCTTTTGCTGACAGCCTGCCTTTATGGTGTTTTGGTGCTTTCCTTGGTTGGATTGCTATTCCTGTTATGAGCACAAATCTTGATGCAATTTATCGTCTGACTATACCTAATGAATTGCAGGGAAGAGTGTTTGCTGTTCGAAATTCGTTTCAATTTTTCACCATACCTGTTGGATACCTGCTCGGCGGATTTCTTGTAGATAGAGTTTTTGAACCGGTTATGGCAATTCAGACGGCCGGTTCTGTTTTGACCGGCCTGTTTGGAGAAGGTAAAGGTAGTGGTGCAGCATTTTTCTTTGCCGTAATAGGTTTCCTTGGAGTAATTGTTTGCATTTGTTTCAAGTTCGATAAACACATAAACGAACTCGAAAGCAAAATTCATCTATAAATTATTCGGAGTTGATTATATGAAAGTTGGAATCATTGGCAGCGGTACTATGGGTACCGCTATAGCCCAGGTTTTTGCTAAAGCAGGTTGGACTGTTTTACTTGTTGACGTATCGCTCACTGTGGCTGTTACTGCCAAAACCCGTATTTCTGATTCGCTTTATTCCAAAGTTGAACAGGGAAAGCTGGATATCAGTGAGGTTGAGGAGATTTCCGCACTCATCATACCGGCTTCCAAGGCCGGTTGTGCCGACTGCGATCTGATACTGGAAGCTGCTGTAGAAGATATTTCCGTTAAAAAGCAGACTTTCTTCGAACTTGACGGCATCTGCAAATCAGATTGCATCTTTGCAACCAATACATCTTCTCTGCCGATCACAGAGATTTCTGCAGGATTGTCCCGTCCTGTGGTTGGTATGCATTTCTTTAATCCGGCAACCACCATGAAACTGGTTGAGATAGTGTCCGGCCTTACAACCCCGGAGGAATACGCCAATAAGGTTTATAATATTGCATTGTCCATCGGCAAAGAGCCTGTTCATGTGTTGGATAACCCCGGATTTGTTGTCAATAGAATACTTACTCCTATGCTTAATGAGGCTATAGGTGTTTTAGCTGAAGGAACTGCCTCGGCAGAGGATATCGATAAGGCCATGATGCTTGGCTGCAATATGCCCATGGGACCTTTGAAATTATGCGACCTTTGCGGCCTTGACGTTGTTCTTGCCGTATGCGAAACACTGCAGCTCGAGACAGGAGACCAGAAATATCGCCCCCATCCGTTGCTTAGGAAGATGGTTCGTGCCGGATTCCTTGGAAGAAAATCAGGAAAAGGCTTTTATTGCTATGATAAATGATTGAATCGTGAAGTCAAACGTGTTATTATAGTGTAGATAAATACAGATTTTGCGGGAGGAAACTCAAATGCACGACCAGACACTGACCAGAGCCGAAGCTGCAAAGCTTATCCGTGACGAGAGCTTCAAGCAGGAAGCTGTTCATTCCATGGAGCTTCGTTTTAAGTATGTAGATGCTCTGTATGCCGCTCTTGGTGAGAAAGCTCTTAAAATGTTTGTTGACCGCCGTGATATGTTCATCGATACTTATCTTTCTGAAGAGGACAGAAAAGATGAGGAACGTATGAACCGCATCAAGGCTGATATGCTGTTTTGCTACTATGTTTACGGCGCAGACTTTGACGAGTATTTCCTGTTTGACCTTGAGTACAAACCCCATCTTCTTCGAGATGAGTTCCTTACTCAGAACCATAGAAAGTATTACGCCAAAATGTACAACCTGCCCGAGAACAACTCTCTGTTCCGTGACAAGGATAAGACCGCTGTTCGATTCAAGGAATTCTATCATCGTGACGTTATTGCTGTTTGCTCTATGGACGACCTGGAAGCGTTGAAAGAGTTTGCTGCCAAGCACGATGAATTCATTGTGAAGCCCCGCAGTGCCCATTTTGGTATGGGCGTAAGAAAAGCAAAGGCTTCCGACTTTGCCACTACTGAGGAACTTTTGAAAGACCTGATCGCAGAAGGCGAAGTGGTTGTTGAAGAACTTATCAAGCAGTCCGACAGAATGGGCTGCCTGCACCCCCAGTCTGTTAACACTGTACGTCTTATCACTGTCCTCGACAGAAACGGCGAGTGTCAGTTCTTCTGCCCGCCATTCCTTCGTATGGGTCAGGGTGACGGCATCGTTGACAATGCCGGTGCAGGCGGTGTGGCCTGCTATGTAGACATCGACACCGGCCGTATTTACACCGACGGTGCCGACGAGCACAACAACGTGTATAAGATCCATCCCGATACCGGTATCCGCATCAAGGGCTGGCAGGTGCCCGATTGGGAAGAGGCCAAGGAATTCTGCCGTGTGCTGGCCAATGTTGTTCCCGAAAACCGCTACTGCGGCTGGGATCTGGCTCTGACTGATGAATGGGGCTGGATAATGGTCGAGGGTAACGACAACGCTCAGTATGTTGTCCAGCAGATGATAGACAAGGTCGGCAAAAAACAGCAGCTCGACCAGTGGATATAATGTTGAAAGCAGTGGAAACGCAAATCGTTTCCACTGCTTTTTTTGGTTACCAGATGAACTATCTCAGTTTACTATTCAATTGTGTTGTTTTGTAGCATTGATTCGGGAAAAAGCGAACAGAGGGTTTCTGTAATTGCGTCAAACTCAGCTTTGGTCGGTAATCTTCGTTCAACGATTTGAGGAATGTAGTCAGATTTATCCGTGACTGAGGAAACTTCGTCGACTGATGACGAGGCTTCTTCTACATCAAGGTGATCTATTGCATATTGGCAGCACTGAAGAACAAGATAATTAAAAGATACGCTGTTCATTTGGGCTGTTTGTGCAAGACGTTCATATAAATCCTCTGTAAAACGAATCGTTCTGGGAATATTTGCACTTTTTTTCTGAGCATCTATTTTGAACACCGAATCACCACCTAATAATATAACTATATTATGACATCAGTTTTCAATCATATATATAACCATTAGTGGTGCAAATTTAGGTGAGATTTGCGGTGTACAGATGAATCCAAGCCAAAGCATTTCAAACGTATAAGGGCATAAAGCCTGCTGACAGCCACACTTTCTGACACCAGAAAGTGTGCAAAGAGTGTTAAAGGGGAAAGGGGGTTCGATTCCCCTTTCCCCTTGAAAATCCCCTTAATGTGTACCTAAACTGTCCACTTTATTGGGTACAGTTTAAAACGACTAAAGAGGGGGCCTGCGGGCCCCCTCTATTGGATACTCCCCCGGAGGGGATAAAGGTTCAGAGATTTGCTCTTTAAAAATCAATAAAGGCAACAGTCTTAACAATATCCTTTGAACCCTCAACCAGATAACCGTGGGCTTCGCTGGCAGGATAGGCTGCAGCCTGTTCCATGGTGTCAAAGGTAATTATCTGCGCCACATCATAAACTGCGTCCATGGGGAAAGGCGGATACAACACATTGTGTCCCACGGAACTGGAAAGAATATCGCTGTTTTTGTTGGGAACCTCGTTCAGCAGAGCTTCCAGTTTTTCGATGGCCTGCTGACCTTCGGGAGTGTTGCGATCTTGCTGGATTTTATACAAAGAAATATGTGTTACCAAGGTTGTCTCTCCTTTTTGTGAGATATTTGCCTTGATTATACATTACTCAGCCCCATTTGTAAACCGGGAGAGGTTCGCCAAAAAGCCAATGGCGCAGCCAATCATCAACGAAAACGGCAAAGCCGGACAGTGGTATCCACAGCAGGAAGAAATACAGACAGATCTGCCCACGAAAATTCATAGGCAACATACTGTAATCCCATACGTCCAACCCCAGCCAGATGTTGACTATACTGCCGCACACCAACTCCAGTGCAGTTACACAAATTGCGCCAAGAACTGCCTGGACGGGAAGCGGCATATTCCAGCTCAGCCAACCTTCGTTAAGGAAGCCTATGACAAGAAAACACAGTCCGCCTAAAAGAAACATACTTGGGTGCGAAAAACCTCGCCATAGCAGCTCTAAAAGAACATACAGGCTGCCGCCGATCAAAAACATGATAAAAGTTCGCCAGATACCGGAACTCAAAGACATCCCTCCCATGACATAGTATTTACCATGGGAGGGATATTATTACCGTTTAATGTCCTCGCCCCGCATATATTTGGGCATGACCTTGAGGAACACAGCAGATATAACGGTAATTATCACGCAGCAGAAGAACATATAGCCGATGTTGTAAAGAGCGGAATAAACCCAGGTGTTGGTCATTTCCATATTCCAGAACGTCTCAGGCATGTATTCTCCCCAAACTGTTGCACCGACCACCCAGTGGACAATGAAACGGGCAAGACTGCCAACAAGACAGCCCCAGATCAGCCCCAGTTTCTTCCCCTTGAACAGTCCGGCAACACCAAGGGCTGCAAAGGCTACGGCATAGTCGCCCAGCAGAGAAAGCCAGCTGATTGCGATGCCGTTGCCGAGGAAGTATTGAAGCAGGCCAAAGCAAAAGCCTGCAAGTGTTCCACGGCCTGCACCCCATCGGACAGCAAATATAACGATTGGAAGCATGGCGGCATCAACAGAGCCTCCATAGGGGAAACGATAAAGGGTGATATAGCTCAGCAGTTGAGCCAAAGCGATCATAATTGCGGCTTCAACCAGAGCTCTGGTGCGGTTGTGAGTTTTTGTCATTTTTGTGATCTCCTTTCGATTGGAGCCACGGGTCGGACGAAAAAAAGGACGTCCGGATAAGGACGTCCTGGTGTTGACTTGAACATAAGTCGCATTTCCCTTCGCCGGCATTATCCGTAGCAGGTTCAAAGGGTCCGGAGCTGCACTTTGCTCCATCTCAGCCGACCGATGCTGCCGGCACCCCGATGCACTGTATTAAGTTGGCATTATATTAGCTCATGGAATTTAATTTGTCAAGCAGATTTGAAAAATATTCCGGCAAAGGGCAGCTCAGCTCCATCGGTTCGCCGCTGGAGGGATGAACAAATTTCAGCTGACGTGCATGGAGACATTGAGTTTCCTGACCCAGTTCGGGCTTTTTGTGACCGTAAATCATATCGCCCAGAATAGGGTGACCAACGGATGCCATATGGACTCTTATCTGGTGGGTACGCCCGGTTTCAAGTCTACAGCGAATATGGCTGTAGCCGCGGTATTCGGCAATGACCTCGTAATGTGTCACGGCGTTTCTGCCGTCTTTTTGGACAACTGCCATTTTTTTGCGGTCGGCAGGGTGCCTGCCGATAGGGGCGTCAATAGTGCCGGAAGGCTCTTTGAATCTGCCGCAGACAATGGCTTCATACACTCTGCTGAGACTGTGATCAGCCAGCTGGTCGGCCAAAAGGCGATGAGCATGGTCATTTTTTGCGACTATCAAAAGCCCGCTGGTATCCTTATCGATACGGTGAACAATGCCGGGACGAAGCTGACCATTGATGCCTGACAAGCTGCTTCCGCAGTGGTGCAGCAGGGCGTTGACCAAAGTGCCGTCACTGTGACCCGGTGCGGGGTGGACGACCAGTCCTTTTGGTTTGTCTATAACAATAACATCGCCGTCTTCGTAGACTACAGACAAAGGGATATCCTGAGCAATTATATCCACCGTTTCGGGTTCGGGAAGAACCAATTCATAAACTGCGCCGGTAATAGTTCTGGCGTTTTTTTTCAGCGGTTTGCCATTCAGCGTAACAGCTCCCGACTGAAGCAGATCAGCCGCTTGAGAGCGGCTGATGTCAGCTTCCCTTGCGATGAAAACGTCGAGCCGTTCTTCGGACACAAGGGATTCAATTTTCATGGTTGTCACCGTTTTCTGAGGGTTTAGGGGTGTCCTCATAGAATTTTAAAAAGTAGATACAAAATGCGATACCGCCGCATACCACGAAAATGTCTGCCACGTTGAATACGGCAAAATTGATAAACGTAGGCTCAAACATGTCTACTACATATCCGAGCCATATGCGGTCAATAAGGTTGCCTATAGCACCGCCGATGATGAATACAAGTGACCATACACCAAAGGGGTGGGTGATTCTTTTGTTGACCAGAATGAGTATCAGAGCTATGGTAACGGCTATGGTTATGAATATCAAAGGCCAGCGCATGCCGGAGAACATGGAAAACGCCGCACCGGTATTGCGAACATAGGTAAGCCTTATAATACCGGGAAGCAGCTCAACGGTGCTGCCAAGGGAAAGGTTGGTCGTAATGAGAAACTTGACCAGCTGGTCAAGCCCAACCAGAAGAAGAACTGCTGCGGCGTAAAGCATGAATGCCTCCTGAAAAACTACTTGTTAAAATCGTAATCCTTGCCGAACTGGAGATTGATAAATTCAAACTTAGAGGTTTTCTGGGTTACGGCAGGGGTCTCTTCCTTTTCGCCGTTGGCGGCACGAAGGATCTCGGCAAAAACATCGTCCTCGTCGGTGGCGTCTTCGACAGCTTCGGGTTCACTGACGGGGAGAGGGGGAAGCTCGTCGGATTTGAAGCGCATGATAACGGTGTCTCCGCTTTTGAAGGAATCATCTTCCTTTGGTTCGACCTCGGGAGCGGGAGCTTCATCAACCACGATCATATCGTTATTTTCTTCGGCCTCGACAACAGGCTCGGGAATTTCATCAACAACAGGCTCGGGTTCAGACTGAGCAGGTTCCTGCTGGGTAACAGCAGCTGCTGCCTGACGAACAACGGTGGACTGGGAAAGGTCAACTGCGGTAAGCTCATCCAAAAGCTGGAGATGCTGAGCGCACACCTGCTTTACACGGTCAACATAGTTGGCGGTGAGAATTTTTGCGCGATTGAGGCGATCTTCCTCGGCACCGGCTTCGGCCTTGTATCTTACAGAAAAAGTGGAGGCTTCAGCTTCAGCCTGCTGCAGCATGAGGGCACACTTTCTCTCTGTTTCGGCAAGGAGTTTGTCGGCAGCGGCTTTGGCTTCTGCCAACTGCTGCTTTGAGGCTTCCTGCTCACGGCGATACTCTTCGATAGTTTCAACAAGGACTTTCATCTTGCTTTTAAGAGTGTTGTTTTCTTTGTGCATCGCAGTGAAATCCAATGCTGCCTGCTCTATGAATTCGTCTACCGCTGCCATGTCGTAACCACCGAACACAGCTTTGTCAAAGACGATTTGTCTCATTTCCTGGGGTGTCATCATAGTATTGATCCGTCCTTATCAGTTGTAAAGTCCGCTGTTTTCCAGCTCGTCCATAAGCTCGCCCATAATGTCAACATTGAAGGGAGTGAGAATATAGGTGCTGACAGCTACCTTTTTGATTTTGCCGTCCAAAGCATAGGTCACGCCGCTCAAGAAGTCGATAAGTCTGCGGGCGATGTCCTTGGGAGTTGACTCGAGGTTGAGAACAACGGTACGGCGGGAGCCAAGATGATCGGCTATTTCGGATGCATTTTCAAAGTTAATGGGGTTTACAAGCACCACCTGGAGCTGAGTGGTTGCCGGAATGGTCACAACCTTGTTGGAGCTTTCAGCGGCGGGGATGATCGTCTGGCTGTATTTGGGGGCATGTTCGGTCTTTGTAAACTGGGGTTCAGTATTTACAGAGGGAGCGAATTCGTCAAATTCTTCCTCATCATCCTCGGCATAAGGCCGGGCGATTTTTTTAAGCTGATCCATGAAACCCATAATTCGGTTACCTCCGTGTTTATTTGATGCGCAGCTGCGCGGTTTTACTTATTTGCTGAGTAGTTTCTGGGACCGAAGATGTTCGACCCGACTCTAACGATATTTGCGCCTGCGGCTATGGCATATTCAAAGTCTGCGCTCATACCCATGGACAGAAAGTCCATAGATACATTATCGTATTTTTTCGCTGTTATGTCAACATAAAGGTTGTACATTTCGGCAAAATATCTCAAACTTTCTGCAGGATTCTCCGTTTCCGGGGGTATGGTCATAAGACCTTTTACCGTCAATGAGGGAAAGCTTCCTGCAGTTTCCAGAAGATGGTAAAGCTCATTGGGACTGATGCCTGATTTCGATAATTCTCCGCCAATGTTTACTTCAAGAAGAACGGGCTGAACTATCCCCAGGGAAGCCGCCTGGCGGTCGATTTGTTCCATAAGTCGGACGCTGTCGACCGAGTGGATAAGATCCGCCTTACCCACCACCTGCTTGACCTTGTTTGTCTGCAAATGCCCGATAAAGTGCAGGGGAGCACCATCGTAAGCGGAGTCTGCCAGTTTGGAGACCATTTCCTGCACACGGTTTTCACCGCAGGCATCAACTCCTGCAGCGATAGCAGCTCTGACAGCCTCGGACGGCATAGTCTTCGACGCTGCCAGCAGCATTATTTCGTCTTTGTTTCTGCCGGCCTTTTCAGCGGCTTCGTTGATTCGGCGGCGTATTTCGGAAACATTTCTTTCTATATACTCGTACAAATCAGTCTATTACCTTTCCGTCGTATAGATTTCGACCGGCTGTTATTACTTCGTCACCAGCCCAGAGGTTGTCGGTGGAGGAGGTGTCCTCCTCCACCACATAGTAGTCGCCGGATTCGGATATTATGTTAACATATTTCAGCGCAGCATTACGGGCTTCGACAACGTAAACGCAGGTGTTGCCGTCATCGTCCATGCGAAGCGCAGTTTTTGGTATGCGGAGTCCGGAATAAATATCAAAAATTATGTCAACCGATACAGATCTGTAAACAGTAGTATCGGATAGTTGACGGTCGCTGGAAAGAACAACTATACAGCGGCCTTTTTCTGAAAGACCTATACGTTCAACGTTCATTTCCACCTGAAGGCTCTCAGAGAAGCGGACGATGGCATAATCGCCCAGCAAAAGGGCGTCTTCTTCGTCCATTGTGATGAGCAGATACCAGCGGCTGGAGGTGATGAGTTTGCCAACACCGCTGTTTGTGTCCTCGGCGGCAGTTGACAGAGCATCAAAGTCCGAAACGGTAACTGAGCTGAGCATATCGGGTGTCAGTACCGATTCATACCCGTCAACGTGGGCAGAAAAGATACCTGCGGCAGATGCTGTTATTTCATTGGAATCGTTTGAAGAAAGTGCCTGAAGAGCTTCAATTTGAGCTGCTATCTGTTCCAGCTGAGCATCAACCTCGTCAGAGTTGCCGTAAACATAGTGACGTGAAAAGACCAGTGATCTGAGTTCGTTGGTGCTGTTTGAAATGCCTGTGAAAGCGGAAGATGCCACATCGGCATTGAGGTCTTTAATGGACTCAATTATTTCCAGATCCAAAGCGTTGGAGTCGGATATGCTCAGATTGCCCGAGGCGGCGTTTTCCAGCTGAGCCTTGCGCTTTTGCAGGGAGTTTATCTCACTTTGACGGGCTTCGGCATTTTCATCACGGTAGGCAACGGCGATGGTTTGACCAACGCCGACCTTTTCGCCTTCCGCTCGTGTACGGCTGATGATGTCCGAGTTGGAGTATATAACGGTTTCGTTTCTCACAGTGTAGCCGGAAACCGTTGCCGAATCGAATGTTTCGTACTTGACTGCGTAGGCGGTTTTAAACGGATTCATCATGGCGGTGAAAACATTTATGACTATGTACACCACAACTGCCGCAAAAAGCAAAACCGATATTAAGTTCATAACTTTAGTCTGCTTCATAAATCCGCCTTCTTTTACTGATCAGTCCCGGTTACAAAGGTCTATGGTCCTTGCCGGGACAATGGTTGAGATAGCGTGCTTGTACACCATCTGCTGTTTGCCTTCGGAATCGACTGCAACCATAAAGCTGTCGAAACCGGTTACGATACCTCTGAGTTGAAAGCCGTTGACGAGAAACACCGTCACCGGAGTGTGATCTTTCCTTATCTCGTTGAGAAAATGATCCTGTAAATTTGCGCTTTTAGACATATTAGTCATCCTTTCTGTATGTGATACGCAAATTCTATCACTGCGTATGGGTCGAAAGAAAGGAAGCGCCGTCGAGTTATAAGAAGTGCTTTGGAATTTTATTACAGATTTCTGCGGATATAGCTGCAGGCATCCTGTACAACAGAGTCAAAGTCTACGGGTTCGTTCATGGTTATCCAGTGGATACTGTCATCACGTCTGAGCCATGTGAGCTGCCGCTTGGCATACCGTCTGGAACCCTGTTTAACTGCTTCGCAAGCCTCTTCCAGCGACATTTTGCCGCCCAGATATTCGGAGAACTCTTTGTATCCAATGGCTTGCAGGGCGGTGCCGGTATGACCGCTGTCCAACAGTCGGCGAACCTCATCAACGAGGCCGTTATCCAACATTATGTCAACTCGCTTGTCTATTCTGGCATAAAGCTCAGAGCGGTTTTCGAAGTTCAGACCGATTTTTATTGCATCGTATTTCGGAGGAAGTGCACCGGTCTCACGATCGTGCTGCGTAATGGTTTTCCCTGTGGACAGCCACACTTCCGCAGCTCTGATTATGCGCTTTTTATCATTGGGATGCAGCCGTTCATAGCTGGCAGGATCGTGCTTTTTAAGAATCTCACGGACAGAGTCTATACCATCTTTTTCGGCTTGGATTTCCAGCTGTTGCCGAAATTCGGAGTCTTCGTTATATGCGGAAAACTCACGGCCGTTTATCAGTGCATCCACATACAGCCCTGTACCGCCCACAACTATCGGAAGCTTGCCTCTTGAAATTATGTCAACCGCACAAGCATCGGCTTCCCGGACATATCGGGCAACGGAATAGCTTTCGGAAATGTCGCAGATATCCAGCATATGGTGGACAACGCCGTCCATTTCCTCGGCAGTGGGTTTTGCGGTGCCTACGTCCATACCTCGGTATATTTGCATTGAATCTGCGGAGATAACCTCTCCGTTGAACAGCTTTGCCAAAGCTACACCAAGAGAGGTTTTGCCTGAGGCGGTGGGACCGAGGATGCAAAGGAGTTTATTCATGGGTCATATCCTTTTGAACTGTTTTTCGATAGATGTCTTGCTCATTTCCACAGCTACGGGGCGGCCGTGGGGACAATAGCGCACATCGGGATCGGTAAGTACACGGCGGGTGATGGCTTCCAGTTCGGCCTGACCGCTTACATCTCCTGCCTTTATGGCGCTGCGGCAGGCAAGAGTGTGCAGAAGCTCATCACGAAGCTCCGCAGGATCGAGACGGCGACCCTCAATAAGGGCTTCGGCCATTTCGCATAGGGCAGCTTCGCAGTCGCTGCCATCTATGTCAGCGGGTACACTTCGAACAACGATACTGCCGCCGCCAAAATCAGAGATGTCGTAGCCGAAAGATTCCAGCAGCTCGATATTGGACAGAAGAGCGTCAGCATCTTCGCCTCTTGGACTGAAAATGACCGGCATAAGAAGGTTCTGGCTGATGATGGCAGAAGCGTCTTTTTTGTATTTGTTGAAAAGTATGCGCTCGTGAGCGGCATGTTTGTCTATCAGCAAAATTCCTTCGGTCTGTTCAACGATGATATAGGTCTTGTGAGCTTCACCAATGACGCGGAAATAAGGAACATCGGATTCGGGATCAAAGGAGATTTGTTGGGGTTCGGGTACGGGATCTGCAGGAACCGGAGCTTTGATGACCACAGGATTTTCAGGCTGAATGACGGGAGAAATCTGTCTGTTTACTACAGGGGCAACTTCAGGTGCTGCAGGTTTTTGGGGTTCAGTGGGTTTGGGTATGCGTATCTCACCGAAAGGAGAACGTGCGCTGTCGCTTATTGTTACCGTCGGAACAGCACGCTCGGTGATAATGGGGATAGGTGTTTCTTTTTTGACAGGTCCGGTCTGAGGCACAGCAGAGGACTGAGCGGCAGTTGATGTTTTACCGGAGAATTTTTCTTTATACTGCTCGGCAGACATGGTTTTGAAAAAGCTGTCTGCCTGAGGTTTTGACTGGAACTTAACCTCGGGACGGCCTGTTTCGGCGCCCAAAGCTGCCATGACAGCATAGTAAACGGCGTCGAAAATATCCTTGTCACGCATGAATTTGACTTCCGTTTTTGCAGGGTGGACGTTTACGTCTACAGCAGACAAAGACAATTCGATGTGAAGTACGCAGGCAGGGAATCTGCCGGTCATAATACGGTTTTTGTATGCCTGTTCCAGTGCAGCCTGGAGGGTGGTGGACTTTATGCTTCTTCCGTTGACGAAGAAATACTGCCAGCCACGGTTGCCTCTGGAGGCTGTGGGGCCTGAAACTATACCGGTAACGGTTATGTCGTTCCATACGCCGTGGCATTTGAGTGAACTCATGGCAAAGTCACGCCCCATGACGCTGTATACTGCGCTGTCCAGCTTGCCGTCACCGGGAGTGTGAAGATCCTCTTTGCCGTCTTTGATCAGCTTAAAGGACACATCGGGCCTGGACAAAGCCAGCTTAGTGACAACGGTGGAGATAAAACCTGCTTCGGCTGAATCCTTTTTCATGAACTTCAACCTTGCGGGGGTGTTGTAAAACAACTCACGGACGATTATGGTGGTGCCTTCGGGGCAGCCGGCAGGAACGCTTTCGAGGACTTCACCGGCTTCAAGATACAGGGAAATACCTTCGGTTTCCCCCGCAGCTCTGGTGAGAAGGTCTATTTTGGAAACTGCCGATATGGCCGCCAAAGCTTCACCGCGGAAACCCAGAGTTCCTATGGACGACAGGTCATCGGCAGTGCGGAGCTTTGAGGTTGCGTGGCGAAGGAAGGCGGTGGCTGCCTGATCCTTGGGAATACCGCAGCCGTTATCGGTTATGCGGATATAGCTGAGACCTCCGTTTTGTATTTCAACAGTAATGGCAGTAGCCCCTGCATCTATTGAGTTTTCTACCAGCTCCTTCACTACGGAGCCGGGACGCTCCACCACTTCTCCGGCAGCAATAAGGTCGGCAATGTGGGGATCAAGCTGGATGATATTCGGCATATTTATCTATCCTTTTTAAACGAGTCCTGCGCTCATGGCGCTTACGGCGGAAGCATTGATTATCATGTGCAGCGCAACGGGGCAGAAGATATTGTCGCCCTTTTCGTAGGAGTAGCACAGTGCTATGGTGGGGGGCAGATACTGGATAAGGTTTACCAGTATGGTCCAATCCGGAGAAACAAGGGCATAGGCCCAAACGTGGATAATGGAAAAGCAAATAAAGCTCATGACGTAGGCAAGCACTCTGTTTTTCTTCCGGAAGAATCCAAAAATCACTCCACGGAAAAGAGCTTCCTCCGCCAACGGTCCCAGCAGCACGGCACCGATCGTAATTATCTTGCCGGATTGGCTGAAAAGGTCGTTGACATATTCATTGTTGGGATTTTCCACAACGCCTACGGTTGACATAATTATTACATTTACTATCACATTCAAGCCGATATACACCACGAAGCCCCAACAGATACCGAGAATAGACCGCCCAATACGGCGGACAAAACGGTATAAGGATTCTGAAAGGAACTTACGGAAGGCTATAACGGTGAAAATGAAGTTTACATAAAAATAGACAAGGTTGGTGGTCAGTTCATCGGCTGTCAGCCCCAGCAGCCGGAGCGCAAACTGAATGATCAAGCCGTTGAAAAAGAGGTAAAAGGGGAGAAATATGAACCCGGTGATATTTTCACCGCGGGACATTTTTACGGAAAGTTGTCTGTTCATGGTTTATTCCTGTTACTGGTCTGCGATTTTTTTCAGTTCAAACAAAAGGTTCATGGCCTCGATGGGGGTAAGCACGTTGAGATCGGTGGATTTGAGCCGGGATACTATTTCACTTCCGGAAACGTCCATAAAACTCATCTGATCCCGGGGCTCCGGTGCAGCAAAGACTGCGGGAGCAGAGCTGCCGTTTTGTTCAAGGTCAGCAAGTATTTGTTTGGCACGCCTGATAACTCTGTCGGGCACACCTGCCAGCTTGGCAACTTCAATGCCGTAGCTGTCGTCTGTGCCGCCACGAACTATTTTGCGCAGGAAGATAATATCGTCTCCACGTTTTTTAACGGCAATGTTATAGTTTTTCACGCCTGCCAGTTCTGATTCAAGGCAGGTAAGTTCATGGTAATGGGTGGCAAACAGGGTTTTTACTTTCAGCTTTGCGGCGGCGTGTTCAAGCACCGCACGGGCTATTGCCATGCCGTCGAAGGTGGAAGTGCCGCGGCCTATCTCGTCCAGTATCAGCAGTGATTTGGAGGTTGCGCAGCGAAGAATGTCGGCAACCTCTGTCATTTCCACCATGAAAGTGGACTTGCCGGAGGACAGGTCGTCGGAAGCTCCGATGCGGGTAAATATCCTGTCTACTATACCGATGCGGGCGTATTTGGCAGGAACAAAGCTGCCTATCTGAGCCATGAGCACGATGAGAGCTACCTGCCGCATATAGGTTGATTTACCTGCCATATTGGGGCCGGTGATGATCTCTGTGGTGTCGTTAACTCCGTCGATAATGGTGTCGTTGGGGACAAACAGACTGTCGGTCAGCATCTTTTCCACCACGGGGTGACGTCCGTCACGGATCTCGATGGCAGACGAAGCGTCCACTTCCGGCTGGCAGTAATTGTTCTTGACCGCAACTTCTGCCAAAGAACACAGCACGTCCAGTTCCGCAACTGCGGCGGAGGTAGCCTGTATCCTTGCCATGTGGGAGGCTATGGTTTGACGCAGTTCGGTGAACAGTTCATATTCAATAGCGGTTATGCGCTCCCCTGCGGTGAGAATATCCGACTCCAGCTCTTTCAACTCGGGAGTTATGTATCGCTCGTTGTTGGCAAGAGTCTGTTTGCGGATATAGTCATCGGGAACCTGACCGGTGTAGCTTCTGGGGATCTCAATGTAATAACCAAACACACGGTTGTAGCCGGTTTTCAACTTGGGAATTCCGGTGCGTTCACGCTCTTTGGCTTCAATTTCGAGTATAGTGTTGGCACCGCCGTTTATCAGCTCACGGAGTCTGTCTACCTCCGGGTCATAACCTTCACGGATGATTCCGCCTTCACGAATGGTAAAAGGAGGAGTATCAACAATGGCCCGATCTATCAGCTGCCGTATGTCTTCCAAAGGGTCTGCCACGGCGCAGAGTTCAGTGATTCGGCGGCTTGTGAGCTTGCCTGCCAGATCCAGAACATCGGGCAGGGCGGTAGCGGCTGCTGCCAGAGAAACAAGGTCACGGCCGTTGGCGCTGCCGTATACTATGCGTCCTATAAGACGCTCGATGTCGGTCACGTTTCGAAGTTGTATGCGCAGTTCGCTGCGGGATACTGTGTTGTCCACAAGCTCACGAACAGCAGTGCTGCGTTTTCTTATTTCAGTAACACTAAGCAGCGGCTTTTCGAGCCATGAGCGTATCATTCTGCTGCCCATGGGAGTTTTTGTGCTGTCCAGCACCCACAGAAGAGAACCTTTTTTGTCTTTGCCGCGGTAGGTTTCGGTCAGCTCCAGATTCTGACGGGCTGTGATGTCCAGTTCCATGAATCTGCCGTTGACGTAGTGTTCAATGCGGTTGATATGGGTAAGGTCATTTTTCTGGCTTTCGTGCAAAAACGCCAGCAATCCGCCCACAGCGGAACGCAGACAGTTTTCGGCAAGAGAAACATCGCCGAAATGCTGAGTTATCAGACGGTCGCACAGATCGGCAGAAGCGGATTCCAGTTTCTCGATACGGCAGTTGAGCCGATGTTTCAAAACGGCAGCAATATCCTCACTAAGGGCAGCTTCTTCCGAAAGAGCGGCTTCCGTGGGGGAAAATCTTCCCAGTTCATTGATGATGTATTCCTCGGTCTGGCTGGCGGTGGCAAAGGCCTCGCCGGTGGACATGTCTATAAAGCAAACAGCGCAGCCGGAATGGTCTTTTACCACAGAGCAGATATAGTTGTTGCGGCTTTCGTCCAGCATGGAGCTGTCGATAACGGTGCCGGGGGTGATGGTGCGGACTATCTCACGCTTAACAAGACCCTTGGCCTTGGCAGGGTCTTCGGTCTGCTCGCATATGGCGACCTTGTAACCCTTGGCAATAAGGCGACCGATGTAAGCCTCGCTGGAATGGTAGGGAATACCGCACATGGGAGTCTGGTCTTCCTTGTCGGCCTTTTTGTCTCTGGTAGTCAGCACCAGATCCAGTTCCCTGGAGGCAACACGGGCGTCCTCGTTGAACATCTCGTAAAAGTCGCCAAGACGGAAAAAAAGTATGCAGTCTTTATTCTGTTCTTTGATCTCCAGATATTGCTTCATCATGGGAGTAAGCTCAGCCATATTGACCTCCGGAAGTTGGAATTAGTTGTTGCAAAGGGAGAACTGTAACAAATGATACCGCTAAACAATCTCACCTGTCAGCGACCATGTGTTGTGGCCGGTAATTTTCACATTTACAAAATTGCCTATCACGCTGTCGTCCCCAACGAAACGCACAAGGCGGTTGCCGTCGGTACGTCCGGTGAGAGGGAAACGAATATCGTCACTGTGACCGTCTGCAAGGACACGGTAAGTCTTGCCCACATAGGATTCGTGACGCTTTGCAGAAATGTCGTTCTGCAGCTGAACAAGGCGATCAAATCGTTTTTGGATTTCTTCCTTTGTGGTGCCCTGCTCCATTTTTGCGGCGGGAGTACCCACTCTGGCAGAGTAAATAAAGGTGAAAAGTGCATCAAAGCCCACACGCTCCACCAGCTTCAGTGTATCCTCAAATTCCTCATCGGTCTCGCCGGGGAAACCGACAATAACGTCGGACGTGAGGACGATATCGGGCATCACGGAGCGGGCGTAATCTACCAGTTCAAGGTAGCCGGCGGAAGTGTAACGGCGGTTCATAGCTTTTAAAACACGGTCGTTTCCGGACTGGAAAGGCAGGTGGAACACCTTGGCAACTTTATCACAGCGAGCCATGGTGTCGAAAAGCTTTTTCGATGCGTCCTTGGGGTGAGAAGTCATAAACCGCAGCACAAAATCGCCCTCGAGGTCATTTATCATGGCCACAAGGTCGGCAAAATCCATGTCCAACCCCAGGTCTTTGCCATAAGAGTTTACGTTCTGACCAAGCAGGGTAATGTCCTTAACACCTGCGGCAATAAGCTCCTTCGCTTCGGCAATAACATCTTCGGGAAGTCTGCTGCGCTCACGGCCACGGACGTAAGGCACTATGCAGTAAGTGCAGAAATTGTTGCAGCCGTACATGATGCTCAGCCAGCCTTTAACACCCTTTTCACGCAGCACAGGCTGACCTTCGGCTATGTAGCCGTCGCAGTCCTCAATGTCGATAACACGCTTTTTCTCAGACAATACATTGTAAAGCAATTCGGGGAACCGCCACTGGGCGTGGGTGCCGAACACCAGGTCCACATGGCGGAAGCTCTTTTTGATGCGTTCGGCAATGTGAGACTGTTGAACCATGCAGCCGGTGATGCAAATAGTCTGCTCGCCGCCCTTGCGGCGCTTGGTGTGAACCAATGCGCCTACGTTGCCGAAAACGCGGTTTTCAGCGTTTTCTCTTACGGCGCAGGTGTTGATAACGATGACGTCTGCCAGAGCCTCGTCATCGGTCTGTTCAAAACCCATTTCCGTCAGCCAGCCGCGGATGCGCTGGGAGTCAGCCTCGTTCTGCTGACAACCATAGGTATCTACCATAGCAAGGGGAGCGGAAGTGTGGTGGGAATAAAGTTTTTTTATCTTAGCGGCAAACTCGTATTGCCGATTGATTTGCTCTGTTGTTGTGCGAATCAAGGGTAATTCCTCCGAAAGGTATTTTTCAACACTTTATTATAACATAAAAGGCTGTGATATGCAATCACAGCCTTTTATGTTATCAGGGATCAGGGGGCAGGGATCAGAGGTCAGAAATGCTGTCATTTTGTACCTCAGAATGACAGGGGAGCATGGACCGCCTAAGACGCCGGTTCTTACAACGCACAACGTAACGTCAATGCTCGTAGGGTCACGGCGTGCCGTGACCCTACGGAGATGTGGAGAGTTAATTAATCATTGCAAGCTTGCCGTGAATGAAAATATTATAAACCTTACCGAACATGCTTTATCTGCGTAGCAATACTGTCCAGCTTCTTTCGCGCTGTACTGCGTTCGTCGGGCAATAGCTCGATGCTGCAAAGTGAAGCTATCTTTTCTGCCGTCTGCGATACTGTAAGCTCACGGGTATCTATGATACCCTCAGTAATACTGCTCTCAAATGCTGCAAGGCACCGGGGGATCTGTTGATATGCCCAAGAGTTTTTACCCTCCAGACGGGAAGCCAGCCGTTTTTCAAGAGTGGCAGCATTTGCCCAAAGAATAAAATGCCGTACATCGCATCTACATTGGCGAAGTTGACCAATTATCTCATCAAAATAGGATTTGTTAGTTATGGTCATGGGGCAGATGATGTTGCCATCAAAACGACTGTCCATATCCAGCAGCATGCGGAAATTTATTTCCCGCCACAAAGGATAATCCTGAAAATCCGGAGTTTTCAAGGTGTCCGGGATGTTGCTGCGGATGAAAAAACCGGCTTCTTCCGGGTCGTAGACAAAACTGCCCGGTATGCGTCTATGCAGTTCAAAGGCGGTTTGAGTTTTGCCGGCACCAAAAGCACCGTTTAACCAGATTATCATGGGAATTCCTTTCGTTGGGATCACAGAAAAAGATGGGACGGGTGTGTGCGGTTACAATCCCTCCGTCAGCTTCGCTGACACCTCCCCTTTACACAAGGGAGGCTTTTTGCACAACGTGACGTATAACACTATCCAAAAGGCTTCTCCTTGAGGAGAAGCTGTCACCGAAGCTGACTGATGAGGTGAAAAAAACACCTCATCCGGCTTCGTTTTACTCAGCCACCTTCCCCTCAAGGGGAAGGCAATATTGCGCACAACGTGACGTATTACGCCTAATAATTATTAACTGTTAATTATTAATTAATCAAATCACCATTCCACCGCTGATGCCAAGCACCTGTCCGGTGATGAAAGCGGAATCGTCGGATGCCAGAAAGTATATGGCTTTTGCAATTTCCTCAGGAGAACCGATGCGGCCAAGGGGAGTTTCCTCTGCCAATGCGTCCAAATCGGCTTGGGACAGGTGACCGTTCATATCGGTGTCTATCACGCCGGGAGCCACGCAGTTTACCCGAATACCCGAGGGGCCAAGTTCCTTTGCCATGGCTTTGGTCATGCCGATGACGGCAGCCTTTGATGCGGAATAGAGGGATTCACAGGAGCCGCCGACTTCGCCCCACATGGAGGAAACATTGACGATGGAGCCGCTTTTTTGCCTGAGCATATGGGGCAGTGCTCTTTTGATGCAAAGAAACTGGGATTTGACATTCACGCTGAAAACTTCGTCAAAATCGGCTGCTGTCAAGTCCTGTATCATGCCCGGCAGAGATATGCCCGCATTGTTTACCAACACGTCTACACCGCCGAAATGTTCCTCCGCACAGGCAAAGGCTTCTTCGATATCCTTTTCGCAGGTCACGTCGCCGCAAAGGGGGAAAGCATCGGTTTCGCCGGCCAGTGTATAAGCGTTTTTGTGGGAGCTTTTATACATGAAAACAGTGTTCCAGCCCTTACTTGCAAAGAGCCGTACAACGGCGGCTCCAATGCCTCTGCTGCCGCCTGTTATCAAAACGGTGTTAGCCATGGCGAATCCTCCTGAAGTTTACATAAAATAAAAAGCGACACAGCGTCATTCCAACGAATGATCCAAAGGAATCAATGCACACATCACGAAACTCGCAGCTTCTTCCCGGAACAAAATACTGGTGTATTTCGTCACTTGTGGCGTATATAACGCAAATGGCAAGGGTGATAATAAAACTCTTTGACGCCGAAAAAGGAAAGGTTGACATAAATAACGTGAGCAGTACGCCCAAAACGCCATAAACAGCCATGTGAGCGCACTTTCTGACTATTGTTTGCAGGCTGTCTATCATAGCGAGACGGCTTGCTTCATCCATGGTGTCGAAGTCCTCAACAAAGAGGCTCAGCAGCTTTGCTATGAACCCTCCGGACAGGTCACTGGAGGCTTGAGCCTCCTGAGCGGAGAAATAGAAGATAACTGCCATCCAACACAGTGTCAGCAACAAAAATACAGTTCGTCTAAAGCGGTTCATCAGCCCACCACGTTCTGAGGTTTGCCGTCCATCCATGACTTGATGTTTTCGGCGCAGATATTGAACAGGCGCTGCCGTGCTTCAAGCGGTGCCCAGGCAATGTGGGGAGTGATTATGCAGTTCTTTGCACCAATAAGTGGGTTGCCGTCACGGGGAGGTTCCTGAGAAAGCACGTCCGTTGCAAAGCAGGCAACCTTGCCGCTGTCCAGTGCGGCACGCATATCGGCATCGTTTACAAGCGGACCACGGGCGGTGTTGATAATGACAACGCCGTCTTTCATTTTAGCTATGGAATCGCTGTTGATGAGGTTGGTGGTCTCGGCGGTCAGAGGAGTGTGGAGAGTGATAAAATCTGCCCGGGCAAAGGCTTCGTCCATGGTAACAAGCTCAGCTCCGCCTGTATCGCCGACTTTTTCGGGGTGGTGAGCAACTGCAAGCACTTTCATGCCCAGAGCCTGAGCAACTGTGGATACACTGCGGCCGATGGAGCCGAAGCCAACAACTGCCAGAGTTTTGCCCCAAAGCTCCACCAGAGGATAATCCCAGTATGTGAAATCGGGATGGGCAGACCATTTGCCTGCGTGGACGGTGTCGGAATGGTGAGCAACGTGACAGCAGTATTCCAGCATAAGGGCAAATACGAACTGGGTCACTGATGTGGTGCTGTAAGCGGGAATGTTGCAGACGGTGATGCCTTTTGCTTTTGCAGCAGCGGTGTCGATGATGTTATAGCCGGTTGCCAGCACACCGATGTACTTCAGGTTTTTGCAGCAGTCCATTATCTCTGCGGTTATGGGTACCTTATTGGTCAGTACGATTTCGGCGTCACCGATGGTTTTTGCGGCATCGGCATGGTTGATTCTGTCGTGGTATTCAAATTCGCCCAGAGCGGAGATGGCGTCCCAGCTCAGATCACCGGGGTTGGCGGCATAACCGTCGAGAACAACTATTTTCATGTGGGACATCCTCCTTGATGTCATAATGTTTTTATTATTTTATCATACGAAACAAAAAGAGTAAACAATACTGATTTGCACTTTATTATTAAATTGCACTTTTTATGTATTGTTGGTATAATGGATAAAATGTCGTATTTTCGCATATTGCCATCGGAAATCGACAAAACGCATTGCAGTTATGAGGTACACTTATGGAGAATGATCTCATGGATATATTTGAACCCGAAAAGAACGGGGTTGAACAGGCACTGAAAGCTCTGGAAGAGGCGGCTTTTCCGCCGGAACCGGAGCCGGGATCCGAAACAGAGAACGAACAGGGGCAGGAGATCGAAACCGAAGCAGCAGAGGAAGATGTTTCTGTGGAGAAAGAGCCTGCGGAAGAAGAAACTGTTCCCGGCGAGGAAAAAACAGAAGATGAACCTGCTTCCGATGATGAAGAAGCTGAAGAAGAAACTGTTTCCGGCGAAGAACCTGTTGCTGACGAAACTTGCGAACCTGAGCCTGAAATGGCTGAAAGCGATGGTATAAAATCCAAACTGCAGCTTATACTCAGCCGTATTCGTACTCTGGCTGAGCAGGACAGGAGGTTTACCATTGCTGTTGCAGCCGCAGCGGCAGTGCTGGTTGTTCTGCTTATTGCTGCGGCACTGCTGCCCGGAAAAGACGGTGAAGATGTTGTGCAGGAAGAACCTGCTGCAACAGAATCGGTTGAAGACAACGTAACGACCTTGTACATAACCCGGGTCGAAAAACCCGGAGCACCCGAAAAGGAGTATGTTCCCGTGGCAGGTACGGAAGTGGTGGAAAAAACGCCGCTGTTTTGGGGCATTGACGTTTCGGAGCATCAGCAGGAGATAGATTGGAAAACCGTTTCATCAGCAGGTGTGGACTTTGCGATGATACGGGCAGGCTATCGTGGATACACCGAGGGTCAGATCTATGCCGATGAATATTTCAAAACCAATATGCGTGAAGCTCATAAAGCGGGAGTGGACGTGGGTGTATACTTCTTTTCTCAGGCAACAAGCGTTGAAGAAGCCGTGGAAGAAGCCAAATTTGTTTTGGAACTTATCAAGGTGTGGGATATAACATATCCCGTTGTGTTCGACTGGGAGTTTATCGAAAATTCCACTGCAAGAACCTATTCCATGACAGCCAAAGAGGTCACTGACTGCGCCATGGCGTTCTGCGAAACTATTGCCTACGCCGGATATACGCCGATGATATATTTCGGTCAGAATGCGTCCATAGAGCATTTTGATCTGGAAAGGCTTATGGTGTTTGATTTCTGGCTGGCAGACTATACGGACACTCCTGTTTTCCCCTATGATTTCCAGATGTGGCAGTATACCAGCAACGGTCAGGTAGCCGGAATTGACGGCGACGTTGATGTGAACTACTGCTTTTCTGAATACAAAACTACGGAGGCGAGCCAATGAGCCTTTATTCAATTCTGAGCCATAACTGCCGTGCCTGCTATAAATGCGTAAGAAGCTGCCCTGTTGGCGCCATACGGGTACGGAAGAATAAAGTAACCATAGATTCCGAGCGGTGTATCCGCTGCGGTATCTGTTACCATGTCTGTGGCCACGATGCCATTCGGACTTCTGTTGACGTTGCAAAAGCCATAGACCTTATTGAACAGGGACGCCAGGTATTCCTGCTGATGAACCCTGCCATTTTGGGCGTGTTTGATGTCAAATCCATGGAAACAGTCTGTGCAGGTGCAAAACTGCTGGGGTTTGCGGGTGCGGCATCATCTGCCGAAGGTGCGGCAGCTGCGTTTTATGAGTATTTAAATCTGGCAGAAACGGGAAAAATGAAGAATATAATCCTTTCCGCCTGCCCTTCCGTAAACCAGCTTATCGAGAAGTATTATCCGGAACTGGCTGACCAGCTGGCACCGGTATCCACCCCTATGATATCCGGGGCAAGACTTATCAAAAAACGCAACAGCAACAGCGCGGTTATATACTGCGGAGCATGCCTTGCCGGCTACGATGAAGCCAGCGATGTCCGCAACAGCACCGAGGTAGACGGTGTTATCAGCTTTTCGGAGTTGGCTGACTGGTTTGAGTCTGCCGGCGTCGACCTTGAACGCTGCGGCGAAGCATCTTTGACAGGCAATGCCGGAGGAAAGCTGAACGTGTATCCCATTCCCGGAGGAATGTCCCGCTGTCTGCGTGAAAGCGGCAGAACCAACGGATACCACCCTGTGTATGTTGACGGTATTGAAAACTGTATCGAAGTTTGCGAGGAGATCAAAAAAGGCCGTCTTTCCGGCTGCTTTATCGAGATGAATGCCTGTTTTGGCGGCTGCGTAGGCGGTTCGTCAAAGCTGAAAAGAGCCTGCGGAAAAATGGAAACCTGCCTGCGTATTCAGGCATATGTTGAAAAACACAATTTCCAGCCGGAGATCAACGAAAAAGATGTGTATTTCAAGCGACCGGTCATAACCATGCCTGTGGCAAACGATATGCCCGATGATGAAGAAATAGCAAAAACCATGCAGGAAATGGGGCTGGATGACCCGACGGCGGCAATCAACTGCGGTGCCTGCGGTTATGGTACCTGCCGGGAAAAGGCAATTGCGGTCCTTCGTGGCGAGACTGAGCAGGATATCTGCATGACCCTGCTTCGCCGTAAGGCAGAGCGGGTAGCCAACTTTGCTGTTGATGCCATGCCGCTTATCGCCATCATTGTTGACCAGCAGCAGCGTATCATAGAATTCAACCAGGCAGCGTGCCGTGCCTTTGGCATGACCCGGGAACAGGCACTGAAAAAGTACATTTTTGAGATAATGGATCCCGCTGACTTCCTGTATGTGCTGAATGTCAAACTGAGCATTCAGAACAAAAAGCTGGAACTGCCGGAATACGGCCTTACCCTGACAGAAAACATGGCATACATGAAAGACCAGGACGTGGCTCTGGGTCTGTTTATTGACGTTACTGCCGAGCAGAAGAAGCTGGCAAAACGCCGCAAACAGGCAGAAAGAAACATGGCCATGGCACAGAAGGTCATTGACAAGCAGATGACCGTTGCTCAGCAGATCGCCAGCCTCCTTGGCGAAACCACTGCCGAAACCAAGCTGACTCTGGACATGCTCAAAGCTCAGCTTGAGCGGGAGGGCGAAGAATAATGAAAGTGGTTCTGGACGTGGGCTGGAGAAGCCTGCATCATTATGACGAAGAACTGTGCGGCGACCGTGTTATGCTGCGCCGTGATGAAGGCACTTTTATGGGTGTGCTGGCAGACGGTATGGGCAGCGGTGTTAAAGCCAATATTATGTCAACTATGACGGGCACTATACTGTCCACCATGCTGGCCGGTGGTGCTGATGTCGAAACTGCGGTTGATACTGTGGTAAAGACGTTGCCCATATGCAGCGAGCGAGGCATATCCTACTGCACCTTTTCCGTGGTAAAGATAGAGCCTGACGGAAAGGCTGTGTTTGTTGAGTATGACAACCCCATCACATGGTTTGTCCGGGGAGGACAGGCATCTCAGCTGGATTATAAACGCCTCATTATGAGTGACAAAATCATAAGGGAGGCATCGGAACAGCTTATACCCGGTGACTTGATAGTTGTAACTTCCGATGGTGCGGTAAATGCGGCTGCCGATAATGTGTTCAGCTTTGACTGGACATGGGAGTCTCTGGCGAAGTGGCTGGAGGAAAATGCATCGTATTATCCAACTTCCCAAATGCTTGCATACGCTCTTACGGAAAAAATCAATGACCTTTACTTCGGCCAGCCTGCGGACGATACCACGGCCATGGTCATCAAGGTCATGAAAGACACTCCTGTCAGCCTAATTTTCGGACCTGCTGAGGACAAGGAAAAAGACCGGGAAATGGTAAAAGCGTTCATGGCCGATCCCGGAATAAAGATAGTCTGCGGCGGCACAACTGCTCAGATGGTGGGACGCATAACAGGTCAGGAAGTGATTCCACTGGACATGGACGATGATGGCATGGGTATCCCGCCTATATCCTTTATGGACGGCGTGGATCTTGTTACCGAGGGCGTTGTAACCATGGCGAAAACTCTTGAGATAGTCAGGGATTATTTTGAAAATGGACCGTTTAAAGAGGACTTTTCCGTATTGGATATGGAAAATGGAGCAGCATTCATTGCAAAGCAGCTTATTGAAGATTGTACCGAGCTGAAAATATACCTTGGCAAAGCATTGAACCCTGCCTATAAGGACGATAATAAGCTGGGTGTTTCTGTCAAAAGTGCTATCGTAAATGAGTTGAAAGAGATACTTACCGCCCACGGAAGGTATGTGGATATAGTATATTATTAGTTAACAGTTAACGGTTTTTGGTATTGCTCCCTGACCCGGGTTAACTGAAAGAAAGGTCGTATGCTCATGCGCTCACTTCGTATGAAGCTTGTTATGATAATGGTTCTGCTCATCATCGCACTGATGATAGTTGTTGCATCGTTTCTTATAAACGGTGTAGGCAGCTTTTATCTCGGTGAGTTTTACGAGCAGATGGGAACGTCCTTTTCCGAGGACTTTCTGCTGCGGCTGACAGATGCGGCTGCAGATGGTCCCGAGAATCTGTATGAACTGGTCATGGCACAGTCTGACCTGGCCATAGACCTTGGCAGCCGAAATGCATATATTCTCGACGAAAATGGTGCATACCTTTGCGGTTCAACTGATGAAGCGGAATTCGGGCCGGAAATCACCGACAATATTCTGACCGCCATGACAGGTCAGGTGGGGCAGGACAGGAGCATTATCAACTCGTATATGGACGTTGCCATACCCATTTCCAGCGGAGATAATGAATACATCGTTTACATTCGCGACAACAAGCAGACTGTTGATAACCTGAACTCCCAGATAATCATGATAATTTTCCAGTCTCTTGCACTTGGTCTTGTTATTTGCGTGGTTTTGAGCTTCCTGTTGGCGGAAATCATGATAAACCCCATCGAAAGGCTTACGGAAGGCACCATGCGGGTTGCGGAAGGTGATTTTGGTGAGCGTATCGAGGTGCATTCCAGGGACGAGATAAGTGTACTTACGGAGAATTTCAACGAGATGGCAGGCGTGCTTCAAAGCACCATGGACGAGATAAACTCCGAGCGCGACAAGCTGTCTACTCTGTTCCTTCATATGACGGACGGCGTGGTGGCTTTCAGCAGAAACGGAGACGTTATCCAGTCAAATCCTGCCAGTGCAAGAATGTTGGGCAGGGAAATGGACGAAAACGTTGCTTATGACGATATATTCGGTTCGATCACCTCTCTTGAAGAGATTCTGGATCAGTCCGGCAGCGAGCCGATATCTGCCCAGATGAAGGTGGGGAAAAGTGACCTTGAATTATCTTTGGCACCCTTTTCTGCCGATGAATCTCAGGGCGGTGTGCTGGCGGTTATCCACGACGTTACCGCTCAGCGGAAGTCTGAGGAAATGCGCCGTGAATTTGTTGCAAACGTCAGCCATGAGCTGAGAACGCCTTTGACCAACATCAAAAGCTACACCGAAACCATCATTGACGCAGGCGACGATTTGCCGCCTGACATGAAAGCCAGCTTCTTTGGAGTAATTCTCAGCGAAGCTGACCGTATGACGAGAATCGTTCAGGACCTGCTTACGTTGTCACGGTTCGACTATGGCAAGATGGAAATGAATTTTTCCGATTTCGGCATCGCTGAAGCCGTTCAGAATGTTTATAATGCGGTTATCATAGACGCACAGAACCATGGTCACGAGCTGCTGCTTGAAATGGAAAAGGATTTGCCTGTTATTCATGCGGATAAGGAGCGTATGGAACAGGTTATTATGAATATCGTTTCCAACGCTATCAAATATACTCCAGACGGCGGCAGGATAGAATTATCCGCATGGACGATGGGTGAAAAGGTCAGCATATCCGTATCGGATAACGGTGTGGGCATTCCCGAAGAGGATCAGCCAAGACTGTTCGACAGATTCTACCGTGTGGACAAGGCCAGATCCCGTGAGGCGGGAGGTTCCGGTCTTGGACTGTCTATCGTAAAAGAAATTGTTCAGGCTCACAACGGTGTTATCGATATTCGCAGCAAGCAGGGAGAAGGCACCACCATGACGGTGACCCTGCCCATCAAAAGGTGAGGCTGAGCATGAGAAGTAAGATCATTGAACTGACCAAAACTCTTTTGCTGATAGCACTGACCTGTTCTGCCATTTACCTGACTATTGTGGCTAACAGCTATTACAACCTTAAACTGCCGTTTATCGACAGCAAGGGCGAGGAATCGGCAGCGGTTACCGGCGTTAACACTGTGTCAGAAGCATCAAAGCCTGTAAAAATGGCGGTTATGAATTCTTACGGCCGCTACGCCGCTATATACAGCAGTGACAGCGTCGAGCAGATGTATGACAGTCTGGGCAAATATCTGGGCGAAGCGCTGGGTACTATGGGACAGGCAGAAGCAGTACAGCCGGAAACGGTGATGGAAAAGCTGTCACTGCAGGGGATATTCTATGAATTTCCCGGCCGGATACATCTGTCTGCGCTGGCAGCATGGCTTGGAGCCGGATTGCCGTCTGCGGCTGAGGATCCGGCTGCCGAAATGTTTGTTATATCTTTGGACGACAGCGGTGAGACGCTTTGTTATCGCACAGATGACGGCTGGCACAGCTGCCGTATCGAACTGAGGGACGACATCGCAGCCGATATGGACATCTATCGCCCAAACAACGTCAGCTTTGCTTTCGAATTGGCTCGGACGGAAAGTTCCTTTGATGATATCGAAGGGTTTTGCCTTATCGACAATCAGCCTGCTCCGCCTGCAATAACGGCACAGCCGATGACTGCGCAGCTGCGTGAAACAGTGGCGTCGTATCTCGGATTCAATCCGTATTCCGACAGCTCTTATATTGAAGACAACGGTGACGAGGTTTTTACAGCCAATAACTCCATGCTCAGACTGGAAACCGGAGGACTGCTTACTTTTAATGCGCCGGGAAACGGCACAAGAAGTATTTCCGCCGCAGATAGGGTCGAGCTTGCCCGTTCTGCATTGATGGAACTGGTTTCTCCCGGTGAAGCCAGACTGTATTTCGCCGGTGAAGAATACGAAAACGGAGCATATACTCTCAATTTCGACTATTATGTGTCCGGCATCAGAGTGATAACCGGCAGCGGCAGCGGTGCGCAGGTGGTAGTCGAAAGCGGAAAGATAACACGAATGACCGTATGGCTGAGAAGCTATGCAAAAACCGACTCGGTCGAATCTTTGCTGCCTGCCGTTCAGGCTGCGGCAATGAAGGACGGTCGGCTGGAAGTTGTTTATACGGACAATGGGGCAGATACCCTTACTGCCGGTTGGACAGCGGAATAGAAAAGGAGGGGTGACATGCAGGCATCAAAAATAAAAAACGTATTCTTGCTGGCCTTGGTACTGGTCAATGTGTTTCTGCTGATACTTGTCATCCCTCAAATGAGGCAGACAAAAAACAGCAGCGAAAAGGCAGGTCAGGAACTGGAGCAGATATTCAGCCGGAGAGGCATAGAGCTGGACTGGTCAGTGGTGTCCCATGAACTTGAGTTGTATGAACTGGAACTGGATGGCGACAGTACGGCAGAGCAAAATGCTGCGTCACTTCTGCTGGGGTCTGCCATGCTGGTTGATGACGGCGAAGGGTTGGTAAGCAACAGCTATGTTGGTCAGAAAGGTACGGCAGAGTTTCATAAAAGCGGAGCATTCAGCGCAGTGCTTACAGAAAAGGAAAATGCCGGAGCCGACTTGTCCCAGGCGGGTAGAGAGTTGCTGGAAAGCATGGGTTTTGTCCTCCACGGAGATGTTGTTCTGACCCGTGAGTCTGCAGGAAAGTATATAGTATCTGCCGTTCAGAGCCTTGAAGGCGCACCGGTGTACAGTTCACAGGCTGTTTTGAGCTACGATAATTACTGCCTTACGGGGGTGTCGGGTGTGTGGTACAGCACATATCAGGGGCATATGGGCAACGAAAAATGCATATCAGCAGTGACGGCTCTGGTCAGCTTCCTAGCCAGCCAGGACGAACTGGGCTGGCTGTGCACATCTGTCGAAGAAGTGTCTCAGGGCTATATAGAAGAAGCCACGCCCTCTTTGGGTGCGGCAAGACTGGTTCCGGTATGGAAGATTCGCACCGACACCGGAGAGTTCTATGTAAATGGATTGACAAAAGAAGTGTCTATGGCGTGAAGCTATCAAAGGATAATGCCACAAAACCAAAACCGGGCGGCTGCAGCCGCCCGGTTTTGGTTTTTATAAGTTTTTCAAGGCCTGTTTGTCCACCTTGACGCCTGTCATAGGCATTTTTTCAAGCACGGTGATAACTCGAGGCAGCTTGTAATTTTCCATGGAAGCTGCGAGAAACGCCTTGAAATCAGCAGCGTTGTATTCCACGCCCTTCTCCATTTCGATAAACAGTCTCGGTACCTGGCCGTGGAGTTTATCTTCCACAGGGATACATGCTGCGTAAGCAACGCCATTGTATTTTACAGCAAGGTTTTCCAGTTCCAGAGCGGAAACCTTTATGCCGCCAACATTGATAACATCGCCTCGGCGGCCGATAACGTAGATGAGTCCGTCCTCGTCGATAAAGCCAAGGTCGTTGGTATAAATAGTGTCGCCGTCCAGAACGCTGGCAGTAAGCTCAGGCTCATCCCAGTAGCCTATCATATGGAACTTGCTTTCGTAGGCGATAAGACCGGGGTTTTCACGGGTAGCACCGGTGATCTCATTGCGGTCATCGTCCACAAGGAATACTCTTGTATCGGGCATAGGCCAACCGACGCAGCTGGTGCGTCCGGGATACTGGCTGAAGCAGTATTTGCCGATACAATAGACTTCAGAAGCACCGTAAGCGTAATAAAGCCTGGTGTTGGGAAGCAGAGACATTATCTTTTCACGGTCGCTGTCGGGATATGCAAGGGAACCGGAGTCGATATATTTGATCTGATCCTTATAGTCGCCCAATCTGTCTTTCGACAGGGTGAGCAGCATACGGGCAGCGGAAGGCAGCAGGTGCATGGCGGTAACGCCATACTTTTCAATGGTGTTGAAAAAGGCCTTTATTCTCACCATGCCGTCGAAAAGCACAAGGGTAAAGCCTGCATAAACAGCGGCGTCGACCTTACGCAGGGAATATACATGATTCAGCGGACCGTAAACCATATACACGGTGTCGGGCTCGGCAAGGGAGGTTATGACCTGATTCTTTGCCACAAGGAAAAGGGAATAATGCCCGGTCAGGACACCTTTTGCCTTGCCTGTGGTGCCGGTGGTGAAAATAAGGTCAGCCGGCTGTTCGGCTTCGGGAAACGGCACTTCTGTTCCGGCATAGGGTGCAGCCCATTCGGTCAGTGCGGCCATATCGATGGTCTGACACGGTGCATCCACCGCTTTTGCAGAAATGAGCCATTTGGCACCGGTAGCTTCGAGTATGCTTTTTACGTTGTCCTCGGGGACCTGCTTGTCGATAAGCACAGCGATGCAGCCGGCGTACTGGATGCCGTAATATGCCGACACGAATGATACGGTGTTGGTGGCCTGCACCAGCACACAGTCGCCCTTTTTCAGACCTTTGGACAACAGATATCCTGCCACGCCGCTTATTTCTGCCCAAAGCTGAGCATAGTCTGCCTGGCGGGTTTCGTCGATAGCGGCAATGGCGGCAGGCTTTGTTTTGGAATTTTCAAAAATCTTCTCGCACAGAGAAACCATGGAGTACCTCCGTATTCTGAAATAATGCAAAGGTCCGGGTCAGTCTGAACCCGGACCTTAACTGTTTTTAAAGACCGTTCTGCAGGCTGTTGATCAGTTCGATCATGGCGTCCACAGAGTTGAGGTTTTCGGGAACCAGATCGTCAACGGATACTTCGATGTCGAAAGCATCATTCAGCTCAACAACAACGGTAACGATGTCGAAAGAATCGAGAATGTTATCGTCGATAAGGGTGGTGGCAGTCTCGAAATCCACCTCAGGCTTGATATCCTTCAGAATGGCAAGCAGCTGTTCTCTCATTATGATTACTCCTTAAAACATATTGGCAGATAATTCGCCATTTTCTAACTATATAATTCTAACACAATATAAATAAAATGCAACATATAAATATTATCCCCGCTGCGGACAAGTTCCACAGCGGGGAATGGAAAGTTATTCTAAGGTTCAGTTGTCAGTCTATGGGTTCTTCTTCCGGCTGTTCTGCTTCGGCTTCTTCTTCCCATGCGTCAAACACAGCCTGAACATCATCTTCCAGCTCGAAGTGGTCGGGGTCAAATGTCTGTCCATCTTCCAGATAGTTGACGGCGAGGGCTTCGGCCACGATAGCCTTATATTCCTCTGCGGCCTTGTCCCACGATTCATAGCCTGCCTGACCGCGCTTGTCTTTAAAGCCCTGCTCTTCAATAAGTATCTTGCTGAAATAATCGGTATACTTCATGGAGCCGTAAACGTTGGTATGGTCTCTGTCATAATAGTCATGATAGAAATCTATACCAATTTCTTCATATTCGAAGTTGAAATCCCGGAAATAAAGCCCGTATTCCTTGATAATCTCACCAATATAGTTATAGTTCTGACGCTTTTCGACGTTTTCAAGGCACACCGGAGTAGACACAAACATTACCTTTATATCGTTATCGATACAGTATTGGCAAAGGTCCCTCAATGTATCTTCGTGCACCTGTTCTATCGGCCGTGTGTTGTGGTCATAAACAATGGACAACTCATCTATATCGGCAACATTGTACAGGAATCGGCTATAGTTGCTGCCGCCCTTGAGCCCGTTAAGCCTGCGGGAAATATCCTCTTCCGTCAGTTCCTGCCAGCGATCATGATAGCGATACAGAGGAACAAACAGTTCAAATTTCTGGTAAATATTGAGGAACTCAAATCTTCCTGTAAGCAGGCCGACCATAGCTTTATATTTGGTCACGGATGCGGGCCAATAGTCAAACAGGTAATGCATGTTTATAACATATTTGTCCTGCTTGTACTCTTTAATAAGCTGCTTGGTGTCGATTATGTACACAGCATCGGGCTGAGTTTTGCGGCATTCTTCGATAATGTATTTTGCGGCCTCAAAAGGCTGGCTGTTGGAAGTAAAGTTGTGTACTGCGATACCGTACTTATCCCATGCAAGAGGGGGCTGGAAAAAGGTATAAACTTCACTTGAACCAACGTAAACAGCATCGAGGGTCTCCGGCTCTTCTTCAAAGAAGCCGCCGATCCATTCGTTGTTTCGATAGTCCTGGGGGCAGGTCAGATAAAACTGCACCACAAGGAATATGGCAACACATATCAGGACAAACAAAATTGACCTGAAAACTTGTCCTTTAGTCATTTTGATCACCAATTATTCTTAGAATCGCTCGTAAACAAAGTCGCTGGCGTTGTAACCGGGGCCGTAAAGGCCGAATACCAGCACTGCAAATATGCCGGCAATTATTATCATCCATCGGAACCAGCGCTGCTGCTTATCCAGTTTTTCACGGATGGAATATCCCTTTTCCTGGAGTATTCCCACAACGAGCAGCACGATAAGGCAAAGGAAAGTAAGACCAAAGTCTCTGAATGTCATACCGTAGGTGTATATCTCGCCATTGACAAGCACCCAGGGATCCCAATGGGTAAAGATGCGTTTGAAGAACAGCCATGCGTTTTTCAAACCGCTGGGCATACTTTCAAGTCTTGCGACAGATACCAGCAGCAGAGTGCGGACGGCGCTGAACAGTTTCCAGGAGAAACATTCGTCGTTGATATTGAGTTTTGCCTTGATTTTTTTGAAAAGAGGGTCAAACCAGATCGCAGCGGCGATGATGGCACCGTTGTAAATACCAAACACCACATACTTCCAGCTGGCAGCATGCCAGATACCAACAAGGAAGAAAGATACAAAAGATGCTATGCAGGGAGCAAAGCTCTTGGCGGCAAAGTTGCCGAATCGGGCCTTGATCTTCTTGGTGGCCTTGGCCATACCCTTGGAAATGGCAATGGGATAGAACACATAGTCTTTCATCCAGTCGCCAAGAGTGATGTGCCAGCGGCGCCAGAAATCGGCCACAGAGGTTGCAAAAAACGGCCGTTTGAAGTTTTCGGCAAGATCGATACCAAGTATCTGGGCAACGCCCCGGGCAATATCAATACCGCCGGAGAAGTCGCCATAGATACGGATACCGCAGAACAGGGTTGCCACAATAACGGCTATACCGCCGAAAGCGGGATCGTATTCGGCGGGGTTGACCTGGAACACATGGTCTACCAGCATGCCCACTCTGTCGGCTATAACCAGCTTTTTAAAAGCACCCCAGATAATGAGTTCACAGCCGTGCTTGAATCTGGTGAAATCGAAGTCGTGGGGCTCGTAAAGCTGATGAGCCAGTTGGTCGTGACGACCGATAGGTCCCTGAATGATCTGAGGGAAGAAGGACACAAACAGAGCAAATTTTGCAAAGTTGGTGTCGGCCTTGTATTTGTTGCGGTAAACGTCCACAACGTAGCCGGTAGACTGGAAGGTATAGAAAGATATACCCAGAGGCAGTATCAGCTCCAGTTCGCCAAACACAGGGTCAATGCTGACGATACCCAGCACAGCGTTGATATTTTCGGCGATGAAGTTGTAGTACTTCATGAAAACCAGCAAGCCGATGTTGAGAACCAGATCCAGCAGCAGGAGTTTTTTGTTCTTGCTTTTGACCTTTGCGCGGTATTCCTTCTTCTCGGCAAGGGGCCAGTCCTTGTTCTCGGCAAGGACGTTTTCGGCTTCGGTATTGAATTTGCTCATCTGTCTGGCTATAATAAAGCTCGTAACAGCGGTAAAACCGATGTAAATAAAATACTTCACACCGCCGAAAGCATAGAAGATAAGGCTGAACACAAGCAGCACTATCCATTTATGCTCTCTCAGCCTTTTGGGCCACAGGAAGTACACGGCAAAGACCGCAGCCAGAAAGAATACAAATTTGACAGATACAAAACTCATTTGACGATCAAATCCCGTTTCTTTTAGTTTAATTTGAGGCTTGCATACATTTATGCAAACAATATATTATTTTAGCACATTTACTCGAAAATGCAACTATATTATTACGAAAGGTAGCCTTTTTCTTCACAAAGGCAACACCGAAAATGAAACTTTTACTTCACAGCTGCTGTGCCCCCTGTTCCGTCATGTGTATCGAATCCCTCAGGGGAGAGGGGCACGATCTATCTGCCTTCTGGTACAACCCCAATATCCACCCCTTTACCGAATACCGCTCACGCAGAAATTGCTTGACAGAGTACGCCAAAACTATTGATCTGCCCGTGATACTTAAAGACGAATATGCTTTGCGTCCCTTTGTGCGGGCGGTGGCAGCGGATATCGCAAACCGCTGCGGATACTGCTACGCTGAACGTCTCAGCAAAGCTGCCGCAGCCGCAAAGGAAAACGGCTTTGAGGGTTTTACCACAAGCCTGCTTATCAGCCCTTATCAGGATCATGATAAGATAATCGAAACCGGCAAACGCTGCGCCGATGCTTTTGAGATTGAGTTCGTTTACCGTGATTTCCGCCCTCTGTTCCGTGAGGGGCAGGACAAAGCCCGTGAACTGGGCTTTTATATGCAGAAATACTGCGGCTGCGTGTTCTCGGAAGAGGAACGGTATTTGAAGGAGAAAAAGCGGATACCGTGAGAGGAAAATGATGCATCGCCGTTGGCGATATGAAGCTATGCTTCGCATAATGATGTTGCTCCCGTTGGTCGCAATGATGCGATGTTTGCCGTCAACATTAGCGAAGCGACATCATTAGGCGAAGCGACATCATTAACGCAGTGACAACATTTGCCGAAGGCAAACATCATTCAAAAAGACCTGATTTGTCAGGCAGACAAATCAGGTCTTTTTGTTGGAGCAGGGTACGGGAATCGAACCCGCCTCCGAGGCTTGGGAAGCCCCTATAATAGCCGATATACTAACCCTGCATGTGCTGACTATTATACTCTTGACACATCTGCGTGTCAATCGAAAGATGGAGGTTAACGCAATGAAAAAAGAATATCCTACCTTGCCTGATTCCATGAAAAATATGACAACCTACGGTTTTTCATGGATGGAGTTCATCGCAGCAATTCCCGCTCCGCTTTTTGTGGTTACATCTTATAAATCCAATGGCAAGCCAAACGCCTGCCTGCAGTCGTGGTCGAGCTTCACCGGAGAAGATAACCGCTTCTTTGCCATACTTTCCAGCGTTCATAAATCAAAGCATCTGTATCAAACTATTCACGAAACAGGTGTTGCCGTTTTGAATTTTCCATCTGCCGACATTTACGACAAATGCCTTGATACTATCAAAAACAACGGTTTTGATGATGACGAGATAGCCCTTTCGGGTCTCACTTCCGAACCTGCTTCCACTGTGGAGGCTCCAAGAATAAAAGAGTGCTTTGTCAGTCTTGAGTGTCGTTATCTCTGGGAAAAGGAAATTGTCGAAAACAGCACCCATGTTCTCATGTGTCTGGAAATCGTCAACATATGCGCCGACATTGACCATCTTAATGAAGCAACTCTTGGCAGATACGGCGATACAGGTTATATCTATAATGTCCACTACCCCATCGATCCGGAAACCTTTACCGGAACTTCCCACGACTGGATCGCTACGCTGACCAAGCACAGGGATATGGGTGAGTACTAAATAAGCACAAAAAGCTCACCATGCAGTTTTGCATGGTGAGCTTTTGCGATATTCTGTTACTGTGCTTCAAGATATCTGTCCAGAGCGATCTGGGACAGTTCGATGCATCTTGCCATGTTCATGCTTTCGATAGTGGCAACGTAGTTGTCCCACTCGTCAAAGCTCTGGTCGCCGGTAACAAACTTGACCAGATTCTCAGACAGGTAAGTGTTGATGTCGGCGAAGATGTTGGTCTGTTCGGTCTGCTCATCAGCAGTCAGAACAGCCTTGGAGGGGATAGCATATGCTTCGTCAGTGGGGGTGGAGATCCAGATCTCGCTGGCTTCATGCATATGCTCGGTGTAATTGTTGGTGCCTCTGGCAGAATCAAGAACATAGGGGCCAACGTCCACAACGTACATCAGAATGGCTACACGATAGTCATAAATCTCGTTGTTCATAACGACATCGGTAAGCTGGGGGTTGCCGTCTTCGTCATATTCAAAGGTTTCGCCTTCGATACCGTAGTTGCACAGCAGGGAGCCCTCGTCTGTATAGCAGTAATCGCAGAACTGCAGAACGATTTCGGGATGCTCGCAGGAAGTGGTGATGATCCAGTTGGCAGCCTTCAGGTAGCCGGGATTGTTTCTGCCCATATGCAGCACGTCGCCCTCGTTCAGAACGGGGTCGGCAACTGCTACGAAATAAGCGTCGGGATCTTCGGTAATTCTTGCAAAGGTGGCCATTTCGCTGACTTCGCTGCGGAAGAAACCGGTATCACCGGCAGCGATCATGCTGGTGTTGCGGAACATCTGCTGAGCGCCGTAGGTGGGGAAGTCTTTCCAGATGATGCCTTCTTCGTACCACTGGTTGAGCAGCTGGAGGTATTCTTTGAAATTGTCCTGAATGGCGCACATTTTGATTTCGCCGTTATCGTTGTAAAGACCGCTGTTGTTGAAGGCACCGCCAAAAGCGGTAAGAATGCTGCCTTCCTGATAATAGCAGGAGGTGGGGATCCACATGGCTGCTTCTGCGCCAAGCTCATTTTTGAAGCCTACAAGAGCGTCATGGAGCTGGTCAACAGTCTTGGGTACTTCCATGCCCAGTTCATCCAGCCAGTCACCGCGGATAACAAGACCCTGATCGGGACCACGGTAGGTATTGTAGAAAGTTGCAAGATGGACGAGGTTGCCGTTATCGGTGGTAACAGAGTCGTAAAGCTCATCGTTGCAGGTAAGCTGTGCCCAGTAGTTGGGGGCATATTCCTGAGCAAGCTCCGACAGTTCCAGATAAACACCGTCTTCAACCGCCTGATCGTTGCCGCCGGTATAGGTCAGCTGACCGGCAAGAACATCGGAGTACTCGCCGCCGGCCTGCATCAGGCTCCACAGAGTGGAAGTCTGGTCGGGATGATACAGATCAAACTCAATGTTAACGCCGGTGCGTTTTTCAAGCTCTTTCCATACAAGGTTTTCTTCGGAATAGTCGTTGATGTAACCCAGCGCAGCAGGGGACATACCCATCCAAACTTCAAAGGATTCGCCATTGGTGGTGATAGGCAGCTCCACAGGGAACTCTTCCACTTCATTGGGGTTGCCGTCTTTAACAACGACTTCCTCGGGTACGGGTTCTTCTTCGGGAGCAGCTTCTTCTTCGGGAGCGGCTTCTTCGGCAGGAGTTTCAGCAACGGCTTCGCTCTCTGCGGGGGGATCGACCTTTTCTTCTGCGCAGCCGGCCATGACAGACAGGCAAAGGCAAAGAACAAGGATCAGACACAGGATTTTTGCTTTCATTCATTTTCTCCTTTCTCTTTTTGAGCAAAGCTTCGCATCATAACTTTTACTCAAATTTAGAATATCTTTACCGGAACCTATCGTCAATGAATAGTTTATCGTCATTTTTTAGGAAAACTTTGTTCGTTTTATGTGCACATTACACATTTACGCCACATTTTCTTCATTTATGATATATAAGTTACTTATTTGAATGTCGGATCGGACGCAGATTTCCTGATACATCAACAGATTTTTCCGTATCTTGATCGGCGTCACATTAAACGCACCATTTTCACAGAACGCTCAAAAAATATATCTCTGTGAACTAAAACTTAATGTTCTTTTGTATAACTGTAAATATAATTGAATCATACGACAATATATTTAAGGAGCTGAGAAAATGAAGAAATTACTTGCACTTATCATGGCACTGGCTCTTATGGCGGCTTTGTTTGCAGGCTGCGCCGGCAAAACTCAGGAGCCTGCCGAAGAAGTTCCTGCCGAAAGTGTCTCTGCCGAGGAAGCACCTCCTGCTGAAGAGCCTGCTGTCAAGGCAGACGAAGTTGGCACCGCCACCGAGCATGATATTCAGACTGCCGGTGAAGCTGCCGACGCTCAAGAGGCAACCCACTCTATTTCTTATCCTCTGGACGCCGAAGGCATTACCCTGACTGTGTTTACCAACCAACCTGCCCTTGGCCCTCTTACCGGCCGTATCCCCATTGAAAGCCATGGCGAGTATGAAACCTGGCAGCACTCTCTGGAGTGTACCGGTGTTGACATTGAATTGACCGAAACCAGCATGATGACCAGCACCGAACAGTTCAATCTGATGGTAGCTTCCGGCGAATATGCCGACATGATCACCGGTGCGGAAAGCCAGTACTCCGGTGGCCTGACAAAGGCATTTGATGACGAAGTCATCATTGATCTGGCAGATATGATTCAGGAAAACTGCCCCGACTACTGGCGTTATGTGGCTGCCGATGAGCACCTTGCTCGCGATACCAAGGACGACTCCGGCCGCATTTACGGCGTTTACTCAATTTACGACTCTGCTGTTTATATTGAAGGCTACCTGATGCGTGGAGACTGGCTTGATCAGCTGGGTATGGATGCCCCCACCGATTTCGACCAGCTTACAGAAGTCTTTACCGCTTTCAAAAACGAAATGGGCTGCGAGTATCCCGCTTTTGTCAACAAAACCACCGTCTTTATGAACCATGGCTATAACCTTGCGGGCTTTGATGTTGCCACAGGCGGACTGCCTATGTCTGTAGACGGCGTAAACGTCAAGTGCGACTTCCAGCAGGACGCTTACCGTGACTGGCTGGTCATGATGAACGACTGGTACAACAAGGGGTTGATCGATCCCAACTTCATGGAAACCAGCAATGACATGTTCTCCGGTGAGACAGAACGACTGAACCTCATCAATCAGGTAGGCTCTTTCACTCAGATGTCTACCTCCCTGCCTACCTTCTACGAAAACGAAACCCCCGGATATGGGCTTATACCTGTTGTTGTCACCGCTGACGGCAGCGGTATCAACCACATGCTGTCCGACACTCTGGTATTCTCCTCCACCGTTGTTTCCACCCAGTGTGAATACCCTGAGCTGGCTCTGCAGTATATGAACTGGTGGTACACCGATGAAGGCCAGATGTGCTATAACTACGGCATGGAAGGTACCCACTATACCGTCAACGAAGATGGCGAAGTTGAGTTTACCGACCTGGTCATCAACAATGACCTTGGAATCTCACCCACCTTGTATATGCGTACATTCACCATTGCAGGTTTTGGCTGGGGCCGTACCATTCAGTCCAGAAACTGGTGCTTCTATGAGGATTACGCAGCCAACGCTGTAAACTTCTGGACTGAGCATAATGACGGCGCTTATGCTCTGCCTGCCCTGTCCTTCACCACCGAGGAATCCGAACGCATTGCTCAGTTCTCCGCTGACGTTTGTACTTATGTTGCAGAACGTATTCCCCAGTATATTACCGGCGATATCGCCATCGACACTTGGGACAGCTTTGTTCAGGAACTTGAGCAGTTCAACCTTTCCGAGCTTGTAAGCATCTATCAGGCTGCCTATGACCGTTATCTGGGCAGATAAGACACGATAAAAAGATCCCTCATCAGACAATGTCATAAAGTTAAGCTGTCATTCCGAACATTGCGTAAGCAATGTTCGGAATGACAGCTTTCGTTGCTTATTCGATTATTCCTGTTTCGAGGAAGCGTTCATATCTGTCGCAGATTTCTTTTGTCGGGCCAAAGGCTATCTGCTTTCCCTTATCCATCCACAGAACCTTATCGCACAGACTGCGAACCTGTTCAAGGGAATGGGACACAAGGATAGTGGTTGCATCGGAAGCCAGAATTTGCTTCATCTTGGCTTCGCTCTTTTTGCGAAACGCACCGTCACCTACAGAGAGGACCTCGTCCAGTATCAGTATTTCCGGCTGCACAAAGCTGGCGATAGCAAAGGCAAGGCGGGATTTCATGCCTGAGGACAGCTGCTTAAAGGCTCTGTCCTGGAACTCTTCCAACTCGGCAAAAGCAATTATATCGTCATAGGCGTCTTCCATGAATTTTCTTGTGTAGCCCAGTAATGCGCCACGAAGAAAAGTATTTTCCTTAACGGTCAGCTCGTTGTCGAAACCGGAAGCCAGTTCCAGCAGGGCAACTACGGTGCCGTTGAGTGTGACTTTGCCCTTTGTGGGCTCCATAATACCGCTTACGGCTTTCAGTAGGGTTGATTTGCCGGCACCGTTTTTGCCGACGATCCCCAACATCTCGCCCTTGTTGACCTCAAAGGATACTCCGTTTACTGCCCAGAAATCTTTGACGTGGTATTTTCCGGAAAGCCTGCGAACCACATATTCCTTTAATCCGATGGACTTGAAATCACCGGTCATGTATCGGATGGAAACATCCGAAAGTTTAAGCATTGTTTGTGACATTTTGCACCTCTATACATAGTAAAGGAATTGGTGGTTGTACTTCTTGTAAATGAAAAAGCCAAGACCCAGCACCAGAGCGGCGTAAGCTGCCATCAGCAGATGATAGGGCAGCGAGGGTATCACGCCGTCTATGATTATCTGACGGAAATAGCTGATGTAAACGTACACGGGGTTGCAGTGGAATACCATCTGCACGGTTGGAGAATAACCGTCTATGGTGTAGAAAATGGCTGAACAGTACATCAGCAGCATGGTAAATACTTCGTAAAGGTATTGTATATCCTTAAAAAACACATACAGTGCAGACAGAACAAGTCCCACACCCATATTGAACAGCACCATGCAGGCGATGGGGTACAGCAGAAGAAGGAACCGCCAGGAAAAGGCAATACCGTCAATCGCCACGAAGATAAAAAATACCACCAGTGTCAGTCCGAAATTGATCAGGGACGATGCATTTTTGGAAAGCAAGAACATATATTTGGGCACGTTTATCTTTTTGAAAATGCTGGCGTTGCTCACAAGAGACTGCATTCCGCTGTTGGTGGATTCCCTGTAATAGCCGAAAACAAGGTTTCCCGCAAACAGGTATATGGTGTAATGAGGAGTGCTGCGTCCAAAGAACTGGGTAAATACCAAGCTCATTACCAGCAGGTTCAGCAGGGGAGACAGCACGCTCCAGAACACGCCAAGTATAGTGCGTTTGTATTTCTTTTTAAAATCTCGTTTAACCAGCTCCGTAAACAGGAAGCTGTGTTTTTTCATTTTCTGGATCATTACTTCTCCCTGATGATCTCTTCCAGCACTCGGGCTGAGGAATTACCATCTTCCAAAGGATTGAATTTTTCGTTAAAAGCTTTGTACGCATCATCGTAATGAAAATCCATGTTTTTGACAGCGTCCACAAGCTCATCCTGATTCATAACAATGGGGAAAGGCAGGGTGCGTATATCAAAATAGAAGCCCCTTATTTCGTCAGCGTATTCGTCAAGGTCGAAGGTAAAGAGAATGACCGGACGTTTCAGGTTGGCAAAGTCGAAGAAAACGCTGGAATAGTCGGTTATAAGCAGGTCGCTGACAATGTACAGGTCGTTGATATCTTCTTCTGCAATAGCGTCCAGCACAAAGCCGTCCATGGCGGAAAAGTCTACCTCACCCCGTACAAGATAATGGGTGCGGAACAGGATAACGTATTCGTCGCCCAACTCTGCCTTAAGACGGTCAAAGTCCAGGGGGATCTGGGGCATGTCCCGGTTATTGAGATGATTGTCCCGGAAAGTGGGAGCATAAAGAATAACCTTTTTATCCTCGGGAATACCGTATTTTGCCTTGACACGTTTTACGTCTTCGTCCGTGTAGTTTAAAAGAAAATCATTTCGGGGATAGCCTTTTTGCAGAATGATATCCTCCACACCGGCCTTGTCCAGCGCAAAGGCAGAAGTCAGCTTTTCGGTATAAAAATCAGAGGGGGACAGGAAATAGTCATACTTTCTTGCACGGCTCATGTACCGTTCGTGTATCTGCTCGATGGTCATGTTCTCGTTGCCGTCAACGTCAATATCGCAGCCCAGACGTTTCAGCGGAGTACCGTGCCATGTCTGTACGATGACCTGACCGTCCTGATGAACCATGTAGTCAGGCGTAATGGAGTTGGTGATTATGTAGCCGGCTTTCATCATAACCCGGCGGTGTTTAATGGTGTTGTACTTAACGGTTTTGGTGCGTTTGCTGTCCGGCAAAGACAGGCGGTGCAGTCGGTAACGCTCGGGATGGGTGGCAGGTTTTTTGAATGCCCAAACAAAGCGGTAGTCGTTATACTTCGGGTCACGCAGCATCTGTTCGTACAAAGCACGGGGGTTGCAGGCGTACTTGCCGCCAAAATAAGAACTGAACAGTATCAGCTTATCGTCTACCTTATTGGTTTTGTCCAGCACGGAGTGATAGACCCTTTTTGCGGTCTGCCACAATACAGAGTTGGCTTTAAAACTCTCGTAATGCTCACGGCGTCTGGTAGCCTGTTCGTTAGTCATTGGACTGCTCCTTATTACCAAGCTGCTGCTTGATCTGAGTGGTGGATATTTCGGGAGTTCTGGGGAAGTAAACCACTTCACAGTAGTCTTTGAGGAAATCAAACTTGCCTTCCCAGTCGCTTCCCATGGCAAAAACGTCTACTTTGAACTCCTGAACATCATTTATCTTCTGGTCCCAGTCATTTTCGGGAATTACGAGGTCAACATAGCGGACCGCTTCCAACAGCTGCTTGCGCTGCTCATAGCTGAAATAGCACTTTTTGCCTTTTTTTTCGCTGTTGAACTCGTCGGTGGACAGAGCAACGATGAGGTAATCGCCCAAAGCCTTTGCCCGACGAAGAAGGTTAATGTGTCCGTAGTGCAGCAGGTCATAAGTACCGTAAGTGATAACTTTTTTCATTTCGTTCTCCATTCATCATTCATCTGAGATCAGAATTGTTTTTTCAATCTCAAAATGGCCGCTTTTGTCTTCGGGAGGCATCAGATAATCTCCATACATGTTGGTCAACGCTGCATGAGGGTCGGCAGGTGCAAAAACGGTCATGTTTTCAAAACTCAATTCGCAGCCGTCACCCAGCCACTGTTTGCGGTAGGTCTCATTGGGAAAACCGTGGCAGCCGTGTACGGTGCAGTACAGCTTGCCGTCTGCAAGCTTACCGAAAACAGAAACAACAGCATTGCGCAGCTTTATCAGTGCGGAAATCGGCAGAAGGCTAAGCAGCCGATAAAGAGCACGCATGTACTTTTTTGTGTAGCCGCAGCAAAAATCCATACCGGAGCGGGTCATCAAGGCACAGCTGATGACTTCCACGGCCTTGAACATCAGCTTGCCTGCAGTGCCGTCGGGACAGGGATCGAGAGGAAATATGTCGATATATATGCCTTTTTCCATGTCGACGTTTTCCAGATAGCTTTCGCATACGGCGGTGCCTTTCAGCCGTATTTTGGAAAAACCAAAGACGTAATTGGGTTCAGTATCGTGGCACTGATAAAAGTAACAGTCGTGCTGAGAAACAGCCATCAAGGCTTTGAGCCTTTCAAAATCCGCTCTCGGCATAGCAACATCAATGTCATCGTCCCACGGAATGAAGCCGCCGTGACGGACAGCACCGAGAAGCGTGCCTGCAACTATGTAGTATTTGAGACCGTTTTCCCGACAAAGATTATCGAAAAATCTGAGTATTTCAAGCTCGGTCAATTGTAATTGACGAAGGGCTCTCATAATTATGTCAACCTCTATACATCTGACTCAGCATAGCAGCGGAGTCTTTAATATCGTATCCCTTTTGCCTCAAAATATCGGAGGTGTTGGTGTGTTCGCAACCCCTTGAGGCAAGAATTACGTTTGCCCAATGCTCGGCATTGTCTTCCAGAGAAAGATAGCTTACGCAGTCGGTCAAAGCGGCTTCCTTAGTTATTGCATCGGAGAAAAAGCAGCGTATGCCGCTGGCCTGGGCTTCAATTCCCGATACGGGATTGCCTTCGAACAAAGATGGCAGCACAAACACGTCGGAAGCCCAAAGCAGCTGGGGGATTTTATCTGTAACGCCAAGGAAATGCACGTTGTTTGATACCGAAAGGCTTTCGGCAAGGCGTACTATTTCGCCGTTTGAGTCATCTGCACCGGCAAGAAGCAGTTGGGCTGAGGGGTCGTTTTTCAGAATACGAGTAAAAACTTCCAAAAGGAATGTTTGGTTTTTCTGGCTGCATATCCTTCCCACGCAGCAAAGGGTAAAATTGTTGCCGAGACACAGTGTCGCGCGGGTTTCTTCCCGCTGCTTTTGGTCGAAAGCAAAACGACGGAGGTCAACACCGTTGGCAATCATAAGCGTGCGGGCTGAAATGCTTTCCGGGAACATCCAGTCTGCTGCCACATCGGAACAGGCACAAAAGTGAGTTCCGAACTTTGACATAGTGTTACTTGCATATTTATGAGCAAATTCTTTCAAAAATCGCAATTTACTGGGGCGTAAAGCACCGTTGTGACTGTGGATTATTCTGGTCTTTACGCCTGCTTTTTCGGCAAGCTTAGCATACTGCATAGCAACACCGTGATATATGTTGAGGTGGATAACATCAAAATTTTCCCGCTCAAGAAAAGCCTTGAATGAGGCCGGAAGAGTCAAATTTCTGGTGATTGCAGAAGATGTCCGGTTTGTGGAAAGAAGCACCTTTTCAATGCCGAGTTTTTGCAGCCGGGCATCAAAAACATCGGATTCATTGGTTGCTGTGACCAGCTTTATCTCAAGCCCGGTGCGATCCAAGGCTTCAAGAATGTTTACAATGAAAGATTCGATACCACCGGAGCCCCATTTTTCGCACCAGATACATATTTTTTTCATATCAGGTCCTCCAGATCGCCACGTTTCCTTTTCTGGATCATGCGCTGGACTGCGGGCAGCATGGCAGCGGTCAGCCAATTAAAACCAAGGGAGGCGGGAAGAAAAACAGGACGCATAAGCGCAGCAAACTTTTTCCCGACAGAGCCAATGGCGGTCATCTCTGCCAGGGCTGTACCCTTTGCCATCGATTTGCAGAAAGTTCTGTATCCATCCCAGACGGACAAAACCTTTAGCTGATTTTTATAAAAACCAGTACCTTTGCCTATGGCTTCTGCTGAGTGCATCAGCGCTGTAAATGCATAGGCGCACAGCAGTTCCTCGGCCTCGAATGCCATATTTATGTAAACTTCGTTGCCTGCGTGGACATCAACAAAGGCATTTATAAAGGTATAGCTTTCATCAGATGCCACAGCGGTGCGCATGATGGAGTTTTTGCGCTGGACATAGCGATAAAGGCTTGCCTTGATCGTAACCGCTTTTTTCACCTGTGTTGCCACGGCGGTATTGAACATATAATCCTCGCCGCTGTTCATCATAAACGATGCACCTGCAGCTTCGATGACAGAACGGCGGTACAGCTTGTTCCAAAGTTCGGGAGAACGTGTCACACAGCCCAGCCACCAGCTGCCGGCGGTATCCCAAACATCGTTGTCGAGAGCAAGAACGCTGCTGTCTGTTTTTGTTTTAAAAACTTTATCGTAGTCGCACATGGCGATATCGGCGTTGTATTTTTCAACAGCTGTGAGCAGGGTTGCGATAAACTCCGGTACCACATAGTCATCTGCGTCCACAAATGCGATATACTCGCTGTCGGCTGCAGCCAAACCGGTGTTCCGGGCAGCAGATACGCCGCCGTTGGGCTGAGTAATAACGGTGAAACGGCTGTCGCACTCGGCAAAACGGTTTATGATATCGCTGCTTCCGTCGGTTGAACTGTCGTCCACTATGACAAATTGGCAATCTGTAAAGGTTTGATTCTGCAAACTCTCCAGACAGCGGGGGAGGAAATCTGCGCAGTTATATACAGGTACAATAATGCTGACTTTTGCCACGGCTGTTCCCTCCTTAAAATTCGACATATTATCACAACATATTATTCTATCATATAATCCACACATAATCAACAGGAAGCAGATACCGACCGGTTTGTGTTGAACTGACAGTCCGGAACACAGGAGGTTTTATCAAACGTTGATGTGAGCGGAATAATATGATAAAGTGAGGTTGAAGAATGAGACTATTTAAAAGAGTGTGATTGTATGAAAAAGTTGATTACCTGGACTTTGCTGGCAATGCTCCTGATGATTGGTTTCCCATGGATTGCAGTGGAATTTGCAGGTAGTGCAGGAATGGCAATTTGCTTTATATTGTTTTATGCGGTTAATCCTTTGTTTTCAGTGGTGTGCGGTGTTTCTGCCGGCAAGAACATCAGGCAATTGTATGCACTGCCTGTTATTACAGTAGTATTGTTCTTGACAGGGGTATGGCTGTTCTTTGAAATTGCCGAAAGTGCGTTCCTGTTGTATGGCGGGTGCTATCTCATTATCGGTATTATTGCCATGCTGATAAGTGCTTTTGCGAACAAAAGAAAAAAGTAGTTCCAAGGTAATTGGGAGCAAATTATAACGTACTACATCAGCTTTCATCTCCTGATCCCTACGCCCTAACTACTGATCCCTAAAAAAAAGACACCCCGTAGGGTGTCTTTTTTGTTTTGGAAGTTATCTTCTTCTGCTTCTGCGGCCGCCTTCTGCGTTGAAGGAACCAACAGCAACGGGAGCTTCGGGAAGTCTGGGCTTGATAGCGCCATACTTCTTGAAAACTTCGGGATACTGTTCCAGGCACTTGCCGCACTTGGTGCACTTTTCTTCATCAACAACGCTGATGAGACCGGCACCGCCGGCGATTGCGCCTTCGGGGCAGATGGAGATGTCCTCGTTGCCGGTGCAGGCAGCGGGATCGGCATAAACGGTGTAGTAGCTCTTGCAGGCCAGAGCGGTGCAGCGCTTTCTCTTGATGTGCATTTCCCACTCTTCGCTGTACAGCTCGATGGACTTCAGAACACGCTTGGCAGCTTCGGCGGTGAGTTCGCAGCCGAGGGTTACCAGTGCATCAAGCAGCTCCTTGAGCAGCTCCAGGTCTTCGCTTTCGCCGAGACCGGTGGTATCGTCTTCAACGATACGGATGATCTGCCACAGACCGTCACGGCAGGGAACGGTCTTGCCGCAGGCATCTTTACGAGCCTGTTCAACGACCTTCAGAGCCCAGTCTACGGGGCAGACTTCAGGAGCCTTGTTGATGATTTCGTCAATGGAAGGCAGCAGGGCGGCTTTTTCCTTGCAGCCTGTGATTTCAAGCTTTTTCATTAAAATTGACCTCCCTGTTGATTACTTGTTTTCGTAAGCGGTCCAGATATCGACCTGGGTGATGGGTACACGGAGGTCGCACTGGAGGCAGCGGCTGGATTCGCACTTTGCCTGCTCGTCGGTCAGACCGTCACTGATGGGCAGGAAGTTGTCGCGGCGAGCCTCTGCGGGCTTAACAGCCATTTCCTGACGTTCCAGCTTGCCGAAGCCTTCGATCTTGCCGATCTCAGGATTCAGTTCACGTTCGATCAGGGTTTCGTCGATAATGCCGTCGCCGCCGAGGTACTTGTCGATGACGGGTACGCATTCACGGGCGCTGGCAATAGCGTTGATAACGAACTTGGTACCGGTGATAACGTCGCCTGCGCAGAATACGCCGTCAACGCTGGTGTTGAAGCCGCTGTTGCCGGTGGCGGGATCAATGGGATAACCGAAGCGGTTCAGCTCAAGGCCGAATTCATCGGTCAGACCGGTAACCTGACCTGCTGCGAATACGATGGAGTCGCAGGGGATGGTGTAGGTGGAATCGGGGATAGCATCTTCAACCAGAGCACGGGTCTCGGGATGGAAGTAGAAGCTGTTGATCTTGTGAACCTGCAGGCCGACGACCTTGTCGTTTTCGTCGCCGAGGATAGCTTCGTTGCTGTGGCTGTCGAACAGGTTTACACCGTCTTCGAGGCCGAGGTCACGTTCTTCGGGAGAAGCCTGGGAAGCGTTGGCTTCGAGGCAGACTACGTTAACGGTCTTGCCCATACGGATAAGGGTGCAGGCTACGTCGAAAGCAACGTTGCCGCCGCCGATAACGTTAACTGTGTCGCCCAGTTCGATGGGCAGACCAAGACGGTTGGCACGGAGCAGGTCAACAGCGGTGTAGACGTTGGGCAGGTTTGCGCCGGGCAGATAACCCAGCTTCTTGCCAACGGAGGTGCCGAGAGCAACCAGAACTGCGTCGTAATCGGCCTTCAGAGCCTTGACATCGGTAATGGGGTGGCTGCATTCGATCTTAACGCCGGAATCTTCGATAACCTTGACTTCTGCCAGAACGTCCTTCTGGGGGATACGGTATTCGGGCATGCCGCCGGTCATGTGGCCGCCGGGAATGTGCTGCTTTTCGAATACGGTAACGTCGTGGCCCAGCTTGTTCAGGTAGTAAGCGGCGGTAAGACCGCAGGGACCTGCGCCGACAACGGCAACTTTCTTGCCGGTACGGGCCTTGGTGGCGATGTATTTTTCTTTCCAAACCTGCTCGGTGTCGTGCTCAACGGCATAACGCTTCAGGTTGCGGATGGAAATGGGGGAGTTCAGCTTGTCACGCTTACAGCCGGTTTCGCACTTGTTGTTGCAGACATAGCCAAGAGCGTGGGGGAAGGGAACCTTCTCACGGATGATACCGACAGCTTCGCTGTAGTTGCCCTGATTGATGGCACGAATGTAACCGGGGATGTCGATATGAGCGGGACATTCGACTTTACAGGGAACGAGACGCTCTTCACGGGGCAGCTCGGCATTGAAGATGCCATCGGCATCGACCAGAGCACCGGTGGGACATACTTCGACGCAGGCGGAGCAGAAACGGCAGTCGGCGTCTACCAGAGGCAGATCGAACTCGGTGCCGATATAGGTTTCATCGCCCTTCTTGCGGTAGTCAAGGATCTTGACGCCGCGGACTTCCTGACATACACGGACGCAGCGGCCGCACTGGATGCAGCGTTCCATTTCGCGAACGATGACAGGGTTGTTGGTATTGATCTTGTGGGTGGCCTTTTCGGACAGCGTGTCGCGCAGACGGGCGTTGACGGTGCCCAGGTACTGCATCAGAGCCTGAAGCTCGCAGTTGAGGTATGCCTTACAAGCAGTACAGTCGTGGGGATGACCGGCAAGGACAAACTCCATAGCGATGCTGCGGAGGCTCTTGAGACGGGCGGTCTCGGTAACGACTTTCATGCCTTCCTTGACCTCGGTCTGGCAGGAGCAGACGGGGTCGCCGCCGTCGATCTCAACTACGCAGAGCTTACAGCCGCCCTGGGTAGGCAGATCGGGATGGGTGCAGATGTGAGGTATGTAGATACCGGCAGCCAGAGACGCTTCGAGAACGCTCTGACCGGGCTCTGCCTCGATCTGAGTGCCGTTTATAAACAAAGTGATTTTGTCCATAAGAAGTAACTCCTTACTTAAATTATTCCTAAATGCCATTGTAGCATAGTTTCGATACTTTTCGCAACCTAAATTTGCGCAGGATAGATGTTTATTTTTGGTCAAATCGCCAAATGTGAACCGAAATTGGGGAGGCGAAGGGTTTGCGCACTGCCGATGTGAGCAGCTTCGGAAAGTCCGCTGCCATTCCGGGGGTTCATCAGCTGCTGCGCAGCTGATGAAATGATGTACCTAACTGTTAACACCCTTGTCGATAGATATTCCGTACTTCCGTATCCTGCTGTAAAGGGTGCTGCGGCCGATGTTGAGCAGCCGGGCTGTTTTGGTCATGTTGTATCCGGTCTTTTCCAAAGCGGCAAGTATCAGCTGCTTTTCCTGAGAAGTGATGGAATAATCAACCGATGATTCGGCAGCATGAACCGGCTCCGGAGAATGGGCCGGTGACTGGGGTCTCGGTGCGCTGACAGGTTCTGATTTTTCTTTAAGACCTCTGGTGGGAGGCGGAAGCGGAGCATCGGAAGAACGGTATTCCGGCAGGTCAATGTATGAGAACATTTCTCCTGTTGCTTCATAGACCTGAGTTTCTGTGATTACGCTTCCGGGGTACAGGAAACTCAGCCGGTTGAGCACATTGCGAAGCTCGCGGACGTTGCCGGGCCACTGGTAATTGAGCAGCATGCCGTAAGCACCGTCGCTGAATTCAAGATCCAGCTTGTCCATTTTTATAAAATGGTCTATGAGCTTTGGTATGTCCGATTTGTGAGCACGCAGAGGAGGCACGCTTATTTCAAAAGTGTTCAGCCGGTAGTACAGATCCATGCGGAATTTGCCTTCGGCAGCAAGTTTTTTCAGGTTCTGGTTGGTGCTGGCGATGATGCGGGCAGTCAGAGGGATAACCTTGTTGCCGCCGATGCGTTCAAACTCCCGCTCTTCAATAACACGCAGCAGTTTGCTCTGAAGGCTCAGATCCATTTCGCCTATTTCGTCCAGCAGGAGAACACCCCCTGCAGCCATTTCAAACTTGCCTTTTTTTGTGGCAGCGGCACCGGTGAATGCGCCCTTTTCATGGCCGAACAGCTCGGATTCCAGCAGATCTTTGGGTATGGCAGAACAATTGATCTTGATAAAAGGTATGTTTCGTCCGCCGGAATATTCCGCGAAAATTCCGCTGGCTATGATCTCCTTGCCGACGCCTGTTTCACCCATTAGCAGTATGGAATGATGGGAGTGGGAAATGCGGTGACACTGGGTTATCAGTGTTTCGATAATAAGACTGTCGCCAATGAAGTCCGCAAATGTGTAGCTTCCGGATTTTCTGGATATCTGGTCATACAGACCGGTGGCGTCGGAAGACTCCCTGTCGAAATTGGCGATGGCTCGTTTCAGAACAGCCATTGAGGAAAAAAGAACCATTACCACTGCGCCGATTATCAGGTTGTCCAGCTTTACGGGAACGATGTTGACCAACAGACTTCGCCCTCCGATGACCATGTGGACAGCCATAAGACGGCTGCCTGTTTTGATTACACGGCGGATAGAAGAAAAGTCACTTATTTTCAGCGATTCCATGGGCTTTCCGTAGTATTCGTCATTGGTCTGACCGGTAATGTCGGTAAAACCTGAGGTTATGTGAAGAATTTTGTATTGGTCGGATATGAGTACCGCTGCGTCAACGGCGGATTCGAGAATACTGTCGATAACGCCCTCGGTGGTTGTACGGTTTTCTTCCATGGATACCCTGGTCAGATAAAACGCTTCGGACATGTGTGCGCCCCCTAATCATTTGTATTTATATGATACAAATGTTGGCGCGAATTGTCAATATTGGGGGATTATTTGAGCCATAGCGGAACAAACACCTATATGTTTACATAACACTTGATTTTTGTGTAGATTTCGGGTAGAATACTTAGGTTGAAAACTTTATGGGAACAAAAATTCCTGACTTACGTCTTAGAATCATCGCCTACAGTGCGATATTATCCACGAAAGGACAATACCAAAATGAAAAAACTCATTTCTATTCTTCTTGCAATGACCATGCTGCTGGCACTGTCTGCCTGCGGCAACACTCCTCCTGCTGCAGACCCTGCGCCTCCTGTTTCCGAGGCTCCTGTGGAAAGTGAAGCTCCTGCCGAACCCGATGTTTCCGCGGAACCCGAAACTGAAGAGCCTGCTCCCGAAGAAGCCCCCGGCATGGACGCCATGAGTCTGTCTGAGATCCTTGCAGCCATCCAGAACGAAGTTCCCGATCTGCCCGGTGTCGGCGACATTCCTCTTGACAGCGAGAATTTCGCTTATTACATGTTCATCGATCCTGTTGAGGGTGCCGAAGCTATGGCAAGCGAGGCTATGATCGGTTCCATTGCTCATTCCATCGTTCTGCTCAAGGCTCCCGAGGGTGCCGACGTGGAAGCTATTGCTCAGAGCGTCCGCGACAATGCGGATCCCCGCAAATGGATATGTGTTGAAGCTGAAAAATGCGAAGTTGTGGTCAAGGACAGCTATGTCCTGCTGGTCATGACCAACGCTGCTGCAGCCGATGCCATTATCGCAAACTTCAACGCTCTGTAAGCCATGCTGTTTTCAAGTGTAAGCTTTTTATATGGCTTCATGCCGGTAGTGCTGCTGTGTTATTTCATAGCAGCACTACCGGTCATGCCGGTCAGGCTGAAGAACATAGTCCTGCTTGTTTTCAGCCTGCTTTTTTATGCGTTTGGAGAGCCTGTATATGTTTCGCTGCTGCTGATATCCTCGGTATCAGATTATTGCCACAGCCTTTATATCGAAAAGCATCGGGGAGAGCAAAAAGCAAAAGCTGCGCTCATATCCTCGGTGGTCATAAACCTGGCCATGCTGGGATTTTTCAAATATGTTGACTTCTTTATCGGTACTGTAAACAACATTTTTGGGCTTGCTTTGCCTGTTACGGGAGTACCGCTGCCCATAGGTATCAGCTTTTTTACGTTCCAGACCATGAGCTACACCATTGATGTCTATCGCGGCAGGGTACATGCGCAGAAAAGTCTTGCTGACCTGGCAACCTTCGTTTGCCTGTTCCCGCAGCTCATAGCAGGACCTATCGTCAGATACTCCGATGTTGTTGAGGAACTGGAGCACAGGAGATCCACCATTGATGGCGTTGCTGCAGGTTTCAGCCGCTTTGCGGTGGGGCTCGGCAAAAAGGTGCTGATAGCCAACGCCATGGGGCAGTTTTGTGAACTGTTCCGGGTATCCCATGAGCAGAGTGTACTGTTTTTCTGGCTGTATGCGCTGGCATTCACGCTGCAGATATACTTTGATTTTTCCGGCTACAGTGACATGGCGATCGGTCTTGGCCGGATATTTGGGTTCAGTTTTCCCGAGAACTTTGACTATCCCTACATTTCCCGCTCCATAACTGAGTTCTGGCGCCGCTGGCATATGACCCTCGGCAGCTGGTTCCGTGACTATGTTTACATTCCTTTGGGCGGAAACAGAACAACTACCGGCAAATGGCTGCGAAACCTTGCGGTCGTCTGGCTGCTTACGGGGCTGTGGCACGGAGCACAGTGGAACTTTGTGCTCTGGGGTGCGTTCTACGGGGTGCTTCTTATAGTAGAAAAACTCTGGCTTGGCAAGTGGCTGGACAAGGCTCCGAAAGCTGTTGGACACATATACACTTTGGCATTGGTCATAATAGGATTCACCATCTTTAATGCAAACGGGCTTACAGGCACCATCTCGGACCTTAAAGCCATGTTTGGTTTCGGAGGACTGCCTTCCGTAACAGCGCAGACGATGTATTATCTGAAAAGCTACGGCGTGACTTTTGTTGTTGCCATAGTTGGCAGTACGCCCTTTATGAAAAAGCTTGCCTGTCGTGTGGACAAAGCTGTACCTGTACTGCAGCCGGTGATGACTGTTTTGCTGCTGGTGCTGTCTACTGCTTCCATAATCGACGGTTCATTCAATCCGTTTTTGTATTTCAGGTTTTAAAGTATGAACAAGACGAAAAACATAATTACAATATCACTGTGCTGTCTGCTGATATTTGGGTTTGCGCTGGCGGGATTGCTTATTCCCGACGGTGACGTATCACGCTCCGAACGCCGCAAACTTCAGCAAAAGCCTGAGCTGAGTGTGGATGCCCTGCTTTCGGGTGAGTATATGGAGGAGCTGGAGACATGGCAGCTGGATCAGTTTCCGCTGCGTGACAGCCTTCGTTCCGTGGACGCCTGGTTCAAGCATTATGTTCTGCGCCAAAGCGACAATAACGGCGTTTACCTGCATGAAGGCGGGCTGTATAAGGCGGAATATCCTTTGGACGAAAAGCAGGTGCTGATGGCTGCCGACAAAATTGAAAGCATCACATCCCAATACCTTACAGGCATGGACGTGTATTATTCCATCATTCCGGATAAAAACTACTTTGTTTATGAAACCAGTGATCGACCTGCCATGGACTATGGTCGGCTCAAAGAATTAATGTCAGAGAATGTCACGGCCGAGTATATTGATATTTTCGATTCCTTGACTATTGAGGATTACTACTGCACCGATGCTCACTGGAGGCAGGAGAGTATTTATCCGGTGGCAGAAACTCTGGCAGCTGCAATGGGAAGTGAGATCGCAGCTTATGACAGCTATGAGCAGAATCGGATCTACCCATTTTACGGCGTATATATGGGTCAGGCATCTTTGCCGGCTGAGCCTGACACCATAGTTTATCTGGAAAATGAACATACTGCTGCTGCGGTGGTCACAGGTGCGGAGTTTGAAGGCACAAAACCCATGTATGAGCCGGAACAGATACAGTCTTTGGACGGATACAATGTGTATCTGAGCGGACCTCAGGCTGTGCTTACCATGGAGTGCCCCACTGCGGAATCGGAGCGGGAACTGATAATTTTCCGGGATTCTTTCGGCAGCAGCATTGCGCCGTATTTTGCGGGAGCTTACAGCAAAGTGACGCTGATCGACCTGCGATATATCAATTCTGCCATGCTTGACCAATTTGTCACTTTCAATAAGAACAGCGACGTGCTGTTTTTGTACTGCACATCGCTGATAAATTCCGGAGCGTTGCTGAAATAATCAAAAAAACTGCATCCCCAAAACAGGGATGCAGTTTTTTGATTTTACAGGGGTTTTCCTGCAAGAACTTCCATATAGTCCTTGTAGTTCCGTTTCAACAGTTCGGGAGTATTAAGGTGATAAGGACATTTTGCAGCACACTGACCGCACTCAATACAGTTTTCAACCCGCTGCATCTGCTCTTTTGTTTCGTCATTGATGGATATTGACAGCGGTGCACGGCGAAGCATGAGCGAAACTCTGGCGGATACGGGAATGACGATGCCCATAGGACACGGCATGCAATATCCGCAGCCCCGGCAGAAATCGCCCTGAAGCTGGGCTCTGTCCTTTTCGATGACGGCCATCATTTCATCCGTCAGTTGGGGACAATCGGGAATGTATGACAGAAACTCGTCCAGCTCATTTTCACGCTGAACGCCCCAGATGGGTATAAGGTTTTTGTATTTGGTGAGGTATGCACAGGCGGCGGCAGAATGGGTTATAAGCCCGCCTGCCAAAGCTTTCATAGCAATAAAAGCCATACCTTTTTCTGCGGCCGCATCAACCAAAGCAAGTTCCTCATCTGTGCTGAGGTAGCTCATGGGGTACTGGATCGTTTCATACAGGCCGGATTCGATTATTTCGCCGGCCAGAGCAAGACTGTGGTTGGTAATGCCAATGTGGCGTATCTTACCCTGCCGTTTTGCTTCCAGCATGGCTTCATACAACCCGCTTTCGTGGCCGGGAACAGGAATGAATGACGGGTTGTGGAACTGATAAATGTCTATGTAGTCGGTTTTGAGCTTTGTAAGGCTTGTTTCAAGGTCTTTCCAAAAGTCCTCGGAATTCTGTGCACCTGTTTTTGTGGCAATAATGACCTTTTCACGCATGCCCTCAAAGGCAGCACCCACTTTTTCCTCGCTGTCAGAATAAGCTCTGGCGGTGTCGAAGAATCTCATTCCACCGTCATAGGCCTTGCGAAGCAGGTAAACAGCATCTTCCTTGGAAATGCGCTGGATAGGAAGGGCACCGAAACCGTTCTGCTCGGCTGAAAGACCGGTGCTTCCGATTGAAATAACAGCCATTTGATTATACCTCGCTTACGGTCTGGGCGGCATTTTGACCTCTGCCAGTTCAGCCATGATGGAAGCTATCTTTATGCCCTGAGGACATACTGCTTCGCAGGCCTGGCAGCCGACGCAATCCTTGGGACCGGGTTCCATACCCATTATTGCGCCAAGACCCATGGGGCCGTCCAACTTGTATTTGTTGTAGCCGCTCATAACATCGGGGATCTCAATGCCTGCGGGACAGCCGTCGGTGCAGTAACGGCAGGCAGTGCAGGGAACGGTAAATTCGGTGCGGAAGATTTCGCAGGCTTCTTCAAGCAAAGCTGCCTGCTCGTCGGTAAGGGGCTGATACTCGGTGAAGGTGTTCACATTGTCCACGATCTGTTCCAAATTGGACATACCGGACAGTACCACCTGAACATTATCCAGACGCATGAGCCAGCGGAAAGCCCATGAAGCGATGGACCAGTCGGGCTGAGCGGATTTCAGCAGTTCATCTGCTTTGGGAGACAGGGAGGCCAAACGTCCGCCGCGGACAGGCTCCATAACAACTATGGGAATGTTGCGTGAAGTCAGAACTTCATACTGACCTTTGGCGTCCTGCAGGGTCCAGTCCAGATAGTTCAGCTGGATCTGAGCAAAGTCCCACTGATGATGACTTGCAACCTTTTCCAACACGGCAACGGAAGCGTGGGAAGAGAAACCGAGATAGCGGATCTTACCTTCTGCCTTCATCTGGAGGAAATAGTCGATACAGCCGCTTTCGAGGTAGCCGTCGGCGTTGTTGTCCATAATGGCGTGAAGCAGATAAAAATCGATATGATCGGTGTTCAGGCGTTCCAACTGCTCGGCAAAAACGGCTTTATAATCGGGATTTGCGCCAAGGTTGAATTTGGTGGCAAGGTTATAGCTGTCTCTGGGGTACTTGGGCATAACGGTGCCCAGGAACTTTTCGGAACCGCCATTGAAATAAACGTAAGCGGTGTCGTAATAATTGATACCGTTTTTCATTGCGTAGTCGATGATCTCTGCAGACTTTTCGTAATCGATGGGAGCGTCACGGCCTTCGCCAATGGTAGGCAGACGCATATTGCCCATACCGAGGCAAGAAAGCTTTTCGTCCTTAAAGGATTTGCAATACATAACTCAATCTCCTTTTTATTTTCATTTCGCAATTTAATTATACACATAATTAAATAACTCTGCAAGAAAAGACTGAAAAATATTTGTTAGGCACCTTGACAAAGTGGGTGTTGTGGTGTATTATAAAGGTACCTAATAAAAATAAGGAGGCTATACCATGAATATAAATGACAATAACATCAACAACACCTGCCCCGGCTGCGGCAGACATTGTGACCTCAGTGCGCCTCACTGCCCCACAGGCAGAGAATATGCCGAAACCGGTAAACTGCCCGAAAACGGCGGTCACCATCATCACCATGAGCATCAGGATAACGCAAACATGAACCCCAACGAAAAGCTGCTTCACAGCCTCAGAATGGTAAGCCGCACCCTTAACCACAGTGCCGAACCTACAGGAGGTCAGGACAGAGTTTTGGCCATACTGGCGGAAAAGGGAACCGTCGGACAGAAAGAGCTGATGGATACTCTTGCTGTCAAAGCGGGATCGCTGAGCGAACTGCTCGGCAAGCTGGAAAACGCAGGCCTGATTTCACGAACCAGAAACGAAGAAGATCATCGCGCAGTTGATGTGACACTTACCGAACAGGGAAGAAAGAGGGCAGAAGCGACCGCCGCTCAAAAGGGAAACGGCAGAAATGATATGTTCTCTGCGCTGACTGAAGAAGAAGTCACTCAGTTGACAGAGATTCTTGACAAACTGGCAAATGACTGGCGGCAGAGGTTTGGAGGCCACGAAAGAGGACAGCGCCACGAGCGTCCTCACGAGCACGAACAGGGACATGAACATCACCACAGGCACGGACACGGCCACGAGCATGGGCATCATCACGAGCAGCACAATGAACATGGTCACCACGGCAGAAGAGAACACTGAACAGGAAAAATGTCTTTACGAAATTGAAACTCTATGGTACTATTTCCTTGTAAATGACAAATAAGGAGAATAGACCATGAACGAGCTGCTAATGCAAATATCCGAAGCCATACAGAAAGGCAAAAAGAAACAGGTACAGACACTTGTTCCCCAGGCGATCGAAGCGGGACTGTCTGCTCAGGAGATACTGAATGATGGTCTGCTCCATGGCATGAACATCATCGGCGACAAGTTTACCAGAAATGAAGTATTTGTTCCCGAAGTGCTGGTATCTGCCAGAGCCATGAACACCGGAACCGAACTGCTCAAGCCTCTGTTGGCAGAAGAAGGAGCAGAACCTGTCGGCAAGGCCTGTATCGGCACCGTTGCCGGTGACCTTCACGATATAGGCAAAAACATTGTTCGCATGATGCTGGAAAGCAAGAACTTTGAAGTCATCGACCTTGGCAGCGACGTTCCTGCGGACGAATTTATCAAATGCGCAGTTGAAAACGATTGCAAGCTTATATGCTGCTCCGCCCTGCTGTCTACCACCATGCCTGTTATGGGTGAGGTAGTGGAGAAAGCCAAGGAAGCCGGAATCCGCGATAAGGTCGTAATAATGATAGGCGGTGCTCCCGTTACCCAGAGCTTCTGCGACAAGATCGGCGCCGATGCCTACACTCCTGACGCAGCATCCTGCGCTGTAAAGGCAGTGGAGCTGGTAAGTAAAATAGCCTGAGTTTGAATTATGAAAAGACGAACCGGTCTTGTGCCGGTTCGTCTTTTTCAGACTGTCAAAAAATGTAGAAGCGCAAGAAATAGGAGGCGGGGATAGTGTGAAAGGGGCCGGCCGAGAGGCCCCTTTCGCGTTCAATGACCCCGCCGCAGCGGTGTGATGAGCGATATAACGATATTCGCTCATCACGACCAGCTTGTCAAAAAAGTCCATCTGGGCTTTTTTGACAAGCTGGAAAAGACGAACCGGTCTTGTGCCGGTTCGTCTTTTTTTGATATTTTGGTGTTCGAATTTTTGCGCAAAGCGAAAAAACGCCGCTGAAGCAGATTCGGACGGTTCATCATAAAGATGAAAAATCTGCGAATTCGCAGCTTTGGACAATAAACACCGGAGAATTATCACCACAACCTCTCGATAACACTGTGTCATAATCGGCGGGCATAAGGTTACATAAAAAACAGAACAGACGTTCGAACAAGTGGCCGTGAATTTGAGAAAATTTACCCACTTTGACCTACTAAAACGGTGACGAATGGTTACAAAATAGCCAATTTTGATGAAATGACACTGTGTACCCTCCACAAAAACAAAAAAATAATGAAAAACATTGCAGAATTATGTTGACAAACAAGATGAAAGTATCCTATAATTTAGTCAAAGCTGTTGACATAACTGAAGGGGGAACCGAAATGAAGAAATGGTTAGTGGTAATTTCCATATTAACGGTTGCAGTTGTGTTTCTGACGGGCGGTTCAGTGACCGCTGCCGAACCTCTGGAAGAAGAGAAAACGAACGAAATAACAGTCATATTTGATGCGGGTGAGTCCGGTGCCGTAATTGGCGAAACCGTGATGAGCCTGGAATGCGGAACAGCTGTCGGCGTAACCCCCGAGGTTGATGTTCTCGATGGCGGTGAGTTTGTTGGCTGGTATCTCAAAGGCGATCCCGACATGAGAATAATTAATGTTGATAAGCTGACGGTTTATAAGAGCATAACTCTTGCTGCGGCATATCAGTAATACTTTGTTTCCTTCATTGAAATGGTGAGTTTATAAGAGGAGCCTTTCGCACTCGGCGATAAGGCTCCTCAAAATTTTTATTCGGTTGGCTTGAAGCACTGTTTATTCCTCAAATATTCCTTTCACCGAACCCGCCAGACCGGCAAGACCCTGAATTTCCGAGGGAACGATGATCTTGGTTGCCTGACCGTCGGCAGCCTTTTCAAAGGCTTCCAGAGCCTTGAGCTTGATGACCTGGTCATTGGGGCAGGCGTCGTTAAGCATTTTGATGGAATCTGCCAGAGCCTGCTGAACACGAAGAATAGCTTGAGCCTCGCCTTCGGCTTTCAGGATCCGGGCTTGCTTTTCGGCATCGGCACGAAGTATGGCGGATTCTCTTTCGCCTTCTGCAACAAGAATGGCTGACTGTTTTGTACCTTCTGCCTGCAGTATTGCCTGGCGGCGCTCACGTTCTGCTTTCATCTGCTTTTCCATGGAGTTCTGGATATCCGTGGGAGGCAGAATATTTTTGACCTCAACACGGTTGACCTTGATGCCCCAGGGATCGGTGGCATCATCAAGTATCTGGCGCATTTTGGCGTTGATAATGTCGCGGGAAGTCAGGGTTTGGTCAAGCTCCAGCTCGCCGATAATGTTGCGCAGTGTGGTAGCAGTAAGGGTCTCCATAGCAGTCATGGGGTTTTCGACACCGTAAGCGTAAAGTTTGGGATCGGTTATGGAAAAATAAACAACGGTGTCTATCTGCATGGTGACATTGTCGCTGGTGATAACAGGCTGGGGAGGATAGTCATGCACCTGCTCTTTCAGAGAAACCTTTTTAACAACCCTGTCGATAAAAGGTATTTTGAGATGAATGCCCACGTCCCACACTGCGTTGAAAGCACCCAGACGCTCAACTACATACGCTTTGGACTGCTGGACTATATAGATGTTTTTGACGACGATAAGTATGACGATCAGCAAAAGTATGGATATTGTGATCAAAGTCATGGTTTAATCTCCTTCCTTAACTGTTGTTTCCGGTACAACCAAGAGTTTAACACCCTCGATGGCGGTTATTTTTACCAATGAATCCTTTGGAATGATTTCGCCTGATTCAGCTCGGGCTGTCCACTCCACACCACCTATCTTAACAGCACCGGTGGAGTGAATGTTGTCGATAGTTTCCGTTACGATGGCTGCGCTGCCGATATAACGGTCGTAATTTGTGCTTACCTTTTTCGGCGTGAGATATTTCCTGGCGATGGGTCTCACTACTGCCAGCACCAGTGCGGAGACGATCAGAAAAACTAAAAATTGAATTTGAAATTCAATGCCGAAAAGTGCCAGAATAAGCCCGACCACAGAACCAACCACAAACCAGATGGACACCAGCGCAGCGGTGGCGGCTTCCAGTACGGCAAACACAACGATGGCAGCCAGCCACATTATTACCAAGGGCGGCATGCTTTCAACTCCTTTCAAAAATTTACCGCAAGGTAAATAAATGTTACCTAAATAGTAAAACATAACAGGGCTGTTGTCAATAGTTTTTTTAAAGTTTTATGAAAGTTATTGAAAAAACTTGACACTTACCTAAGGTGTGAGGGTATTATAATTATGATGTCATTTCGAACCGGTACACCGGTGAGAAATCCCCGTCCTGTTATGCGTTCAGGAGCCTGCACCGAGAAAGGGTCGTCGAGGACGCCGCCCCCTACAAAGCGTTGGCCATTGCAGGGGGTCACTTATTAGTTGCATTTTCTGCAAAGGAGGAACACCATGAACAGACGATTTAAATTTTCCACGGTTATCGTTGTTGTTATGCTTGTAATATATGGTCTGTCCTATGGCTTTTCCACCATTGAGGGCAGCAGTGGGTATGATGTGGTGTGCGGTGATAAGGGCATTGAGCGCATAAGCCATCGCACGGGAAGTGTAAAGGTGCTGTTTGAGTCCGGTGACGAACTGCATTTTGTCCGAAAGGGGCGCACGGTATATGTGGCTGAAAGGGAGAAGCTTTTCGCTGTTGATATAAACGGAAGAAACCGCCGCCTTGTGTTTGAAGGCGACGGCAGAATAGTTCCATCAGATGGTAACGAAATGACTGTTGTGGGGAAATATTTGCACTTTGCTCAGAGTGTGGACGGCCGACTGATTCATGGGCGGCTGAATTTGAGAAAACACGAGTTTGAGCAGACAGGTAACGGCAAGCCTTCCCCTTGAGGGGAAGGTGCCGAACGCAGTGAGGCGGATGAGGTGGTCGTCGATGCGAGCACTTTGTTGGTTTGCTTTTGAGTTGTAGGGACGAAGAAAAATATTTTTACGCTGCTTCGCAGCTACACCTCATCCGTCACGGCTTCTCCGTGCCACCCTCTCCTCAAGGAGAAGGCTTTTTCGCGGAACGGCACACGGGCCGTTTCCAGCGGGTTTGCAGGGTGGTGCGAGGGTAAGTTCTTTCGCTTACGCTCAGAATAACAAAGGGAGCAAATAATCATGATAACAGCAGCTTTCCACCTTTAACCTCAAACTCACCATGAATCATACACCATGTGCCGTCGGGGAAAAACACCCGGCGGCTCATTTTATAAGTACCGTCGTTCATGGAACCGTCGTCGTTGAAAAGCCCGCTGTTATCGGCGTATATCAGGTTGCCGTTATGGTCGGCGGTGACCATTTGCAGCTTGGCGGCAAAACTTTCGCCGGGAAGCATGGTTCTGTAATGCTCGTGAGCGGTGCTGTCATAAGGACCCTTTGTCAGCGCTGTCATGACGTCCGGGATGATCGTAACATCGGAATCGTTGATGAGTGTAACGTCCAGTTGAAAATAGTTTGCCCAACCTCTTGTAACTTTACCGTCAGGGTTAGGCTCTGTTGCCCCTACCGCTTCAAGGGCAAGACCATCAGGTACGGAAACTTCATAATCGCTGATGCGTCCGTCCACCACATCGAACTCGCCGGCGATGTAAACATCGTGGCTTTTTTTATCGAAATACCCCTCTTTCAGTATGCGGTAGTGTCCTTCCTCCAGCGGCAGCAGATAGTCTGTGATGGTCAGGGATTCGTAAATCTCCCGTTCATCACCGCCGATGGTCATGCCAACAGCATCAAAGCCGCTGATACGGTCAGGCAGGATACACCATGTGTCGTCTATCAGAACTTCCAGATAAGCGCCGCACCCGGTGTTAAATTCGTCGCTGCCATCTGTTGCGGTGACTGCGTACATTATAATCTCATCATCGGGAACAGCATCACGAAGAACAAATATTCCAACACCCCGGTCGTTTATGACCTCCCGTTTGCTTATCGGCAGGTCAGAGGTATCAAAATGGGAAACCGAACCTACGGTAAACGGGCAGTATGCCACATAATCCTTGCCGTCACTTGAATAATACAGAGCTGCACGGTAATAACCCGATCTCAGTGACTTGGTGTTTATGGTGATATCCAAGCTGCCTTTACTCAGAGACTCAAGAGTGCCGCTCAGTTCACCGTCAAGTTTGGTTTTCTGCCAAAGTCCGTGACCGTATCGGTGAACAGCCCAGCTCGTGGGTTCCAGTTTGTCAGAAAGGATATTTGAAATGGTAAGAGTCAAGGACTCATTACCCCGTTCAATATTGTAACGGTCAAAGCTCATGCCCATAATGCCGAGCACTTTGTCCTCCTTGGGGATATCTGCTAGAGAAAAAGGCTCGCCGTCCTTTTCGGCGGAGTGGCCAAGATATTTGCCGGTGTAACTATCGTAATATAGATTAGCGGTAATACACATGTCGGACGAGCCATAGCTAAGACGGATAACGGTGCGGTATTGCAAGTCAACAGTTTTGCCGCCTGAGTCGGTAATTGCAAAACTTTCACTCGCGGTGCGGCTGCAAGCTCCGGGGCCGACCCAGTTATCTCCCGGGAGAATTTCGGCGGCAGATTGGCTCAGTTCTGAAAAATCAGGGAAAGTCATGTTCTGCCACCCGCTGTGCTCGCCTGTCTCTACGTCCAAAGTCAAATAAACCACAACACCGTGGCTGTCCAGACCGGCTATGAGGGCGGCTTTGTTATTTAACCACAGCACACCCTGAAAATCGGCGCCCTCAGGCAGGGTAATGCTGTGCATTGTCTTGCCGTCACCGATGACGACGCTGCCGCTGACGGCAACCCGGTGTTTCCCGTCGGGAGCGTAGAACACACCGGTCAAATCTCCGCCAGCGGGAAGGAACAGCTTGCCCAAATCCGATAATACACCTCTGAACTCAATGGGATCGTACCTTACCGCATGAGTGCCGTAACCTGCGTTCTCCAGATCCACAGCGGAATCACCGTGAAAATCCGACCAGTTGCTGAGCCAAAGGCGATCGCCATCGAAAATTGCATAGGGCCAATAGTCAACTTGCGGACATATATACGTTCCAAAACTATCGCGGCTGTTGTCGTAAGTTACGATATATTTTTCTTCGTCAAATTCATAGTCGGTTATGACAGGGTCGCCTTCGGTGGTGTAGTTTATGGTGCGCATAAAGGCGGATTCACCATTGGCGGCTGACTGGAGAAACTCTGTTATTTTTCCGCTGTTGGCAGTTGCCCCGCTGAAGGTTACCACCACTCCGTCTGCAATGGCTTGGTCACGGATATCGTAATGTCCGTAATCCTCCGGCAGATCACGGATATCGGTGATGTCAACGTAACGGCTGTTTTGACAGCCTGTGAGTGTAAGGAGCACTGTGAACAATATGATGAGTCTTTTCATGCCGAACCTCCATTAACACTGATTATTAATTACAACCATATCCTACATTCTTACCTAACGTAAGTGTCAAGCAAAAAGTCATATTAATAATGTAAAATGTGTGATATTATAAAACAATAACCCGTATCCGAACAGTGTCGATATGGGATTAGTAGGGGGCGGCGTCCTCGACGCCCCATTGAATAACAAAAACCTTTATCACTGGACGGTGAACTTGATGAAAATGAAAGAAGTCTGCAAAAAGACCGGACTTACCGAGCGGGCGGTGCGCTTTTACGTCAGCGAGGGGCTGGTTACACCCGAAAGCCAATACGTCCGTGGTCGAACATATATAGAGTTTTCCGATGCCGATGTCCAAACCCTGCGGGCGGTGGCAATACTCAGAAATGCACAGTTTACGGTAGCCGAAGTCAAAATGATGCAGCAGGACAAAAATGCACTGAATGCTGTTCCTGCCCGGGTGGCATTGCGGCTTAATCAATCTGCCAAGGCTGCCGAAGCAGCTGCAGCCATGCTGACCGATACAGACGGGAAAAACTTTAATGACATAGTGTCACTGGTGAAATACTTGTCGTCCGGAAGAACAGAAGCCTTTGAACCGAAACTAAACTTTGGAAAACTGGACGGAGTCTCGCAGCAGGAGCGTGACGAAGCCTTTGAGAAGTTCATTGTATCGGAGGAAAAGAGAAGAATGAAGAATCGCCGTATATTTTTAATTCTGGCGGCGGTGGCACTGGTGGTGTTGACCGTGTTCGTAACACTTCTTGCTACAGGTCAGCTGAAAAATGATGAACATGAACAGACTGTTGTTTCGGAATTCATTGAAGAATATCCCCTGTCAGAGTTGGGAACGTTTACTGATGATATCAGAGCGTATATACCTCACCCTTCCGATGGCTTTTCTTTCAAAACCGTGGGGGTGTCCGGCATGGACGGCAGCATTGTGACCGTTTATACCAACGGAGAAAAAGACATCTGCCTGTGGGGACGGAAGCTCAATGAATCGGAATCATTAGCCGCAGCGGAAATGGAAGCTTACAACTTAAAAGGCAACAGCGAATCTCCCGAAAATCGTTTGGAAGTAATCATCACCGGTAATGAAGCAGGAGAGTATTACGTCCTGTGGACAGAGAGTGACACAGTGACAGAACTTGAAATGGCAGATATTTGTGCCAATGGGGTGAATGTTTTGACACCCTGGGGAGAAGAAATAGAGATTCTGCCGTAAAAAGTGGAAAACAGCGGCAATATAATGTATAATAGATAAGATAATGTTTAAAAGAGAAAACTGTTAACTGTTAACAGTTAACTGATCCGGAGGGGTTATATGGAACTTTGCGCATCGTGTCTGTTTGGCCTTGAAGGCCTTGTGGGTGACGAACTGAAACGCATGGACTGCGAAAACGTCCGGGTGGAAAACGGACGAGCACTGTTTACCGGTGACGCATCTGCCATTGCCAAGGCAAATCTTCGGCTGAGAACTGCTGAGAGAGTTATGATACTGGCCGGGGAGTTCATGGCAATCACCTTTGACGAACTGTTTGAGGGAGTTAAGGCGATCCGTTGGGAGGATTACTTGCCAATTAATGCAAATTTTCCGATTCGGGGTCATTGCCTGTCGTCACAGCTTATGAGCGTACCGGACTGCCAGTCCATCATCAAAAAGGCTATCGTTTCAAGAATGCAGCAAAAGTACAAGCTGGACTACTTTCCTGAGGACGGAGCCAAATACCAGATACGTTTTACAATACTTAAAGACCGTGTTTCGGTGTTCATCGACACCAGCGGTGCGGGACTGCACAAACGCGGATATCGGGAAACCGCAGCGGAAGCACCTTTGCGTGAAACGTTGGCAGCTGCCATGGTGACACTGTCTCGTTATCGTGGCAAAGGTGACTTCGCAGACCCATTCTGCGGCAGCGGAACAATTCCTATCGAAGCTGCCATGATAGCTCTGAACCGTGCTCCCGGTTTGGGACGTTCTTTCGACAGTCAGAAATGGGTATGGATAAAGGAAAAGGTCTGGCAGGAAGCCGCCGACGAAGCAAGAGACCGAGAGTTTAAAGGACCTTACAGCATTTGGGGCGGAGACTTAAACGGCGAAGCTCTGGAGGTTGCCCGTGCAAATGCAAAAAAGGCAGGGGTGGCTCAGCATATAACCTTTGAACAGGCCGATGCCACGAAGTTTTCCCGCCGTTCCGACAATGGTATCATAGTGGCAAATCCTCCTTACGGAGAGCGTATTATGGAGCGCAGGGAAGCCGAAAACCTGTATCGTGCCTTTGGACAGGCTTACAGAAAGAATCCCGGCTGGAACCTGTATATGCTCACGTCTCACACAGAGTTTGAGCGTACCTTTGGAGCTGCTGCAGATAAAAAACGAAAACTGTACAACGGCATGATAAAATGCGATCTGTTTATGTACTTCAATAAAGACAGTAAGGGCAGGAACAAAAAATGAAGCATTTGTTTATCATAAACCCCGTGGCAGGGAAATATGACCATACAGAGGAGATAAAGGCCAAGCTTGAAGCCTATAAAGACGAGTTTGACATCGAAATTGCCGTGACAACCGCAGCCAGAGACGGTGAGGACATAGTCAGAAAAGCTGCGGCTTCCGGCGAAGAACTCCGGGTTTACGCCTGCGGAGGTGACGGAACATTCAATGAGGTGGCCTCGGCAGCTGTGGATTTCGAAAACGTGGCAGTTACTCATGTTCCCCTTGGCTCCGGCAACGATTACATCAAGCTGTTTTCAGATGGTGGTGCGTCTTTTTCCGACATTGAACGATTGATGAGAGACTCCGACGAAGTTCGGTTTGACGCTATCCGCTGCAACGACATGGTGGGAGCTAACATCTGCTCAGTGGGCATCGATGCCAGAATCGGCACTGAGATCGCAAAGTATAAAAGACTGCCGCTGGTATCCGGTTCCATGGCCTATTACATTTCTACGTTGGTGAATGTTATAAAAGGTATTACCGAGCATTATGTGGTTGAGGTCAACGGCAAGGTCATTGACAGCAAGTTTACCCTTATCTGTGTGGCCAATGGTCGTTGCTATGGCAGCTCTTTCCGACCGGTACCGGAAGCTCAGCCCGACGACGGAATGTTGGATGTACTGATGGTGAAGCCCGTATCACGACTGCAGGTTGCGCAGGTTATCGGTAAGTATGCCGACGGTCAGTACAGGCAGCTGCCGCAGTTGGTGGATCACGAACAATGTACGGAGATAACCATCACTGCCGACAAGGACATGGTGGTAAATGTAGACGGCGAAGCCCTCGTAACAAAAAAGGTGCATATGACCATCATGCCAAAAGCTCTCAGGGTATTTTTTCCAAGAGGACTTGATTGGTCCGGCAAATGTAAAGAACAGTTGGCGGTAAATTGAAGCAAAACAGAGGAAAAAGGATTAAACACAAGAAATTCGCAGCTTAATATTTATTAACCCCAGAATTTGGTTAAATTACTATCGAAACAGTCTGACTCTGGGGTTGATAATAACGGCCTTGTGCCTTATTATATAACGTGTTTAGCACTCGAGAGCAAAGAGTGCTAAAAAACGACAAAAAGTATATTACTCGGCTGGTCCGATACAGCTTATTTAAGGAGGCAATCAATATGAAACTCGTACCTCTCGCAGACAGAGTAGTAGTTAAAATGGTAGAGGTTGAAGAAACCACCAAAAGCGGCATTATCCTGACAGCAGGTGCCAAGGAAAAACCCACCGTAGCCGAAGTTGTGGCAGTAGGCCCCGGCGGACTGGTAGACGGTAAGGAAGTTGTTATGACCCTCAAGGTCGGTGACAAGTGCATCCTGAGCAAATATGCCGGTACTGAAGTCAAAATCGAAGGTGAAGAATACACCATCATCAAGCAGGGCGATGTCCTTGCCACAGTAGAATAATCCGGAGGTAATCGAACATGGCAAAACAGATCATTTTTGGCGCTGAAGCACGCAAAGCTCTTGAAAGCGGCGTAAACCAGCTGGCCGATACCGTTAAAGTAACTCTTGGTCCCAAGGGCCGCAATGTTGTACTCGACAAGAAGTACACAACCCCCCTCATCACCAACGACGGCGTTACCATCGCCAAGGAAATAGAACTGTCCGACCCCTTTGAAAACATGGGTGCTCAGCTGGTCAAGGAAGTTTCCACCAAGACCAACGACGTAGCAGGCGACGGCACCACCACCGCCACTATTCTGGCTCAGGCTATCATTCACGAAGGCCTGAAGAACGTAGCAGCCGGTGCCAACCCCATGATCATGCGCAAGGGTATTGCCAAGGCTGTTGAAACTGCTGTTGAAGCCATCAAGGGCAACTCCCGTCTGGTCAGCAACTCCGGTGAGATCGCCAGAGTCGGCGCTATCTCCTCCGGTGACGAAGTTATCGGCAAGCTTATTGCCGACGCTATGGAAAAGGTTACCTCCGCAGGCGTTATCACCGTTGAAGAGTCCAAGACCGCCGAAACCGGTCTGGAAGTTGTTGAAGGCATGCAGTTCGACCGTGGATATCTGTCTCCCTACATGGTAACCGATACCGAAAAGATGGAAGCTGTTATCGACGAGCCCTATATTCTGCTGACTGACAAGAAGATCTCAAACATTCAGGAGATCCTGCCTGTTATGGAACAGCTGGCTCAGGCCGGCGGCAAGCTGGTCATCGTCGCTGAAGACGTTGAAGGCGAAGCTCTGGCTACCATTCTTGTCAACAAGATCCGCGGAACCTTTACCTGCGTTTGTGTCAAGGCTCCCGGCTACGGCGATCGCCGCAAGGAAATGCTGAAGGATATGGCTATCCTCACCGGCGGCAACGTCATTTCTGCCGACCTGTCCATGGATCTGAAGGAAGCTACCATCATGGATCTGGGCCGTGCACGTCAGGTCAAGATGACTTCCGAAAACACCATCATCGTTGACGGTTACGGCGACGGCGAAGCCATCAAGGAGCGTGTTGCTCAGATCAAGGGTCAGATCGAAGTTACCACTTCCGAATATGACAAAGAAAAGCTCATGGAACGCCTTGCCAAGCTGTCCGGCGGTGTTGCCGTTATCAAAGTCGGCGCTGCCACCGAGCTGGAAATGCGTGAGAAGAAGCTCCGCATCGAAGATGCTCTCAATGCTACCCGTGCTGCCGTTGAAGAAGGCATCGTAGCAGGCGGCGGTACCGCTTTTGTAAATGCTATCCCCGCTGTAAAGGCTCTGCTGGAAACCGCTTCCGGCGACGAAAAGACCGGTATCCAGATCGTAGCAAAGGCTCTGGAAACCCCCATCCGCCAGATCGCCGACAATGCCGGCATCGAAGGCTCCATCGTTCTCGATAAGGTTCTCAACAGCGAAAAGCCCGGCTTCGGTTTCGATGCTCTGAACGAAGTTTACACCGATATGCTTACCGCCGGTATCCTCGATCCCACCAAGGTCACTCGTACCGCTCTTGAAAATGCTGCTTCTATCGCTTCCGTGGTTCTGACCACCGAATCCCTGGTAGCCGATAAGCCCGAACCTGTTGCCGCTACTGCCAATGCAGCAGCCGGTGCAGACATGGCAGGAATGTATTAATCAATAAAAAATGGCTCCGCGCTTTTATGGCGCGGAGCTTTTTGTGTTTCAAGCTTTATCATATCTTGGGGAAATCTCTGTCGGAGATGTCTACATATTCCAACACATCTCCGGGCTGACAGTTTAGCAGCTCGCAGACCTTGTCCAGCGTTGCCAAGGACATAACCTGCCCGCTACGGATTTTTTGCAACATGGACTCGCCCATAATTTTTTCGTTTCTTATTCGGGTGGAGTTGTAACCGGCGGCTTTCAGCGCACCCAAAACATCAATTTTATATTTTATTGCCATATCTCTACCGCCTGAAGAATTTTCTAAATAATTACATATAATACACTGCAATATGGTGTAATATATAAAAATGCGCTGAAAATATGTAAAACATGCCAATTGTAAAACACCTGTGAACGGTGTATTATAGTGGACGTTGTAGAAATCCAAAGCAAATAAGCTGACCAACCTTGAATACTCGAATATGATAACATCTAAAAGCGGTGTAAGTCAAGGTGCAGCAATAATCGGTATTCATTTGTTTCCGAAAGCTATTGGGAGGGGTAAAAATGTGTGTGCTTGGCAAACTGTGGAAAGATGGGTCCATGTCCATAAAGAGCGAGAGGTTTTCAGGCGAGGAATATAAAGAATTGCTGCGTGGGATGGTCGAAACTGAGAAGAATATGTTCGAACAAATGTCAAATCAGCAGATTCAGCTGTACAATGATGTAGATGAACTTAGAAGTGAGATTTGCGCCATTGAAAATGAAGAAGCTTTTGTTTCTGGTTTTCGCCTGGGGGCCAGAGTGATGCTGGAAGTAATGGGAGATGTATGATTGCTCTAAATGTGTTTATGTAATATGATGGCGACATACGATTACCCACCTGATATTGTAGGTGTGTAATCGTATGTTTTATTTTGTAAATGCTTATGTTATAATCAATCTGTCGATGAGAGAATTGCTGTCAGAGAACTTTCAAAAAAAGAAAAAGCCCCATGAACGAGTGACCAATTCGCTCATGGAACTCTTCTATAAGATGTAAGAGGGAGAAATGAAAAAGTGTACTATCGCTTCTTGCATCATTATAATAGCAGCTAAATGTTAAAAAACATCGAAGAATATATTAAGAAATCTATTTTTTTATGTAAACTTTCAGAACGTGTTCAGTTAGGAGAACGTGGAATGATAAAAAGTGACTGTATTTTGAACGAATTCCTGAAATTGGCATCTATAGAGTCTCCCACCCGTAATGAGCGCAGTATGGCAGATATACTTAAGGCAAAGCTGGAAGAACTGGGGTTTGTTGTTACGGAAGATGAGGCAGGAAACGCCATAGGCGGTAATACGGGAAACCTTTTTGCAGTTCGCAAGGGCAGTCTGCCGGGAGATCCGTTGCTGTTGTGCGCCCATATGGACACGGTACAGCCTGTGGCCGGCAAGCATGCTGTGGTGGAGGGCGATATTATCCGTTCCGGAGGAAACACGGTGTTGGGAGCCGATGATCTGGCGGGCGTGGTTGAGATACTGGAAGCAATTCGCTCCGTTGACGAGGACGGCAAACCGTGCCGGGATCTGGAGATACTTTTTACTGTCAGTGAGGAGTTCTTCCTTAAAGGAGCAGAGAATTTTGATGCTTCCAAATGCCGTGCAAAAGAAGCGTATATTCTGGACGTGGACGGAGAGATCGGTACTGCAGTGCTGGCGGCACCTACTGGCATTCGGTTTGTTGCTAACGTGAAAGGGAAAAGTGCCCATGCTGCCATTGCACCCGAAGAAGGTATCAATGCAATTGCAATAGCTGCCAAAGCCGTAGCGTCTATGAAACTGGGACGACTTGACAGCGAAACCACCGCCAGCATAGGCATAATCAAGGGCGGGCAGCAGGGAAATATCGTACCGGACAGCTGTTTTGTGGAGGGTGAAACACGTTCTTTATCCGCTCAGAAAGCGGTGACACAGTGCCAACACATGCAGGCATGCTTTGAAAAAGCGGCCGCTGAGTTGGGAGGAAGCGTAAGTTTTGAGATAACAAAGGTGTATGATGCCTACGGTGTTCCCGAAGATTCGGCAGTTGTCAGACGCTTCAAAGCAGCTTGTGAAGCTGTGGGGATAGAGCCTAAGCTGACTTCCTCAACCGGCGGCAGCGACAACAGTGTTCTGTCTCAAAAGGGTATCCGGGGCATAGTTGTTGCCTGCGGCATGCATGAGATACACAGTGTCAATGAGTATACAAGACTTTCGGAACTGACTGCCATGGCCAAAGTGGTGGAGCAGATAATAACGTCTGAGGAATGAGTATGAATAATCTGTTTTGCAATCGGGATATGCTTGAAAGCATTGCCCAAAAGTATCCGACTCCCTTTTATCTTTATGACGAGGCAGGAATCGAGACCACTGCCTGCCAGGTGATGGAAGCATTCTCGTGGGACAAAAATCACCGCCAGTTTTTTGCTGTCAAGGCAACACCCACTCCGGAAATCTTAAAAATATTGCAACGTATGGGACATGGAGTTGTTTGCTCAAGTGCCGTGGAACTGCGGGTAGCCAAAGCTGCAGGATTTGCTCCGGGAGAGATACTGTTTTCACCCAATTTCCCCAATAGGCAGGATATTGAAATGGCGGCCGAAATGGGTGTTTCAGTTGTGCTGGACGGTGACTATCTGACAGATGACTTTGCGCAATACGGACTGCTGAAAGGCACTGTCGGAATGAGGTTCAATCCCGGCGGAGAATATTATGTAAACAAAAATAAGGTATCTGCTCCCGGTACAACAAAGTTTGGATTTACACGCCAACAGTTGTTGGAAACAGGCAAAAAGTTGAAAGAGTCAGGGGTTTCCTCCTTTGGCCTGTTTGGATATATGGGTGGGAACATTATGGAAACCGATTATTATAAGGGCTTGACTCGCCTTCTGGCAGAAACAGGCAGATGGGTGGCTGAAGAAAGTGGGCTTGAACTGGGATATGTCAACATCTCCGGGGGAGTTGGAATTGCATATCATCCTAATGAAACCATGCCTGATGTTTTTGCTATGGCGTCGGACGTAAAAGCCGTAATGGACGAGGTTTTTGGAGCAGGAGAAAGACCTGCCGTTTACACAGAACTCAGCAGATACGTCACAGGACCTCATGGCCTTTTGGTGTCCCGGGTCATTCACGAGAAAAGCGGATATCGGCAGTTCGTAGGTCTTGACGCATCTGCCCATAACCTGATGCGCCCAATGATGTACGGTGCGTATCACCACATATCCATTGTCGGCAAGGAAAATGAGCCTTGCGACCACGTTTATGACGTGGTAGGCTCTGTTCCCGAGGGGATAGACCGTTTTGCCCAGAACCGTCCGTTGCCCGAGACACATAAAGGCGACCTTGCGGTCATTCATGACTGCGGTGCTCATGGTCATTCCATGGGATACAATTACGGAGGAAAGCTCCGAAGTGCGGAATTGCTGCTGACAAAAGATGGCAGCGTGCGCCTTATCCGTCGTGCAGAAACGGCAGAGGATTACATGGCAACGATGGTTTAAATGAATATGAAAAAATGCGGCAGGATCCGATCCTGCCGCATTTTTTGTGAGTGTTTTGTGATACTTTTTGGCAAAATGAACATATTTAGCTATGAAAAGGTGCATTTGGACGGCAGAGTAACAAATGGTTGTTTACTTGATTCTTGCCATATAATATAATTATTCCTAACCATAATTAATGGAAACGAAAGGAAAGTAAGGAGGACAAAATGAAAACAAGAAAAACACTGGCGATGCTGCTGTGTGCTGCCATACTGCTCAGCCTTACCGCCATTGCCGCTGAACCCATGATGATGGGTGGCCCCGGTGGACCTATGGGTGGCCCCGGTGGACCTATGGGTGGCCCCGGTGGACCTATGGGTGGCCCCGGTGGACCCATGGGCATGTTCTTCAGCACCGTAGAGACTGAAGAAAACCAGACATTTGCCGACTGGATCTATGAAAAGAGCACAGAAACAGCCGATGATCCCCCCACAGTAACTGCAAAAATCAGCAAGTGGGCAATGGATCGTGACGACACCGAAGCTGTTGTCCTGTTCCCTGCCAAGGTATCCGACGGCAGCACCAACATTGACGTTGTTGCCATAGGCGACGAAACCCAGAACGTCATTGCCAACAGCAACAAGAATCTGTCTGCTGCCAAGAAAGGCAACTGGTTCATATTCCCCGCATCCAAGGCTCTGACAGAGATATCCGGTCGTGCTTTCTACGACAACAACTCTCTGGCCGGCATGTCCATTCCCGCCAACATCACCACCATCGGCGGCGATCAGACTGCATTCCTGTCATGCAAACCCGGTGCTTATTATGGTGCCGCAGGTTCCAAAACCGAAAGCTATGCCAAGGGCAGCGGTGTTGCATTCAAGGCTTACGACGCTTCAACCGTTAAGTTCACCGTTGAGATGGACGATAACGGTTACATCAGCCCCAACGGCGTGTACTACCTGCCGGGTGATATGCTGGACGGTTCCTACTCCACCCAGATCTGGGCTGTTTCCCATCTTGGATACAAGATTGCTTCTCTGACTGTTGACGGCAAGACTGTTGCCGAAGCCGTTGGCCTGCAGGAATATAAGTTCCAGTACACCTTTACCAAGGCTTCTTCCGGAATCAAAGTTACTTTCGAAGCTCTTGGCGCAGGCGAAGCAGAAACCCGTGAATTCAATGTTGACTACGCTGCATCATATGTAGCTCCTGCCATCGCCGAGGGTGCTGTGGCCGAAGGCGCAGCCCTTCCCGAAGATGTAAATACCTATGTTGGCGTAACCGACGGCATTGACTATATCGACTCCACCTCTCTGTCCAGCGGCGAATACTATGCAGCGAACGGCAAGGTTTATAAGAGAGTTACCGAGTATCAGGCACTTGCTCAGCCTCTGTTCTACAGCAAGGCTGAAGTCATCAACTATGCATTCAACCACGAGCCTGCCTACGATGAAGAGGGCGCTCTGCTGGTCTGCAACTCCGACGACGGTCTGAGCCTTGTTTACGGCAAGGATTACGACTTTATCCGCCTTTACAACTATTACAGCTATCTGTCCAACGGTCCCTCCCGGGGCGAATCCGTTCTGTATACGGCATTCCTTTACAAGGAAGTTGATGCCTCTGTTCTGGAAGGCTTCAAGTCTGACGCACTTACGGATATCCGTGTCGGCGATATCTACGCTGCCAAGGCCCGTAACATGAGCACCGTTCTGGCCGATTATTACGGCGTAGGTTCCCTGTTCCAGCAGGCCGGAGCATCTGTTGAGATCAACAATCTGAAAGCTGCCATTAATGGCTCCTTTGTAGGTCCCTCCGAAGCAGGCAACTTCTTCGGTCTTGGCTCCGTTGTTCTTGTTGACGGCGGCGACAACGCTTCTGCCAAACATACCTGGATCAACGTACCCGATCCCGCCAACGTAAACGAAATGGTCGGCAAGGGCATCACCAGTGCTTCCGTACTGGTTCTGAACGATCCTTACATCTTCTCCACCAGCACTGCTCTGTATGCCACCGGCAACGGCGTCAGCTACATCAACGGCGGCGAGATTTCATCTTCCGCTCACGGTCCTTACGTTTCCCTGGGCGGCCAGGTTCTGATGAACGTGGTTGACAACGATGGAAACACCGTTCTTTACAAGGACGAAAACGGCTACACCTGGGCAAAGACCGATCCCGCCACCATCGTGGCTACCGAAATTCCTTCCGCTGATCTGGCAACCTTTGAGCATGTCTATACCGACCTCGACGGCAATCCCAGAGAAGAAAAGCGTAATTCCGGCGTATTCAAAGAGCACGACAGCGATGTAAGCCTTATCGTAACCATCGACGAAGCCGGCACAGCTCTGGCTACAGACTCCGGCGGCGGCGTTATCGTTGCCAACCAGGTCGTTGCCAAATCCTATGGTCTGCGTTCCGCCGGTGTTTACACCATCGGCTCCGATGAAAGCTGGGAGTATATGTATAACTCCAACCTGATCTCCTATCGTGATGGTGGTCTGGTTTCCGCCAACGGCGGCTACGCTTTCGCATACAACTGCATTATCCAGGGCGTCATGGGTCTCAAGACCCGTACCGCCGGTACTCCCGGTGCCGAAAGCCAGGGCCTCCACGTGTTCAACAGCTATGTCACCGCTGTTTATGATGCAGAAGAAGTCGAACGTGGCTACGACTGTGCAAGACCTGATCAGGTTACTGCAGAGATCCTGGATACCTTCCTGGGCGCCAGCAACGCAATGGCTGTTGACGTTGGCCTGAACTGCTTCCTCGACCGTGCAAACGCTCCTTATTACTATCCCGAATCTCCCGAATGGTGGTTTGCTGACAGAAGTGTTCTGCCCGGCTTCTCCGAAGGCGGCAAGCCCGGTATGTTCTCTGTCATCTTCTGTGACGGTGCTACCAACTCCGACGTTTATGTCACCGCTTCCAAGCTGGAAAACCTGAACTATACTCTGTACGGCGAAGAATCCGAATGGTGGGCAGAACATGAGGGCAAGGAATACGAATATACCTATTTCAATGTAATTCCCGATCCCAACAACATTTCTGCCAACTCCAGAAACCAGAAGTATATCCTCGACGGTCAGTGGCAGACCTCTGCACCTTACGCTCCCGCCACCAACATGATCATCGCTGTTGACAACGGCGGTACTCAGAAGGTATTCTTCGAGGATATGAACAGTAAGACCAAGTGGGACGCCACCGGTGTTGACCAGTCTACCACCGAAATCGTGGGCGACTTCTATCTGGCTCAGTACTCCAAGTCCAGCAATCCTCAGCTTGCAGGCGGCGCCAACTTCATGATCGTTGACTTTGTCAACTCCGAATGGGAAGGCACCGTTCTGTATCAGGCAGCTGATCCCGTTGCCGACGGCGGCAAGGTCACTTTGAAGTTTGATGCAAACTCCTATTGGAAGATGACCGAGAGCATCTATGTCGACACCATTGAGGCTGCAAACGCTGCCAACATCACTGCTGATGCTCCTGTGACCCTGTACTTTGGCAATTCCTCCTCAGTAAAGGAAGGCACCATTGGAAACGTCACCTTCAAGAAGCTCACCGACGCTGACAAGGCTGCAGCTTTCGGCTGGTCCAAGTATTTCAGCGACGTCAAGACCGACGTTGAAGAAATCGACGCTCTGGCTGAAAAGGGCATCGCCCTTGGCTTTGGCGACGGCACCTACAAGCCCAACGCTGTTATTACCGAAGCTCACTTCAACCTCCTGGTTGCTCGTGCCAAGGTTTCCGGCGTGGCTTACGAAAAGGGTATGACCCGAGCCGAAGCAGCTGTTGCAATTTACAACAAGCTTGGCTAATTGAATATCGCTAAAACGGCAGGCGAAAGCCTGCCGTTTTTTTATAAATATCCTATTGACAAGAAACTGTATCACTCGTATAATACACTCATAACCGTATTATGCGAGTGATACAGTTTTGTTAAAGGAGAGAACGGGCCCATGATTTCCTTTGAAAGTTTCATTATTGAAGGTGACAGCCCTATTTATATGCAGATTCTGCGGCATATCAAGATGGGAGTAGTGGCAGGAACGGTAGTTGACGGTGATGAACTGCCGTCACGCCGGGTGCTGTCTGCTCTGTTGGGGGTAAACCCCAACACTGTCCAAAAGGCATACCGCCTGCTGGAGGAGGAAGGTTTGATACAGTCTCACACAGGAACAAAAAGCTATATGCTGCTGGACAAGGAAAAGGTATCTGAAATCCGCGTTCAGCTGGTGGAGGCACAGGCGAGAGATGCTGTGGAATCCCTGAAACGGATGGGGATATCTATGGACGAAGCCGTTGATCTTTTGGAGAGATTTTGGGATAGGGGGGATACTGTATGAAAAAACACCTTTCTGTTTTTATGCTCATTGCACGGGGCAGCATTTATAAGCTGCTGATACTGTTTGTGCTGCTGACAGGAGTGGAAGGTATTGTTTTTTATCTGACTTTGCAAAATGAACTGATGATCGCAGCCGAGCTTGGCATGGAGCTTAGCGGAATGGAATATGTTTTTTCATCTGGCCGCGTGTTTTGGATCGCTGCCCTGATATTCCTGCTGATGACAGCGCAGCTGTGCATAGTGGGATGCAACTTCGGAAGCAGACAGAGCTATACGCTCCGGCGTCTGCGCATCAGCGAAAAAAGTGTATTCATCTGGCAGGCGGTATTCAATGCTTTGAGCTTTCTGATGCTTTGGGCTGTGCAGCTGGGTGTTGCATTGGCACTGTGCCAGTGGTACGTTTCTGCCTCCGGCGAAACCAGCGGCCAAGCGGTGATGCTGGCTTTTTACCGCCACAAGTTTTTGCACAGCCTGCTGCCGCTCAGTGACATTACACGGCTTATCAGAAATATTCTTATGGTGTTTGCGCTCAGTGTTACTGCGGCCAGATTTGTTTGGGCCAATCACCGTGGCCAGCTTGGTGTGGGAATAATAGCCATGGCGGCACTTGTGCTGGTGTTCTTTGCCGGTGAGACCGCGGTTCCAAACACGGATTATCTTGTGAGCTTTTGTTCTGCTGCAATAGCTTTTGAATGCCTGTACAGCGTGCTGATAAAGGAGGCAGACCATGAAGAAGATTGACCTTGCCCGCCATGCACCACCGGGAATAAAGCTTGAATGGGAAAAGCAGTTTTTCGTGGTAGGTTGGGTTGGCTCCGCACTTGTTTCGCTGGGGTTTCCTGTAAAGTATTTCAACCTGTATTCCGACCTGTATTTTTATAGCGCCCCCGGTGTTCGTGAACTGGACGTGACCCGGGTCATGCCGGACTTTTATGAGATTCTGGGCGGCTGCCTGCGGTTTTACATCATTTTCGCCGTGTGTATGCTGCTGCTTATCGTTTATCATTACGCATTTCATTACTTGGGCAGCAAAAGCATTTACACCATGCGCCGCCTGCCCAACAAATGGGAGCTGCATCGCAGATGCCTGACTCTGCCGATAGCTTCGGCGCTGATACTTCTGATATCTGCAGCCGTAACTCTGCTGCTGTGGTTCGGGATTTATATGCTTTGCACCCCCGAACAGTGCCTTATGCCCGATCAGTGGACTAAACTATGGGAGGCGATATTACATGCTTGAGATAAAAGAACTGAACAAATATTACAAACGCAAAGCAGCATTGAAAGATGTTGAACTTACTTTGCCAAGGGGAGAGATAGTTGGCCTGTTTGGAGAAAACGGTGCAGGCAAGACCACCCTGATGAAATGTATCCTTGGCTTGCTGCCCTACTCCGGAGAGATAACTCTGGACGGTGAGCCTGTAACAAGAAAGAACATCGAAAAGCTGTCATTTGCCACCAGCGAACATTCCTTTTTTCCGAACCTGACAGCCCAAGGGCATCGTGATTTTTACAAAGAGCATTTCCCGAAGTTTGCTGACAAGCGTTTTGAAGCCTTGATGGAGTTTTTTGAATTGCCGAAAAACAAGCCTGTTCGGGCATTCTCAACAGGTCAGAAAAACCAGTTTGAAGTTATTATGTCACTGTGTCAGGGAGCGGATTATATACTTATGGACGAACCCTTTGCAGGAAACGACGTGTTCAACCGTGAGGATTTTTACAAGGTGCTGCTGGGTATATTGGAACCCCATGAAACGGTGCTGCTGTCTACCCATCTGATTGAAGAAGTCTCGGAATTTGTGGGCAGAGCTATTCTGATACGCAAAGGTTCCATCGTTTCTGATGTGACAACTCTTGAACTGGAAGAACAGGGCAGCGACCTTATGAGTTATATCAAGCAGACCTATAACTACCGGGCGGACCGGGTAAGCAGGGCTCTGGATAAGCTCACTGATGGAGATGAGCTGATATGAGAAAAACTTTTGTTCTGACACTGTGTTTTGCGGTGCTGTCTGTGGTATGTATCTGCCTTGCCTATGGGGAATTTGTCCCGAAACACGATGAGGTGGTCATCACACAAAATGTCCTTTACGGTGACCCCACAGAAGCAGAAGGTGTAACGGTGGAGCTTTCCACCCATTACAACTATCACCTTTTCTGGGATACGGAATACGTGGTGGGAAAAGAACCAAAGACGGAAACTGAATACGATTTTTCTGCCAAAGAAAAATACAGCCACGGAGATTTTGAGTACCGTGGAATACAGGTGTTTTCAAACTTCGAGTTCGGCATGAATCTGAATAATCCTGATCCCAGGGGCATTGAAAAAGCCTACCATGAGCTTTTTGAGCAGGCAGAACCCGGTCAGGAGCTGGAAAAGGAGATATATCTTGCGGATTACTGCGAATACTATCCGCTTCGGATGGAGATAGATTTGGAGAACTGTCCTTTGCACTGGGTTCATAATGTATATGAGCGGGACGATGTTTCGATAGGTCCTCAAATACTTCACTACGATGGAAGAAACACCGGATATTTCGAGGTCTTTGAGGATTATTTCAGAATCCCTGTGCTTGATGAAGAAACTTTGCAAATCCATGTCAGAAAGGGTATCAATGGCGGCATCAACGGTTCCGGCGGCGGTTGGGGCAGCGGCGACAGTGACCGATTTGATATGTATTCACTGACTGCCATAGGAAACGACAACTGCTTTTTCGTTTTTGATGCCCATAGCTTCGAGGGCAAAGTCATGGATATGAGCCTGCTGCCTGACGGGTACGGGATCTTTGCCATTCCCTATTTCATCAACGAAGAAGGCACCACCGATATTGACCCATATAGTCTTGATATGATATATGAGCTTGACCCGGAGCATTGGATATCAAACTTCTTCATTACCGATGACAAGTCAAAGCTGCTGCTGTTCACCGTAGAAAATGGTATGCTGATGCTGACGGTTGTTGATGCGCAGTCGTATGAAAAACTGCAAAAAACAGAAATTTGCGCCGTTGAAGATTATAACCACATATACGATTATCATGTACATGACGATTTCATCGTTATCAGCCATTCTGATGGTTTGCTTTCTGTCATTTCTCTCGAGGACGGCGGCTATGAGTATCAATTCACCGTCAAGCGTGGTGTTGATGTCGGTGACACCGTATATCCGGTGGATTATCTCAAAATCACCGCTGACATGGACTATGACCACGAGAGTGATAAGCTGCTTATAGCAGACTCTATGGAAAACCAGACCGGCGGCTGGAACATGACTGCGGATTTTTACCTGTCTGTTTATGACGAAACCGGCATGACTTACCACGGAACATATACCAGCAGCCTCACAACAGGCGGACGCTCCGACGACTACGATTACTTCGTCCGCAATACAGATGCTGAATATATCTCTGCACAGTTTAATTGAAAACAGACAGTAATAATAACAGGTGCAAGGTTTTGAACCTTGCACCTGTTTTGTAGGTTATGCGGATTTTTGCTTTCATGCTTATGCGATTTCCACCAGATAATCGTCATAGGCTTTCTGGTAAACCTCAACACAGGTTTCCAGACCAAAGGAGTTGCAGCCTTCCACATATGCTGCCCAGCTGTCATCGTTCAAGGGCTCGGTGCCGGTGATGAACTTCAGCAGCTGCTCGGAAGCGTAGGAGGAGATGTCGGCAACCATGGTGGTGATGCTGTTGGTCTCGTCCACGTCAAGAGCTGCAGCGGAGGGGATAGTGTGGTCATAGGTGGTGTAGGAAGTGTCAGACCACATGGTGATGATGTCCTTTACATCCTGGGGATAGGTATCCAGGTTGCGGGTGGGATAGCTTATCATGCCGGAATGGTTCCAACCATAGCAGGTGAACGCCATCTGAGAGTTCATACCGTTGGGGTTGGCAAGGATAAGATCAGTGTAAACTATTTCACCGTCGGGTCCAAGATTATAGGTCTCGCCTTCGACGCCGTAGTTGCCAAGCATACTGCCTTCTTCGGTGTAGAAATAGTTCAGGAACTGCACGGCTGCCTCGATCTCTTCACAGCAGTTGGTGATGCAGGGAGAAGGATTGCCGCCACCGCCGCCGGAACCGCCCACAGGACTCCGGGTGGTGCCAAAGGTGTACAGTCCGTCGTCGTTTTTCAGTATGGGAACTGCCTGAATGTCAAAATCGGGATCCTTTGCCATGGAATAGAATTCGTCCTTATGGTCTGCCATGCCTTGCCAGATAGCCATATTGTTGTCGCCAATAAGTGCCATTGTCTCATTTCTGCCCATGGCGGAGGCATAGAAGTCCTTATGGATTATTCCGTCGTTATACAGCTTGATTATCCATTCCAAGTATTCGCGGTAATTGTCGGTGGTAAGACCGCTGGTCACCTGACCGTCTACCAGATACATGGCAAGGTCAGTGCCGGAAATGGCAAACAGAGCGGTATCAAAGAAGCTGTTGGCATAGTCAACAGTGCAGGATGAGGTGACAGGATATGTATGGCTGCTGCCCATCTGGTCATGGGCGGCGTAAAGATAGGTTTCAAGAGAAGCCTTGTCAGTGGGAGCTTCGACTCCCAGCTTATCCAGCCAGTCTTTACGCACGAACATGCCGCTGTCGGTCAATACGCTGTCGGCAAAGGTGCAAAGATTGAGATACATACCGTCGGTGGTGGCGTCCAGGAATACGGTTTTGTCGTCATAGCTGTTGAGCTTTACCCAGAAATCAGGGGCGTTTTGCTCAATGTAAGGAGTAAGGTCGATGATGACCTCGTCCTTATATGCCTGAGCTGCGCCACCATTATACAGATTGATTGGAATGAAATCGCAGTAGTCTTCAGAAGCAACCATCAGATTATACTGCTCGGATGCAACAGTGCTGCCTACTTCTGTGAACTCCAGCAGTATGCCGGTGCGGTCGGCAACGGTCTGGATGACGGGCTTTTCACTGAAAGATTCAAACCATTTGCCGAACACGAAGGATTCGAACTGGGTCCACATGGTAAGAACACCGTCTGTGCCTTCGGTTATGGGATACTGGATCTTAATGGGTTCCGGCTCGGGTTTCTCAACGGGTTCTTCGGGAGTATCCTCGGCAGGAGGTGCTTCTTCAGGCAGTGTTTCCACCGGTGCAGACTCAGAAACTTCGGGGACCTCGGATTCAGGTGAGGTCTCTGCTTTGTCGGAGGTGCATCCGGCAAGTACCGCCGCAAAGAGTGCCATGATCAACAAAACAGATAGTAATCTTGTTTTCATCTTTTTCATTCCTTTCTAATTATCTATGTAGCAATATTGACACAATCCAGAGAAAATGTCAACTTAATTTATGCATAGGTGACAAAAATTTTGCACATAAAATGGAGAAAAAGTGTTGAAAATGGGTAGGCGCGTCTATCGTCTGTGATCTCTGATATCATACATGGCGTTCAGTATGCTCCAACCCTGCTGGAACGGGCGCATCATGTTCCAGTAGCCTGCGCCAAGAAAGCCGTATTCCGCAATAAGCTCCAGCTTTGCCTTGATGCTGCGGCCGTCTTCAAACCACACCTCGTGAGCACGACCTTCTTCATCTGTATAGTAAAAATAAGGTGTCAGATAGTTTTCGTCGAACTGTATGTCTGCACGATACTTTGTGGCCAGTTCGTAGGCCTCGGCGTTGGGAATGGATTCTGCTTTTGTTTCTCCCTGAACGAAAGGGAGTGTCCAATCGTAACCGTAGTTGGGGATGCCCAGATAAATCTTCTCCGGAGGTATCTCGGTGATGGCATAGTCCAACACTCGCCGCACACTGGGCAGCGGAGCCACCGCAAGGGGAGGCCCGTAGGTATAGCCCCATTCGTAAGTCATCAGCAAAACCGCATCTGCTGCCGATGCCAAAGCGGCGTAATCATGCCCGGCATACAGCAGCCCCGGCTGCTCGGCATAGGTTTTAGGCGCAAGAGCCACGATAACAATGTAACCCAATGGACTCAGCCTGTCGTGGAGCTGCTGCACAAAGTCGGCGTACATAGCAGCGTTTTCCGCACCCACAAACTCAAAATCCACGTCCAGCCCCACATAACCTTTTTGCCCAAGCACCGTAACTATCTGCTCGGTCAGTTTTTCACGAAGAGCGGCATCGTTCAGCACAACAGCCGCCCTTTGAGTATCAAACACACCGGTTTCGGTCAGTGTTGAAAGATGCATCAGTGGGGCAGTACCGTAGTTTTCAGATACACGGATAAGCTCTTCATCGTCGAGCAGAACAAGGTTTGCATCAGCTGTGATCCCATAAGTAAACGGTGTAAGATATGTCAGATAAAAGACCGTGCGTTCAAGAAGGGGGATATCTATAAAAGGATAGGCGTAGCTGTTAACGTATATTGAGCCCCGCTTAGGCTCTGTAAATGACAGCACCAGCTGCTGACCCGGAGAGATGTCAAATCGTCCCTGAAGTCCCGGATTGTTGCGCAGAAGCTCACGGTATGTCATGCCGTATTTTTCTGCTATGGAGTAGAGAGTTTCACCCTGCTGAACGGTGTGGGTAAGCTGGGGGAAAAGTATCACCAACGTCTGCCCTACCGCCAACTGATAAGGCGGTTCAAGACCGTTGTGGTCGGCTATATTCTGTATGCTGACACCATACTGCTCGGCTATGGAATACACAGTTTCGCCGGCAGTTACCACATGAATGACCAAAAAATCACGTCCTTTTGATATACTGTGATACTAAAATATTCGTGGTGCTGCTTTAATGTCACTGTATTGCCTGCGGTGATGCCAAACAGGTTGTTGCTTTATGAAAATGCGCGTGCTAAAATAAATAAAACCCCAACAGGACAAGACTTGATTCCCAAGGGGTTGGATAATGTGAATGCGGCATTTTGCTGACAATTATTATGCCGCATTCTCGTGATTTGGAGGTAAAGGCTTATGAAAAGAGAACGATTAGGAAGCCGTCTTGGCTTTATCCTGCTCAGTGCCGGCTGCGCCATAGGCTGCGGCAACGTGTGGAAGTTCCCGTGGATGACGGGTCAGTACGGAGGAGGCGGTTTTGTCCTCGTCTATGTGTTGTGCCTGCTTATTCTCGGTTTGCCTGTAATGGTTATGGAGTTTTCTCTCGGCCGTGCGTCTCAGGCAAGCCCTGTGGGCATGTACAAAAAGCTCGAAAAATCGGGTCACAAATGGCATATCCACGGCTATCTGGCACTGTTTGGCAACATTTGCCTGATGGCATTTTATACCGTTGTCACCGGCTGGATGATCTATTATTTTGTCAGCTTCCTGACAGGAAATAATGCTGATCTTGGCTTTGTGTCCATGATAACCAATCCCGGTGTAAATGTTGGTTATCTGGCTGTTGCTGTTGTGGTTGGATTTGTCATACTCAGCTTCAATCTGCAGGGTGGTCTTGAACGGGTCACAAAGTACATGATGGTGATACTGCTCCTGCTTATGGTCGTCCTGGCGGTCAACAGCTTCACTATGGAAGGTGCTGCAGAAGGTCTGAAGTTCTATCTGCTGCCCGATTTTTCAAAGATAAACGGCACCGTTATTGTTGCCGCTATGAACCAGGCATTCTTCACCCTGTCTCTGGGTGTCGGCTCCATGGCTATTTTTGGCAGCTATCTTGATAAAGACAGAAGCCTCATGGGCGAGTCGATCAACATTATTGCGCTGGACAGCTTTGTGGCCATCACCGCAGGCCTTATAATTTTCCCCGCCTGCTTTACCTTTGATCTGGAAGTTGGTGCAGGTCCCGGACTGCTGTTCGACACTATGGCAACCGTGTTCAACAACATGGCCTACGGCCGTATCTGGGGTACTATCTTCTTCCTGTTTATGGTATTTGCCGCTCTTTCCACCGAACTGGCTGTATTCGAGAATATCCTTGCCTGTGTGCGCGAGATGACCGGCTGGAACCGTCCCAAGGGCTGTATCGTCTGCGGTATCGGAATGTTTGCGATTTCCCTGACCACTGCTTTAGGCTATAGTGTGTTTACTTTCCAGCCCTTTGCAGAAGGTTCCGCATGGCTGGACTTCTGGGACTTCATCGTAAGCTATAACCTGCTGCCTATAGGTTCGTTTATCATTGCTCTGTTCTGCTGCAACAAGTTTGGCTGGGGCTGGGACAACTTTATGGCAGAAGCCAACGCAGGTACAGGTCTGAAAGTCAAAAACTGGATGAAACCCATTTTCCGCTTCACGGTTCCTGCACTGGTCCTGGTGCTGTATATTTACGGTCTGGCCACCTTTGCGTGGAAGTAAGAGCATAGTTTTATCCCCCGTGCCTTTGCACGGGGGATTTTTTCATTATGGGGAAGGAATTAGTGATGTGCGTGATCCTTAGGGGCAGCGTCCTTAACGAGCCGTTTATTATGCACTGCACCCTTGGCTCCCCTTGTCAGGGGAGCTGTCATTTGCTGTGCAAATGACTGAGGGGTAGTAATCTCTCCCTCCACCGCAAGCGGTCCCCCTCCCTCGTCAGAGGGAGGTGAGGGTGTATCCGGTTACGTCTGACAGAGATTATACCTCCAGCAGCATCGGTATATGCGGTATTCCATCCTCAAGGAATTCCTCGCCCATCTGACGGAACCCGGCCTTTTCATAAAGTGATTTGGCATACACCTGTGCTTCCAGCATTATCTTTTTTGCGGCATATTTTTCTTTGGCAACTTCGATGCCGATGTTCAGAATCTTCGTGCCAAGCCCAATGCGCCTTTGCCGGGTGACAACGCGGCCGATGGCAACTTCGTCCATGGTAACGCCTTTGTCCAGCACCCGGAGATATGCCTGTATGCCGTCATCGTCCTGCAGCCAGACGTGATAGGCGTTCCTGTCGTGACCGTCCAGCTCCTGATAGGGGCAGTTTTGCTCCACCACAAAAACGGAAACCCTGAGTTCCAATATGTCATACAGCTCCCGGGCAGAAAGCTGTGAAAAGTGTTTGATAATAAGTTCCATATCAAATCTCCTTGCGAATCTGAGCATATCTTACCACAGAACAGGTTACCTTTCAAATAAAAAGCTGAGCACAGAGTTAACGTGCTCAGCTTTGTTGATTCTATTCTCAGTCGATCTTTTTGCCGTAAACCAGGTTGGGGAAACCGCCGTTGCCGCCAACGGAGATCATGCCTTCCAGGTTGCCGTCTTTGTCGACTCTTGCCCAGACTTCCCAACGGCCGGGGCCTGCGGGATAGTCTACCTTAAAGAATTCGCTGCCGGTGTAGAAACCGAAGTTGATGGGGCTGCCGTCGGCAGTACCGGTCAGGGTGCCGGCATCAAGACCTTCCTTCATGGGATGGGGTTCCAGAACCAGAGTCATGTCGCCCTCAAAGAAGTTTTCGGGAGGAGTGCCGTGGTCGATAAGATCATACTGGGGCTTTTCAGGCATTGCGGGCATATCGCCGCCGGGACCGCCGGGACCTCCAGGGCCGCCGGGTCCACCGGGACCACCAGGGCCGCCGGGTCCACCGGGACCACCAGGGCCACCACCGGGACCGCCGGGATTGAAATCGTCACCATGAACGAGGTTGGCGTTGGGAAGCCATTTTTTGAAATAATAAGTACCGGAAATAGGCATAGTTTTTCTTCCTTTCAATATAGTTCTTCCCAACTATTATACAATGTTTTTCAAGTGATTTAAAGGTGTAAGATTGAAAAGTGCGTGGCATTTTTTATCGTCCGGTCAAATCATGATCACCAGACACGCCATGGCCAGCAGCAAAACTGCACCAAAGGCCATCGCCATGACCACGTCGCACACAGCAGCAACAGTGTCGCACAGGGCAGCGCGGCGATATCTGCGTTTTGCCCGAAGCTCCATGGCCTCGTAATTGAAGGGACGGACTGCTTCAAGGGCAGGGGTGGGGAATTCGATAACTTTGGCGGGGCTTCTCAGTTCGATGGTTTTATATACGGTCTGCATGTTCGTACCTCCTTTGTTTGTGAGTTCATCATAACAAAGGAAGTGTCCTATAAAACGGACAGATAATCAATATAACCCCAATGTTTCTGCCAGCCGTTTTTTCATCATATCCCGCACATCATCGGGGTACAGTATCTCGGCTTCGCTGCCAAAACCAAACAGCCATGCAAAAAACTGAGGGCTTACAGCCACATCTGTGGTAACGGTGAAGCTGCCTTCATCGTAAACAACGGTCATGGCGTCCTTTCCGAATCGGTCAATAACCGAGCCTGCCAGATGGTTGGCAAATCTGATGCGAACAGTGCGAACTTCGCCGGAAAACATGCCGAATACATGTTTGGTGTACGACGCCATATCCATCTTTGCAAAAAGCTCATGTCCCTGCCGATGCTCCTCCAAAGGCGATATTGAAGCCATCTTATCCATGCGAAAATGCTTCATTATTCCGGCATCATGGTCATAAGCCAGCAGATAGTAGTTTTCATCGTCCCATATCATGGCAAATGGACTGACGGTGTAGTCACCACCGTTCTTTTTGAATCGCCTTTCGCCGCCAACCGTATACTCGTAATATTTGAATCTGACAGCTCTATTGCCGGAAATAGCGGCAGATATCTCGTCTACGTTGTAATAGACGCTTTCGTTCATGCTCTTTACACGGTTTTGGACATAAACCTGCCGGGAAAGCATCTGAGCATCATGGCGGCTGGCCAGGGATTCTATCTTTTTGATAAGACTCAGGGTCTTTTTCTGCGTAATAAACTTGGACGACTGCACCACGTCCACCAGCAGTTTCAGTTCGGGCAGTTCAAAGTTCCGGGAACCGATATAATAACCCGTTGATTTTGATCTGACCGACACGATATCAATACCAAACATTTGGAGGGATTCAAGGTCGTCGTATATGCTTTTTCTTTCGGCAGAGATGTTGTAATCGGAAAGATGGCTTATCATTTCAGCCACAGTCATTGGGTGGTTTTCGTCGGTGTGTTCCATCAGTATCTTTGCAAGATACAGTAGTTTCAGTTTCTGGTTTGATGAGCGTGCCATATCAGCTGTCCCCCTTTTTGGACAGTATATCACAGCTGAAATGATAAATAAAGGGCATACCGCTTTGACGGTATGCCCTTGGAATAAGAGTGATTATGCGGTGTACTCGTCGTAGTAACGCTGATAAATGTCGATGACGGTCTGGATATCAAGGTCAATGATGTTCTGTCTGAACTCTTCATACTTATCGAGGCTGATGGAACCGGTAATAAAGCCCAGCAGGTATTCGTCGATAAGAGTTTCGATATCAGTCAGGATCATGGCAGTGGTCTCGGTATCTTCGGCAGACATGGATATCTCGCTGGGATAGACGTACAGGTCGTCACCGAAGCTTGCCCACATTTCCATAGTCTGAATCTGGACATCGTCGTAGGCGTCCATGTTTCTGGTTTCGATGGACTGGCAGGGGAAGTAGGTAAAGGCGGTGTACTTCTTGATGGCAAAGCTCATGATGGTATCCTGATTGTTGAGGATAAGATCGCTCAGATGAGGATCGCCGGCTTCGTCGTATACAAGACCTTCGCCTTCAACACCATAGTTGGCAAGGAGAGCAAATTCATCGCTGTACATATAGTTGATAACAGCGGCCATAACGTCCAGCTGTTCGCAGTCGGTGGAGATGGACAGACCTTCGGTGGAAGCACCGGTCATGGCGGAGTTGAAATGAGGAACATCACCCTTGTTTTCAACGGGTACATTAAAGCCGATGGTGTAATAATCTTCTGAGGCGATGCCGCTGGTGAAGAATCTCCACATGCCAACGTCGCTGGACCAGCAGGTAACATCTGTGGAGGTGATGCTGGCTGTGGGGGCGCCCTGCATGGTGTAGAAATTCAGAGGAATGAGGCTTTCGGAATAGAGCTTGTTTATGTATTCGCAGTATTTTTTGTAGCCTTCTTCCAGCGGTCCGTATTTGACCACGCCGTCCACCTGATAGAAACCGCTGCTGGCGTTGAAACCGGAAGCAAGGTCGGCGGAGAAACCGTCGTTGGCCAGCAGGTAGCCGCCGGTGGCACCGAATTCGGTGTGGAAAGCCTTAAGCATTTCATAAAGCTCATCGTGGGTCTCGGGAAGCTCGATGCCAAGCTGATCGACCCAGTCACCTCTGGTGGCGGGACCCTGGAGCCTTTCGTTGAATCGCTCGGTAATGACCTGGGGGAAGTAAGCCAGATAGCCTTCGGTGGTCAGCTCAACAGCGTCGGGGTAAGCGTCCCACAGCTTCATAAAGTTGGGAAGAGTCTTTGCCATTTCAAGGTGGTCAATAACGATTTCGTCTTTAACAGCCATGTCGGCACCGGTGGTGTAGTAAGTATTGATGCCGTAAATGAAATCGCAGTAGTCGCCGGCAACGACCATCAGGTTGAACATCTCGCTGGCAGTTTCGGTGCTGGCAACGGTGTATTCAAGCTTGATGTTGCAGGCTTCTTCCAGTACGGGGTTGGCGGAACAGTCCCAGGGACCGTCCATAAAGCCTGCCAGAGGTGGGGGGAACACGTCCCAGATGGTTATGGTGGCGGTTTCGTCCAGAGGCAGAGCAAGAAGCTCGACTTCGGGTTCTGCCGGTTCTTCGGGAACTTCTTCAACAGCCGGAGTTTCTTCCGGTGCAGGTGCGACCTCCTCAGCGGGAGCGGACTGATCAACCGCAGGAGCGGAGCTTTCGGATTCGGCAGGGGCGGCTTCATCGCCTGCGCAGCCGGCCATCATGGCGGCCATCATGGTCAGCGCAAGCAACAGACACAGCAGCTTTTTCATTGTTATCCTCCTTTTGTTTCGGTCGAAAATACATTCGGTCTGATAAACCATTACAATAATTATAATAATTCAATACTTGCCGCCCTGTCATCTATCAATAGTTGTCATTAACATTCAAAAAAGAAAAAATGCTCTGCCTTTCGGTATTCTGAAAGACAGAGCATAAAATTGTCATATATCCATAGCTGAGTGATATGCCGCAAAGGCACCGCCAGAAACTTTCTGCACGGTTTTGCAGTCACCCACAACAAACACCTTGTCAACGGGCAGTTCCATAAGCTCATTGCATGGGACAGACTTCTGACCAAGAGCATATACAACCGAGTCGGCGGGGATAAAATGCTCATTTCCGTCGGTATCCACGGCGAAAACGCCGTCAGCGGTAATTTTGGTGCAGCGAAGTCCGGTTTTTATCTCAATGTCGGTTTTGGCAAAGGCCTGCATCATGCCCTCTTTGTGCATATGGTTGGCTTCGGGAGCAATGGTTTCCTGCATTTCGATAATGGTCGCTTTTTTACCTTGCTCCGCCATAAACAGAGCCGTTTCGCAGCCCACAAGACCGCCGCCTATAATAGCCACGTTGCTGCCAAGAGCATCTGCCTCAGTGTAAGCTGCGGTGGCATGACGCACGTTCTCGCCATCAATACCCTCAATAGGGAAAACTGCGGGGACAGAACCCACAGCGATAATAAGTGCATCGGGTTTCAATGCCATTATCTTTTCCTTTGTGGCTTCGGTACTCATATGCAGACGGATATCCAGCTTTGCCACCATGGTCATCAGCCAGTCCTTATATCTGCGCAGATCGATTTTCAAACTGTCGTAGTCGGTGAACTTCAGCAGTCCGCCAAGGGAATCGGTCTTTTCAAACATGGTGACACTATGTCCGCGCTGCGCAGCGGTGATGGCAGCTCTCATGCCTGCGGGGCCGCCGCCAACGACCACTACCTTTTTCGGAGCGGTCGGTTTTTCAGCTACATCAAGGCGGTATTCATGACCCGTTCTGGGGTTGGCAGCGCAGGCAAACTGAGTGTTTACCTGCATAAGGGCAAGACAGTCCAGACAGCGCATACAGGGTATGGTTTCGTCAGCTTTGCCGCACCTTGCCTTGTTGGGCAGGTGAGGATCGGCAATAAGAGCCCTTGTCATTGCAACTGCATCGGCTTTGCCGTCGGCAATAATGCTTTCAGCTTCATCGGCAGAGGTGATGGAGCCAATGGTAACGACAGGTATTTTCAAGCCGGCAGCTTTTACTTTTTGAGCATAGTGTACATTGACCATGTGGGGCAGGAAAATGGTGGGGTGGGTGTGTACTGCGTATTTGGGGTCGGTGTCAAGCGCAGCGGAAATATGAGCAAGGTCGATCTTATCCTGAGCCAGTTTCAAAAAGGCGATAACGTCATCTATCTCCAGCCCGCCCTCAATGACCTCGGCACCTATACGATACTCGATGGGGAACTTGGGCCCCACAGCAGCCCGCACCCGGTCAATTACCATCAGCGGGAACCTTGCCCGGTTCTCAAGACTGCCGCCGTATTCGTCGTTACGGGTGTTGAACAGGGGAGAAAGGAACTGATCCAGCAGCCAGCCGTGAGCACCATGGAGCAGGCACATATCAAACCCGGCCTGTTTGACAAGCTTGGCGGCTTCGGCATATTTGTCTGCCGTGTAATTCATCATTTCCTCCGTCATGGCGGTGACCTCAACGCCGCTGGGCTTGACAAAGGAAATCGGACCCCAGGGATCTTTTCCGGCAACACGACCGCCGTGATTCAGTTCAATAGAAGCCACGGCACCGTGGCTTTTTATGGCTCGTGCGAGCTCCGAAAGCCTGGGCAGGTTTGAAGAAGTCAGCACAAGATGGCGTGGAATTGTCACACCGTGGTCTTCGTCCACCGGAGTATCGCCCACGGTGACCTGAGCGGCTCCGCCCCTGGCCTTTTCTTCGTAATAAGCGATGAGCGCATCATCGGGACTGCCGTCAGCCCGGATCTGGCACATCATGTTTGGAGCGGAAAGTATTCGGTTGCGGAAGGTCAGACTGCCTACCCGAAGCGGTTTGAACAGGTTGGGATAATAAGGGTTCATAGCGGCCTCCTTTGCCCATAACGAAAAATCTTGACGTAATACAACAATGATACTAAGATTAATGTGATATGTCAATTTAAGGACGGAGCAAACCTTATGGATTTGAGTACCGAGATCATCAGTAGATACTTAATTCGGCGTGAAGTATTTGATATAAGCTGCCATAACACCGTGTCATCAACCAATACGCTGCTTAAAGAAGCTGCGTTGGCAGGAGCGCCGGAAGGCTCGGTGATAATAGCTGAATCGCAAACGAGCGGCAGAGGCAGAATGGGGAGAAGTTTCTACAGCCCGGATGGCAGCGGACTTTACATGAGCATGCTTATCAGACCGGATCCCGACACTGTCGGGAAGATTACCACCATGGCTGCAGTGGCGGTGTGCCGTGCCATAGAAAGAACGCTGGATATCAAGCCGGACATAAAATGGGTCAATGATATCCTGCTGAATGGCAAAAAAGTCTGCGGCATTCTGGCTGAAGCTGCCACCGGTGGGGAAGGTGTGATGTTTGTGGTGTTGGGTATAGGCGTGAATGTGTATATGCCGTCGGAAGGATTCACTGAAGATATTGCAGATATCGCCGGAGCATTGACAGAAACCATAAGACCCGATTTGCGAAGCCGTATAGCTGCTGCCATTCTCGATGAGTTTTGGGAGATTTACAGCAAAAAAGAAAACATCGCCATGGAATACAACAAAAGATGCATAGTACCGGGAAACCGGGTGAATGTTATTAAAAATGGTGTTGCCAAACCGGCTCTGGCACTGTCGCTGGATGAGGTATGTCGTCTCGTTGTTCGGTATGATAACGGCGAGACAGAGACACTGGAATCGGGCGAGATAAGTATAAAAATTGATAAATAATACTTGGGAGGGAAAGCCAAAGGCTTTCCCTCCCAAAGTTTTTTACTGTTCACTTTTAGTTATTAGTTAAGTTATACCTGGCTTGCTGCTGCAAAAGCTTCACGCAGGCAGATGCGCACATCGCCTACTTTCTTGCCGTCACCTATCATATAGAACTCAGGTGCGCTGCCATAGAACGCCATAGCCTCTTCCTGCAGAGGTTTCATGCCGCCGGCGGCAACTATATCGTCGCACTTGATGATGTGCTCGGCACCGTCTTTGTCCACATAGGTGACTGCGCCTTTTTCGATTTTTGTGGTTTTGACACCACGGATCGCAGTCACGTTTTCATGGCCGGTGACAACTTCTTCGACTTTATCCTGCCAGTGGACAGGGTTGGCATCGTGGGCTATCTTGTCCTGACGGGACAGAATGGTGACCTTGTGACCTGCACGGGCCAGATACAGAGCACCTTCTGCGGAGGATTCGGAACCGCCGATGCATACTACGTTTTCGCCCAGCTCAGCTTCGCGACCGTAGATGTTCATGGTGTTCCAGTCGGTGTTTTCCACGCCTTCGATGGCGGGCTTTTTGGGCACAGCGCCGGTGCAGGCGAACACTGCATCGTAACCGGCAGCCTTTACCATTTCGGGATTGGCCTTGGTGTTAAGCTTGACTTCGACATTCAAACGATCCATCTGACCGATAAGATAATCAAGGAAGTTGCGCAGAGGCCATTTGAAATCCGGATAGCGTGACAGCTTGAGCTGACCGCCAAGAGCGTCGGATGCTTCGTACAGGGTGACCTTGTGACCACGCTGAGCCAGTATCTTTGCAGCGTACATACCGGCAGGACCACCGCCGATAACGGCGCATTTCTTAACGCCTTCCGGTTCGGTGACCATGCGGTGGATACGGGCATACAGACCCAACTGGGGATTAACGCCGCAGACGCTTACGAAATCGCCTGTAAGAGAAATGCCGTGGCAGCGGTTGCAGCGCAGACAGGGAACAACGTCCTCGTCCCGTCCTTCTTTGATAAGCTTTCCAAGGTCGGGGTTGGTTATGAAAATTCGTCCTGCGGACACCATATCAATGGCACCGGAAGCGATGGCTGCGTCCAGCTGAGAGGGTTTCATCAGGCCGGTGGCGGCACAGATGGGGGTTGTAACGCCGGCTTTTTTCAGGTTGGCGCAGTAGTCCAGAACAATGGGGTTCTGAGCATCTTCGTAGGTACATTCAAAGCCGGTACCGCCCATGCCGTAGCGGATGTGCAGCAGGTCAAGGTATTCGCCGGCGGCCTTCATGAATTCAATGCATTCTTCCAGAGGAGGTGCGCCAAACTCGTCCTGATATGTACATTCGCCCACCAGCAGGAAATCGGGACCCACAGCTTCGCGAATGGCTGCCAGAGCCATCAGTGGGAAACGCATGCGGTTTTCAAGACTGCCGCCGAATTCGTCGGTACGGCTGTTTTTGGTTGGGCTGAGGAATGAACCCAGCAGGCTGTATCGTGCCAGTTCGATATGACCGGCCTTGAAACCCATGTTTTTCAGGAATATGGCGTTTTCACAGCCCTCTTTGATATAGTTATAGATATCTTCTTTTGTGGCAGCGTGCTTTTCGCCGAGACCAAATACTTCGGGAACATCTTCCACGTCCAGATCATCATCGCCGGAAAGCATTTTAAGGTAATCCGTCATGCTTTTGAAGGTGTCTTCCTCGGGAGCAAGCTCAGAAACCATCAGACTGCGGCCCATCTCGTAGAACAAATCGGTCATAGGCAGGCCGCCGTAATAGCTTATGGTGTCGTTCAGCTGGCAGATGTAGTTCTGAACAGCCGGATCCTCAGGATCCCACATGGGAAAATGCTTACCGTCCAGGTTGGGAGACTGCCGCTGGTCTTTGTTGGCCAGCCAGTGTACAAGTACTATGCCTGCACCGTTTTTGGCAATGTCGGAATAGAACGTCACCAGTGGGTCGGCGGGATAGTTTTCCGGACCCTGCTGGAAGTGGGGCAGAGCGTTGGGGAACATCATGCGGCTTTTGACCACGGTGCTGCCAAGCTTAATGGGAGCCATCAGGTTGGGAAATGCGTTCATTTCGTTTCCTCCTTAATTTTTTTCTTGACTAATTATCAATATTTCCATATGATAATATTATCTTATATTGTTAGAATTTACAATAACTAATTGAAGAAAATGAAAGGAAGTAAACAATATGCTGGATACGAGCAAGCTGGAAATATTTTATCCCGGAAAATATACCCCCGAAGAGCAGGCTGCTATCGACAAGCTGAAAGCCGACGGTACCGGCGCAAAAACCTTTTCTCCCGAGATGGGCGGCGACACTCTTGGCCCCATCAGCAGGACATGGGCACAGGTTTATGCCATGGGCTATGACCGATACAATAAGATCTGGTATGATGCCGAATATGCTCAGTCCATGGGGTTTAAGGATACCCCTGTCCGACCCGGCTATGTTGCTGCGGAGTTCATGGCGATGCTCCCCAGAGATGTTATGGGTATAGGCGCTGCAGGCGCAGGCGACCTTGTGGGCGACGCCTATGACCAGGAGGTTTATTACTACAAGCCCATCTACCCCGGCGACACACTGACTTTTACCAACCGTGTGGACGATGTTTACGACGCTACCGACCCCAATGGAAGCACCACAAGAAAGCTTATTCTTAACAGCTCCTGCGATGTTTACAACCAGGACGGCGAAAAGGTGGCCAGATTCCACTATCGCTATCCCGCTTTCTATATCCGTTCCATTGACCCCGACTATGTTCCAGAAACACCCCATCCCTTTAACCGCTATCTGCACCCGATCCACAAGTACACCGAAGAAGATCGTGAGCAGATAAAACAGTGGATACTTGCAGAAAAATGCCGCGAAGAAGTGCTTTACTGGGAAGATGTAAACGTCGGTGATATTCCCGACCAGATATGTGAGGGCCCCATCACCCAGGCGAATATGATGCTGTTCCATGCAGTGCCTCTGCTGGAAAACGGCAACCTGAGGAACTATTATGAACGCGGTCACGGCCCCTGGGGTATGTTCAATCCCGAAACAGGTATCGATGGCAACGGACTTTGCACCCATATAGCCACTGCCAACGCTGCATTTTACAATTTCACTTCCCGCAATCTGGGCGTTCGCCTTGTATCCAACTGGATGGGCCCCAAGGGTCATATCGTAAAGTGCGCATGGAGACTTGTAAACGATGACGAAAATCAGGTCAACCATATGCCCGAAGACTGGTACCGTCCCAGCTATCTGCTGAAGGTTCCTTTCCTTAAAGAAGCCGGAAGATACTGCAATATCCACGGCTTCTGCGGTGACCTTGGTCTTATGAAAGGCTATATTTCCGACAAATATATAGACGAAAACGGCGACCATATGGTAGAACTGGTCTGCTGGGGCGAGGATATGGAAGGCAATATCTGGTCTGAAAACCTGTTTACTGTCAAACTGCCTTCCAAAGAAGCATGACAAAGCAGGAGATTTTCGAAACTGCTTACCGCCAATTGGCATTGGATATGAGCTGCACGGTGGACGATATTATCAGCAGCAAAAACGTGTATTGCGGCAAAAAACATCTTGAAGGCCGCAGACTTTTCAATAACGACAAAAGCCCTCTGAGCATATTGTGCATCAACAATAAAGTGGTGTTCTCCGGAGACGATGACATAGTGTCATGGTGCCGTGAGAGGTTCGATGATGTCAAAGGCGGTTGGTTTACGGAGTTTGATAATCTTCGGATACTGGATGCCCGGCTGCTGGCTCATGGACACAGGATAATGGACAGCCATTGCTTTTTCCTGCCCGATGGCGAAAGCCAACTTGAACAGGCAGATGGTGTATGCTGGTATGAAAAGGACGAACTGGAGAGGTTCCGTGGTGATGAAAGGTTTGAGCAGGCGCTGGGATTTGAGGAACTCAGACCAGACGAACTGGCAGTGACCTTTGAAAACAACGGGCAAATCCTGGCAATGGCGGGAGTCAGCTCCGACAGCGACCTGCTGTGGCAGATAGGTATAAACACGCTGCCGGAAGCGGAAGGAAGAGGCTTGGGCAAATACCTTGTAACGCTGCTGAAAAACGAGGTTATTCGTCGTGGCAAGGTGCCTTATTACGGCTGCCATTTTTCCCATTCCATATCTCAGCGCATAGCCATCGGAGCGGGGTTTACACCGGTGTGGTCTGAGATCTACACCCGGTAGATGCACTGGACAATACTTGTGTTCGGTGATATAATCTGACCATAACAATTAACCGGAGTTGATACCAATGGAAGAGATCAAATGCGCCTGCGGCGCCGTTATGACTAAAATAGGCCACCAGACCGCTGCTCTGAACGAATCCGCAGCTGCCGATCCTAAAGCAGAAAAGGTTGCCGTGGATATCTACGAATGCGACGAATGCGGAGCAATTTCCTTTTACAGAGTAAGTGAATAAACAATAAAAACCTGCGGAATTTTTCCGCAGGTTTTTAAATGATGCAGAGTAAGGTAAAGTGAATTTGAGACTCCCTCTCCGCCACATTCGGCGGCACCTCTGCCAAAGGGAGAGGCAAAGGCTCCCCCTTTGGGGGAACTGTCAGCACAGCTGACTGAGAGGGCAAACACAAAAATCAGCCATCCCTTTTTATGGGATGGCTGATTTAGTATTATTTCAACTCAATTATTTCCAAATCGTTGGGAGCGTATATCTTGCTGGTAAACTCCAGGGAAGCTTCGGCTATATATTTTGCCTTACGGTTTTCAAGGTCATTATCACTGCCGTGGACAAGGATAAGGTTCTCTGCCTTCAGACTTTGAGCATAGCCTGCAGCCTGCTTAACGGTGGAATGTCCCATCTTTCTGGGCTTGCCGTCCGGACCCATTGGAGGCATACCTCCCATGGGGAATAACGCTGCTCCCGGGTTTGCGCGGTTTTGCGCAGCAAAATGCGGACTGCCGTTCTTGTCCGCAAGCGCAATACCCGATGGGTGAAGCTCTGCGTCACCCGGCCCCCCGGGTCCGGGAGGAGGACCACCGGGTATTCCGGGAATGCCGAATCCCTTGTCAGATTCAAGGTTAAAGGCTTCGTGCATCAGGTACTTCATGCCGGTAAGCTCAGCACGGTTGCTTTCTTCAAAGGGAACGTCACCGTGGAAAGCGAACTTTCCGCCGTCTTCCATGGTCATAACAAAACCGTACTGGGTGACGTTGGGGGAGTTCAGGTCGAGGAAACGGAACTTCCTGCCCAGAACCTCAGCTTCATCGCCGTGTTTTACGATAATGAAGCGATTGTTTTTTGCAAAAGTATCAAAGCTGTCGGGGTACAGGAGTTTCAGTATGCCCAATACCACATTCATCAGTTCTTCGTGAAGATAGATTTCCAAACCGCTGGTATCCGGCCCTCTGAACAGCCAGAACAGCCCCATCAAATGGTCGGTATGCTGATGGGAAATGAACACTGCCTTGATATCCCGTGAGCTGATTCCGGCAGCCTGCATCTGACCGAGCAGCTGGTTTCCGCCGCCGGTATCCACAAGCATTTTGCCGTTTTCGTTTTCATATACAAAGCAGGTGTTGTAGCACTTGAAGGTCATGGCGTGACCTGTGCCCAGCATGGTGATTTTTTCCATAATATTTATCTCCCTTTTATTATTCTGCAATGTCACGTCCGGATGCTGCCATGTTTCTCAGAGTTTTTCTGAACTGGAAGAAGAACAGCGTTGATGCAAAGCACACAGACAGGAAATCTGCCACCGGTTCTGCTGCGTAAACTGCCAGGGTTTTGTCGGGCAGAATGTGAGGCATGATGTAAATAAGGGGGATCAGCAGAACTATCTTTCGCATAACCGCAACAGTTATGGAAGATACTGCGTTTCCGATAGATACAAAGGTCATCTGACATGCCATCTGAATACCGAACAGCCCCATGGCACCGAGGTAAATGCGCAGTGCGGTTTTTGTAAAGTCGATAAGGGCTGCATCGGAAGTGAATATGGACGCAAATATCTGCGGAAAAACCATGACCAGCAGCCAGGTCAGCATCGTCCAGCCAAGGCACACCTTGACCAACAGGAAAAAGGTGTCCTTTACCCTTGAGGTATTGCCTGCGCCGTAATTATAGCTGATAATGGGCTGAGAGCCTTGTGTTATTCCCTGAACGGGCAGCAGGATAAACTGAGCAACACTGGTGAGAATGGTCATGGCACCGACTGCAGTGTCGCCACCGTATTTCAGCAGGGAAGAATTGAAACAGACTGATATAAGGCTTTCGGTGCTTTGCATGATAAAAGGCGACAGACCCAGTGCAATACATGGAAGTATGATTTTCGGCTTGATTCTGAAATATTTAAACTTGAGATTAAGCAGACTCTTTTTGCCGCAAAGGAAAAATACCACCCAAACGGCACTGACAGCCTGAGAGATTATGGTTGCAAGGGCGGCACCTTTGACACCCAGACCCAGAACAAAAATGCAGATGGGGTCGAGAATGATGTTGCATACAGCGCCAATAAGCACGGTTTTCATGCTGACGGTGGTGTAGCCCTGAGCGGTAATAAAGGAGTTCATACCCAGCGTCATCTGAACAAATATGGTGCCAATAGCATAGATACTCATATAATCCACCGCATATTCGATGGTGTTTTCACTGCAGCCGAAAGCCAGCAGGAAAGCGCGGTTGCCAATAAGTATAACGGCGGTCAGCAGAACAGCGAGGACAAACAGTGCGGTAAAACAGCTGCCGAGAATGCGTTCGGCTTCATCGTTGTCACCCTTGCCCATGGCGATGGACGCCCTGGGCGCACCGCCGGAACCCACCAACTGAGCAAAGGCAGAGATTATCATAATAAGCGGCAGACACACGCCCACGCCCGTAAGTGCCAGCGATCCGTCACCGGGCATGTGACCGATGTATATTCTGTCCACTATATTGTACAGCATGTTTATCACCTGAGCGGCGACAGTCGGGATAGCAAGACGCCTCAGCAGCTTGCCCAGAGGTTCGGTTCCCAAAAAAGTGTTATCGTAAGTCATGGTTCACGTTCCTTTCAGAATACAATTATATCTCATGCCCCCAAATAGTCAAGGCGAAGCAATATTGCTGTTAAAATAATGGGTGGAATTATGTGAAAATATTGCGCCATAATTAGTGATAAAAAAAGGAGAAGAAGCATTGACAAAGGTTTGTTGTCGGTGTATATTGGTACAATCATAATTCAATACTGCTAAAGGCAATGACGAAGACGGTCAGAGATGAGCCATTTCAGAGAGCCGATGGTCGGTGAAAATCGGCATGGAGCGTTTCTAAGGACCTGTCCCTTCTGAGCCGGATATCTGAAAGCAAAAGCAAGTAGGTGTTCCCGTGATTGCTGCGTCAAGGCATAAGGATTAAAGGATCCTGAGGGGCAGCGGCTTCCGTGCAAGGAATCCGGTGCAATTTGAGTGGTACCGCGAGTGTTGATTTTTTCACCCGTCTCAAAGCTGTTTGAGACGGGTGTTTCTGTTTACTGAAACAGATAATGCAGGATAAAAAGGAGGAGATACAATGCAATTATCCGGTGCAGATATTATTGTAAGAACTTTGATAGAACAGGGATGCGATTCCGTATTCGGTTATCCCGGCGGACAGATACTGAATGTCTACGATTCGCTGTATAAATATCAGGACGAGATCCATCACACCCTGACCGCTCATGAGCAGGGGGCTGTCCATGGGGCAGACGGCTATGCCAGAGCTACCGGAAAGGTCGGTGTTGTTATAGCCACTTCCGGCCCCGGAGCCACTAACCTTGTTACAGGCATAGCGACCGCTTATCTGGATTCGATACCCCTTGTTGCCATTACCGGTAACGTGGCCTCTTCCCAGATAGGCTCCGACAGCTTTCAGGAAATAGACATTACAGGCATTACTCTGCCGATCACAAAGCATAACTATTTTGTCGGGGATGTTAACGAACTGGCAGATACCATGCGCGAAGCATTCAGAATCGCCAAAAGCGGAAGACCCGGCCCTGTACTTGTGGACGTGCCCAAGGATATTCAGGTAGCGATGGGCGAGTATACGCCTCAGCCTCCTGTAGCGGCTGACGAAAAACACGCCGCAGACGACAACGCCATAATGGAGGCTGCCGAATGCATAAATGCTGCGGAAAGACCCATGGTTTATTTCGGCGGCGGCATTATGACCGGTGAGGCACAGGCCGAGATGCTGGAGCTGGCTGAAAAGATAGACGCTCCCATCGGCTGCTCCATGATGGGACTGTCGGGTATTCCCACCGACCATCCCAGATATCTGGGGATGCAGGGCATGCATGGTCACTATGCTTCGTCCATGGCACTGCACAACGCAGACTGCGTTATTTCTCTGGGCGTTCGCTTTAACGATCGTGTAACCGGTGACAAGAGCAAATTTGCTCCTCAGGCGAAGATAATACATATCGATATCGACGGTTCCGAGCTTTCAAAGAATATCAATGCTTTCAGCGGCATGAAAGCGGATATCAAAATGACTCTCCAGAAGCTGCTGCCTCTGCTGAAAAAGACAGCCCGACCCCAGTGGCAGGCAAAAATCGCAGAATTCCGCAGCGATGAAGAAAAACATCAGGATCATCGGGAAGGCATGACTCCCAGAAACGCCATCTTGACCCTTAACCGCCATCTCAAGCCCAACACCCCCATTGCCACTGACGTTGGTCAGCATCAGATGTGGTCCGCTCAGAATCTGAAATTCACCAATAGTCGAAGATTCATCTCCAGCGGCGGCCTCGGTACTATGGGCTTTGGAATCGGCGCTGCCATCGGCGCTGCTACAGGTACGGGGGAACACACCGTTCTCGTTACCGGCGACGGCAGCTTCGGCATGTGCCTGACGGAACTGGCAACTGCGGTTTCCTATAACATTCCGGTCGTTATCCTTATTCTGAATAACGGTGTTCTGGGCATGGTTCGTCAGTGGCAAACGCTGTTCTACAACAAACATTATTCCAACACCGTGCTGAACAGAAAGACAGATTTTGTTCAGCTGGCAAAAGCTTTTGGTGCTGACGGCGAGAAGGTGGATACTCTTGATGCTCTGGACGCCGCCATTGCAAAGGGGTTTGAATACAACGGACCCTATGTAATCGACTGCGCCATCGACAAAGATGAATTCGTACTGCCCATGCTGCCTCCCGGCGGTTCCATGGACGATATAATTGTGAAGGTGGGTGAGTAATATGAGCAGACATACCGTAGCAGTACTTGTACGTAACCAGTTCGGCGTGCTGAACCGGGTCACAAGTATGTTCCGACGCCGCCAGTTCAACATAGATTCCCTTACTGTGAGCGAAACGGAGTCCAATGACTATTCCCGAATCACCGTGGTTTTCGGCGGAGGAGACGCAAAAAAAGAGCAGCTTATCAGCCAGCTTTCTAAGCTTCCCGATGTAATTTCCATTCGTGAACTTAACAGCCAAAGTGCCGTAAGCTGTGAGCTGATGCTTATAAAAATGAAAAATGAAAGCGAGACCCGTGAGGAGATAAGAGCTGCGGCAGATGCGTTCAATGCAGTCACAGTAGATTACTCCAGAGAATCCATCGTTTATCAGCTCACCGGAGAGACTCACCGCATCGATGAGTTTGTCAACCTTATGCGGGATTTCACCATTCTTGAAATATGCCGTACAGGCAGCGTGTCCCTTGAAAAGGGCAGCACCACCATAAGAAAAGTAACCAATTTATAAAAAATTTTGAAAAAGAGGTAATATATCATGGCAAGAATTTTTTATCAGCAGGATTGCGATCTTCAGAAGCTCAGCGGCAAGACTGTCGCTATAATCGGTTATGGTTCCCAGGGGCACGCTCATGCGCTGAACCTTAAGGAAAGCGGCGTTGACGTAGTTGTAGGTCTTTACGAAGGCAGCAAAAGCTGGGAAAAAGCCGAAAAACAGGGTCTTAAAGTTATGACCGCTGCCGATGCAGCCAAGACTGCTGACGTTATTATGATCCTCATCAACGACGAAAAGCAGGCCAAGCTGTATAAGGAAAGCATCGAACCCAATCTCACCGAAGGAAAAACTCTGGCCTTTGCCCACGGCTTCAATATTCACTTTGGCTGCATCAAGCCTCCCAAGAATGTCAACGTCATTATGATCGCTCCCAAGGGCCCCGGTCACACTGTCAGAAGCGAGTATCAGGCCGGCAAGGGCGTACCCTGCCTTATCGCTGTTGAGCAGGACGCCACCGGTGATGCATGGGATATCGGTCTTGCTTACGCTCTGGGTATCGGTGGCGCCCGTGCCGGTGTTCTGGAAACTAACTTCCGCACCGAAACCGAAACCGACCTGTTCGGCGAACAGGCTGTACTCTGCGGCGGTGTCTGCGCTCTGATGCAGGCAGGCTTCGAGACCCTTGTTGAAGCGGGTTACGATCCCAGAAACGCTTACTTTGAATGCATCCACGAGATGAAGCTCATCGTTGACCTTATCTACCAGAGTGGGTTTGCAGGTATGAGATACTCCATCTCCAACACCGCCGAATACGGCGACTATATCACCGGACCCAAGATCATCACCGACGAGACCAAGCAGACCATGAAGAAGATCCTGAAAGACATTCAGGACGGCACCTTTGCCAAGGACTTCCTGCTGGATATGTCCGATGCCGGTTCTCAGGTACACTTCAACGCTATGCGCAAACTGGCTTCCGAACATCCCGCAGAGATCGTGGGCGAGGAAGTCCGCAAGCTGTACAGCTGGAGCGACGAGGACAAGCTCATCAATAACTGATAACTAAGTAGCTATGCCATTTCAAACGCCGGTCAGTGCAGCTGACCGGCGGAGAAATCCCCTTTTGAAAAGCAATGCAGAAAGGGGGATAACTGCTTATATCATACCGTAAAGGAGATAAGCACTATGAAAAGTGATTCCATCAAATTTGGTCCCCAGAATGCGCCACACCGCACGTTGTATCATTCCATTGGCCTTACGGAAGAGGAACTGAGCCGCCCTCTGGTAGGTATCGTAAGTTCTTATAATGAAATAGTCCCGGGTCATATAAATCTGGATAAAATAGTAGATGCCGTCAAACTGGGCGTTGCCATGGCGGGCGGCACTCCCATCGTTTTCCCTGCCATTGCTGTCTGTGACGGCATTGCTATGGGTCACATCGGCATGAAATACTCCCTTGTTACCCGCGACCTTATTGCCGACTCCACCGAGGCCATGGCACTGGCTCACGGATTTGACGCCCTTGTTATGGTTCCCAACTGCGATAAAAACGTACCCGGTCTGTTGATGGCTGCAGCCCGTATCAACGTACCCACCGTGGTGGTCAGCGGCGGTCCCATGCTGGCAGGCCACATCGACGGCGGCAAAACCAGCCTTTCCACCATCTTTGAAGCCGTAGGCAAATACAACGCCGGCACTATTGACGAAGAAAAGCTCCGTGAATACGAGCTGAAAACCTGCCCCACCTGCGGCTCCTGCTCCGGTATGTACACCGCCAACTCCATGAACTGCCTTACTGAAGCTCTTGGTATGGGGCTGCGTGGCAACGGCACCATCCCCGCCGTTTATTCCTCCCGTATCGAACTGGCAAAGCACGCAGGTATGGCTGTTATGGAGCTGCTCAAAAAGGATATCCGTCCTCTGGACATTATGACCGAAAAGGCTTTTATGAACGCCCTTACAGTAGACATGGCTCTGGGCTGCTCCACCAATAGCATGCTCCATCTGCCTGCTATCGCCCACGAATGCGGCATTGAGATAAATCTTGATATTGCCAACGAAATGAGCGCAAAAACTCCCAACCTCTGCCACCTCGCTCCTACAGGAAGAACCTACATAGAAGAACTTGACGAAGCCGGCGGCGTTTATGCCGTTATGAACGAGCTGAACAAGAAAGGCCTTATCAATACCGACTGCCTGACCGTCACCACAAAGACTGTGGGCGAAAATATCGCAGGCTGCGTTAATTTGAACCACGACGTTATCCGACCTGTTGAGAACCCCTACAGCGAAACCGGCGGTATTGCTGTCCTGCGCGGAAACCTAGCTCCCGATGGCAGCGTTGTCAAGCGTTCCGCTGTGGCTGATGAAATGCTGGTCCATCAGGGCCCTGCCAGAGTTTATGATTCCGAAGAAGATGCTCAGGCGGCCATTGACGCAGGCGCCATCAACCCCGGCGACGTTATCGTTATCCGCTACGAAGGACCCAAGGGCGGTCCCGGTATGCGTGAGATGCTGAACCCCACTTCCGCCATCATGGGCATGGGCCTTGGCACCAGTGTTGCACTTATCACCGACGGACGTTTCTCCGGTGCTACCCGCGGCGCCTGCGTGGGTCACGTTTCGCCCGAAGCTGCCGACGGCGGTATGATAGGCATTGTTGAAGAAGGAGATATCATCAGCATCAATATCCCGGAAAACAGAATTGATCTGCTGGTAGATCAGACCGTTATAGACGAACGAATGAAGAATTTTGTGCCCAAGACCAAGGAACTGTCCGGCTATTTGAAGCGTTACGCAGCTCTGGTATCCAGCGGTGCTTCCGGCGCAGTCATCAATAAATGATGAAAAACGAACTGAAACTCAGACTTGACTCCCTGGCGGTTTTCAGGGACTTGCTGAAAGATGAAACTATCTGTGCGCTGAAACGATCCTTGGAAAATTGCAGCGAGGGCAACTATGCGGAATTCGTATCCCTGCTCTACAAAAACGCCAATGGTGATCTGGGACGGCACATAAAGACCCTGTGCAGCCGCAGCGAAAACGTGTATGTCAAGGCTGTGGGAATGGGTAAACAGCCCCCTGAGTGCATAAAAAACAGCGTCAAAGCCGAGCTTCAAACGCTGCAAATGCTGGCAGATTTAACGCCGGAACAGCTGCTGAAAAATTGCGAGGGCAGCCAATATCTTCCCCAATTTGCCAGCGGTGGAGTTGACATAATATCGGAATTTGAGCATCGGGTCAAAAGTATCGGCAAATATGGCTACGGTATGTACGCAGCAAATCATATGTTTTACATTGACGAAGCCGAACGTATCGTGCCGGTCAGAAATCCCGACAGCATCACGCTGGATCAGCTTATAGACTACGAAGCGCAGCGGCAAAAGGTCATTGACAATACCCAGGCTCTGTTGGCAGGTAAGCCTGCGGCAAATATGCTGCTTACCGGCGACGCAGGTACAGGCAAATCCTCCACCATCAAGGCGGTTGCCAACGCCCTGCACAGCGAGGGTCTGCGTATTATCGAGGTGCGCAAGGAGCAGCTGCTGGCAATACCCAAGATACTCGATGAGTTGGCAGAGAACCCGTTGAAGTTTATTCTGTTCATCGACGATCTGTCTTTCCTGAAAGATGACGACAATTTCAACGCCCTGAAAGCCGTGCTTGAAGGCTCGGTGTCTGCCAAGTCGAAGAACGTGGTGATTTATGCCACCTCCAACCGCCGCCATATTATTCGTGAGCGGTTCTCCGACCGTGAGGGTGACGATATCCACCGCAACGAGACTATGCAGGAGTTCGTCTCCCTGTCCGAGCGGTTCGGCTTGCACATCACTTTTCAGAAACCCAATAAGGCCACCTTCCTGCATATCGTCCACAGCCTTGCCAAAGAGGAAGGTATTGATATGGATGCTTCCGAACTGGAGCTTCTGGCAGAACGCTTCGCCCTTGAGCGAGGCGGTCGTTCCGCACGACTTGCAAGACAGTTTATCGACAGTCTGCTGTCATCCTGAGCCTGCGTCGCACAAGGTGACGTTTATGCCCGTAGGGTCACGGCGTGCCGTGACCGCCAATTGCGTACAACACAGCGTATTGCCCGTAGGGAACGGCCTGTGTGCGGTTCCAACTGTTACTCTTATATACAAATAATCCCCGTCTTGTTGCGCATTGCGCAACAAGACGGGGATTTCTTATTCCCAATGACAGTATTTTTACTCTCCAAACTGTTCCTTAACAACATCCAGAAACAGTCTTGCGGCGGGGTTGGTCATTTTTTTGTCCCATGCCACAACGTATGTACGCACGGCGTCCTCACCGGGGATACGGGTGAAGCTGACGTTTTCGGAATAGAAAACGCCTTTCAACGCTTCCGGAATGATGGATATGCCCATGCCTGCACCCACGGACAGCAGAACGGCTTCCGCACGGTCATATTGGCACACCACGTTTGGCTCATAGCCTCTGGCGGCGCAGACCTTCATTATCTCGCTGTACAGCGCAGGACCGTCGGACTGGCTGACACCGATGAAACGCTCGTTTTTCAGCTTGGAAAAATCTGCTTCCTTTCCCGCAAGGGGATGGTTTGCAGGGAAAGCAAGGCAAAGGTGGTCACGGTGGGAAATCAGACTCTCAAAGCTGTCTCCAGCAGGCACCATCTCACGAACGGCAAAATGGAAATCGTACTTTTCCTCGGTCATAGCAACTACCTGGCTTCTGCCGGAGGTGAAAGAGATATCTATAAGTATCTCAGGATGACGCTGGGAAAAAACTGCCAGACACTTTGAAAGTGCTGCACTGGAGGTGGTCAGAGCGGAAATGGAAACGGTGCCCCTGTCGCCTTTTTCCATCTGGCGAATCTGGAACATGGCCTTTTCTTCAATATCTATCATCTCAATGGCCTTGGGCAGCAGCTCACGGCCTGCGTCGGTGATGGTAACACCACGGCGTGAACGTATAAAAAGCTGAGCACCCAGCAGTTTTTCCAGTTCGGAAATACTGTGGCTCATAGAGGGCTGGGAAATACCGCAGCGGCGGGCTGCTTCGGAAAAGTTCATGGTCTGAGCCACGGACACAAAATGTTTAAGCTGATTGGTATCCAATATATCGAAGTCCTTTCATAGACGATATCTATATGTAACAAGGCTATTATGCACTTTTCTTATCAATTCGTCAAGTGCGTGAAAGAAGAAAAAATGCGATATCAATTCCTGAACAGAATCGATTTGTTTCAAATGCGAATTGCCGTTGAACGCTTATGGTGGTATTATATAGAATGATGCAATATAATGTGTCATTATCGATTTTTGGTGTCATTATGCGTTGTTTTTTATGCTCAAAATACTTTACAGAAACGAAATAATGGCATATAATTGCGTTCGTGTGTGTTTGCACATAAAATCAAAGGAAACACAAAAGTGTTTTCATACATTACGAAAGGAAATGCAAAATGAAAAAGAATCTTCTTTGCCTCCTGCTGGCTCTGGCTATGATGCTGAGCATGGCAGCCTGCGGCAGCACCGAAAAAGCAGAAGAATCCGCTCCTGCTGAAGAGTCCGCTCCCGTAGCCGAAGAAGCTGCTCCTTCCGAAGATGCTCCCGCTGAGGAAGCTGTTCCCGAAGAAGAAGCCGCTCCCGAGATCGCTCCCGTAAGCTATCCCCTTACCGGTGAGGATCTTACCCTTAGCTTCTGGTACTACTATCCCCCCTACACCCACATCGTTCAGGGCAACGCTGAATTCCCCTGCATCCCCTATGCTGAGGAAGCCACCGGCGTTCACCTCGACTTCGTTGAAGTTGGTCAGGAAGTTGTTTCCGAACAGTTCAACCTGATGATCGCTTCCGAAATGTGGACCGACCTTCTCCCCGTTAACGAATACTACACCGGCGGCCTGGCCAAGGCTTATGAAGACGAAGTCATCATCGACCTGACCGACGCTATGTACGAATACATGCCTGACTTCATCAACATCTACGAAGCTCAGGAAGACGACGTTAAGAAGGCTGCCAAGACCGACGGCATGATGCTGGCTTTCCCCACCATCGCTGACGGCTATATGTCCAGCAACGGTCTGGTCACCCGTGGTGACTGGCTTGATGCTATCGGCTGGGAATTCTCCGGCAAGACCATCGAGCTGGACGAGTTTGAAGAACTGCTCCGCGCCATCTACAACGAGTACGAAACTCCCTACACCTACTACCTCGAGCCTAATGGCCAGATCGGTCAGCTGAACGAGGCTTTCGACTGCTACATCCCCAACCTGTATGCCGGCTTCATGTCCGTTATCGGACCCCAGATCTTCGTTAAAGACGGCACCGTCGTTTCCGGCTGGACCGACCCCGGCTACTACGACTACATCGAGTGGATGCTCGGCATGTTCGATGAAGGCGTTCTGAACGGCGACTTCATCTCCGTTGACACCGACCGTATGGTTCAGAACAATAACATCGGTGCCGGTATGTCCGGTATGTGGCAGGCCAACGCCGACAAGATCGACGAGTGTGCCGGTTATGCCGACGAAAACAACCAGGGCTTCGTGGCTCAGGCTGTTCCCCGTGTTGTGGCCGACGTTAACGGCGAAAGCATGTGGCAGGAACAGGCCAGCATGGTATCCTTTACCACCTCCGTCAGCGCCACCTCCGAAAAGGTAGAACTGGCCTGCAAGTGGATGAACTACTTCTACACCGAAGCCGGTGCAAATCTGGCTAACTACGGCGTTGAAGGCTACACCTACGAATTCGACGCAAACGGCGAACTGGTATGGCTTGACCAGATCATGAACAACAACACCTATGGCAACAGAGAAATGGCCGTTGCTGTTGAGACCTTCTCCCGCTTCTGCGCTACCTACCAGGATCACGACAAGATGCTGCCCACCTTCACCGAAAATGCTATGAACGCAGTTGAACTGTGGACTATTGGCGGCACCAGCGAACGTTACTATCCCAACCTCATCACTCTGACCGTTGAAGAGACTGAAGAGGTCAACAAGACTCAGTCCGACGTTCTGACCTATGGTCAGGAAACCGCTCTGCGTTTCCTCACCAAGGATCTGGAACTGAACGAAGAAAACTGGAACGAATTTGTCAACCAGATCAACTCCATGGGTCTGACCGACATCATCGCTGTTTACCAGTCCGCTTACGATCAGTTCATCGCCGGCGAGAGATAAATCACAATAAAAATGCCGTGGCGCAAGCCACGGCATTTTTCGTTTGGTTAGGGGTTAGTGACGCTGCTCCTGTGGCTTTGATGGCAGGAATACGGCTCTCGCAGCGACAGGAATGCGTTTGATACTAATATTCAATGAAATATATTAATATTTTTCATAATTAAGTTGTGAAAAAAATTCGGCTTTGTGCTTTGTATTTTGTTCAACTTGACTCTTTAAAAAACGGCTCATTGGTGGTATCCTGTACTCAATCAATCTGAAAGGATCCTCAGTTATGAAGAGCACCATCCGGACAAGTGGATACGCTTTTTACTTTAGCTTTGCCAAGTTTTTTGGTAAGGCTTATTCCGGTTTGTCCAATAAAGGATGATATGGCTCTGAAAATACTCGGAACTTATATCTTACCCGTGGTCAAACCGACTGCGGGTAATTTTTTTGAAAGGAAATGTAACCATGATAGTCATTCTGAAAGAAAACCCCAACCGTGACCAACTCGAAAGCCTTATCCACTGGCTGCAGGACAAGGGCGTTACCGTCCATTCCACCGTCGGCTCTCACAAAACCATTCTCGGCCTTGTGGGCGATACATCATCCCTTGATATCGGACTCATTTCTGCCCTTGATATAGTTGAAAATGTTAAGCGTGTTCAGGAACCCTATAAGAACGCAAACCGCAAGTTCCACCCCGAAGATACTGTTATAGACCTGGGAACCACTACCATTGGCGGCGGAAGTCTGACTATTATGGCAGGGCCATGCTCTGTTGAATCGGAGCAGCAGGTGGTTGCGATTGCAAAAGCTGTCAAAGCCAGCGGTGCCACCATGCTGCGAGGCGGTGCTTTCAAACCCAGGACATCACCTTACTCTTTCCAGGGTATGGGCGCTGAAGGCCTGCGCCTTCTAAGCATTGCCAAGAAAGAAACGGGGCTTCCCATAGTAACCGAGATAATGGAAGAATCACAGCTGCCTTTGTTCGACGATGTGGACGTTATTCAGGTAGGCGCAAGAAATATGCAGAACTTCAATTTGCTTAAAACTCTCGGCGCACAGAATAAACCGGTAATGATAAAGCGCGGCATGTCATCAACCTACGAAGAATGGCTTATGAGTGCGGAATACGTTATGGCAGGAGGCAACGAACAGGTCATCCTCTGCGAACGTGGTGTCCGAACCTTTGAAACCTACACCCGCAACACCCTTGACCTGGCTGCCATTCCCGTACTGCGGAAGCTGACCCACCTGCCCATTATTATCGATCCCAGCCACGCCACCGGCAAAGCCGATCTTGTTGCTCCTCTTGCGGTAGCTGCTGTGGCAGGCGGTGCAGACGGCCTGCTTATCGAAGTCCACAATGACCCTCCCAGGGCTCTTTGTGATGGCGCACAATCACTTCGCCCCGAAGCTTTTGATGAACTTGCCGGCAAGCTTTATAAGATGCACGATTTCATGAAAACCCTTTAGTGCGGAAAGGAAAGCTGAACAATGAGAATTGGAATCGTAGGTCTTGGCCTTATAGGAGGGTCACTGGCCAAAAGTATAAAAACAAAAACTCAGCATACGGTTGCTGCCGTTGACCTTAACAGCGATACAATGATGATGGCACGCCTCAGCGGTGCGATCGATGAAGCCCTGAACGAAGAAAACCTGCCTCAATGCGATATGGTGCTGCTGGCGGTGGTGCCTTCAGCCGCTGTCAGATGGGTGAGTGAAAACGGCAGATTTATTGCAAAGTCTGCCACGGTTATAGATATGTGCGGCGTGAAGCGCACTGTTTGCGAAAAAATACGCCCCATGGCACAGGAATATGGTTTCTGTTATGTGGGTGGGCACCCCATGGCAGGTACGGAAAGAGGCGGTTTTGCCAGCTCCGATGCAGAACTGTTCAACGGAGCGTCCATGATAGTTACTCCCGATGAGAATGTTCACATTGACGAACTGGAAAAAATCAAGGCATTCTTTACAGATATCGGATTTGCGTCCCTGACCTTTTCCACTCCGGAAGAGCACGACAGAATAATCGCCTACACTTCCCAACTGGCGCATATTACCTCCAGTGCTTATGTCAAGGCTCCCGATGCTCAGCTCCGACGGGGGTTTTCAGCAGGCAGCTTCAACGATATGACCCGTGTTGCACGACTGGACGAGGATATGTGGACAGAACTGTTCATGGAAAACAGAGACTATCTTGCAGAGCAGATACAGGTGCTCATCAACAACCTCCGGCAGTATTACGACGCTGTTTCCGCAGGAGATCCGGATACCCTTAAGCAGCTTTTGAAAGACGGTAAAGAAAAGAAGCTTTCGGCAGGTGGTCACTAATGAATACTATTCATATTGAAGCATCAAAACCATACGATGTAATAATTGGCAAAGACCTTGATATGGGTCAGCTTCTGGAATCAGCGGTGTCGCCTTGCAGGACAGTTCTGGTCAGCGACAGCAATGTGCCGCTGAAGTACAGGCAGAAAGTGGTTCGGTCGATTCGAAACTGCGGTTTCGATGTTTGCACCATGGTAATCCCCGCAGGGGAAGAAAGCAAGAACATGGAAACGCTGGAGGGGCTGCTGGAATATATGGCAGACTGCGGACTTACCCGCACCGACTGCGTTATAGCTCTTGGCGGCGGCGTGGTGGGTGACCTGACAGGCTTTGCCGCAGGCTGCTACCTCCGTGGAATAAAATATGTCCAGATGCCAACCACATTGCTGGCAGCTGTGGATTCTTCCGTTGGCGGAAAAACTGCAATCGACCTGATGGCAGGCAAGAACCTTGCAGGACTGTTTTATCAGCCTGAGGTCGTGCTGTGTGACGTAAGCTTTTTGGACAGTCTGCCCGAAGATGTTTTCGCCTGCGGGCTTGCAGAAGCTATCAAAACAGGTGTTCTGTCGGGACATGAGCTGTTCGACAGATTCAGTCGACCTGATATAAAGGAAAATATTGCAGAAATCATATCCCTTTGTGTAAGATATAAGGGTGATGTGGTTCAGCGTGACGAGTTTGAAACAGGCGAGCGCAAACTACTGAACCTGGGACACACCATTGGCCACGCCATCGAAAAACTAAGCGGATACGAAATTGCCCACGGACAGGCTGTGGCTATGGGAATGGCAATGATGGCAAGAAGTGCCGAAGCAATGGGCGATGCCCCTGAGGGTATGGCAGAAACGATAGAAAAAGTACTTACAGCAAACGGATTGCCAACAGACTGCGAGTATTCGGCCGGGCAGCTGGCTCAGTTTGCGCTGAACGACAAAAAACGCACAGGCGATGAAATAACCATAGTCATTCCTGCAGCTATCGGCGAATGTACACTGAAAAAACTGCCGGTATCTGAGCTGAAAGATTACATAAGCGCAGGAATCAGTAAATAGAGGAAGGAAACAATGGCGGCAATGAACGTAAAGATCCAACCGAAGAAACTGAGCGGTACAGTCAGTGCGATACCTTCCAAATCCGAGGCACACAGGCTGCTCATTTGTGCTGCTCTGGCAGATGGTGACACTGTGTTGGAACTGGACAGAACATCAGAAGATATTGAAGCTACCGCACGCTGCCTCCGTAGCCTGGGAGCAAAGATAGTGCGCAGCGACAATGCAGTGACGGTAACACCGGCGGTCCTGCCGGAGGAAGCTCCGCTGCTTGATTGCGGAGAAAGCGGGTCTACATTCAGATTCATGTTGCCTGTGGCGTCAGCTCTGTTGGACAAGGCTTCATTTACTGGGGGAGGACGGCTTCCGAACCGACCCATATCCGACCTGGTGAATGCGATGAAAGCCCATGGAGTGGCATTTTCTGCGGATATGCTGCCGTTTTTCACAGAGGGCAGGCTACAGCCGGGACGATTCGAGATTCCCGGAAACGTCAGTTCTCAATACATAACAGGTCTGCTGTTGGCAATGCCTTTGCTGGCGGGAGACAGCGAAATAAAGCTTACGGTTCCAATGGAATCCGGGTCTTATGTGGATATCACAGTGGAAGCCATGAAGTCCTTTGGAGTATCTGTGGAAGGACAATGGAGCATAAAAGGAAAACAAAGATATCAGTCCCCCGGTAATCTGAAAGTTGGGGGTGACTGGTCAAACAGTGCGTTTTTCCTTTGCGCAGGAGCCTTGGGCGAAAGAATAACAGTTACCGGACTCAACAGGGACAGCGCTCAGGGAGATAAGGCCGTGGTGGATATTCTTCGGCGTTTTGGTGCCGAGGTTACGGAAAATGACGGCAATGTCACAGTGTCACCCGGTGAACTGCGAGGTGTGGACATCGATGCATCGGACATTCCGGATCTGCTGCCTGTCCTTTCGGTGGTGGCGGCCAATGCCAAAGGTCAGACCAGGTTCTTCAATGCTCAGCGGTTGAAGCTGAAAGAAAGTGACAGACTGGAATCAACTGCCGAACTGCTTCGATCTCTTGGCGGCAGGGCAGACTGGAACGGTGAAGTGTTCACCGTTTACGGCGGCAGACTCACAGGCGGTGAGGTCAAAGGCTGGGGCGACCATCGCATCGTCATGTCAGCTGCCATAGCTGCCATTGGCTGCACCGATGCTGTAACCGTAATGGGTGCGGAGGCCGTAAACAAATCTTATCCCGACTTTTTTGAAGATTACAATTTGCTTGGAGGGGAAAGCCATGTCATCTGAATTCGGAAAATGCATCAAGGTATCCATATTCGGCCAGTCCCACGGCAAAGCCATAGGCGTTGTGGTGGACGGACTGCCTTCCGGTGAGAGGGTGGATATGGAGGAACTGAACGCATTTCTTTCCCGCCGCAAACCGGGAAAGAACAAGCTGTCCACTGCCCGCCGGGAGAATGATATACCTGTATTTCTTTCGGGAATTGCCGATGACACCACTTGCGGCAGCCCTATTTGCGCAATTATTGAGAATTCCGATGCACGCTCAAAGGACTATGCTGCTCTGGCAGACAAGCCACGTCCGTCCCATGCGGATTATACTGCCTGGGTAAAATGGAACGGTACCGCAGATATGCGGGGCGGAGGTCACTTTTCCGGCAGACTAACAGCACCCCTTTGCATAGCCGGCGGAATTGCAAAGCAGATACTTGCCTGCCGAGGCATTCATGTGGGTGCCCATCTGTACCGGGTGGCGGGAATTAACGATGATGCTTATCCAATGATACCCGGCAAAGAGGTCTTTGACGCTGTGTCATCAAAGGAGTTCCCTGTTATATCCGATGAAAAAGGAGCCTTGATGCAGCAGAAAATCGCAGAAGCGTCTGCCGATGGAGATTCTGTTGGCGGTATCATCGAGTGTGCTGTTATCGGACTTCCTGCAGGTTTGGGTTCGCCCATGTTTGACGGTATGGAGAACCGCCTTGCGCAGGTCGTATTCGGTATCCCTGCGGTAAAAGGCATTGAGTTTGGCAGCGGTTTTGAAAGTGCCGATTTGCGTGGGAGCGAGAATAACGATCCCTTTACCGTGGACGACAGTGGAAAGATTGTTACCGTTACCAACAACTGCGGAGGTATTCTCGGCGGTATTACCAATGGCATGCCTCTTACCTTCAAAGCTGCCATAAAACCCACACCGTCCATAAGCAAGATTCAGAATACTGTCAGCCTTAGCCAAAAGGCAGATGCTCAGCTGGCAATCGAAGGACGCCACGACCCCTGCATAGCCCATCGTGCGGTGCCCGTAATGGAAGCGGCTGCTGCTCTGGCAGTTCTTGACATTTTGATGGAAGAAGGAAAACTGAAATGAACCTCGAGGAAATCAGAAAGAATATAGATAATGTTGACGATCAGCTTTTGAAGCTGTTTCTTGAACGTATGGATCTTGCGTTCCGGGTTGCTCAGTATAAGGCGCAGACCGGCAAAGCAACTTTAGATAAAACCAGAGAACGTGAGATACTGAAAAAGGTTGCCGAAAAGGCCGGCGACATGGAAATGTACGCCTACCATCTTTATCAGACCATTCTTCAGCAGTCTAAGGCATATCAGAATCAGCTTATAGCGGCTCCTTCCGGGGTAAGAACACAGATAGAGCGTGCCCTGGACGCAGGTGAGGCGGTGTTCCCCAGAACAGGCATGATAGCCTGCCAGGGTATAGAGGGAGGAAACTCCCAGCAGGCATGTGACAAACTGTTCCCACGGGGGCATCTGATGTATGTCAATACTTTTGAGGCTGTTCTTGACGCTGTGGAGTCCGGGCTTTGCAAATTCGGTGTGCTTCCCATAGAAAACAGCTCCAACGGTTCTGTCCGTGCGGTTTATGAACTGCTGCGCCATCGCAAGTTCTCAATTGTTCGCAGTACAAGACTGTGGATACGCCACGAACTTTTGGCCAAACCCGGCACGGATATCAGCCAAATCAAAACTGTCTACTCCCATGAGCAGGCTATCGGACAGTGCTCCGCATATCTGTCAAAACTCAACGGAGTCAAGGCTGTACCCTGTGCCAATACCGCTGTTGCGGCGAAGATGGTGGCCGAGTCGGATGATCCTGCCGCAGCTGCCATTTCTGCTCCCGGCTGCGCTTCCCTTTATGGGCTGGAAGTCCTTGCCGACCGTATTCAGGACAGCGAAAACAATTACACAAGATTCATCTGCGTGACTAAAGACCCTGCAATTTATGAGGGTGCCAATCGCATAAGCCTTATCGTCGCCACCGGCAACACCCCCGGTGCCCTGTATGAAGTGCTGTCAAAACCTGCGGCACTTGGCATCAACATGACCAAGCTTGAAAGCTGCCCTGTAACCGGCAGTGACTTTGAATTTATGTTCTTTATTGAGCTTGAAGCCTCCGTCAAGGAACCCGAGGTGCTGGCAATGCTGGAGGATATGGAACGCAGCTGCGAAAACTTTGTGTTCCTTGGAAACTATCTTGAGGTTTAGCACGGTATGTTTGTAATGTAAGGAACGGTCTTGACCGTTCCGAATAAAAAAGCGGAACAGTCAAGACTGTTCCCTACGATATGGAAGAATATTAAAAATGAAAGAAAAAAAAGAAATTTTTGGACTGCTCGGGCGCCATCTTGGTCACAGCTTTTCGTCCATGATCCATAAGGAGCTTGGCTGTCCGAGCTATGACCTTATAGAACTGGAACCGGAACAACTGGGCGAATTTCTCCAAAACCCGGATATCCGTGGTCTTAACGTCACCATACCTTATAAACGTGACGTTATGAAATACTGCACCCGGCTGACTGACGAAGCGAAAGCTATCGGCAGCGTCAATACCATATCCCGCCTGCCTGACGGGGGACTTCTCGGCAGCAATACCGACCTGCCGGGCTTTGAGTATATGGCAAAACGTGCCGGCATCAGCATGAACAGTAAAAAAGTTGTTATCTTCGGCAGCGGAGGTGCGTCACTGACGGTACAGGCGGCTGCAAAAAGGCAGAATGCCCGGCAGATAGTGGTGGTGTCCCGCAGCGGGCAGGACAATTACGAAAATCTCAGCCGCCATAGCGATGGGGAGATAATCGTCAATGCCACGCCTGTGGGCATGTATCCCAACGCAGGTCAGAGCCCCTGTGACTTGGAACTGTTTCCAAACTGTGAAGGTGTGCTGGACGTGGTTTATAACCCCGCCGTAACTGCTTTTCTGATGCAGGCGGAAAGACTGGGAATACCCAATTCAAACGGTTTGCCCATGCTGGTGTCTCAGGCCATGTACGCCGAAAAGATCTTCGGACTTGACGTAGACGAATCCGTTACCGAGCGGATCATCAAGAAACTGCAGGTACAGACAGGAAACATAGTTATCATTGGTATGCCCGGCAGCGGCAAAAGCTCTGTGGGCAGGGAACTTGCAAAACTTACGGGACGTGAAGCGGTGGATATCGATGAAATGATAATAAAAGCCGCAGGCATGAGCATACCCGAGATATTCGCCAAACAGGGTGAAGAGTCTTTCAGAGCCATGGAGCGTGAGCAGACAGCCATAGCCGGTGCCATGACGGGAAAGATAATCCTCACCGGCGGCGGAGTTGTCAAAGATGACCGCAACCTTGACCCCTTGCGCCAGAACGGACGTATATATCAGCTGAACCGTGATGTATCCCTGCTGGCAACGGACGGTCGCCCCCTTTCTCAGAACACCGATCTGACAAAAATGTTCAAGGAACGTGCTCCCATGTATGCAAAGTTCCGTGACGTGGAGATAGATAACAACGGCGATATTACCGATACCGCCGCAGCCATCTGGAGGGAATATGAAAATTCTTGTAATTAACGGACCCAACCTGAATATGCTGGGGATCCGTGAACCTGAGATATACGGCAGTGCCACATATCAGGATTTGGTTGACATAATACAAAGGGAAGCCGATACCATGGGCGTCGAGGTGTCTTTTTACCAGTCCAACCACGAGGGCGATCTGGTAGATGCCATTCAGCAGGCTTACGGTAAGATAGATGGTATCGTCATCAATCCTGCGGCATATACCCACACCAGCGTTGCACTGCTGGATGCGGTAAAGGCTGTGGGTATCCCCACGGTGGAGGTGCATATCTCCGATCCCGATACACGGGATGAGTTCAGAAAAATTTCGTATATCCGTGCAGCCTGCAAGGCAACCGTAAAAGGCAAAGGATTTGCCGGATATCTGGAAGCAATGCATATATTGTGTGATAGTAATTGATGGTGCATGCTGCGGACGACCTGTGGTCGTCCGCAGCATGCACTATTGCTGTCATCCTTGCTTGGTTGCATAATAATCCAAATTATGTTCACCAAAATGACATTTAAGGTCGAAAATGCCTACATTTGGGGCAAAAAAGTTGACAATTTGGTTCCCAGTGGTATAATCGTACTATATATATCTGCGCCTTGGCGCAAACAAAAACTCACCATTTTAATGATTTTGCCGAAAGGGTACCCTTTTTTGTGTTATGTGTTCCATAACATATGACCTTTTGGTAAAGAAGGAGGAAAAATGAAAAAGAGGTTCCTTTCCCTGATACTGACATTGTGTATCGTGTTTGGTGCACTACCCGTGTTTGCCATGGCGACGACCCTTTCTGATGGCTATATTACCGACGAAAGCGGAATAATGTCTTACATTAAGGCTGGAAATGTCATTGATGTCCATGGCTTGTTTGACGATGGTTCTGATGATGGAATATGGATAAAGACCACTTATAACAATGGTGGTTATCAAGTTGCAAGAGACTTGCCTAATGACGCATCCGTTGCTGCTGAAGCAAAGTTTGTCAACGGCGGTCACTACATTCAGCTCAACTATACCGTAACCGCAGGAGACACCGAAATTGAAGGCGGCAAATTGGCAGTACATTCTGACATCATGATCGGAGATAACGACCGCGCCGATGTTGAAGTAATCAAGAATTCCAATGGCGATGCTATCGGTCTGAAGATGGCCGATACTAAAAATGGCTCACCTACCGAAGGTGCTCAGTTCAACCTGTATTTCGCAGGTACCGGCGGAGTTACTCCTGTTACTACATATTGGTTTGGTTACTTTTATGTAGATTTTCTTATTGTTTTCTGCCTTTGAATGAGAATACCAAGTCTTCTTCAGGAACCTATGCGGCAGACTTTTCAAAACTTTCAGGTGCAGACAGCGGCTTTGCCGTTTCCTGGCACAATATTGATCTTGCTGCCGGACAAAGCGAAACCTTTTCGCTTATCGTTGGCGTAGGCGAAGTTTCCGATCCTCCCGCATGGGACAGCGAAAACTCCGTATATCTTACCATGGATGCAGAGGTTGATCAGAATAATCGTATTGTAAATGTCAGCGCTAAGGCAAAGGATGCAGACGGTTTGACCGATACTCTTTTCTACAGCGTGGACGGCGGTGATGGCGTAAACCTCGGCAGCGTAACGGCTGACGGAAATGTTAAAACCATCAATGGTGAAATCGACTTGACTGACTACGAACCCGGAACCTATACTTTCGCTTTCTGGATCGTTAACTCCAACGGTGCAGCTTCCGAATCTGTCGAAAGAGAAATCACAATAAATGATGACGGCTCTATCGACGGTCTTGACTCCGGCGGCGAAGCACCCGAACAGACAGAAGATTCCAAAATCCCTTATATCATCCTCGGCGGTATTGTTTACGAAGTTCTCGAAGACAATGTTCCTGCATTGATGATGCCCGAAAAGCCCGGTGCCTTTGATGCAGCTCTTGATACTTACAGCATCTACATGGGAGACAAAGGTTTCTCAGACGTTGCAAAATCCGACTGGTTCTATGGTGACGTTACTGCCCTTGCCAATAAGGGCGTAGTGGGCGGATACCCAGATGGCAGCTTCATGCCTTATGGCGAGGTGACCTGGGGAGAAGCTCTGAAGATGGTCATGAAGGCTGTGGGATATGGCGATATCGCTCCCACCGGCGACCATTGGGCAAGTGGGTATCTGGAAACCGCACTGGCTGATCTGCTTATTTCCGGTGAGGTAGAACTTGATGCAGTCATCACCCGTGAAGAAGTTGCAAATCTGACAGCACAGGCTCTCAAACTGGCTCCCGCCGGTATTGAGTATCCTTTCGATGATGTTGCTCCCGAAGCAGCAGTAGCTCTGTATGCCGCCGGAATCATCAAGGGCAGCGCAGACGATGGACAGCTGCTGTTCCGTGCAGAAAGCACCATCACAAGAGCGGAGATGTCTGCCATAGTATGGCGAGTGTACTGCGTAAGATAGTATAATAACAAAGGAGCGGTTCGGAAGAATCGCTCCTTTGTTCAGCGTGTCAAAAAACTCAAACCTGTCATTGCGAGCCATCGAAGATGGCGCGGCAATCCGTTAAAGCAAGTTGGTTCAAAGCGTTGAATATACGGATGTTAAAGTTGAAAGTTACGGGCTGTGTGTAGGGCGTGGACGTGCTCCTGCCGCTCCACAGAGCTGTAGGGAGCGGCATGCGTGTATATCAAACCGCACGCCGTTCCACAAACCATCGATCGTTTTCAAGAAACAGATACGTTACCTTTCCCTGTATGCGGCAGGTGTAGCGTATGCCTGCACCGCCTGCTTTCAGGGATGCGGCACGGCGAACGTCCAGCACCCGGTCGATTTCATATATTCGTCCGTCCTCCCAGGTTATGGTCAGGGGACGAAGCTGACCGTCAACGCCGAACTCGGCAGTTACGGCTACATATACTTTTGGATCCATGAAAACACCACCACATTACAGTTAACAGTTAATAATTAATCGGTTTTTTGACATATCTCACCGGGAAGATAACGTGTTCTTCCTTGGGGTTTATACCGCTCAAAATCGGGTCAGTCAAGGTAACGGCACGGCGGACGGAAAAGTTGCCAAAGCGCCCACGAAGCTGATCTACCGTTTCCTCCAGTGATTGACGGCGGATACGACGTTCCTCGTCCACAAACATGGACAGCTGAACGCAGCTGCCTGCGGCAGCAAGGTCGGTTGCCCGCACGCCTATGCTGCGCAAAGGCATCTGCCAGTCGTAATTTTTATAAAACAGCTCCATGGCAGCTTGGTGCAGTTCGGAGGAAATACAGGTAGGCAAAGTCAGCTTTTTCTGACGTTCAAAGGTGTGCAGCTCACTGGTGCGTAAGTGTATTTGCACACCCCGGCATACAAACCCCTGTTCCCGCAGCCGCATGGCAACGCTTTCGCACAGAACATGGAACACCAGACTCACATCGTCGTTGTTTTCCAGATCTCTGGGGGAGGTGGTGCTGTTGCCGATGCTTTTTATTGCCGACGAATCGTCCATGTCGGCCACAGGCTCGCTGTCCAGCCCGTTGGCGAACCGCCACAGCATGCCGCCCCATTTTCCAAGAAAGGATTTGAGAAACAGCTGCTCCGACCGTGCCAGCTGACCGATGGTTTCAATACCGTATCGCCGAAGTTTTGCTGTTGTGGCAGGACCCACATAAAGCAGGTCGGAAGCGGGAAGCGACCAGACCTTATCCTTGTAATTGTCCCGGTTTATGACCGTAAGACCATCGGGCTTTTTCATATCGCTGCCAAGTTTGGCAAATATCTTATTGTCTGCCACACCTACGGACACGGTGATGCCAAGCTCGCTTTTGACACGCTTCATAATGGCCTTTGCAATATCCTCACCGCTGCCGAAACAACTGCCGCTTACGTCCAGCCAGGATTCGTCGATGCCGAAAGACTCTATATTTCGGGTGTAGTCTGAGTAAATATCCTTGACATAGCGGCAAAACCGCAGGTAAAGAGGGAAATTTGCCGGCAGCACCACCAACGATGGGCACTTCTGTTTCGCCTGCCAGATGGCTTCACCTGTTTTGACTCCGCATTTTTTTGCGGGAATATTTTTGGCGAGGATTATGCCGTGGCGCTGCCCGGGGTCACCGGCAACAGCCACAGGCTTATCCCGAAGCTCCGGATGGTGCAGACATTCTATGGCAGCATAACAGTGGTTGATATCCGAATGTAATATGGTTCGCATGACCTGCACCCCGAAGATAAAATAATAACACCGAACAAATGTTCGATGTTATTATAATGCTGTTCGATTAAAAATGCAAGAGGAAAATTATATGATGCTTTCGCCGATGCTTGCTTCGATGCCAAAGGCATTCAAAACCGTTGCACCCACGTCGGCAAAGGTCTTGCGAATACCGGCATCACCGGGAACAATGTTCTTATGCCACAGCAGAATGGGGATGTATTCCCTTGTATGGTCGGTGCCGGTGTAGGTGGGATCGCAGCCGTGGTCGGCGGTGATTATCAGCAGCCCATCGCCCAAAGCGTCCATTATTTCGGGTATTGCCTTGTCAAACTCTTCCAGGGCGGAGGCATAACCAAAAAGGTCACGGCGGTGACCGTAAAGCATATCGTAGTCTATAAGGTTGACAAATATGAAACCGTCCTTTTCCCTTGCGAAACGGATGGTTTTTGCTATACCGTCGGCGTTGCCGGTGGTGGGGTTGGTTTCGGAAAAACCGGAACCTGAGAAAATATCGTAAGTCTTTCCCACGCCGATAACGGAAATCCCGTGCTGGGTGAGGATCTCCGGAACGGTCTTTTTCACAGGCATGGCAGCGTAGTCATGACGGTTGCTGGTGCGGGTGTAGCTGCCGGAACTGCCCACAAAAGGTCTTGCAATCACGCGGCCAATGGCTGTGGTGCCGTTATCAAACATTTCTCTGGCAAGGTGACACCAGTGGTAAAGAGTCTCAAGAGGAACAACGTCTTCATGGGCGGCTATCTGAAAAACGCTGTCTGCCGAGGTATATACAATGGGATACCCTGTTTTAACATGCTCGTCGCCAAGCCGCTGGATTATCTCCGTTCCGGAAGCCACCTCGTTGCCGATAACCTTTCTTCCTATGAGAGCTTCAAACTGACCGATAATCTCGGCAGGGAACCCGTTTTCGAAGGTGCTGAAAGGCTTTTCCGTAACCTCACCCATAAGCTCCCAGTGCCCCACAATGGAGTCTTTTCCGGCGGAAAGCTCGTCTGCCTTGCAATAAACGCCCAGGGGAACGGTGTCGGTTTTGCCAATTATATGTTTAAGTCCCAGCTTTGTCATGTTGGGGATGCGAAGATTGGGCATACGCTGAAGTATGTGCTGCAGTGTGGCTGCGCCTTCGTCGCCGTAATCTGCGGCATTGGGCAAAGCGCCGATTCCCACACTGTCCAGAACGATAACAAGAACTTTTTTAAACATGGTATTATTCCTTTTTTAAAATTCGGTTGTAAATATATTATCATCCTTCCGGGAGAAATAAAAGCAAAAAATAAACCATTGTGCATAAAAAGAAACGAATGTCTTTATTTACTTTTTGGTGAAAACGTTGTATTCTAATATGGAGTAGATAAACTCACAGAAAATGAAAGGAGAAACAAAATGAAAAAGAATCTTGTCAGGCTGCTTTGCCTGATAACCGTGCTGAGCCTTATGGCAATGCCCGCCATGGCCGAAGAGCCGGTACCTGTCGAAGCCCCCGCAGGAGATTACAGCACCATGCTTATCTCCGAAGCTCCCGCAGGCCTGTCTTTCACCGACGCAGCCGATATCACTGCTGTGGAAGCTGTGGAAAAACTGGTCGAAATGGGCGCAATCGGCGGCTATGAAGACGGCAGCTTCAAGCCTGCCAACACCATTACCCGTGAGGAAATGGCAAAAATGCTGGCTATCGTAGTGTCTCAGCTGGACGGCGAGAAGATCTCTGCCTCCAAGTCCACCGCTTTTGCCGACGTTGAAGGCCGCTGGTCTCAGGACTATGTGGAATACTGCGTGGCAAAGGGCATGATCGATGGCCGCAGCGAAAACAAGTTTGACTATTCCAGCGACGTTACCGTTACCGAGACCGAAAAGATGCTCCTGGCTTATATGGGCTTTACCGGTCTTACCGGCACTCGCTGGCAGTCCACCACCAATAACTATGCCGACCTTCTCGACCTGAGAAACGGTGTTGTTACCGCCAATGCAGACCCCATCACCCGTGAAGAGGCTGCCATTGTTATCTGCAACGCCATTCAGGTTCTCAAGGACGTTGACATCGAATCCATTATTGCCAACCTGTCCGGTGTTGCCGGCAGCAGCGGCATGGGCGGCGGCGGTGGAATGCCCCCACCTCCTCCCGGTGGCGGCGGACCCGTTTCCTTCAGCTACTCTCCCACTGTAACTGAGCTTGAAACCAAGACTTATGACGATGTCGTATTCGGTGAATCCACCAACGCAACCGAAAATGCTGTCCGTGCCAAGGGCGATGTTGCGGCTGTTCTGAACAACCCCACTGTCGTTAAGAGCGCAGGCGACACCGGCGGCGACGGCGCCAGCTTCTATGGCATCAACTCTGCTGTTATGGCGGCCGACAATTCCAATGTTGAGATCAACGGCGGTACTGTTACCACCACTGCCAACGGCGCCAACGGTGTGTTCTCCTATGGCAAGGCAACCGTTACCGTTAAGGATCTTGTTGTCCGCACCACCAAGAACGGCTCCGGCGGCATCATGGCAGCCGGCGGAGGCACCCTGTATGCTTTCAACTGCGACGTTGAGACCCTCGGCGGTTCTTCCGCAGCCATCCGTTCCGACAGAGGCGGCGGTACCATGAGAATCGACGGCGGTACTTATGTTTCCGGCGGCGGCGGCAGCCCTGCCATTTACGTTACTGCTGATATCGAAGCCAGAAACGCAACTCTGGTGGCCAAAATGTCTCAGGGTGTTGTTATTGAAGGCAAAAACTCCGTTTACATCGAGAACTGTGACCTGACCGGTGACGTTTGCGCCGAAGGCACCACTGCTGCCGACGACGACGAAAAGAGCAACATCATGGTCATGCAGTCCATGTCCGGCGACGCAGCTATCGGCCGCAGCAACTTCACCATGAAGGGCGGCAAACTGACAGCTCTGTCCGGCAACATGTTCTATACCACCAACACTTCCTGCGATATCAATATCGAAAATGTTGAGTTGGTTTATGCAAATGACGTATTCCTCATCTGCGCCTGCAATGAAAATGTCCGCAAGTGGGGTACTCCCGGTCTGAACGGCTCCAACTGCACTTTCACTGCCACCAACCAGCAGATGAAGGGCGAGATCATTTATGATACCGCCAGCACTCTGAAGTTCAACATCTTCGAAGGCTCCAACCTCGAAGGCTTCTTCACCCGCCGCGACAAGTTCCAGGGCGGCAAGGGCGTTACCGTTACCGTTGACGCTACCAGCTCTTGGACCGTCACCGCTGACAGCGTTGTAAACACTCTCGTTATCGAGGAAGGTGCTGTTGTCAATGCTTCCAAGATGACCGTTGACGGTGTTGAGACTGTCATCGCTCCCGGCACCTACAACAACGTAGTTCTGTATAAGTAAAAACCAAGTCGGCTGTTAAGCCGGTGTGATTTAAGATAAGCTGTCATTTCGAACGCTGATATGATCAGCGGAGAAATCCCTTCCAGATCAGGGGATCCTTCCGCCGACAAAGTCGATGTTCGGGATGACAGCTTTTCGTTGTTGTGCCCGGTTGCATAATGTGATAATATATCAGCAACTAAATCACAAAGGCGGACAAAAATGGAAATACGCAAATCAACGGAAACAGATTTTGACGCAATAATGGGAATTTACGCATATGCCCGCAGCTTCATGGCGGAGCATGGTAACCCCAATCAGTGGGGACCTACAAACTGGCCGCCGGAAGAACTGATACACAGCGATATCGCTGCAGGAAACAGCTATGTCTGTATCAGCGACGGGAGAGTTGTGGGCACTTTTTACTTCATTTATGGCAAAGACATCGACCCTACCTATGCCGTTATAGAAGACGGTGACTGGCTGGATAACAGCCCCTACGGCGTTGTTCATAGGCTGGCAGGCGACGGCAGTGTCAAGGGTATTGGAGAGGCCTGCCTTGAATGGGTCTCGGGACAGTGCGGTCACATCAGGGTGGATACCCACGGTGACAATAAGGTGGTACAGAACCTGCTTAAAAAGCTGGGATTCACCCATTGCGGAACAATTTACGTTGAAGAGGACGATTATCCAAGACTGGCGTTTGAAAAGGTCAATGAATAAAAAATTGTCATTTCGATAGCGGTGGTACACCGCTGAGAAATCCCCATCTAACAGAAGGAGTTTTCCGTCATAAGATGGGGATTTCTCCGTCAGCAGAGCTGACGTTCGAAATGACTGTTTTATTTGAATTTACAGAACTATCAGCTTGCCTGCAGTGGGAAGCGCATATTCGCCCTTTTCCAACTTGCAGCCTTCGCCCGGGTATGCATAGATAACGGGATCTCCGGGGCCACCGAAGCCGCCGGGGCCTTTAACACCGTCCAGCATATCAAGGGAAACATCGCCCATAAGCGTGACGTAAGAGGTGCCAACGGCATTCCACTTGCTGCCTTCGCTGAACCATACCTGAGGATTGCCGGAAATGGTGCCTTTCAGGTTGACATTCACGAAATGCAGATGCTGTTTGCGCTCGCTGTCGCTCATAAGGAAATCGCCGTCGATATCCATAGCCTCAAAGGTTATCTGAACACCGTAGCTTTCGGGACCCACAGTGCGGCGGGTGAAATACATACGGTCATCAGTGAGCTTGGATTCCACGATAACGCCGGTTTCGCTGCTGAGTTTGACGTTCTTCATGTAAATATCCACGTTGGTGCTCTTGCACAGGGCAATCTGATTGTTTACAGAGATGGAACTGTCCTGAATATCGATAACACCGATATCGTCCCAGTTTTCCATGCCGCCGTGGATAAGCATGCCGTATTTGTCGCAAGTCAGATCACAGCCCTTGATGATGAGGGAGGAGTTGCCGTCCTGAATAAAGCCCACGTTGCCGGAATGGAGCTTGCTGTTATAAAATGCCAGATGGCAGTCGTTGTCGGCATAGCCCACATAACCGTTGCCTTCGCAGTTTACGTTGCAGTCGTTGACCTCGGCATAGCAGTAACCGCCGCCTGCATCGGTGGAGACGGCTGCCCATGCGGCAGCATAAATATCACAATTGTAGAAGAAGGATTCGGAGTTGTCCATGGAAAGGTGAGTGCGGCAGTTGCCTCCAAGACCCAGGGGATAGGGAGGTTCCATCATGCCGGGGCCGATAACGGGGACGTAATCTTCGGGCAGGGGACCGCCGTATGATGCCAGCTTGGAGTTGTATACTTTCAAAGTGCCGCCGGAGGTGGCTATGGTGCAGCAGCGGGTTGCACCCCTGGTGACGATTTCCGAATCTTTTATAACGGTGGTGCCTTTTTCGTAGGTCAGCACACCTGCACCCTTGGAAGTAAAGTCGCTGCAGCCGGTACCGGACAGGGCAATGGAAGCCTTGTCTATTTCAACGCAGCTGGTTTCGCCTTTTACGACGATGGTGTTAAGACAGGGAACATCGCTTTCAAACTTGAGAGCATCTATTTTGGAAGCGGAAACGCCTGCATATTCGGGTGCGGAATGTTCGGCAGAAACTGCACCGTTTTCTACCCAGATAGCAGCATCGGTGACGGAGGGGACAGCGAATGCGCCGTTAAGTACCTGAACTTCGGGTTTTCTGCGTACACATGAATTGTGAGCCTGATTCTGATTGGACATCTGGATTCTCCTTTTCAATATTTATCTTTCTTAAATGATACCATAATTAAAGCGAGTGGGAAATATCAAATGCTGATTTTTAGTTTCAGTTTTATCAGAGGTAATGTAGGGGGGTGCTCCCGACCCGTTTTATCATAATGGCTCAACAAAAAATTTTTCCAAATTCAAAAATAACACTTGCATTTTACCAAAGTGTGTGATATCATAATCAGGCGCAAAAAGCGCATATGCATGCGCCAGTAGCTCAGTTGGATAGAGTGACTGGCTACGAACCAGTAGGTCAGGGGTTCGAGTCCCTTCTGGCGTGCCAAAAAACCAGATACCCATCGGGTATCTGGTTTTTTGTTATGTTAGAGGGAGTGCGAGAATCACTTTGACAATTGCGCCAGCAATTGTCGTGAGGTCAGCTTTGCTGACCTTGGGTTCAGAGTCCCTTCACCATCGATTATGATACCCATCAGGGTGTCGGCTTTTTTGATTATGTTACGAAGGGTGAGCAGCCCTGATAAATTGCCACTTGCGGCAATTTCGAGAGGTCAAACCCCCGGTTTGACCTTGGGGTTACGAGTCCCTTCTGCGCCTTGGACTTCCAAATTCTTTTGCAACAAATATCATACATTGTATTGTATTCTCTTGACAATGTGTATATAATAATAGTATCAAGTGTTGCAGAAAGGAGATGCCAATATGGCACAGACAAATGTAAGTATTCGTATGGATGCGGATTTGAAACGCCAGTTTGAAGCTTTTTGCACAGATATGGGCATGACAATGACCACTGCGATAAATATTTTTGCTAAAAAGGCGGTCAGGGAATACCGTATTCCTTTTGAAATTGGGGCAGAAAAGCCCAATGCAGAAACGCTGGAAGCTATAGCTGAAGTTAAACGTATGAAAACAGACCCCTCTGTGGGCAAGACCTATACTGATGCGGATGCCATGATGAAGGAGCTGCTGTCCGATGTATAGCATAAGACCTACTACTAAGTTTCAGAAGGATCTTAAACGCATACAAAAACGAGGGTACAATATCTCGCTATTGACACAAGTCATCAGACTCCTTGCAGCAGGGGAAACGTTGCCTGAGAAAAACAAGGATCATCCGCTTGCGGGAGATTACACCGGATGCAGAGAGTGTCATGTAGCACCTGATTGGTTGCTGATATATGAAATCTCGGGTAATGACTTGATATTGTACCTTACCAGAACAGGAACGCACAGCGATTTGTTCTAAAATGCCATAACACGACCCCGTATGATTTGACTGTCAAATCATACGGGGTATTAATTATTAATAATTAACTGTTAAATGTCCGCCGCTGCTTTTATCTTCGCATACACATCGGGCAGCTTTTCTTCCATGTTGTAAGCTCTCATATCGGGGCCTGTCCAGATATGGAACGTCACAGCGGTGTTGATGGGCTTTTCGCTGCCTTCTGCCCAGGTTTCGTATTGCAGCTCGATCTTGTTTTTGGCATAGGACTTGATGGAAGTCTTAATGGTCAGATCCTGGGGATATTTTGCGGTGGAAAAATACTGAACGTGCAGGTCAACCATGGGCGGGTTAATGCCAAGGGCATTCATATCGGTGTAGCTGAATCCCATTTTCTTAAAAAAGTCCATGCGGGCGATCTCGTACCACACCACATACACGGCGTGATGCACTATACCCATAGGGTCGCAGTCGGGATAACGGACTTCAATGGGAGTTTCGGTAATAAGCATGATTTTGATTCCTTTCGTTATTCGGCGGACTCTTCAGCGGCAGCCGCAAGAGCGGCTTCCTGTTCGGGCAGAAGTCCGGCATTGACGATGACGCCCATGCCGGTGAGCATATCGGTGTCGAGAACCGGGTTGGCAAATACGTTGACTTCAACCAATACATAGCAGGTGGTAAGACAGCTCACGTCGGTGATGTTGTTGTAGTCCAGATTGAGGTAGTTCAGCTGAGGCATATAGCCAAGGCCGGTCACGTCGCTTATCTGATTGTGGGAAAGATCCACTACGCTGAGCTGAGTATGGTTCCGCAGCTCGGGAACTTCGGAAATGAGATTGCCGGAAGCTGCCATACGCTTCAGCTTAGTCAGCTTTTCAATAAAATCTATGGTTGTCAGGGCATTGTTGTCTGCATAAAGGCTTTCCAGCTTTTTGCTATTTGACAGCATATCGAGGGATACGATATCGTTGTTGTTGCAGTTGAGGTTGACAAGCTCTGCCTTGTTTTCAAGAGCGGAAGCGTCGGTCACGGAGCAGTTGCTGATGTCAAAATCCGTCAGCTGGGTCATGCCTGAAACGTTGCTGATGTCGCTAAGAGGATTGTTGCGAAGATCCAGCTTCTGAATGTTGGTCAGCGACCACAGAGGAGAAATATCCTCAACGGCATTGTTGCCGAGATTAAGTGATTGAAGTTCTTTTAGCCCGGACAGAGGGGTCAGGTCATAAATGGAGTTATTGGAAGCGGTCAGAGAGGTCAACGCCGTCAGATTGGACAGAGGGGCAAGATTGACTATCTGGTTGCCGCTGATATCCAGTGTTGTCAGATTTGTGAGCTGTCCTATTTGCTCAAGCTGAGCAGAGGAAAGGCCGCAGTTTGCCACCGTAAGCTCCTCAAGAGCGGTACACATGGATAATCGGCTCATGTCCAGACCGGCAGTGGATTCAAATACCAGTGCAGGCAGCTTGCCAAACCAGCGCAGATCGTCCAGTGATTTGACATCGGAGGGGATATACAAAGATGTGATCACCCACAGATCTTCGGTGGTAAGAGATATACTGTCGTCCAGATCAAGAGCTGTGCGAACCTGGTTTTCGATTGCGGGGTCGGTAAAGGTTACGTCCTCAATGACATTGGCAACGGTGTATTCTGCATGGGAAAGACTGCTGACAAGCCCATCTTCGGATACTGCCACGGCATAAACGGAAGTTGTGCCGTAGGAGGTGACTATCTCGGTTTCAAGAGAAGGATTTTCTTTGGAGGGATAATCGTTGTCTGTTGAAACATAGGCTGTGCTGCCGGCACCGTAGGAAACATTCACGGTGAAGAACTCGTCGTACTCACCGCTTTCGGGGGAGATAACGGGTGCGGCAGGACGTTTTTCGGAAAGCTGCGTGCGGGCGTATTCATTGGTGATGCCGTCCAGCAGCTTTGCGGCGTCCAGCAGCTTGTCCTGTGCCACATATACCCTGGAAAGGGCGATGTACAGCGGAACATTGTCCGGCATGCTGTTGAGGCCGCCTGCAAGAGTGAACTCGGCCTTGGTGTAATTCCCGTTCATACTGTAGGCATCGGCCAGCCTGATTATCAGCTGAGGGTCATCGGCCTGCTGCTCGAGAGCGTTGGAATAGCAGGTAATGGCTCTGTCCAGCCGCTGTTCGGACATGGCCTTGTCGCCGGCAGAAACATAGTAATCGTAAGAAAGATTAAGGCCGGAGTAGAAATAAAGATACGCTCCGCCTAAAACCGCCACTATCAATATAATGGGCAGCGCTATTTTAAAAGCCTTCATAGGAAGTCTCCATTCTATATTATGTAAACTTATATGCTTATACGAATGACACTTTATTATACAATGTACGGTTCACATAAGTCAAGTAAAAGGGGTCGGGTATCAGGTGTCAGGGGACAGAAAATGACACAGTATCCTGTCTATACTGACGGTTTTTTACGCATGATGTTCTTGGATTGGAAAACCACAAAAGTGGTAATAAAAAATTCCAAATCTTTCATTGACAAATGGCGAAATCAATGTATAATAGAAAGGTACGACTTTGGACAAGAGTCCGAAGTCAGATAAAATAAATCCTTGCTCCTCAATTTTGTGGGGAGCCATCTGTCCAGAAGGAGGTGCAACCGCATGGCAAAGATTTCCGGCAAGTACGAGGTCCTCTATATCATCGATCCCGCTCAGGGTGAAGAAGGTATCGCCGCTCTCGTGGAAAAGTTCAAGGCTCTGGCTGAGGAATATGGTACCGTGACCGAGGTTGACGAATGGGGCAAGCGCAGACTTGCTTATCCCATCAACGATCTGCCCGAAGGCTACTATGTTCTTATGAACACCGAAAGCAAGCCCGAAATGCCCGCTGAGCTTGATCGTGTTTTCAAGATCACTGAAGGCATTATGCGCTCGCTCATCATCAGCAAAGACGAATAAGGGAGGGAAAGGCAATGTTGAATCACATTGTTCTTATGGGTCGTTTGACCCGTGATCCTGAGCTCCGTCGGACCCAGTCCGGTCTGGCAGTAGCTTCCTTTACTCTGGCTGTAGACAGAGACTGGTCATCAAAAGACACCGGCGAAAAGACCACCGATTTCATTGATATCGTGGCTTGGCGCAACACCGCCGAATTCGTTTCAAAGTATTTTACCAAAGGCCGTCAGTGCTGTGTAAGCGGACGTCTTCAGATAAGAGACTGGAACGATAAGGAAGGCAATAAGCGCAGAAGTGCCGAGGTCGTGGCCGACAATGTCTACTTTGCAGACAGCAAGCCCAACGGCTCTGCTCAGCAAAGCTCTTATTCCGATTACAGTGCCCCGGCAGCAAACAGCTATCAGTCTTCCGGATACAACAATTCTGGTTACGGCAATATCAGCTCCGATTACAGAAGCGAATATTCCGAAATTGAAGACGATGGCGATCTGCCCTTTTAAGGAATTACTTTTCCACAAAATCTAACAGGAGGATACCGTAAATGGCTACCGATAGAAATGTCCGTTCCCGCAAGCGCAAAAAGGTATGCCAGTTCTGCGTTGACAAGATCGACCATATCGATTACAAAGACACCGCAAAGCTGCGCCGCTATCTTTCTGAGCGTTCCAAGATTCTGCCCCGCAGAACCACCGGAACCTGCGCTCGTCATCAGCGTCAGCTGACCGTGGCTATCAAGAGAGCCCGTCATATCGCTCTGATGCCCTATATCACCGACTAATTTATGTCTTCAAAATCCCGACTCGAAAGAGTCGGGATTTTGTTTTGCAAATTACGATTGTGGCAGAATATCAAAAATGAAATAGATGGTATCAAAAAAGTAGCTGTAACAACAATTTGGTGCTTGACTTTGATAACGCTCTGGAATAAGCTGAAATATACGAACACGTTCGTATATTGTTACAAGGAGGAAAAACAATGCTTAAAAAGTATCTTGCTCTGTTTCTCGTTTTGGCAATGATGGCTGTTGTGTTTGCCGGCTGCGCCAATAAAGCAGAAGAGCCTGCTGTCGAAGAATCCGCAGCAGTCGAAGAAGCTCCCGTTGAAGAGAGCGCTCCCGCAGAAGCTCCCGCTGAAGGCGAAGAAGCTCCTGCTGAAGAAGAGGTTCCCGCAGAACCCGAAATCAGTCCCGAATACCCCCAGTATCCCATTTCCGACGGTGAAGTACTGACCTATTTCACTGAGTTCCCCGGCTTCCTGGCTTCCAACATGGAAACCATGCAGGAAATGCCCTCTTACATCAGAGCAGCCGAAATCACCGGCGTTGATCTGCAGTTCCAGTCCGTTTCCCAGACTGCTTTGACCGAACAGTTCAACCTGATGTGCGCTTCCGGCACCCTGCCCGACATGGTTTCCGGCAAAGTCAGCTACACCAACGGCTCCGCTGCTGCCATCGAAGATGAGATCTTCATTGACCTGACCGATCTGGTACATACCTACATGGGCGACTACTGGGATATCCTTTCTTCTCAGGAAAGCTATATGGACGCTGCCGTTGACGAAAACGGCTATATGGCTTATTTCATGTCCTTTACCGATGCTTCCTGGGCTCAGATGGGTCCCCAGATCCGCGCTGACTGGCTGGAAGAGTTCGGCATGGATATGCCCATCACCTATGACGATTACCACGAATACCTGACCGCTGCAAAGACCACTTACGACACCTCTGATACCTTTATGCTCACCGGTGCTTCTCAGCAGCAGGGCAACGGCTGGGTCGGCGGCTTCGGCACCTCCGGTATGCCCACCGACGGCAGCCACAATATGTTCCTTATCGAAGAAGGTGTTGTCACCTCCGGTTACGTTGTAGACACCTGGAAAGACTACCTGCAGATGATGAATCAGTGGTATTCCGAAGGCCTCATCAATCCCGACTTTGTTTCCATGACCAATGACCCCATGGCTTCCAATGCCGATGCCCTTATACTTAACGGCGACACCGCTCTGTGGTATGCTCAGGGCGACATCATGGGCACTTACATTTCCAAGTCCAGCGAACCCGGCTTCTCCCTGATGGGTACTCCCGAGCCTGTACATAACGAAGGCGAAAAGTTCCACTTTGGTACCGACGGTGAAGGCTCTGCCGGCACCGGCATCGCCATCAGCACCAACTGCACCAACCCCGAACTGGCTGCCAAGTGGGTCAACTTCTGGTACACCGAAGAAGGCCAGACTCTGTCCGCCTGGGGTATCGAAGGCGTAAGCTTTGAGTATGACGAAGAAGGCAAGCCTGCCTACAACGACAACGTACTCAACAACCCCGATTTCTTTATGACCAACTTTGCAATCGCTTTCTACTGCGCTTCCCAGACTCCCTCTGTTTCCAGCTCCACCAAGGATTGGCCCAACTACCGTCAGGAGACCATCGACGCTTTCATGCTGTGGACCGAATCCGGCGATGCTCAGTATGTACTGCCCAGCAACCTGTCTTTGACTGTTGAAGAAAACGAACGCTCCGCAAACCTGCTGGCTGACATCGACACCTACGCCGAAGAGAATGTAATGAAGTTCATCACCGGCGAAAACAGCTTCGATATGTGGGATGAGTTCATCGGCACCATCGAATCCATGGGAATTGATGAATGCATCGAGATATATCAGGCTTCCTACGACCGTTACGTGGCTTCAAAAGGCTAAGAGATACAGTAAAAAAGAGCTTGCTTCGGCAAGCTCTTTTTTGTTTGCATTTTCATTTGCTTGAACTGCAAAAGACGGCATCATACGTTACCGGAGACAGTGATTTTATTCACATCGTCCCTTATAAGCTTATATGCTGTAGCAACCAGAGGAACACCAAGCAGCATGCCGGGAATGCCCATAACGCCGCCGCCGACGGTGACAGCTGCAAGTACCCAGATACCGGGCAGACCCATGGATGAGCCAACCACCTTTGGATAGATGATGTTGCCTTCCAACTGCTGGAGCACAACGATGAAAACAAGGAATACGACCGCCTTAACAGGCGATACGGTGAGTATCATAAACGCACCTACACCTGCGCCTATGTATGCGCCTGCCACGGGAATGAGGGCGGTGAAGCCGACAAGCGCACCTATCATGGTGGCATATGGCAGACGAAGAATAAGCATACCGATGGCGCAAAGCGCACCAAGGATCACGGCTTCGGTGCACTGACCAACAATATATTTGTGGAAACAGGTGTTGGCGGTATCCAGCACATACCAGATTTTTTTGCACCAGCTGTCTTTCAGATAACGGTGGGTTATGCGCTTGAACTGGCTGCCCAGCTTCTCTTTTCCTGCCAGCAAATAAATTGAGAATATGAGACCCAGTACTGTGCTGACTATCCATGAGAAAACAGAAGAGACAGTGGTTATAACAATGTCCATAACGCTGCCAAGTCCGGAGGTCAGGATTTTTGCGATGTCTCCTATGCGGGAACGCCAGTCGATACCGTCCAGCATGGATATGATGTTTTCGGGCAGTATGCCCAGATCTTCGATTTTGTTGACAGCTTTTGTCAGGTAATAAGGCAGCTCTGCCAGAATTATCTGGAAGCAGGAGACAAGCTGAGGGACAATCAGACGGACCACAAGGAAAACCACGGCAAGCACAGTAACAAAGGCAGCCAGCATACAAACAGGCCGGCGGCTTTTGATTATTGCGGATTTGTCGAAGCGGGGGAAGTAGTGCCGTTCATAACAGCTCATCAGAATATTGACTATATAGGCAATGATGCAGCCGGTAAACAGCGGCATGGCAGCACCAATGAACAGTGCGGCAGCCTCTGCGGCTTTTTCCCAGTAGTTAATGCACACATATAAGATAAAAATGCTAAGCCCCACTTTAAGACATGTTTTCCATTCCAGTTTCATTATATTTGATTGCCTCGCTTTCCGGCTTATAGTAATAAAGTAAGTTTATTACAACAGAGGGAGGATTTCAATGCCGCAGGTGATTAATTCACATAATAGAAACAAAAGTTTTGAACAAATTACAAGAATAAGGGTTCTGCAATTGCAGAACCCTTATTCTTGTTAGCGGTATCAGGTTGCAAATCCGGCATACTGAGTCATATAAAGCTCGTAGTATTTTCCTTTTTGACTCAGTAATTGCTCATGGCTGCCGTTTTCAACGATCTGCCCCTTATCCATAACAATGATAAGGTCAGCATCGCGAATGGTTGATAGTCTGTGAGCAATGACGATACTGGTACGGTTTTGCATTATCGACTGCATGGCGTTTTGTATTACCTTTTCGGTTCGGGTATCGACATTGGAAGTGGCTTCGTCAAGAATAAGGATCTTCGGATCGGCCACAAAAGCTCTGGCGATTGCCAAGAGCTGACGCTGCCCCTGACTGATGTTGGAGCCGGAGGGAGACAGAATGGAATCAGCTCCCATTGGCATGGCATCGATCATATCCTTGATGCGGCACATACGGATAGCTTCGTCCAGCGCTTCTTGTGAAGCTTGCGCATTTGCGTACAAGAGATTGTTTTTTATGGAATCTTCAAACAAAAAGGTATCCTGCAAAACTATGGAGACCTTTTTGCGCAATGCAATTCGGGAGATGTCATGAATACTCTGATTACCAATAAGAATGTCCCCGCCGTTGATATCGTACAAACGCATCAACAAGTTTACAATAGTGGTTTTTCCACTGCCGGTGGCACCAACAAGAGCAACCTTTTTGCCGGCAGGAACGGTCAGCGAAAAGTTTCGGATCACAGGATACCCCGGGTCGTATGCAAAATCCACGTTTGAGAAAGTGACGGAATAGTTTGAATCACTGACGATGTCGTCACCGGACAGATCCTCGCTTTCTTCGTCCAAAATGGAGAATAAACGCTCGGCTCCGGCAATGGCCGTTTGAAGCTGGCCGTACACCTGAGCAATTTCGTTGATGGGACGGCTGAATTGTTTGGCATAGACGATAAAGGCGGAAATAACGCCAACGGAGATAAGCCCGTTGATAGCAAAGTAGCCGCCAAAGGCAGCGATGATAACAAAACCGATATTGCTTATGCAATTCATAATAGGTCCCATAACACCGCTGAGAATATCTGTGCGGATACCTGCCTTTGTGAGTTGATCGGAGGTTTTGCAAAACTCTTCTGCAGTCAATGTCTGATGATTGTATGCCACAACCGTCCGGTATCCTGAGATCATTTCCTCAACAGTGCCGTTAAGCTGTCCCAAAAGAGCCTGCCTTTTTCGGGAGTACTTTCGCACGTTTTTGGAAAGGATCTTTGTGGCAATAAGGGTGAGTATAACGGTTGCAAAGCTTAGGAGTGCAAGCTGCCAGCAGTACCACAGCATAATGGCAACCGTACCGATAATGGTCAGTATGCCGGAGAAAAACGACGGCAGAGATTGTGACACTGTGGTTGAGATGTTTTCAATGTCGTTTGTCATTCTGCTCATGATATCACCGTGGGAGTGCGTATCAAGAAAACGGACGGGCAGAGTTATAACCTTGTCAAATAACTGGACTCGCATGCTGCTGACAATTCGTTGGCTGAGTTGTGCGCTGATTATGCCTTGAAGGAGCTGACTTCCGCAATGTAGCAGATAGACAGATATCATCAGCAGCAGTGCCCGGAAAAGACTGCCCTCTGCAGAACCGGCGATAATATCTATTGCTTTGCTTTGGAGACTTGGCGCAAAAACGCCGCAAAGAGTTCCGAAAACAACAACGCCAAGCATAGAAATGACCAACCATTTTTCTTTGGCAAAGTATGTAAGTATCCGCATCAGGCTCCTGCCGACGTTTTCGGCTTTTGTTACCTCTGCAAAACGCGAGCGATTGGTGCCGGGAACACTGATGTTTGTTTGCTTGCTGTCAGCCATTGATGTCACTCTCCTCTCCCATCTGGGAATCATAGATATCCCTGTAGGTCTTGCAGCCTGCTATTAACTCGGCATGAGAACCAACGGATACTATCTGACCATCTTCCAGAACCACGATGCGGTCTGCCTGACGTACGGAAGCTATCCGTTGTGCAATGATGATTTTTGTAGCGTGAGGTGCACTCTCCCTCAATGCATTGTACAGATTGGCTTCGGTTTTCAGATCCAAAGCACTTGTGGAGTCATCGAATATTAGTATTTCAGCTTTTTTTAGTATAGCTCGGGCGATGGATATTCGTTGCTTCTGCCCTCCGGAAAGACTCATGCCGCGCTCGGCAACCAGTGTGTCATAACCATTTGCGGTTGATAAGATGAAATCGTCCGCCTGGGCAATGGATGCGGCCTTTTGAATGGAGGGGAGTTCTGCGCAGGAATCGCCCCATGAGATATTTTCCTGTATAGAACGGCTGAACAGTTCACTTTTTTGCAGGACAAAGGCTATTTTCTCCCGCAGAACAGTTTGGTCATATTCACGAACATCAACTCCGTCTACCAAAACAGAACCTTTGGAGATATCATAGAATCGAGGGATAAGATTAACAAGAGAGGATTTGCCGCTGCCCGTAGCACCCATTATGGCAACGGTTTCTCCGGGAGTAATGGTGAGATCAATGTTTTTCAAAATAACATGATTACTGCCTTCGTATGAGAAAGACACATTACGGAACTCGATTTTTCCTTTTGATTTTGTGACACCTGAAAAACTGCCGTTTTTGAGCTGAGGCTGGCTGTTGAGAATCTCTTTGATGCGTTTCCAGGAAACCGCACCGCAGGAGATGTTTTGGAACAACATAACAAGCATCATTATGCCGTTTAGAAGCTGAGTTGTATAGGTAATGCCGGCCATAATGGTTCCGGGACTGACAGCTCCGCTGCTGACTTCAAAGGAACCTATCACCAAAATGAGAAGCACCACTACATACATCATTGCGTTCATGATGGGGTTCATAAAAGCAAAGATAATAAGCACACGGAGTTGGGTTTTTATAAGTTCGTCATTGGCTTTTCCAAAACGAATTTTTTCGTGAATCTCTTTGACGCAGGCCTTGATTATTCGAATGCCGGAAATGTCTTCCTGCATGATGGAGTTGACCTTGTCCAGCTGGTTCTGAAGCTTTGAGAATAAAGGGCTGGCCTTATGCAGGCAAACTATAATGCAGCACACAATGCAGGGGAACGCACACAGCACCACCAGGCCAAAACGGAAGTTCAGACGAAACATAAAATATATGCTGCCAAACATCAGCATGGATGTTCGCACCATGCCTCTTACAAACTGAGACACAAGGTTTTGCACCTGAGTGATATCGTTGGTGATCCTTGTTATCAGTGAACCTGTACCAAACCGGTCTATTTGAGAGAAAGAAAATGCCATAATACTGCGAAAACAGTCTTTGCGCATATCGTTGCCGATGTTTTGACCGGTCATTTGAACAAACACGTTGTTCATTGCGCCGCACAGTCCACCAAAGAGAACGAGAACAATCATAATGATTCCGTTCTTCCAGACAATGCCGAGGTCGCCCACACCGTTGTTGTTGATACCCAGAACACCGTTATCAACGATTTCACTCAGGATCTCGGGCTGAAGCAGATCCATAAGCACTTCGCCAACCATGAACATCGCTGCCAATACAGCATAGGGCAGATACTTTTTTATGTACTTCCACATGTTTTCAGATACCTTCTTATTGTGATTTTTGAATACTTGTCGTTGGAAAAACATGACAATTATACTCCAATAAAACGCAAAAGTCAAGGTACCTAATAAAACTGCTTGCATACGAGATTTAGGCATAAAAAAACCGAAGGGTCAATTGACCCTTCGGTTTTTCAGGTTTAAATTACTTGGCCATGTAGCGATCGTAAGCAGCCTGCTTCAGATCGATGTTCTCCTGCATGCCCATCTGATACATGATGTCGAGGTATTCCTGCCAGGTCTGTTCGTTCAGTTCTTTTTCGCCGGTAACGAACAGGGAGCGGGTCTCGTCACAGTAGGTTTCGTATTCGGAAGAGTTGGAAGCGTAGATTTCGATTTCTTCGGCAGTCAGCATAGCAACAACGGGGAAAGCGTCACGGTTGTCGCGGCAGGAAGCCCAGATCTCGAAAGCGGCAGCTTCGTCTTCGTTGAAGGAAACCAGCAGCTTGGAGTTGGAAGCCCAGGTGGGAGTGCTGTTACGGCCGGTGTAGATGGAGATAGCATCGCCGGCAGCGATATCGGGGTTGTTGGTAACCATTTCGGTGTAGTAGGGCTTGCCGTCCTCGCCGATTTCGCAGGTTTCGCCAACGACACCGTAGTTGGCAAGGATGATGCCTTCTTCGGTGAACCAGAAGTCCCAATACTTAACAGCAAGTTCGGGGTTTTCGCAAGCGGTGGTGATAGCAACACGTTCGCCGCCGAAGTCGTATTCGGTGGTATCAACGTGAACCTTTTCGCCCTTCTCGTGGACGGGGTCATAACCGGCAGTGATGCGGAAGTCGGGGTCAACAGCGTTGCGGCTGTACATGGACATCATGGGAGCGCCGTTGAAGAATACGCCGACCTTGTCGTTGCAGATCTCAGCCATACCGGCAGAGGCCATGGCACCGGCTTCGGAGGGGAAGTCCTTGGAGATGAGGCCTTCGGCAACCCAGTCACGGAGCATGCACAGGTAGTCATAGTATTCGTCAGCTACGAGGCCGCACTTGACTTCGCCGTCGTTAACGTACCAGTAGCTTTCCTTGGCGTTGGCGGAACCAAAAGTGGAGGTGATTCCGAAGCCGCCTACGAAGAAGTTGTCGTTACCAACGAGGTTGGAGTCGAACATGATAGGCTTGGTAGCGCCCATTTCGGTCTTGAAAGCCATCAGAACGTCATGATACTCATCGTAGGTTTCGGGCTTTTCCAGACCCAGCTCATCCAGCCAGTCCTGACGGATGAAAGCGCCAAAGAAGGGGCCAAGGAAGTCGGAGAACAGCTCGTAGAAGGATACGATGTGTCCGCCAACGGTCTTGGTTGCGGCTGTGAGGAAGGGAGTCTGGGTACGATAGTAGTTGTAGTTGGGAGCGTATTCGGCAATGAGATCGGTCAGGTCGATGACGATCTCTTCTTCAACGGCATAGTCAGCACCGTTGGAGAAGTTGCCGGTACCGGCGATGAAGTCGGTGTAGTCGCCGGAAGCGATCATCAGGTTGAACTTTTCGCTGGCGGTCATAAAGTCGGCTTCGTCGAAGTCGAGGTAGACGTTGGTCAGCTCAAAGGACTTGTTCCAGTGCTTGTACTCGGAGTAGGAAGATACATAGTTGGAAGCTGCGCCACCGGGGCCGGAAAGGAAGAAGCTGAAATGTACTTCTTCTTCGGTCAGGGGCAGTTCGATGGGGGTACGGGTGTCGACGACTGCTTCGTCGGCAACAACGTCTTCCAGTTCGGCGCTGGGAGCTTCAACAACAGCGTCATCTGCGGGAGCGGGCTCTTCGACGGGAGCGTCTTCCACAACGGCTTCGGGCTCTTCAGCGGGAGCTTCTTCTTTGCTGCCGCAGCCGGCAAGCAGAGCCAGCATCATGCAGACAGCCAGAAGCAGGGCCAGAATTCTTCTGTTCATGGTTTCTCCTTCTTTCAAAATAAAAATTATAGTGCAGCAGACGCAGAGCTTGGAAAACCTGCATCTTTGCTACACTATATTTTATCATATTCTATTATTGGTTTTCAATGGGATTATTGCAACAATTTGTACATACGGCTACAAAAAGCGCAATTATGGACTGAATTATCACACCACATATAACAGTATGCAGAAAAACTGCAAAACACTTCCCAGGAGAACGAAAACGTGAAAAACGCTGTGAATGAATTTGATGTTCTTTTTCTTTCCCACCATATACAGCACAGCACCGATGGTATAGGCGATTCCTCCGGTCAGCAGCAGGACAAAGCCGGTTACAGTTACTGCTTTTATGACTTGCGGGAGAGTGAATATAACAAGCCAGCCCATGCCGAGATAAGTTATCATGGAAAACTTCTTGAACGACTTCAGGTCAATAGCGTTGAGCGTAATTCCCAATGCTGCCAAAACCCAGATGATGCCGAACATCACCCACCCCAGAGCAGGGTATAGCGGCCTGACAGAACTGAGAGCTATGGGAGTGTAAGTTCCTGCAATAAGCAGAAACACGCTGCAGTGATCAAGGATCTGCATCACTTTTTTGCCGGTAAGTCTTGGGCTGAGACCGTGGTATATGCTGGACATGGTGTACAGTATTATCATGGACGCTCCGTAAATCGCACCGGAGACCACACCCCAGACATTGTGATGCTTAGCGGCAAAGATCACGCACAAAACAGTGGCGGTGATGCCAAAGGCTCCGCCAAAAATATGAGTTACCATGTTGGCAACTTCTTCACCGGTGGAGTATCCGGGCAGTATCCTGTCTTTCAGCTTTGTTCGTTTCAATGCACACACCGCCTTTGCGATATTGATAACCAGATTTACTAATATGATATATCAGATGTGCGCAAAAAGCAATATCGGAAATTTGAAGGTTTTGTTAATTTTGGAAACAAACAAGACCGGTGCACGAAAACAATGCCATTAAATTAAGCTGTCATCTCGAACGCCACAGTCGGCTTTGCCGGCCTATGGCGGAGAGATCCCCTCCTTAAGATGGGGATTCCTCCATCGCAAGGTCAGCGGAGCTGACCTCTCAATGTTCGAAATGGCAGCTTCTTTAATTTGATGACACAGTGTCTGAACACCGGTCTTTTGAAATTGAATTATTTTGCAGCGTATCTGTCGTAAGCTGCCTGATATATTTCGATGCAGTCTTCGATACCCATGTCATAAACCTGGTCGATGAAAGAGTCCCATTCGTCAAAGGACTTATCGCCGGTCATAAACTTGGACAGGTTTTCGGAAACAAAGGTGTCGATATCTGCGTAAATGGTTGAGTATTCGGAGCCTTCGTCCGCAGTCATGGCAACGGCATTGGGGATTGTGTAGTCGTACTCAACATTGTAGGACCAGATCTCATCCGCAGCTTTCATAGCGTCGGAATACTTATAATAGTCACCATAGATATCGTAAATAAGGTTGATCTGCAGAACATATTTTGCGTTGTAGATCATGGAGTTGTAACCGTCGGGAGGAGTGATCATCTGCTGAGTCCAGGCGGGTTCGCCGTTTTCGTCCAGATAGTAGGACTCGCCCTCAACACCCCAACGCTGAACTCTGGTCATTTCCTTGCTGTACCAAAAGTCGTTCCACTTCATGGCCAGTTCCACGTTCTCGCAGGCTGAGGTGATGGTGATACCCTGGCTGTTGACAAGGGTGGGAACGGAGCCAAAATGCAGGATATCGTCTTCGTTCATACGGAGATTGTAGGTGGCTTCCACAAGGAAGTCGCCGTTGTAATAATCCTCGCCGGCCAGCTGATAGTCGTCCATCATGGAACAGCGGTTGTTCAGAACGCCGGAAACGCCGGTGGTGATATTGATGGTGTATATATTGCTCAGCGGCTTGTCGTTGTCGGTCTGGTAGGTTGGGGATACAAGACCTTCATCGATCCACTGACGGATCATCATCAGATAATCTTTATAGCCTTCGTCCAGCAGACCAAACTTCAGCTGACCGTCCCGGGCATAGTAGGTACCGTTAGCGTTCATCATGCCGGCAGTACTGGCACCAAGAGTGCCATAGCCGCCGATGAGAGCGTTGACATTGGTTTCGGCGGAAAGAAGCAGAGGTTCTGCAGCACCGAATTCGGTTTTGAAAGCGGTCAGAACATCGTGCATCTGTTCATAGGTTTTGGGCTTTTCCATACCCAGCTTGTCCAGCCAGTCCTGACGGATAATAAGGCCCTGGTCGGTCAGAGGCTCGGCATTGTTGATGCAGTAGAAAGCAACGATGTTGCCTTCGTCGGTGATGATGTCTTTCTTTGCAGCACCGCCATCCATGTTCAGAAGATAATGATAGTTGGGAGCGTATTCTTCTATATAGGGAGTCAGGTCGATGGCGAATTCCTCTTCGACAGCCAGATCAAGACCGCCGTTGTAGTTCATGCGGTGGACCATATCCGGCCAGTCGCCGGAAACTACCATCAGGTTGAACTGTTCGGTGGAGGTGCCTTCGTTGGTGATTTTGAAATCAATGTGAACACCGGTGTAGTCTTCCATCTGGAGATAAACCGGATGGGAAGCAAAACCGTCTTCGTAGAAGGTGGTCAGACCGATGATGGAGTCAGTCCACAGCAGAAAACTGGCATCATCGTTTTCATCTACCAGGGGATAGGAAGTGAAGTCAAGACCGTCGGTGTAGTCGACCTCCACCGCGGGTTCTTCGGGAACTCCTTCGAGTGCGGCATCTTCAGCGGGAGCTTCTTCAGGTACAGCTTCTTCGGCGGGAGCACTTTCCTCAACAGGAACGGTGCTTTCGACTGCGGGAGCTTCGGCAGCTTCTTCCTTGCTGCTGCAGCCTGCCATTAAGGAAACCAGCATGGCCGAAACGAGAAGCATAACAAGCAAACGTTTTTTCATAAGAGCCTCCTTGTAATTATTCAGTACACAATAAAATATAGTACATCCGCAATTTACAAGCAATTCCAATTGAAAGGACAATTATTCTGTGGGGGAATAAAAAGCTGCCATTTCACTTAGCTTACGCACGTTTCGAAATGGCAGCTTTATTTGTTATTTGATCAGCCATACGGCCGTCCAAAGTACAGCCAGCATAATAACGCTGACACCGGTGAATACACCGAGATATTTTCCGGGTCCGGCATCTTCTTCGGCTGCATAGAGCTTGTAGGAGATAACACTGGCCATGGAAGCGATCAGTGTGCCCAGACCGCCAAGGTTGACACCCAGCAGCAAATCGGAGTAGTTGTCGGTAAAGCCGGACAGCAGCATGGCTGCGGGAACATTGCTTATAACCTGACTCAGCAGGATCGATGCAGCCAGTTCTCGACCGTACACAAGAGAGGACAGCGCATTGTTTACTGCGGGAAGGGCTTTGATGTTTCCGATGAAAACGAAAAAGAAAACAAAAGTCAGCAGCAGGCCGTAGTCGGCCTTGGGCAGAATTGAACGATCAAGTATCAGCACTGCAGCGATGACTATGGCAAGAGCGACGCCGAAGTGAATTATATGGGAAACGGCAAGAATACAAAGAATAAAAAGTGCAGCCCAGGGAACGGCACGTTTCAGCCCGGACACCTGCGGCAGTGACGCAGTGTCAATGTCAATAGTGTCGCTTTTTATAAACAGCAGAGACACGGCCAGAAGGAGGAAAGACAAAAGGGTGGGAATTGCCATCACTTTGAGAAAACTGCCTGTGGACATTCCGGACAGGGCGAAAATATAAAGGTTTTGAGGATTGCCCAGCGGTGTCAGCATACTTCCAAGATTGGCAGCAATGGTTTGAAGTACAATGACCGGTATCAAAAGTCTTGAATTACCGGACTGACGCAGTGTCATTATAGCCAGAGGCACAAAAGTTATAAGTGCCACATCATTGGTGATGAACATGCTGGTGAAGAAGCATACACCGGTCAAAACTGCGGTCAGGGAGCGGGTGCTGCCTGCCACGGTCAGCAGCTTTGTTACAAGAAGATCAAAAACGCCGACTTTCTTCAGCCCGGCCACCACCAACATCAGCGACAGCAGCAGACACAGCACACGGTAGTCGATATAGTCTATGTATTGACGGGAAGGCGGCACAAAAAAGGCCGAAACAAAAGCTGCGGCAAAGGCTGCAGCCAGCACGGGATCGTGACGTATAAAAGAGGTTATCTTTTTCAGCATGACAACAGGTTACCTTTCAACGAGTCAGGTTATAGTTTATAATATTGTATAGAATGATGCAACATAAAACTTCATGTTCCACCCCAAATTGACACCTGTTTTATCGTATGATAAGATAGCGAAAACGTGAAAGGAGAGGTTGACATGTTCAGAGAAATGAGAAGAAGACCTCAGCTTCTGGGGGACGAGGAAACATTGTCGATAATAGAAAACTGCAGTTATGGAGTTTTGGCTCTGATAGGTGACGGAGGGTACCCTTACACAGTGCCACTTAACTATGTTTACAGCGATGGAAAGATATATTTCCATGGCGCAAAGTCCGGTCATAAGGTGGATGCCATAAGAAACTGCGATAAAGCCTGCTTCTGTGTGGTGGAAAAAGATAAGGTTGTACCGGAAGAATACGCCACCCATTACAGCAGTGTTGTTGCGTTCGGAAGGATCCGTATTCTTGATGAGGAAACAGAGATCCGGCGCAGTATTGAGATGCTTGCGGCGAGACATGGTCCCGGCAGCAGGGAAGAGGATATGCGTGCCATAGAAGCGGAACTTGCCGCATTGTGTATGTTTGAACTGAGCATCGAGCATATCACAGGCAAGGAAGCCAAAGCCCTGGCACAGCAGAGAAAGAAATGACACGATTGCGAACATGACCCAAGATCGCTACACTATTATAATATAATGTATATAAACCCTGCCAAAATGTGTCACATAAGAGCCTGGTATGACATATTTGCGACACAGTTAACGAAAAACAGGGCGAATTATGCCATCACAATGCCATAATTCAGCTAAATCGTACACGATTGCGCCACTAATGTTACATTTAAATTACATCGAGTACACATTTGTTGATTTTTTGCCATAATTGCCTTACAATGAAGCCGATGTAAGAGAGGATTCTCTGCATTGAAAATTATAAGGAGGCAAACAACCAATGAAGAACCTTAGAAAAGTTCTTGCACTGGTACTGGTAGTAGCTATGATGGCTTCTCTGGTAATCAGTGCATCCGCTCTTTCTGCTAAGGACTACACTGACTACAGTGAAGTTGTTAACAAAGATGCGGTCGCAATGCTCACCGAGCTTGGTATCATCAATGGTTATCCCGCAGGCGACTTCCAGCCCGCCGGTGTTGTAACCCGTGCCGAAATGGCCAAGATGATCTACGTCGTTCTGAACTCCGGCAACGACCAGGCTCCCACCCCCGACGCTCAGAGATATTCTGACGTTTACAAAGGCCACTGGGCCGAAGGCTATGTCGCTTTCTGTGATGATCTCGGCATCATCGACGGTATGGGCGACGGCACTTTCGCTCCCTCTGCTCCCGTAACCGGCGTTCAGGCTGCCAAGATGCTGCTTGTTGCTATGGGTTACGACTCTGCAGTTGAAGGCTTCACCGGCAGCAACTGGGATTACGGCGTACTTAAGGCCGCTTCCGCAGCTGGTCTGTTCGAAGGCTTCACCGCTTCCGTCAATGAAGGCTGCACCCGTGACAACGCTGCTCTGCTTGTCTACAATGCCCTCATCGGCGACTGTGTCAGCTATGTAGGCAACACTGCTGTTGCTACCGGCGACACCCTGATCGGCACCTGCTATGGTCTGGTCGCAGTTACCGGCGTTGTCGTTGCTAACGAATACGCCAACCTGTTCGACGACGAACCCATTGCTGCCGGTTACACCGAAATCGCTTTCATCGGCGATCAGTATGTTGATCTGGCTCATGCCATCGATCCCATGGTTCCCAACTGGGCTGACCTCGCTGAGTATCCCGTTGCTGATCTGGCTCTCATCTCCGGTGCTTGGAGACTCCTGCCCGAAGAACTGGAAGAGTACTTTGACGTAATGCCCGGCGAAGAAGCTCTGGAAGCATGGTCCGTCCTGCAGCAGAAGGTTTCTGTAAACGACAAGGACGAATATGAATCCTATGTTTACAACGTAGGCACCTCTCTGGCAGACATCGGCACCACTGTTACCGTATATGCCAAGCTGAAGGGCAACTACGAACAGTTCACCAACATCGTAGAATATGCCAAGTATGACATGTTCTCCGGCAAGGTTGTTGGCAACGTTGTTGCTGACGACGACTGCGTAGTATTCTACAATGAAGGTGCTGCTGGCAACTTCGCCGGCGAATTCAAGACCGACGACAACACCCGTTACTTCGAAAACTACGCTGCTGTTTGGGCAGAAGTTGACGGCGAACGCGTTTACGCTTTCGACTATGCCGACGTAAGTGGTGAGCCTGAACATCCCTATGCTTTCTACTTCGAAGAATTCTTCAACGCAGTCCGCGGCGAATACCTGTGGGCTATCGACGTTGACGGCGACGGCGTTGTTGAAATCGTACTGAAGTACCGTCAGACCTTTGCTGTTGCAGAGTATGACGATTACTTCGACACCTGGACCTTCGACAGCTGTGTTGACAAAGATGGCAATAGTGCTTACTATGTAGAAGTTGAGCAGGAGTTTGGTCCCCCTGAAACTGTTGAAGTTACCGATTGTGATCTGAACGACTGGACCGACATCCCCGCAGCTGACGTTGTATTCGACGGCGAAGAGCTGAAGGCAGGCATGAAGGTTCTGGTAGTGCCCGTTGACGGCACCTACTATGTCAAGGAAGCTGCTTCCCTGACCGCAAAGGCTTCCGAAGTCTTCTACAACAAGGAAGCTAAGGAATGGGCTGTTGAGCTCGACGGTACCAAGTACTTCGAATCCGGCCTGTACTGGGCTGACGACATCAAGGTTGGCGCTGCTAAGGGTCCCGACGAAAAGGCATTCTTCTATGCTGTCAACGCAATGAATCCCGACGTTGAATACAAGGTATACTTCGATGACTTCGGCAACATCGTTGCTTACGAAAAAGTCGGTATGCCCGCAATGACCGATTACTTCCTGGTAACCGGCGCTGCATACGAAGTTCAGGCTCTGAACGTAGCTGAATCCATCGTATTCGGTGCAAAGGCTTCCAAGGACACCGTTATCGGTGCTGAAGCTTACTATGTAGGTCGTGCAGGCCGTGCAAACACCGTCATTGACGATGTTGCTTCCCTGTACTATGCCGGTGCTCAGTCCATCGACAAGATCGGCGTTAAGATCACCACCGGTAGAATGGGCGAAACCCAGTATCAGTATGTTTCCTACCAGAACGTATTCGAAGTAGCTAACGACTACAACGTATACGGAGATCAGGCTGGTCTGTACACCTCCCTGACCAAGGTTGGCTTCAGCGAAGACGGCGCTATCGTCTCCATGGGCCATGCTAACACCAATCCCGAAGGCATGGTTGATCGTCTGAGAGTTTGGAACGTTCCCGCTGCCATCGATGTAACTAATCCCGCTCTTGGCGGCGACGGCAACCTGCCCGCAATCGGCTATGTAGGCGCTGACACCCTGTTCTACATCTACATGGTTGACAAGAACCTGAACCAGAGCAATGTTATTACTCTGACCGGCTACAAGAACCTGCCCAAGATGTTTGATACCGACAAGGTTTACACTGACGCTTCCGGCGACAGCCATACCGGTTATGGTATTGAAAACGTCTACGGCGTACCCGGCGGCGGTCCCACCAAGGACGCAGCAGTTGTTGTCTTCGAACTGAATGTTGACTTCAACGCTGGCTATGGCCTGCCCGTCAAGACCGTTTCCAACTTCATCTATGTTTACGACGTAGACAGCTGGGCAACCGGTTTCTGCAAGCACGTATACGGCATCAACGAAAACGGCGAAATGATCGACCTGTATGTTGATACTTACGATCTTAAGCCCGACGAACTCGACAAGGATGCACACGGCTGGTACTCCTACACCAAGACCGACGCCAACACCGAATGCACCAAGGGTCATGACCACTATGTCCTGAGCGACAAGGCTGTCATCGATGTTGAAGATGTTTATGACAACACCTACATGTACGAAGCCGGTCTGCTGACTGATTCTCTCAATTACATTGGAACTCAGACCCACGACGGCAAGTACGAGCTGGTTACTGCTAATGCATTCACCGGAACTCCCGCAACTTGGGTTGACCTGAGCAACACCAAGCTGTACATCCACTGCGACAACGGTTCCGAAGCTTACAATGCACAGGAACTCATCCCCACCAACTTCAAGACTGTTGAAGCTGTTGAGAAGTCCGGCAAGCTGGATCTGATGAGAGACATCTTTGATGATATGGGCAATAAGATTGATGCTTATGCATTCAATAGCCATGCTACCGTAGTTTACAAGCAGATGGGTCCCGATGTTGTAGTTATCGCTGTCATCGTTGAATATCGTACCGATGATCCCGGTGCTGAAAGCTACGCCGAAATGGCTCACAGATACGAGGTTAAGGAAGCCGACGCTTCTGCTCTTCCCGCAGGCGACCCCATGGCTCCTCCTCCCCCTCCCGGCACCTAATTTGTCTCCTTATGACAAATAACCCGTAATTGATTCATAACTGAATAAATACGGCGGCCCCCCGGAACACTCCGGGGGGCCATTTTTACGCATGACGTGACGCATTACGCCGTAGGGGCGACGTTTCGTCGCCCGCCGATTATGACAATATTTCTTTGTAATCCTGAGGAGCATAGCGACGAAGGATCTTAAAGATTCTTCGGTCGTTCCGGTCAGGAAGCTGACCTGATGTTCAGGAATGACACCTGTGACGTGACGTACCACACCGTAGGGCGGGGGCTTGCTCCCGTCGCAATCATGCTTAACGTGGCGTACCACTTCGTAGGGTCACGGCTGTGGGTCAGCTTGGTTGACTCGGGTGACACGCCGACAAATCTGTCATTGCGAGGAGATGCGCAAGCATCGACGTGGCAATCCGTTTTCTTATTACGGATTCTCACGTCGCTTTGTTCCTCAGAATGACAGGAGAACTTGCTTGGAAGTACATTTCCTGCCTGCCGTTTGCTTTGGCCTCATAATTCAACAAAATGATACAAAAAGAAATGACCCTCGTCCGGTTTACACCACCGTCGAGGGTCATTTCTCTAAATTTTTAGGTTCTATCATTGGTTAACCTCGCTTTCTGCAGTTTGTGCGGCTTTTCATTTTGTAACATGCTTCCGTGGCATGTCGGCTAAATTCAGTTCAAACTTCATTAATCCTTGATTGATCTATCTTAAACGGAAGATTTTGAAAGCCGCCGGTTCAATCAGGCCGATACACTTATTTCGGCCTATGGCTTACCTGTACATTGGACTCACCACTTTCTTGTTTCTGACTATAATTTAGCATAAAATCCGCTGCTTGGCAATAGTTACTATTGTATAAAATAAACAGTCAAAAACTGTATATACCATAGAAAGTTGGTTATAATCACAACAAAACATTGACTCGACACACAAACATTTGGTATAATGATTATGTTGGGCAAAACAGAACTCAGCCGCACACAATGTGCGGCTGAGTTCTGTTTTATATATACATCAGCTTTTTGGCTTCAAATCTCAGCTCATCTCTGAAATCGGGGTGGGCTATATTTATAAGCTGTTCGGCTCGTTCCTTGACGGTTCTGCCTCGCATATAGGCAACACCGTATTCGGTGATGATAATGTCTGCCACATTTCTGGAGATGGTCACTATGGAACCCGGGGTAAGAATTGGCTTGATTTTTGACACAGTACCCTTTTTTGCGGTGGACGCTATGGCGATTATGCCTCGTCCACCCTTGGAATGCTGCGCTCCGAAAGCAAAATCAAATGCTCCGCCGGTTCCGGAATACTGCATGGGGCCAATGGACTCGGAGCAAATCTGACCTGTCAGATCGATTTCCATGGCAGTGTTGATGGAAACCATGTTGTCTATCTGAGAGATCACAAATGGGTCGTTGGTGTAGCTTGCCTGACGGAACATCACGTTTGGATCTTCGGAAAGAATTCTATACAGCTTTTCATCGCCCAAAACAAAGTTGCCCACATGCTTGCCCCGGTCAACGGTTTTTCTGGAACCGTTGATAACACCGGCTTTGATTAGGTCGCCCATGACGGGGGTGTACAGCTCGGTGTGCAGGCCAAGATCCTTTTTGTCGAAAAATGAATTCCCTACGGCGTCGGGCATGGCACCCAATCCCAACTGAATGCAGTCTCCGTTGTGAACAAAGTCGGCGGCATAGGCACCGATGGCAAGGTCGGTATCGGAGGGGATACTTCGCACGTTGTATGTGGTTGCGGGATAGTTTACCTCAACTATCATGTCTACCCGGTCAATGGGGATAGTCAGACAGCCGTTGAAACGAGGAAGATTGGGGTTGACTTCAAGTATTACGGTGTCGGCATTTTCGTAAGCGCACTGTTCCCACATACCGCAGCCGGATACGGTGAAGTTTCCGTTTTCGTCCATAGCAGAGGTCATGACGATGAGCTTATCTATCTTTCCCCGGTGTTCCACTCGCCGCTGCATCATATCGTGCAGATTGGAAGGCAGGTGAGAAGCCAGCCCCAGTTCCTGCGCCTTGCGCAAAGAGGGGTCGTAGAGGTGGCAGACCATGTTCAATTTGCCGCGAAGTTCCGGCATGGCCATGAAAGGATAAGTCAAACCGCTGCCTTTTTTGCCCTTGATAAGCTCGATGTTGTCGAGCTTAGGTGCCACATGGTGAAAGTTTTCCAAAAATGCGGTGGGTTCGCACATTTCTCCGCCGGTGGATATGATATCACCGCTTCTGATGCAGGCTATCTCGTCCTCAACAGATGCAAGTTTTGAACGGTAAATTTCGGTGTAGTTCATTTGATTTGTCCTTTGATGTTATTTGCACACGAATTATACCACAACCGCAGGAAGAAGAGAAGAAGAAAACTGCGACCATAGAACTTGAGTTAATAAAGAGTCGTCGCAGAAGCAGTTAACAGTGAAGTTTGGATATACCAAGTGAAGTTATGCCTGAGGCATCCTAATGTCTTAACCACACAACGGTCTGCCAAAAGAGTACGGTCTTAGTCTACTGCGTTTTGCTTGCTACAGCTCATTTCAACATGCTCAAATACTGATCCAATCGGGCATTGACATATCCTGCAAACAGTTTCTCCATCGCAGCAAGATTGCCCTTGGCATAATACTCATCAAAAGCATTGTAGTAAGCGATGCGGTCGGTAAACTTAATGTCGATTGGAGGATATCCGGCTTTCATCAGTTCCAGATTAACCAGCAAGCGACCGGTTCTGCCATTGCCATCGATGAACGGATGAATGCCTTCAAACTCGATATGGAAGCGTGCCAGCTTCGTGATGATATGCTCCGTGTTTTCGGCAAAGCTGAGCAAAAGTTGCTCCATGCGGGGTTGGATCAAATATGGCTGCACCGGTTCATGCTGTGCCCCCATGATACGAACAGGAACACGACGATACACACCACGGTCATCTTTCTTGTCCGCCAAGACAAGATAGTGGATCTGCTGAATGATGCGCTCGGAGATGGGCACATTATTCCGGACGAGCTCGCGCACAAAGTCAAACGCTTCTTTATGTCCAACCGCTTCCATGTGATCTTTCAGCGGCTTCTGGTCAATGGTTAAACCGCGCAGCACCATATCGGTCTCGCGCAGGGTAAGTGTGTTGCCCTCGATGGCATTGGAGTTGTAGGTATACTCAACCGTGAACTCCTCAGTAAGCCGTTCTACCTCTCCGGCGGTCAGAGGTCTGCACTTATCCAATTCTGCTTTTTTCTGATCGATGATCTCCAACAGGGAGACCGCAGACTTGTATCGTCCGTCTGCAGGTTTCTCGGCATTTGCAGGAATCTTCCATGCACGGCCCTGCTGATATGCTCCTGGAATTTTTCCTTCGGCGCAAAGAATACGAACTCTCCGATCTGAGATGCTCCACTTTTCAGCGGCTTCTTTCACAGTCATAAACATAGCAGACACTCCTTCCTTGGAATCTATTATAACCGTTTATCGGAATAATGGCAAGCGCATCGGAATAATGTTTTTGCACTATCGGAACAATATGAATATTTGTAGGGTTATTGACGTACACACATGTCAATGACCCTACCTCATTATATAATCAGTTTTACTACATGACCCAGATCGTAGGTGTGCCGAACGACTCCGCTACGTTGTTTGACGCCCCGACCATCTCGGAAGTGTAGCACGGGATAAGTGCGTCCTTTTTTTGCAATGCGCCCCACATCCCTGCAGTCTGACCTCTGGTGTGATACTAGCACAGAGCAAAACAGAGCCGATACCACATCGGCATCGGCTCATAATTCAAATCATTCCGGAAGCAGCATTCCTTTTTGCAATAGCTCCTTGATAATTGGCGCATCTTCCGAAAGTGTTCCAACAACAGTTTTCAGATAAACACAAAACGCTTCAATCTCTTGCCTGTCAAGAACCATGCTAAACGTGTTGGACCCCAGACCGCCCTTACACCAGAAATTGATATGCATGTCAAGATAGCAATCAACATCTATATAACCGTCTCGATAAATGACTTTGCCTGGAATATCATAAAGTCGTTTTGCAGTACGAAATCCGAACTCAATATCAGGTTCCGCAAAACGCATACTACAATCTTTTTCCATATTACCTTTAAGAAGATCGTCCAAGGCACAACACAAATCAGAAACCTCTGCGCTCATCAATAATTCGCCCTTGCGGTTATAATTGAGATAACGACTATGTAAAGACAGTTCAGCTTCCGTCCAATCTGCAGACCAATCCTCGTCCGGATCAGGAGATTTCCAATTACGAATTTTCAGCTGCATATCTACGTCGCAAAGGTCAAGCCTGAGCCTCATATAATATACCCCCTTGCTGTTTGTTTAATCATACCATACCACATCCACTGTACCATATAAAGGACCATATTATGAACACAACGTAAAAAATCCCGCAGATGGCGGTACAACCACTTCCAAAACGCACAGGGTTATGTTAAGCTTTAATTGCGAAACGCCTTGTTGCCAGATGACCATCATGGATGGTTTCCGCAACGACGGAAAACGCAGATCAAAACATTTTACGGAAAGACCCAAAAGGAAGTCAAAGCAAAAGCCAAAGGCTATCGGGGCGCCAAGGATTCCGGCCTGCTGGTGGATGTGAATTACCTGTTCCTCGAATGGGCGAACATCTGGTACGAACTCTGGTACGTAAAGTTCCGCGGAAAGCAAGTGTTCCGCGACTTCTTGAAAAAATGCAACAGAATGGACAAAAACGGCAGATTTCAGATGAAAAAAGACCTGAAATCGAAAGATTTCAGGTCTTTTTGGTGGAGATAAGCGGGATCGAACCGCTGACCTCTTGAATGCCATCGCCGCCATGGCCTCAATTTGTTCCGATTTTCAGCCATTTCTAAGCCTTTCGTCTAAAAACATATATCGTCTTGTGACCTCTTTTGCCAGTTGT
>SVKU01000040.1 GCA_015068245.1 Oscillospiraceae bacterium
GATGGCTACATCAACTCCGCAAACCAGGCAAGCATGGTTGCTCCTCCCTGGGTTCTCGGTATCGGCGGCAACTCCCGCGGCACCAACATGGAAGGCAACTGCTCCTCCACCACCATTATCGACAGCGAAGTTACCGCTGCTGCATGGGGCGTTCTGTCCACTGACGCAGGTCAGGACATGCTGCTTACCGTTATCGACTCTGTTATGACTCTCGACGGCAGCAACGAAAACTATAAGAACGATCCCTATCTTGAAAACTACGGCACCGGTTACGGCACCTATGCTATCGGCAACGCTCAGGAATTCTTCTATGGCGCTACCATCAACGTAGGCACCTATGCCACCATCTTCACCGGCGGCTATGCTACTTATGCTTCCTCCAACTTTGAAGGCGGCAAGACCAACATCTATCCTCTGGACACCAAGGCTGAAAAGTATCAGTTCCTGTCCAGCACTCTGACCGGCTTTGGCTCCGAACCCATCATCGAAGGCGTTGAAGGCAAGGGTCAGGTTACCACCATCAACTCCGACGGCTTCGGCTTCATGGCTCACGGCGCTGCCGGTATCCATGTTACCGACGGCACTGTTGTCAACACCAAGGACGCTGCCTTCCTGATGAAGACCTCCGGCGTTGAGATCCTTGTTGACGACGGCGCTCAGATCAACACCGAAAGCGGCGTTGTTCTGCAGATGCTTGACAACGACGACTCCATCGTTGGCATGGGCGATATGTCCACCATGGGCTTCAACACCGAGTTCAACGAAAAGGAAGGCTGGCCCTCCGAAAACGGCGAAGTTACCGGTGGCAAAGTCAGAGGCAACGTCTCCATGACCATCGCAGGTACCACTGTTGACGGCGACCTGTACAACGGTACCGGTTACTATGGTCAGAGAGCAAGTACCCTGACCGTAACTCTGGGCGAAGGCGCTGTTCTCAATGGCGACATCGCTTCCACCGAGACTATCCACGTTGATGAAAACGGCGAGCAGAACACCCACTTCACCATCAAGGAATACTACTACCTTGGTCGTGTTGCAAACCGCAACTACAACAACGGTCTGAACACCGTTTCCGTAGAACTGAAGGATGGCGCTGTTTGGAACGTTGCAGGCGAAAGCCTGATTTCCAAGCTGGTCATCGGTGAAGGTTGTGTTGTTAACGGTGTTGCCACTATCGACGGTGTTGAAACCGTTCTCGAGGCCGGCAAGACCTACGAAGGCAACATAGTTATCACCGTTGCTGACGAAGCTGCTCCCGAAGCTCCTGTTGCTCCCGAAGCTGCTGAATAAGGCTATATTCTAACAAATGATTTAAAGCTGCCAAAGCTATTCGCTTTGGCAGCTTTTTTGACTGTTTCATTTTCTTTGATGCAATTATTATTACATCGTTCATACGCAGTTAATATTTGGCATTTATGATATATAGTCAAGAATGGAGCTGAGCATATGCTGAAACTTGAAAACATTGTAAAAGAATACACTGCCGGTGATACGGTCGTTCAGGCATTGAAAGGTGTCAGCCTTTCTTTCAGAAACAACGAATTTGTATCTATCCTTGGACCCTCCGGCTGCGGCAAGACCACCTTGCTGAACATTATCGGCGGCCTTGACCAGTACACCTCCGGAGATTTGAAGATCAACGGCGTGTCTACAAAAGACTATAACGACGGGGACTGGGACACTTATCGCAACCATTCTATCGGTTTTGTGTTCCAGAGCTACAACCTTATCCCTCACCAGAGCGTTCTGAGCAACGTTGAGCTGGCTCTCACTCTGTCCGGTGTATCAAAGGCGGAACGCCGTCAGAGAGCAAAGGCGGTGCTGGAGCAGGTAGGTCTGGGAGACCAGATGTACAAAAAACCAAATCAGATGTCCGGCGGTCAGATGCAGCGAGTAGCCATTGCCAGAGCGCTTATAAACGACCCGGATATCCTGCTGGCCGACGAACCTACCGGCGCACTGGACACCGAGACCAGCGTTCAAGTAATGAACGTGCTCCGTGAGGTTGCCAAAGATCGCCTTGTCATCATGGTTACCCACAACCCGGAACTGGCGGAGGTTTACTCCACCAGAATTATCCGCCTGCTGGACGGATTTATCCTTAACGACAGCGACCCGTTTGACGGTGAAACGGTTACCGAAAAGGTTTCCGATAAAGGCAAAAAGAAAGCCATGAGCCTGCGTACAGCCATGTCTCTCAGCCTTAACAACCTGATGACCAAAAAGACCCGCACTATACTGACCTGTTTTGCAGGCAGCATAGGTATAATCGGCATAGCTCTTATACTGGCCATCTCCAACGGTATCCAGAACTATATCGATAAGGTTCAGGAGGATACGCTGTCTACCTATCCGCTGACCATTATGGCGGAAACAATGGATATGACTACGCTCATTACGTCCATGGAAAGCGTTGGCCAGGATCGGGAGGAACACGAGCTTGACAAGGTTTACTCCAGCACCATGATGGCAGATATCATGGACGCTATGATATCCACTGAGACCACAAAGAACAACCTTTCCGCTTTCAAGGAATATATCGACTCGGAAGAAAGCGGAATGGACCAGTACGTCAGTGATATCAAGTACTCTTACGGAACGCTGCTTACTGTCTATTCCGGCGATACCGAGAATGGCATCAACCGAATCAACCCCAGTACCATGATGGAAAATATGTACAGCAGCTTTACCTCCACTGATGAGGCCCTGAACACCATGACCAGCATGATGACCACATCTTATGCCAGCCAGATGAACCTGTGGACTCAGCTGCTGGATAATCAGGAACTGCTGGATTCCCAATATGATGTTATTGCAGGTCACTGGCCGGAAAGCTGGAACGAAGTTGTTCTGGCGGTTGATGAAAACAACGAACTGGTTGATGTTTATCTCTATTCCCTTGGTCTGAAAGACCAGAGCGAGATTACCGAGATAATACTCAACACCATGGAAGGCGAAAAAATCGAGGCAGAGCTGGAGAGCTATACCTACGAAGAGATAATGAATCTCGATTACCGTCTTGTTCTGCCTACCGACCTGTATAAGTACAATGAGACCGACGGCGTTTGGGAAGACATGAGCGAAAATGAATCGTATATGGAAGTGCTCATCGCCAATGCTCCCCGGATAAAAATCTCCGGCATCGTTCGCCCCAGTGAAGAAGCAGTTGCATCTTCCATCACCGGTGTTATTGGTTACACCAGTGAACTTACCGAATACGTTATAAACGCTGTTAACGCCAGTGAGATAGTTGAGCAGCAGCAGTCCGATCCTGCTGTGGATGTTATTTCCGGACTGCCTTTCGATGATGGCAGCGCAGAGGAATTCACCGACGCTGAAAAGGCAGAGCGGTTCCTGCAGTACAGTGAAGAACTGACATCGGTTGATAAGGCGGCACTGTATCAGCAGATCGCTTCCGTACCCGATCAGGCTCAGATCGAGCAGATGGCTGATGCTCAACTGGAAGGCATGGATCGCAAGACGGTGGAAGCCATGATACTGCAGACCATGAGTCAGCAGGCAGGCATGGACGAAGCGGCTATATCCGCATACATTTCCACAATGACCGACGAAGACCTGTTTGCTCAGGTTCGTCAGGGAATGATTCAGCAGCTTACCGAACAGTATGCTCAGCAGGGGCTGGAAGCCCTTGGTTCCATGAGCACCGACGAGATCGCTGCCATGTATGATGCGCAGATAAACAATTCCGATGAAGCTGCCCTGGCACAGATGTACGACGACTATATGCCTGCCCAGTGGTCTGAATCCACCTATGAGGATACACTCAAACTGCTGGGAGTTTCCGAACTTCATGCGCCCACGGCTATCAGTATTTATGCCGACAGCTTTGAGTCCAAGGACGCCATAGTGGATATCATTGATGGATACAATCAGAAAATGGCTGATGAAGGCAAGAGCGAATATGTTATCAGCTATACCGACATGGTCGGGCTTATAATGAGCTCTGTCAGCACGATTATCAATGTTATATCTTACGTTCTTATCGCTTTTGTATCCATTTCTCTGGTGGTTTCCTCCATCATGATAGGCATTATAACCTACATTTCCGTTCTGGAACGCACCAAGGAGATTGGTATTCTCCGTGCGGTGGGTGCGTCCAAGAAAGATATTTCCCGGGTGTTCAATGCAGAAACGGCTATTGTTGGATTTACGGCGGGTATGATAGGAATAATTGTCACCATGCTGCTTTGCCTGCCCATCAACGCAGTGATTTATCATCTCAGCGGCGTTGTGGTCAAAGCGGAACTGCCTGTAGTTGCGGGTGCCATACTGGTAGCTATCAGCATGGGACTTACCCTGGTTGCCGGACTTATCCCGTCTTCCATCGCAGCTAAGAAAGACCCTGTGGAAGCCCTCAGGACGGAATAATATGTCATTTCGATAGCCGCAAAGCGGCTGAGAAATCCCCATCTTGTTACGCAATATGCAGCAAGATGGGGATTTTGTCTTTCAACCGTTTTGTTTATCTGCCAGATCCGGTGCAGCGGCAGGCAGAGTTGACAAGTCAACAGCCTTGATGGTGTTCACCATGCTTTTTATTTCAGGCACGGCGGGGTCAGCAGCTTCCCATGGAATGGGAGTTTTCTTTTTCTTATCGTCAGACATAATAAAGCTCTCCTTTTTTGCATATTTTACGCAGAAAAAGATGACCCATACCCGGAAAAATTCGCAAAAAATACCCCTGCTGTTAATTCAAACAGCAGGGATCACTTTTATTCATTTACCCAGTTGTAATAATTTTTCAGCAGGTCGAAGGGGTGCTCCGCAGCTTGAGCCTTATAGGTTTCGCACAGATCAGCCTTGCCTTCGTAAGCTGCTTTCAGCAGGGGTTCGTATTTGGCGCAGCTGACATCTTTGAATTTTGCCATAAAATCGTTGTAATCCTTTGCGCCTTCAACACCCTCAAACAGCCAGCGGTGATGACCTGCCATCAGCATATAGGGGAACACGATGGTGATACCCTTGAAATAGTCAAAACGCTCGTCGGCAGTTTTGGGTGCGGCGGGATCATAATGGGAAGCCACAGCCTTGCCGGACATGCCGTTATGACCTTCACGGTCTTTGTACAGACGCTCTCTGCCGCCTGCTTTAATGTCTTCAAATCCCCACTCGTGATAATCGGAAACAATCTCAAAAGGCAGGGTTATCAGCAGTTCGGTGGCCATTTCGCACTTTACGGCAAGATCATCGGAGGCAAACAGCTTTTCAACTCTGTCCAGCAGTACGGGAGCGTACTTTTCCTTAAGCCGGTCGATAAAAACATTGATATCTTTCATGTTATTATTCCTTTCCGATTTATTAGTGTGGGAGTGCTGCTGATGCAGCACTCCCGGGTTGATCAACGGAGTTAATTACGAGGGTGGAGGACCATCGGGGGGAGGACCGCCGGGGCCGCCGGGTCCGGGACCCATGGATACCTGCTCGCCGCGGAGATAACGATCGTAAGCGAACTGATGGAACTCAATGACTTCTTCAAGTCCCAGATCCCAAATGGTCTGTACATAATTGTCGAACTCGGCATCAATGTCCAGAGTGCCGGTGATGAACTTCAGCACGGACTCGGAAATGTGGGTCTTGATGTCGGCATAAACAAGGTTGCATTCGTTGCTTTCTTCAGCGGTAAGCTGATATGCGCCAACGCCCTTGCCGGTGGTGATGTTGCTTTCCCAAATTTCAGCAGCGTCCTTCTGGTTCTGAGTGTAACCGGAAAGTTCACGGTTCTCGTCACGGTAGAAGGGGCCTCTGTCCATGCAGTACATAAACAGGGCAACGGTGCTGGACATGTCGGGATTGTCGAGTACCAGTTCGCTGAGAACGGGGTCGCCGTTTTCGCTGATGGTAAAGCTTTCGCCTTCAATGCCGTAGTTGCAAAGCAGGGAACCGTCATCGGTGTAGAAGTAGTTGCACCACTGCATCATCAGTTCGGGATACTCGCAGTCGGTGGTTATAGACCAGGGAGTGCCTGCGGTGAATTCCTGATCTTCATCTACGTCAAAGGGGATCTTGCCGCCCTTTTCAAGAACCAGGTCGGGAATAGCTACCAGTTCGAAGTTGGGATCCTTGGCAGATTTGGCAAGGGAAGCCATAAAGGTGACTTCGCCATAGAAGAAGCCGCAGTCATCGGACAGGATGATTTCGGTGGGAGGATTCTGGAAGTCGGTGAAAGACATGAAGTCCTGCCAGATAAGGCCTTCTTCATACCATTCAGCCACCATCTTCAGGTATTCCTTAAATTCGGGCTGAACAGGACCGTATTCGATCACATCGTTTTCCTGGTAGAAGGGTTCGCTCATGGCAGCTTCGGCAACAAGGCCGTAGATGCCGTAGCCCTGAACAAAACCATTGTTGATGCCGGTGGCAGCGTAGTTGAGAGCCATGGGAGCTTCTGCGCCCAGCTCATCACGGAAAGCTACCAGAACGTCGTGCATTTCGTCGTAGGTTTCGGGAACCTCGAGACCCAGCTTATCCAGCCAGTCCTTACGGATCATGGGGCCGAAACCGCCGGTGCTGGCTTCGGTCTGAATACTTATCTGGGGCATGCCTGCCAGATATCCGCTGGCGGTAACGGAGTTTTCGATAATGTTTTCGCGGGTGGCGATAATCTTTACCAGCTGGGGAGTCAGCTCTTCGTTGATGTAGGGCAGATGGTCGATGAGGATTTCATCTTCGATAGCAGCGTCGCCGCCGCCGGAGTAGAGGGTAGTTGCATTACTGAGAATGTCGGGCAGGTCGCCGGAGGCGCAGATAAGGTTAAACTGCTCGGATTCAAAGTCGGGGTTACAGGTGGTAAATTCAATGGTAACGCCGGTACGTTTTGCCAGCTCTGCCCAGATGGCGCAGTCGGTGGCGGGGTCATCAATGATGGCCAGAACGTTGGGGTTAATGCCCATCCACATTTCCACAGTCACAGGTTCCTCGGTCAGAGGCAGAGGAACTGTGCCCAGTTTCATTTCGGGGAAATTGGGGGCAACGGTATAGGTAGCTGCTTCAGGAACTTCTTCGGGAGCGGCTTCGGGAGCCGGAGCCTCCGATACAGGAGCTTCTGATTCGGGAGCAGCTGCTTCTTCCTTGCTGCCGCAGCCGGTAAACAGAGTTGCCAGCATCGCAAGAGCAAGAAGAAGTGCGAGAATTGTTCTCTTTTTCATGTTCTTTCCCTTTCTAAAGATTTTTATTAAATGTGTGCCATTACAGTGCCTGCAAAGGCACACGTTTAACCGAAATTACTTTTTCAGAACGATGCTGCCCTTGTAGCTTCCGGGAGCGATGGCGGTTGCAACGCCGTCAACGGTCATTTCAGAAGCCACGACCTTGCCGCCGGCGGAGATTTCAAGGGCGGACAGGTAGGAAACATCGGCAACTGTCCAAACAGCGCCTTCACCAACGGAAACGATAACACCGTTGTTGATGACGGGAGCGGGGAAGTTGTCTACTTCACCAAGCTCTTCGCAGTTGTCTTTAAAGACCTTTTCGACTCTGTGCAGGCTCTTACAGGCGGTGATGTCGCCTTCGAGAGTTGCGTTTTCCAGAGTTACAGACAGGTTCTTGGCTACACTCTTGGGCTCGGAGGGAGCACCACCGGGACCGCCGGGACCACCGGGACCGCCGGGACCACCAGGACTGCCG
>SVKU01000041.1 GCA_015068245.1 Oscillospiraceae bacterium
CGAACCCATCGAAAAAGATGCGGATATCGTTGTTATCGGCTGCGGAGCAGGCGGCAGTATCGCCGCAGTTCGTGCGGCTCAGCTTACCGGCGGTAAGGTAGTAGTGCTTGAAAAGGCAAAAAAACCCGGCGGCAGCGGCTGGTTTGCGGGCTTTGGTTTCCAGCTTGGCGAAGGCGGCGGACCCGGTGGTCCCGGACCCGGCCCCGGTCCCGGCGGACCCGAAGGCGGTCCCGGCGGTGAGCCGGACGCTATGATGGCAGCCATGATGAAGCGGGACAGAAGCTTTATCGAAAAGCTTGACCCGGAACTCGTAGCCAACGCCAATGAATCGGCAAAGGATGTCAGCAAATGGCTTGCGGAGTTCGATGATATCAAGAACAATCTGGTAGAGGTTGAGCAGTTTGGACGCAAGTCCATCAGCCTGCCCAGCGACAGCGTAAGACTGCTGTTTAACCTTAAAAACCATGACAATGCTATCGGCCCCGGCAGGAGCGGCAGTTTCATAATCCATACAATGCTTCAGCAGTTTGAAAAGTACGGCATTGAGCTGCTGACTCAGCATAAGGCAGTCAGCCTTATTAAAGACGACAGCGGAAAGTGCTGCGGCGTTGTTGCCGAAGACCCCGGCGGCATCGTCAAGGTCAACTGTAAGGCTGTTATTTGCCTCAGCGGCGGTTTTGCCCACAACGACGAAATGCTGAAAAAGTATACACCATGGTTCTTCAGCGATGATCCCACGGCAGAACCTGTCCACCGTTTTGCGGCTCCCACCTGTACCGGTGACGTTGTCGGCATAGGCGAAAGTATAGGTGCTTACATAGATCACGAAAGCATGTACGTCAACCTGTTCGGTCCTGTTCACCATCCTTTCAGCTTCAGTCTGTTCAAAGCCTGTCTGGAAGGTGAGAATATGTGCGTAAACCTGGACGGCAAGCGTTTCTTCAATGAAGGCAACTTCCAGGAGGGTGCAAAACCCATCACCACCCAGAGAGGACGTATTTCCTACGGTATTTTCAGTGAAGAAAACCTTATGATCGCCCTGCAGCGCCTTGAAAAAGGCAACGAAGGCACTTCCATTGCCCACTATCCTCAGGATATAGCCGACGAACTGGCAGACAATAACGTGTCCCTTTATAAGGCCGATACCCTCGAAGAACTGGCAGACAAGGCAGGTATCAACAAGGAAGCCTTCCTTGACACCGTTGCACGCTACAACGAATACTGCAATAACGGTGTTGACGAAGAGTTTGGCAAGCGGGCTTCCTGCCTGAAACCTTTGGAAAAAGGCCCCTACTATGCCATCTTTGGCAAAATGGCGACCGACGGTGCTTTCGGCGGCATGCTTGTAAACAGCAAGGCAGAAGTTTACAACAGCGACAAATCCGGCATAATTCCCGGACTGTACGCTGCAGGCGACTGTGCTGCCGGTCTGGCAGTAGCCAATGACGGCCCCGGTGATGACCGCAAGAAAGCGGTAGGCGATATGAGCTGGGCTGTTGGCGGCGGATTCATGGCAGCAACCAATGCGGCTGAGTACGTCAAAAGCCTGTAATGATATACGATAACATCAAAAGGGCGGTCTTTATCGACCGCCCTAACCGATTCATAGCCCACTGCGAAGTAGACGGAAATGTGGAAACCGTCCATGTTAAAAACACGGGACGATGCAGGGAACTGCTTGTTCCCGGTGCTGAGGTGTGGGTTCAGGAGTTTGACAATCCAAACAGAAAAACCAGGTTTGATCTGCTTACTGTCCGCAAGGGTTATGCGCTTATAAATATGGACTCTCAAGCTCCAAATAAACTGTTTCGCGAATACGTTGAAGCGGGAAAGTTTCCCGAACATGTAACATCAATACGTGGTGAATACACCCACGGAGATTCAAGGTTTGATTTCCTGTTGGACGAAGATATCCTTGTTGAGGTGAAAGGAGTCACCCTCGAGCGTGAGGGCAGGGCGTATTTCCCCGATGCACCCACCGAAAGGGGCCGCAAACACCTGCGACATCTTGCCGAATATGCAAGGCAGGGAGGCCGTGCTTATATTTGCTTTGTGGTTCAGATGGAGGGAGTAAAATCACTGTCGCCCAACGATGAAACCGACCCGGATTTCGGTGACGCACTTCGTGATGCGGCATCGGCGGGAGTAAAGGTGATGGGCTTCAATTGTCGCGTTGTTCCGGGAATCGTGGAGCCTTTGGATGCGGTGGAAATCGTGCTTTAGTAGGGGTGACTCTGACGTTCGCCTTCATATCACGCACTATGCTGTTTTGTGAAATTGTAGGGCGGGGGCTTGCTCCCGCCGTCTACCATTTTGCAATACGAAACAAACGGCGGGAGCAAGCCCCCGCCCTACGATTGCAACAGACAACTAAAAGTAATTCAGGAGTCAAAAATGGTCAATACATCTTTGTGCTACATCGAAAAAGACGGTCAGTATCTCATGCTGCACCGTGTCAAAAAGGAAAACGACATCAATAAAGATAAATGGATCGGCATAGGAGGCAAATTTGAAGAGCGTGAAAGCCCGGAGGATTGTATTCGACGTGAAGCACTGGAAGAAACAGGAATTATATTGCGAAATCTAAATTATCGTGGTATAATAACTTTCGTCACAGACAAATGGGAAACGGAGTATATGCATCTGTTCACTTCCGATGATTTTACCGGCGAGCTCAAGACTTGCGATGAAGGCAATCTCGAATGGATAGACAAGTCAAAGCTGCTTTCGCTGGATATCTGGGAAGGGGACAGGATATTTCTCCGTTTGCTTGATACCGACGAACCTTTTTTCTCATTGAGGCTTGAATATGCAGGAGAAGATGATGTTCTGGTATCGGCCAAACTGAATGAAAAAGAGATTCTAAGAGAAACGGAGAACCTGAGTTGAGCGCACAAAAATCAATGATAAACAACCTTACAGAGGGCAGCATTACAAGGCAGCTGCTCAAATTTGCCATACCGCTTATCCTTGCAAACATACTGCAGACTTTGTACAACACGGTAGATATGATAGTTGTGGGGCAGTTCGTCGGCGCAGACGGTCTTTCTGCTGTCAGTATAGGCGGCGAGTTTATCCACTTTTTTATGTTTATGTGTGCAGGTTTCTGTGGAGGCGGACAGATACTTATATCCCAGCAGGTGGGCATGAAAGACAAAGTTGGTATAAGCAGAACCATCGGAACCGTGTTTACAACCATTATGTTTATTGCGGTGCTGTTTATGGTCATTTGCTTTGCCATCGACGATATTATGCTGCGCTGGCTGAACACCCCCGAAGCTGCTTTTGAGCAGGCATCTCAGTATGTTGCGATTTCCGGAGCGGGTCTGATTTTCATCTTTGGATACAACTGTGTCAGTTCTGTACTTCGTGGTATGGGCGATTCAAAGCGTCCGCTTATGTTTATTGCCATCGCCGCAACCGTCAACCTTATCCTTGACCTGGTGCTTGTGGCATGGCTTGAAATGGGCGCAGCCGGTGCGGCTATCGCAACTGTCGTCGGTCAGGCAGTTTCGGTTATATGTTCAACCACATATCTGTATCGCCACAGGGACGCTTTTGGGTTTGACTTCAAACTGAAAAGCTTTATCCCCGATCCGGACAGGATCAAAGCTTTGATAAAGGTCGGCACTCCTTTGGCTGTTCAGCAGGTTGCCATCAGCACATCGCTGCTGTTTGTCCAGTCTTACATAAACGCTTTCGGTGTTGCTGCGTCCGCCGTTACCGGAATCGGTCAGAAGATCCAGAATATTTCCGGTATTTTCATGAATGGTATAAACCAGGCAGGCGGTGCCATGATCGGTCAGTGCCTTGGTGCACAGAAGCAGAACAGGGCGAAGAAAGTCGTCTATATCGGTTTGTGCTTCAGCGCAGTGTTTGCTGTTATCAATATTTCTCTTGCGCTTACCATGCCCACTCAGCTGTTTTCTATTTTCAGTACCGATACAGAAGTTCTGGCAATGGCACCCCGCTATTTGCAGATCCAGTGCTGGGCATTTGTCGGCTCTGCTCTTATGGGACCCTTTGGTGCAATGGTCACCGGCAGCGGTTTTTCCACTCTTGGCCTGTTTGTAGGCCTGCTTGACGCAGTGGTTGCCAGAGTAGGTCTCAGCGTTTTGCTGGGACAGGTGCTTGGCATGGGGCTGGAAGGATATTTCTATGGCAGTGCTCTTGCCCGTCTCGCAGGTGCCTCTGTTCAGATGATTTACTTCTTCTCGGGCAAATGGAAAACACGCAAACTGCTTGTTAAGAAAATGGACGAAGAATAAACCAACGCTCCTGCAGACGATTATGTTGTCTGCAGGAGCAGTTTTGATCAGCTAAGTATTTACTGTTCAGGCGAAAAATGACATCAATGTGAAATTAATACACAACAGGTGACAAAATAGTCAAAATGACCAATGATTCGCATGCGAAAATATATTGTTATACAACCCGATTTATGCTATATTATGCCTGCGAAAAAACTTATAAGAAAGAGAGGAGATTTGAATGAATACGCCCCTGAAGGGTACATTGGGCAAGATAGATAATGTAATCATTGCCATAACAAAGTACCTTTCCTATCTTGGCGGAGTCGCACTTGTTGCAATAATGCTGATCGCGTTTTTCAATGTGCTGGGCGAGAAGATATTTGTCAAAGGCATACCAAATTCTGCCGATATCATCAAGTATCTTCATATGCCGGTTGTCTTTACCGGTATGGCCTATGTTAACCTTGACACCGGTCACACTCGCATCGACCTGCTTAGCTCCAAGTTTCCCGCATTTGTGCAGAAGATTTGCATGACCATCGGAAACCTTTTTGGTGCTTTTATCTGCGGTTTTATTGCTTATCGAGGCGTTGAGCGAGTGATTACATATTTTGAACGTAATATGCTCAGTGCCACAGGCTCCGGCTTTATCCTCTGGCCTTTTGCTGCCGTACTGGTCGTAGGCTTTGCGCTTCTTGCTGTGTCCTATGTCTGGGCAATCGTCCGTCAGTACGCTCCCCATGAAGAAGCACCCACCGAAACTGAGGAAGGAGGCGAGCAGTAATGGATTTTAACGCTATCGTTGGTATTCTGACTTTTGCTGTTATGATGATCATGGTGTTTGCCGGCATTCCGGTATTCATTTCCATGCTTATTGCTTCTTTCGGAGGCTTTATCGTTATCATGGGCGGCGATATGACCATGGTAATGACCAAGTTCCTGACCGCACCTTTTGACCTGGGTGCCAACTACAACTACGCTGTTCTTCCCATGTTCATGCTTGTAGGCTCGCTAGCCGGTGAAACAGGCATAGCCGAAGGTGCGTTTACGTCTGTCAAGACATTCCTCAAACGCGTCAAGGGCGGTCTGCTTTTCACCGTTATCGGCGCAAACGCTGTTTTCGGTGCCTGCTCCGGTTCCTCCATCGCCGGCAATATCGTTTTCGGTAAGCTGGCAATGCCCGAACTGAGAAAAGAAGGCTACGACGAAAACTATTCCATGGGCTGTATCGCCGCATCCGGCGCACTGTCCACTCTTATCCCGCCCTCCATGGGCATTATCATGATGTGCCTTATCGCCAGCGGCGTTCAGGGCGTTGGAAACCTTTCTGTCGGTACCGCTCTTATGGGCGGCATCGTTCCCGGTGTCCTTTGTGCTCTGCTGCTTGGCGTTACCGTGCGCATTATCGGCAAACTGAAACCCGGCTCCATTCCCCCTGCCAGCGGCGAAAAGTCAACTGCCAAGGAGAAAATTAAGAGCCTTAAGCTCCTGCTGCCCATTCTTGCTTTGTTTACCATCATTATCGGCGGCACCTTCTTCGGCCTGTTCACCGCCACTGTCGGCGGTGCCATCGGCGCAATGGCTATCTGCGTTTATGCCATAGCAAAGAAAATGCCTGCAAAGCAGCTGCTCAAGTGCATCTGGGAAGCCGCTGTTATGGAAGCCGGTATTTTCGTTATCATTATCGCAGGTCAGATCTTTGGCAGCTTTATCGCTCTGTCCGGTCTTGCAACCACTCTGGCAAACATCATTTCCGGCATCAACGCTCCCGCTTTTGTTATCTTCCTGCTTGTTGTTCTGCTTTACATCTTCTGCGGCTGCGTTATGGATATCGTTTCCATCATTATCATTACCGTTCCCGTTGTATTCCCCATCCTTGTTCAGTTGGGATACAGCCCCTATGTACTTATCATCACCCTGTGCCTCATGTGTGAGATAGCCGGTCTTACTCCTCCCGTCGGCATGAACGTATTTGCTACTGCCAATGCGCTCAGAGTCAACGCAGGCGATATTTTCAAGGGAGTTATTCCTTATTTCATCTGTGAGTTCGCAGTTGTTATCCTCATTGCGCTGGTACCTCAGCTCGTTCTGTGGCTGCCCAGCCTGATGATGGGTGGTTAATATCAGTAATTCATCGCCATTCGGCGTGGAAAAATTTATGGAGGTTTTAAAATGAAAAAGATCCTTGCACTTACCCTCGCAATGCTGATGGTTCTGGCAATGTTCGCCGGCTGTGCAGCAAAAGAGGAATCTGCTCCTGTTGAAGAAGCAGCACCCGTAGAGGATGCTCCTGCTGAAGAAGCTCCTGCTGAAGAAGCTGTCGTTGAAGTCGACGCTCTGAACATTCTGTTCTCTTCCACCTACAACGAATCCGAAACCGGCGGCCAGCTGATCACCTACTTCATCGACCAGCTGAACGAACTGTCCGGCGGTAAGATCACCGTCAACATCCAGTGGGGCGGCACCCTGTTTGATGCTGCCGGCGAACTGGACGCTGTTTCTTCCGGCGCTGTCAACATGATCGCTCTTGGTCATGCTCGTCACACCGGTACCCTCACTTACCTCAGCTTCCCCGACTTTGCTCCCGGTGGCACCCAGGCTGCTCTGGACTACTTCAATGCTATTATGTTCGAGAACGAAGAAACTTCCAAGCTGATCAACGATCAGGCCACCGAACTGGGCATTAAGTACCTGAACGTCATCGCCGGCGGCGCCAACGCAATGTGCTCCAAGAACGAATTCACCGATCTTGACGACATGGCTGCAAAGTCTTCCGCTTTCGGTAACTTCAACACCGATATCTTCAACGCACTGGGCTTCAACACCATCGCTGTTGTTCCCCCCGATGTATACGACGGTCTTGACCGTGGTCTGTTCGACTCCACCCAGATGGGCTTTGCTCCCATGGTAGCTCTCGCATGGTACGAAGTAGCTCCTTACTGGTGCCTCGACGGAACCTACACCGCCGGTAACTTCTTCACCGTTAACCTCGAATGGTGGGACGGTCTGACTGCTGCTCAGCAGGAAGTCATCCAGAAGGCTGCCGACGCTACCGAAGCTTACTCCACCACTATTTATGACGGCGATATCGCTAACCTGCAGAAGCAGGTCGAAGAAGCCACCGGCAACGCTTTCGTTACCCTCTCTGAGGACGACGTAGCTAAGTTCTGGTCCGCTTGCTTCGAAGCCAGCGCCGGCAACGCCATGAAGGCTGCCGAAACCAACGGCACTGCCGACAACATGCATAAGATCCTTGAAGTTGCTGCCGAAGCTACCGGCTACGACTGGAAAGGCTAATT
>SVKU01000019.1 GCA_015068245.1 Oscillospiraceae bacterium
CCACACCCATGGTGTAGTCGGTGGTTCCGTCATTGTAGGTCAGGTCAGTTGAGCCGAAAGCAAGACCGGTAAGGGTATAATTCCCGGAGGACGTTTCACTGACAGACAGCTTAGTCGAGTCAGCCACGGTCCATGTGCCGCCGTCCAGCTGAGTGCCGTCAAGATACAGATGGATGATGACAGACTGTCCCATTGCCACCTGCATGGGGGGATGGTTTTTGTCAAAGGTTACCTGTGAGCCTTCCTGCCAACCGCCGGGAGAATCGGCATAGGTGCAGAAGTACAGTCCGGAATTTGTGGTATCATCGGAATCGCCGCCGGAACCATCAACTACGGTTATTTCTGTGCTGAAAACTCTTTCTTCACCATCGATCGTTGTTGTGTAATTGAGGGTTGCGGTTCCGGCTGCAGAAAAGATAACGCTGTCATAGTCACCAAATGTGATGACTGTGGAATCAGCCGGGGTCACACTCAATGTGCCGGATAGACGGTCACTTTGATTGATTTCGTTGTTTGTGGTCACTTCGGACTTTGCGCCGTATGCAAATATCGGGCTCCAGGAGGTGCCAACGGTGGGGGTTCCGGGATCGCTGAACATAAGCAGCGCACCCGGGCCAACAGTGAACCACAGTTCATGGGATTCAATATCATAAGTTCCTGCAGTGGAGACGGTAAAGGATAAGTTTCCTTCTTCGTCTATTGTGCCGGTATCATCATTGCCGATGACAGAGGCATCTGTATAGTCGGTGGGGATGGTGAGCGTGGGAGCCAGTACGGAAAGCAAATCACTTTCTGCTACGGTGACGGATATCTGACCGGACACAGAAGTGTCTATGGTAAGACCCGCGTTGAAGGTGCCGGTAAGGCCGGTGAAAGCTTCCTTGCCAAAGTTCCATATACCGATGGGATTGCCGTCGTTGTCCACCACGGTGATTATTCTGTCGGTTTCGGTGGCGGTTTCAAAGGAGGAAGCGTCTATCAGCAGCTTAGATGCCGAGGAGTTCAGTATCTCAGTCTCTTGGTCCCATATGGCCACCAGCGGATTGTCGTATGTATCGGTGTCGGAAACCGTCTGGGTAGACAGTGAAAGCAGAGAATATGCCGCAGTATTTGCTGTGTCAAAAGCGTCGCTTATGCTTGAATCCAGTTTCCACCAGTCCAGAAGAACCTTCTTTCTGCCGGGGCTGGTAACGAGCTTTGCCTTTACGCCGCCGGCTTTGTCGGAGTTGGGAGAGTTGGTGGTGACAAGTTTTTGACTTGAATAAGCTGAACTGGTCTTGATTTGTTCAAGTGCTTCCATGTATTCGCACAGCCCCATGCTCTGGGCTTGATTATGGATATTGCCAAAGTAGTTGCCATACATGTAAACTGTACCATCGGCGCCAAAGTAAAAATCTTTGGTGTTGCCGATAAAGTTGGAATCCCAGATTCGGAAATGGTAGGGGCTGATGAAATCGTTATAGCTGAGGATCTGGATGGCGGTACTGTTTTTGATAAAGGTGTTGCCTGTCCAGTTGTTTCGGGAATTGCCTATATTGTCTGCCACGTCAATCCTGAAAGCAACATCGTTATCCACCAGCACGTTGTCGCGGGCAAGGTTTATCATGCCTTCGCTGGCGTCAACAGCCACATCGTATCCACGGAAGAAGCAGTTACTGATATGGCCTATTTTGCCGTTGTATACGGCGGAAGTTATACCGGCATCGGTTGTTACATTTTCGTTTGCAGTGAAAATTATATCACTCATCCAGGAAACAGATGAGCCGTCAAGGTCTATGCCGCCGTTGACCTTGGTTCCCTCAATGGATGTGCCTGACAAGTTCAGATTCAACGAAATGCCGGGAGTATCATCAAATTCGGGGGGGATAACTATCGTGCCCTCATAGGTGGTGGCAGCGAGGGTTATGTTGTATGTGATCTCTTCTGTAAAGTCATAATCTGCTGCCAGTTCGGCGAGGAACGCGTTAAGATCTTCGGTAGTATCGTTTGCAGGACGGGTATGGAAAAGGTTTTCGTTCCGTTCGATCCTTATATTGACAGCAATATCACCGGTTGCGGTATTGCCGTTGTTGGTGGTCGCTGTTACATTGGCCCATACCTGACCTGCACCCACATAACCATTTTTGACATAAAGGTATGCGCTGACATCTGTGCCAAAATCGTCCTTGGTCAGGACTGTGGTGGACTTGTCGTCACTCCAGCTGAAGGTGCCTTCATCGCCGGACTTGAGTTCAACCCACATTTTGTTGACGGTGACGGTTACTTTATTGGCAGGGGCTTCAAGATAGTATTCCGAACCCGCTGCATCGGTGTGCTTCGTTCCAGCATATACCGTAAAGTCGCGCCACTGGTAACGCTCGTTGGCTTCATCTTTGGCAACGGTGGTGCTATTGGCATATTCCCAGGTTTTCTCGTTTATGGTGAGATTACTTTCAGCAGAGCCATCGACTGCGGAGTCAAAGCCAAAACCGATAACATAATCGTCGAGATAAAGAGCCTTACCATCGTAGATTTCGGGGAGATCCGAATTGCTGCCGGTGCCCTCATAGTTTCCGCCGGCGTCGTCATCGTTGGAAGAGTATTTCAGGGTAAGAGACTGATTGAAAACGGAGTCTGTTTCCATAAGGCTGTCATAAACGGCGCAGGAAATGGAAAGGACAAAAGAGGTGTCAGTGGGAGCGTTGTCATTGACGGTGAACTTGTAGTAATTGACGTCACCGGAAATATATTCCACATCCACATAGCCGGCACCGGAGTTTATGGTCATGGCCTCCTTGTTGATGACAAGAGGACATTGGGCGATTACCGCAAAGTAGAACTCTCTGTAGTTGTCGGTAAAAGTGAATTCAGAGCCCAGATAAGCAGGACCGTCTGCGGGGGCAGCGTCGCACAGAGATGCATCGGGAACCCGTATTTTTACAGTGACGGTTGTTTCAAAAGTCATGCCGCCGTAAGTGTATGTGAGTGTGGCTGTGCCGGGCTTCAGGAAACTGATGGTGTACAAGTCAGATGAAGGTCCGGAGACGGAGATAACGCTTGAATCGGACGATGTAAAAGTGCCGGTGGTGCAGCGTTCGGCGGTGCCGATGCTGTCGGAAGTGCCGTAATACAGGTAAACACTGCGTGTGGAACCTTCAACGGCGGATGTCAGCGAAGTGAACAGCACAGGAGAATCTTCTCCGCCGGAACCATCAGAAACGGCGTACCAGAGGTCTGATGGTTCAACGTCGTCTCCGGTGTCTTCACCGGAAGCAGATTCGGTTACGGTCACATTCATCGTAAAGGATCCGGAGCTGTTATTTGGAGTGAAAGTCAGTGTGGCGGTGCCGGCGGCTGCCATTGCGGCATCCCAGTCGCCGTAAGCATTCTGAGTTACTCTGACGACACTTGAATCGCTTGATGCAAGTGTTCCACTTGTTACGACGGCACTTGATGCTTCGGTGCCATAGTAGAATTTGAAGTTCCAGGTGTCACCCTTGTTCACCGTGGTGCTTCCGCTGAACTCTCTTCGCTCACTGGGTCCGTTGGTGTACCAAAGAGCGTTTTCTGCATCCTCCGCTCCTGCCATTGGCATGACGCCAAGCAGCATGGTCAGAACCAATATAAGGCACAGCAGTCTGTTTCTTGTTTTCACGTTATCAAACTCCTTACATCATCGAATTTGACATAACATTGCCACTATACGGTCATTTTACCTTATTATAAACGCGAAAACAATATGCCCGGAGCATAGTCCGGGCATATTCTATCCTATCCATGTGAACATGGCTTTTTTGTCGCCGACGTTGACTTTGACATCGGTGGTATCTCCGTCGATATCGTTGGCATTGTGAATTATCATGCGCCCGTTGCCGTCCACCTCAATGGTACACACGGAGGTATCGGCCACTTCCACGGTGTAATCGGTGATGCGCATATCGTTGAAGATCACATCTGCGTAATATGTTGCCGAACCTCCGCCGCCAAAGGTTGCGCCGGGGGTGACGTAGAAGTTCAGAAAACCAAGGGCAATGCCGGAATCGTAACCCGTATCCTCGGTTCTGCGGGGTCCGCCGACCCACATGAAGTTCAGCACATCGCTGCCCACGGTTATGGTCAGTTGATATTCTCCGCCCAGTACATTGGTCAGCATCAGGTAGCCCTCGCTGTCGATATACAGTTCGCAGGCTTCGGGATCTTCAAAGGTATAGCTGAAATCCGTTATCCGCATCCCATCTTTGTACACGCCGATTCTGTGGGGGCCTTGAGCTCCTGTGCCGAAATTGCCGCCCACCGGCACCGTAAACTTGTCAAAGGTGAGATTATAGGTGCTTCCGGATTGGATCTGACTTGCGGGCGGAGCCACCGCCGGAGGTCCCGGGTCAAAGGGCAGCTTCTGGTCAACGACCGTTACATCCATTGAATACATTTCGCCGTCACTGTCTGAAATATAGGTCAGTGTGGCGGTGCCGGCGGCTTCCATTACAGCATTCCATTCGCCGTAATAGTTCTGCGTCAAACTGATAACACTTGGGTTGTCGGTTGCCAGTATGCCTGCCAGGGGAGTGTCGGATTCTTCTGTTTCGTAAAACTTAAAGTACCAGGTATCACCTTTGAGCGCAGCGGCGTTTCCGCTGAACTCTCTTCGCGGCCCCGGGCTTTTGGTGTACCACAGGCTGTTTTCCGGCTCTGCGGTATTCACTGCGCTGTCATTGATTACAGGCGCTTCTGCTGCGGGTTCTTCAACCACGGGAGTCGGTGACAGTGGCGGCGTGGCTTCCTTTACGGGCGAAGGTTCGACAGATCCGCTATTTTCGTTTTGTAAAAACTTCATGGCAATGCCGACGCTTCTTGTGTCCGTATTGCCGAACAGTTCATCTATGATCGTATATGTAACGAAGTATGTAAAATCTTCTGTTACGCCGTCTTTAACGGTGAACTTATAATAGTATTCTCCGTTGGACTCCACCAATTCGTGATCCACATATTCCCCGCCGAGATCCTCTGTCAAGGTACTCTCGCTGTGGATATAACCGGGACAGGGCTGCACGATGGTGTTGTAAAAAACTCTGTTCCGGGAAGTGTATGCGGCTTCCGTACCAAGAAAAGTGTCTCCGGGCGAAGTTGGGTCGGTGCAGAAACAGCTTTCGGGAATGTGATCGCCCGCAGAGGAGCCTCCGCCCATAGTGCGGCTTGACCCATCGACGATAAGGCCTTCCACATAATTGCCTGTGGATGTGACGACAGCATATTCAGCCTCGACAGCCGGTTCCGGTGGGAGCTCCTCGGTGGATTCCGGATATGTCTCAATAACGGGCGCCACAGCTTCTTCAACAACGGGCGCCGTAGTTGTTTCCTCAACAGGCGCCACAGTTGTTTCTACGGTAGGTGCAGGAGTTTCTTGGGAAGCGGATGCCTCATCACGCTCCGGCATCAGAACCGCGAAAGCGGCTATGATAACGACCAGAGTCAACGCCAACAGCAGAGGGCTCTTCTTTTTCGTCATCGGTATTTCAACGGCAGTCTTTTCAACCAGACTTGATGCGCACACCGGGCAAAATGAAGCCTCGTCAGGCAGCTGGGCTCCGCAGTATTTGCAAAATTTACTCATCATCTTCTCTCCAGGAATATCACAGCGCATCCATCAGCCGGAGAACGCTCTGGTATCTCTTATCAGGGCTGGTCATTGTGCATTTCTGGATGATACGCCCCATTTTCCCCGACGCCAGCTTTTTGGTGGGATGCATGCCCGTGAGCATAATGTTCATCATCACGCCCAGGGAATATATGTCCGCCCGGGCATCGGTCTGATTGATGCCGAACTGCTCCGGTGCGGCATAACCCGTGGTTCCCATGACCTGAGTATCGTTATCCAGCTCCGGCTTATATGTTCGGGAAGCGTCAAAATCTATCAAAACGGCATCGCTGCCCCGGATGATTACGTTCTCCGGCTTGATGTCCCGATGGACAACGCCCATGGAATGAAGCACCCAAAGAGCTTTGCAGATATGTGTGATGATTTTCTTCGTTTCGTCAACGGTCAGGCGTACGCCCTGTATCAAAAACGCCAGGCTGTCGCCGCTGATGTATTCTTCCAGCACTGCAGACCGGCCGTTTTCTTCCGCCGCTTCCGCAATCTGCGGCAAATACGGACATTTGACCGCTATCAGTTTTTTGTACACCTCGCAGCTTCCGGCATACTGGCGAAATACATATTTTTTGCCGCTGGCTTTGTGGCGAATCAAATGCACGCTGCCCCGGGGACTTTGCTTTAGCAGTTTTTCGGTTTCGAACAGGGAATCTATGGATTTTTTCAGAAATGTATAAATTTTTATCACCCTAACTATGCTCCGAGCATATTGTTTTTCGCTCAAAAAATAGTACAATTAGTATTGTAATATAAATTTTACAAAAATTACACACAATTTTCAACGCGAACCGTGAGGTGGTATTTTTGAGCTATAAGAATACTGACGACCTGAATCAGGAGCTGATGTCAGCCTGCGACCTAGACAGTTTCCTTTCCCAAAACGAGAATAACTTTGAGACCGTAAATGTGCAGGACGCTCTTAACGAGATATTTAAAGAAAAAAACATCTCCAAGGCTGAACTGGCTGCCCGAGCACACGTCAGCGAAGTATATCTCCATCAGATTTTTTCAGGCCGGCGCACCCCCACAAGAGACAAGGTTCTGTGCCTGTGCATCGCTCTTGCCGCAACACTGGACGAAACTCAGGGAATCCTGAAAAAGTCGGGATATGCCCAGCTTTACACAAAAGTTCGCAGGGAAGCCATCATAATGCACGGCATCATCAACGGCGACAGCGTTTCCAACATCAACGACAAGCTGAAAGAAAACGGCGAGTTTCTCCTTTTTTGATAAAATACATATTCTATTTTGCCCGCTCACTCTTCGTGAGAGGGCAAATTTTTTGCCCTGCTTTTTTCCTGCCGACAAATTTATGTATACTTTTACATACATTTGTGGTATACTACGTCATAGCGCAGCCGGGCGGCGGTGTCCGGCGCAACCAAAACGGGCAGCAGGCTCTGCCCGCCATATCTGAGAGACAAACGATATTTTCAGCAACGGCGTGACGGGGCCGAAGCCGGAATACGGGTGTCTTTGGTTTTGCTGCGCTCTTTTTAATATTTTTAAACATAAAATGTTATCTTATATCCGATAACAGTTATCTCATAAAAAGGAGTATTTTTAATTAATGGCATCCAAGCTTAAAATCATTCCCCTTGGGGGACTTAACGAAATAGGAAAAAACCTGACCGTTTACGAGTATCAGGACGATATCATCATCGTTGACTGCGGTCTGGGTTTTCCCGACGACGATATGCTGGGCGTTGACCTGGTCATCCCCGACATCACTTACCTTGTTAAAAACCGCGACCGGGTAAGAGGTTTTTTCATCACCCACGGTCACGAGGATCACATCGGTGCTCTGCCCTATGTTCTCAAAGAGGTCAATGCACCCATCTACACCACCCGGCTTACCGCCGGACTTATTGAAATCAAGCTGGAAGAACACGGTCTTTTGGAAAAAACCAAAATGCGTACCGTTGAAGCCGGCGAAACTGTCAAGGCAGGCTGCTTCAGCGTGGAGTTTATCCATGTGAACCACTCCATTGCCGACTCTGTGGCTTTTGCCATCGGCACTCCCATGGGCACCGTTGTCCACACAGGCGATTTCAAGATCGACCCCACGCCCATTGACGGCGAGTTTATCGACCTTGCCCGCCTTGGTGCCCTTGGCAAAAAGGGCGTGCTGGCTCTGCTGTGCGATTCCACCAACGTGGAACGCAAGGGCTACTCCACCTCCGAAAGCAAGGTGGGCGAAAGCTTTGACGCACTGTTCAAGGACTGCGGCAGCCGCATAATCGTTACCACTTTCGCTTCCAATATCCACCGTCTGCAGCAGGTCATCGACGTGGCTCACCGTTATGGACGCAAAGTCGGCATCACCGGCCGCAGCATGGAAAATGCCACTCGTGTGGCCACCGAGCTGGGCTATATGAAGATCCCCGCCGACACTCTGGTGGACATGGCTATGCTGAAAAAGCTGCCCAAGGAAAAAACCGTTATCATCACCACCGGTTCTCAGGGCGAGACCATGAGTGCCCTGTACCGCATGGCGTTTACCGGCCACCGTCAGGTGGAGATCGGTCCCGGTGACCGTGTTATTATCTCCGCTTCCGCCATTCCCGGCAACGAGGTTGGAATAAGCCGTGTTATCAACGAGCTGTACCGCAAGGGCGCAGAGGTATTTTACGACAAGCTGGCAGACCTTCACGTTTCCGGCCATGCCTGCCAGGAAGAACTGAAGATCATGCACGCACTGGTAAAGCCCAAGTTTTTCATTCCCGTCCACGGCGAACAGCGTCATCTGAAGTTCCATGCCCTGCTGGCCGAGCAGGTGGGAACTGCCCACGAAAACATTGTTATTGCCGAAAACGGTCGTGTCATTGAACTGAGCAGAAAAAGCTGCAAGCTGGCAGGCTCCGTACCCTCCGGCAACGTACTGGTTGACGGATACGGCGTAGGCGATGTTGGCAGCGTGGTACTCCGTGACCGCCGCCACCTGGCTCAGGACGGCATGATCGTTGTGGTTGCCGCCATCGACGATTACGGCATGCTCATGTCCGGCCCGGACATCATCACCAGAGGTTTTGTTTACGTCAAGGAGTCGGAGCAGCTGATGGAAGAACTGCGCCTGCTGGCTCAAAGCACCATCGAGCTGTGCCTCGACGACCGCAGACCCGACTTCAACGCCATCAAAGGCCGCCTGAAAGCCGAGCTTTCGGAGTATCTTTACAAGAAAACCAAACGTGATCCCATGATCCTGCCGGTAATTATGGAAGTATAAAAAGTCCTGCCGGAAAGGGATTAGTGAAACCGTCTTATGACAGTACCCCTGATTCCTAACCCCTTAAGCCTGACCCCTAATTATGTTCTTTTTCCAAATAAATCCGTCAAACACTTGACAATCATATATATATGTAGTATATTATTAGCGAGCTAATTGTTAGGACGATAACAATTAGCTCGCTAACTTTCATGACACAAAACATTATGATAAAAAAGGAGGATGGACCTTGTTTTTACCCTTTCATTTGGGTCCCGACCATATGCCCGAAGGTCCCCACGGCAAAGCACCCCCACCCCCGCCGGAGGACGAAGAATTTGGCGCCCGAATGTTCCACAAGATCACTATGATCGAAAAACTTCAGCGCAAATGCTATGGGATCATATTTGCCGAAGCAGGGCTTCATCCCGCTCAGGGCGTTTGCCTGAAAACCATCTCCCAAAAACAGGGACTCAGCCAGCGTGAGCTGGCAGACGAACTGAAGATCGAACGTGCAACTGCCACGGTAATGCTTCAGAAGCTGGAAAAAGCCGGTTTCATTGAACGCCGTCCCGACCCGTCCGATCAGCGAGTCACCCGAATCTACATCACCGAAAAAGGCGAAGAGGCCAATCGCCACACCGATGATGAATGCGATGAGTTTATTGCCAACTGCTTTGCCGGCATGGATTCCGAATCCGGTGACAGGCTGGCAGAATGTCTTGAACTGATTGAAAGCAATCTTTTTGAATTCCTGAAATCCCACGACAAGGAAAGGAACGAACCACCCGTATGAAACTCTTTACAAAGTACCTCAAGCCCTATATCGGGCTTTGTGTTCTGGTCGTTGCGCTCGTTGCTGCCCAGTCTCTGGCTGAGCTGTTTCTGCCCGACCTGAACGCAAGCATCATCAACGATGGTATTATCAAGGGCGATATTCCTCTTATCTGGAAAAAGGGTATCGTGATGGTATTGGTTGCCATCCTGGTTGGTGCCGCCACTTTGGGAAGCACCTATTATTCCACCAAAGTGCAGACCTCTTTTGGCCGTGACCTTCGGCTGGACATCTTCATGAAAGTCCAGAGCTTCTCCCAGGCCGATGTTGAAAAATTCGGCACCCCCTCCCTCATCACCCGCACCACCAACGACGTTAACCAGCTTCAGCAGATGATAGGCATGGTCATGCGTATGATGCTCACCGCTCCTATCATGTGTATCGGCGGCGTAATTATGGCTCTGAAGCAGGACACCGAGCTTTCCAAGATCCTTGTGGTCGTTGTGCCCGTCATCTTCGTGTTTATGCTCATAACCATGAAGCTGACCCACCCCATGTTCCAGAAAATGCAGAAGCAGGTGGACGTGCTGAACCAGGTGCTCCGCGAGCAGCTTTCCGGTGTCCGCGTTATCCGCGCCTTTGTCCGTTCCAAGGCAGAGGAAGAACGCTACGACGTATCCAACATGGATATGTACCGCATTACCACCAAAGCTCAGCGTCTGATGAACCTGCTGCATCCTCTGACCACCCTTATTATGAGCTTTGCAACTCTGGTGGCCTATTATCTTGGTGCCATCCGTGTTGAAAACGGCATGAACATCGGTAACCTGACAGCCTTTGTCACCTATCTGATGCAGATACTGATGTCTATCCAGATGTGCTCCATGATGTTCCAGATGATCCCCCGTGCCATGACCTGTGCCGGCCGTATCAACGAGGTTCTGAACCAGGTTCCCACCATTCCCGAGGACGAGGAAGGCATGGACGATCCCATTAAAAACAAACCCTTTGAAGCCATTGAGTTCAAGAATGTCACCTTCGCTTATCCCGATGCCGAGAACCCCGTTCTCAACGACATCAGCTTTATCTGCCGTGCCGGCGAAACAACCGCCATTCTTGGTTCCACCGGTTCCGGCAAGTCCACCCTTATCAATCTTGTACCCCGATTCTTTGATGTCACCTCCGGCAGCATAGAGATCAACGGTATCGATATCCGTGACCTTCCTCAGAAGGAACTGCGTGACCGTATCGGTTTCGTTGCTCAGAAGGCTTTCCTGTTTGAAGGCACCATCGCCTCCAACCTGGAATACGGCAAAAAGGGTGCCACAGAGGAAGATATGTGGCACGCTCTCGAGGTCGCTCAGGGCAAGGACTTTGTTATGGAAAAGCCCGGCAAACTCCAGAGCGAGATATCCCAGGGCGGCACCAACGTGTCCGGCGGTCAGCGTCAGCGTCTTGCCATCGCCCGTGCCGTTATAAAGCATCCCGACATTTATGTGTTTGACGACAGCTTTTCCGCTCTTGACTTCAAGACTGACGCAAAGCTCCGTCAGGCTCTTGCAAAGGAAACTAAGGGTGCGGCAGTCCTTATCGTTGCCCAGCGTGTTTCCACCATTCTGAACGCCGACCGCATCATCGTCCTGGATCAGGGTCACGTTGCAGGCATCGGCACCCACAAGGAACTTATGGCAGGCTGCGAAGTTTATCGCGAGATCGTCCTGTCTCAGCTTAGCGAAGAGGAGGTGGCGTAAATGGCAGTCAATGAAGATGTCGCAAAAGAAAACCGGGAATTACAGCAAAAACGCCACCAGCGTCACCAGGGCGGCCCCATGGGCATCGGCCGTGTGACGGAAAAACCCAAAAACTTTAAAACCTCTATCCTGCGCTTGCTCACATATTTCAAGCCATATCTCATTCTTATAATCATAACTTTTGTTCTGTCCGGCGCTTCCACCCTGCTGAACACCTACATACCCAGCGTTCTGGCAGACATTATCGACGTTATCAAAAACGGTCTTGACATCGGTGCAATAGACTTTGCCGAAGTCAAACGGATAGTAGCTTTCGCAGCGTTCATTTACGTCATCGTAGTTGTGTTCCAGCTTATCCAGCAGTTTGCCATGATCGAAGTTTCCCAGAAGATGGTGTATAACTTCCGCCGTGAGATCAACCACAAGCTGAACAAACTGCCCCTGAGCTATTTCGACAACCATTCCAGAGGCGATATCCTCTCCCGCGTTGCCAACGACGTTGAAAACATCGCCATGAGCCTCCAGCAAAGTCTGAACCAGGTGGTCACTGCCGTTATCACCGTTGTCGCCGTAGTTGTGTTCATGCTCATGCGTTCCGTACTGCTGACTCTTGTTTCCTTTGTCACCGTTTTCCTGTGCATTCTGATGACCAAGGTCATTGCCAAGAAAGCAAAGGCATATTTCACCGAGCAGTGGGCTTCCACCGGTGACCTGAACGGTCAGATCGAGGAAATGTATACCGGCCACAACATCGTTAAGGTGTTCAACCGTCAGGAAGAGGCCGCTGTACGCTTCACCAAGGAAAACCAGCGTCTTTACGAGTCCAGCTTCAAGGCTCAGTTCATTTCCGGCATTATCATGCCCGCCATGAGCGTGCTGAACAACCTGAACTATGTTGTCATCTGCGTTATCGGCGGTTTGAAGGTAATCTCCGGCACCATGACTCTGGGCGACGTTACCGCTATCATCTCCTATTCCAAGCAGCTGATGCAGCCTATCATGCAGACCGCCAACATCGCTTCCACAATCCAGTCTACCGTTGCTTCCGCAGAACGCGTATTCGATCTACTGGACGCCGAGGAAGGTGTTCCCGATGTTGAGAATCCCACCGAACTGGTGGATCCCAAGGTCATTCGCTTTGAGAACGTTGATTTCAGCTATAAGCCCGAAACCAAGCTTATCGAAAACCTGAGTATTGAGGTAAAACCCGGCGATATGGTTGCCATAGTCGGCCCCACCGGCGCCGGCAAGACCACTCTGGTCAACCTGCTTATGCGCTTTTATGAGATCGACGGCGGCTCCATCACCATCGATGGAATTGATATCCGAAACGTCACCCGAGAAAATCTTCGTGGTCATATCGGCATGGTCCTTCAGGACGCATGGCTGTTCAACGGCACCATCCGCGACAATATCCGCTACGGTTTCAATCCCGAAAGGGGAGAACCCACCGAGGAACAGATCGTGGAAGCAGCAAAGGCTGCCTATGTTGACCACTTTGTAAAAACTCTGCCCGATGGCTACGACACCGTCATCAACGATGATGCCACCAACATCTCTCAGGGCCAGAAACAGCTTATGACCATTGCCCGCGCGTTCCTGTCCGATCCCAGCATTCTCATTCTGGACGAAGCGACCTCCTCTGTCGATACCCGTACCGAGGTTCTTATCCAGAAAGCCATGGCAAAGCTCATGGCAGGCCGCACCAGTTTCGTTATCGCCCACCGTTTGAGCACCATTCGTGATGCTGATACCATTCTTGTTATGAACAACGGTACCATCATCGAACAGGGCAACCACGAACAACTGCTGGAGGCCAAGGGATTCTACTACGACCTGTACAACAGCCAGTTCCTTGGCGCTGCCGTTGAGGAAGAGGAGGCAGTTGAAACCACCGCAGGTTTCAGTGGTTTCCCCAACTTCGGCAACTTCAGCGGTAAGTTCCCCTCCGGCAGTTTCCCCGCAAAGGGTGCCAAAGGCAAGGGTAACATGCCCGACCTTTCAAAGCTGAAAGAAGGCGAAAAACCGGAAGGTTTCCCAGACGATTTTAAAGATGGTGAACTTCCCGAAGGATTCCCGCCTTTCGGCGAATTTGCTGCTCCCGACGTTTCTCAGAACAATTCTGAGGAGCAGATCGAAGAATAGATATTGAAAAGAAAGCCCCCGGAGCCTGAAGAACTCCGGGGGCGCATTTATTTGAAGTAAGAAGTAATAGTGAACAGTGAAGAAGTATGATGTTTTAAATCACCGGGTTGAAAACGTGCCCACAATCACGCACAGCACCATCACGCATAACCTACTCCTGTCATTCTGAGCGATAGCGAAGAATCTTAACTCAAAAGTTACAGATTTTCCTCTTCCGTTGGGGCTGTGCCTGTGGTATAGTATAAAAAACAAAAACAGGAGAATCGACATGGAATTTGCCGAAAACATCCTTCAACTGACTGCGCAGTGGAGCATACTTCTTTTTGAAGCAATCGCCGCCGTCATACTTATACTCGCCTCTGTCAGTGCTGCCATAAACTACTTTACCCATAAGCCCCACACTGTACTTACCTTTGCGAGAAAACTCAACGTGGTGCTGTCCTTTAAACTGGCAGCGGAGATCATGCGGCTTACCGTCACCCGCACTTTTTCCGAGATCGCCATTGTTGGCTGTATTATCGTCATTCACGGCGCCATCAGCTTCCTTATCCACTGGGAGATCAAGCGGGAAGAAGAAAGCCGTGCAGCCGACGCCAACTACCACGACCTTGAGGACGACATCAACCTGTAAAATATCACTGTCATGGCGACCATTGACGCAGTCAATGGTCGCCATGACAGTTTTTGCCTGTTATATCGAATACTTCCTGCAGATACCAAGAACCGTATCCATATCTGTGTCCGGGAACGGTACAAACGGAGCAGGCGGTGCGTCACGCTCTGTGACAGGCAGATCCATGCACAAAGTATCCCGCCACTGTCCGTGTTTGAATCCGGTTCTGGGATGCAGTCCCGACTGAACAAACCCAACCTTTTTGTGCAGAGCTTCGCTGGGAGGATTGGGTGCCGATATAACAGCGGTTATCACCTGGATATTCTGCAGCTTCAGAATCTCTATCAGCGCACTGTACAAAGCTGTACCAACACCTTTTTTACTGCAGCCCTGTCTGGTGTAAACCGACAGCTCGGCATACCAGTCATAGGCTTTGCGCTCCCGTGCCCGATGTGCATAGGCATAACCGATGATGCGTCCGTCCTCCACTGCCGCAAGGTAAGGGTAGCACTCCAGTACACTCTCTACCCTCCGGCGGAAAGCCTCTTTGGTCGGAACCTCATATTCAAAGGTCAGCACCGTGTCTGTGATATAAGGTGCGTAAACGGAAAGTATCTCATCACTGTCATATACAGTGACCGGGCGAATTGTAAAGCTCATTTTGTGTTCTCCAATAAATTGTTTTATATCTCCATGGCCGCTTCGTAGGCAGCACGGACAGCATCGGTAATAAGCCCCGCCTCACGGCAGTCGCCGATGATATACATTTTTGGTGCGCAGCTTCGGAACTCTTCTGCAGCTGCGGCGTTTCCTGACATACCGGCAGCGTTGATAACGGTGGCTGCCTCAACAAAGGTTCCGTCTTCCAGCACAACACCGGTATCGGTGACCTCTTTGCAGGCAACACCTTTTATCTGTTTAACCCCCAGCTCGTGCAGGGTGATAAGATGAGTGTTCACGTTCTGGCCGTCACCCTTTACTCTGGGCATCAGTTCGGCACTGCGGCTTATGAGGGTCACCCTTTTACCAAGTCCCTGCCAGTGGATAGCGGCTTCACAGCCCGTAAGTCCGCCGCCGATAACGGCAACCGTTTCGCCGACCTTTTCCGGCTCCAGATAAGCAGTCAGACTGTCCACCGCCTTTTCACCGCCGGCAACAGGAAGCTTTTTCGGTTTACCGCCCATGGCCACGATAACAGCATCGGCATTTTCGGATTTGACCCTCTCGGCATCGGCTTCAACGCCCAGCTGAATGTCGACTCCAAGGGATTTGACACGGTTTATCATGTGACCCAGCCAACGATGGATATCCTGCTTGTGGCAGTCGGTTTCGGCGTATCTCAAAATACCGCCAAGTCGGTTTTCCTTTTCAAAAAGCACCACCCGGTGTCCTCGCTTTGCGGCAACCTCAGCGGCTTTCAGGCCGCCGATGCCGCCGCCGATAACGGCAACTTTTTTCTTTTCGTCGGCAGGGGATATATGCAGAGTGCTGCGGTCGTCAATCATCCAGTCCACCGGGTTGACAGAGCAATAACCGTTGCTGCGGCAGCTTACACAGCGCAGGCAGTTGTTTATCTCATCGTCCAGCCCGGCCTGAGCCTTGTTGGGAAATTCCGGGTCGGCAATAAGCAGCTGACGTGCCATGACCACGAAATCTGCCTTGCCGGAAGCGATTATCTCCTCACATAAAGCGGGATCCGCAAGAGATCCCACCACTGCCACATGGAAGTTTTTGACCTCTTTCTTTACCGCAGCTGCACACTCCACATTCATGGCCATGGGCCAGTAGGAGTTGGCGGTAACACGGGTATTCAAAGCAGGCACAACGTGAACACCGCCGGAAATGTGGGCTATATCCAGCAAGCCCGGGTGTTTGTCCACTTCTTTGAAGAAGGCAATTGTGTCGTCCAGCGTGAGAGTATCCTTCAAATATTCCCGTTTGCTTATGGCGTTGATATTCTCCTCTCCGGAAAAACGCAGCTCAACTATGAAGTCATCACCAACCGCATCACGGATACGCTGCAGACACATGATGGGAAACCTTGCACGATTTTCTGCACTGCCGCCGTATTGGTCGGTACGTTTATTGGTACGCTTTGCCACAAACTGACCAAACAGGAAGCCGTGCCCGCCGTGGATTATCATGCCGTCCAGGCCGCACTGCTTGCATACAAGGGCACAGTGGGCATAATCATCGGCTATCTGCTCCAAATCGGTTTCGGTAAACTCTCCTACTATCTTTCCATCATTGGAGGGAGCACGGAAATCATACTTTGTTATGCCGTCATGAGGCTCGCAAATGGTCATGGCACTGGGGCCTTTGACCTCCTTTGGCATCTCATAGGGCGTTCCGTCTGCCCGTTTGGGCATTTGGAACATGGGCATTCCGCCGCCGGGTCCACCGGGACCTTCACCGCCCGGACCTCCGGGCATCTCTCCGCCCATGGCGCGCATATAGATGCCCATATGGTTGAATGATGTAAACGCCAACGCACCATGGCGGTGGCAGGCATCGGCATAGGCCTGAATGCTTTCCTTGAAATCCGGAGCGGAAACGTCCACATAAAAGTGGTACATACCGCGCACAGCGGTGCCGGGACTTACGTCATTTTCGCCCGAACAGACTCTTGCACAGCCTCCGGCGGCAACGTCCTCATAAAACTCAATGCCCCGTTGGGTCATGGCGCCGCCGTTGTCGTCCTCCTCTATTCCCATGGGAGCAACAAGAATACGGTTTTTAAAAGTCTTGCCCCGAATGGTCACAGGGCTGAACAAATGGGGATACTTCATTTTCAACTTTCCTTTCGGTTTTCTTCCGGATAATTATAACATATTTCCTGCCAAATGGATACTGCTGTCTGTGGAAACCAAAGGTTCTTCGGCCATTTCATTCCCTGCTGATGACACTCTGACGCACGCTGAGAACGGCTCACTCGAAATGACAGGCATTCCCTGCACCCTGACCCCTGACCCCTAAATAATAATTTACATTTTATTAATCACTAAACCTCAACATCGTTATAGAATATACAGAACAAGATATTTATCCAAATTGGAGATTTCATATGAACAACGATGATTTCCGCCCTGAAAGCGAAAACCGGTATCCCTACAGCAGCTATTACGACAGCCCGAACTATACCTGTCAGGAACCTCCCCGCCGAAACTGCAGACGCTTCAGAGGACCGTTTTATGTTTTGCTGGTTATTCTTGTAATCGCTGCTGCGGTAACTTTTTTTAACCTCCGTTATGATGTTCAGGTTCTGCAAAACAATAACGGCTGGTCAATGTCGGTTGTCCCCCGGGGGGAACAGCCCGCTGTACCGGAACTGCCGTCTCCCGACAGAAGCAAAAACAATTCTGCGGAAGAGCCATCCACCCTTACGGCAACGCCCACCGGCGACGGAACCGTACTGGCAATTTCCTCACCTGCTCTGTTCCCCATGTCCTTGCAGGATATATATAAAAAGGTAGAGCCATCGGTGGTTGGTGTTCTGTGCGAAAGCCACAACCGCAGCAGCACAGGCACCGGCATCATCATGAGCGAGGACGGTTATATCATAACCAACTGCCACGTCATTTCCGGTGCCCAGGAAATTACCGTTGAACTCAGCAACGGTGAAATCCTCGGAGCCATAATTGTCGGAGCCGATGAGCTGAGCGACCTTGCCGTTATCAAAATCAACGCCACGGGTCTGCCTGCGGCTGAGTTTGGCGATTCCGACCTGCTCATGGTGGGCGACGAGGTTTCCGCCATAGGCAACCCTCTTGGTCTTGAGCTGAAAGGCACACTGACCAACGGCATTATTTCCGCCATCAACCGGGACATCGAAACGGACGGCAGAACGCTGACCCTTATTCAGACAAATGCTGCCCTGAACGAAGGCAACTCCGGCGGACCGCTTATCAACAGCAGCGGTCAGGTGATCGGAGTCAACACCATGAAGCTGTATTCCGCATTTTCCAATGTGGAAGGTCTTGGTTTTGCCATCCCCATCAGCCTTGCCAAGCCCATCATTGATGAGCTTATAGACACCGGCTATGTCAGCGGTCGTCCTGCCATCGGCATTACCGGCAGCGATGTAAGCGACAAGGCCTCCGCCTATTACCGAATTCCCAACGGTGTGCTGGTAAACTCAGTCCAGTTCAGCTCCGACGCTTATGCCAAGGGCATGGAAGCAGGCGACGTTATCGTTCAGATCAACGGAGTGGAGATAACTTCCATGGACGAACTGAACGGGATCAAAAACAACTATCATGCCGGTGATACCATTACCCTCACCGTATACCGCAACGGTGAACTGATGGATTTCGACATCGTCCTTATGGACGCTGCACTGGCCGACTAAGAATCAAACCGGCCGTATTGCTGCCATTCTTTCGGGCTATCCGCTCAGGCTGTGCGTCCTGACGGGTACTGCCCCGGTGCGGTGCGTTTTTCTTTTTCCCGCAGCCAAATCCTGCTTTTAAAAATTTTTCTGATAGATATGTGATATTGTCACATATCTATCAGACTTTTGGTGCTATAATGAGGCCATGATAAAGAAAAACGAATCGCAAATGCGATGAAAGGATGATAAATATGTCAATGGAAATCACTTCTGCCAACTTCCAGTCCGAGGTTCTCAATTCCCCCATTCCCGTGCTTGTCGATTTCTGGGCAGTATGGTGCGGACCCTGCAGAATGCTGGCTCCCACTATCGACAGGATCGCCGAAGAACAGGAAGGCAAAATCAAAGTCGGAAAGATCAATGTTGATGAACAGGCAGCGCTTGCAGCACAGTTCGGTATTGCCAGCATACCCACCCTGCTGGTGTTCAGCGGCGGCAAAGTGATCGCTTCCAACGTAGGCGTCCAGTCCAAGGAAGCCATTGAGTCCATGCTGGGTCTGTAAAATTAAAACAACAACGGAAAGGAACTTGAAAAATGGACAAAAAGGCCATGTACAAACTGACTTACGGTCTGTTCGTTCTTACTGCCAAAGAAGGCGAGAAGGACAACGGCTGTATCGTAAACACTGTATCCCAGGTCACCACTTCTCCCAACCGAGTGACCTTAGCAGTTAACAAAACCAACTACACCCATGATATGATACTTCGTACCGGCCTTTTCAACGCCAATATCCTTTCCGTTGAAACGCCTTTTGAGGTTTTCAAGCACTATGGATTCCTGTCCGGAGCAGAGGTAAACAAGTTTGAAAACGCAGACAACTTCCCCAGAACGGAGAGCGGTCTGATTTACCTGCCCGAATATGCCAACGCTTATATTTCCGGCAAGGTTATCACTGCCACCGATTTGGGTACTCACACCCTGTTCCTTGCAGATGTGGTGGACGCAAAGGTGCTTTCCGACGCAGATTCTCTGACCTACGAATATTACCAGTCCCATATCAAGCCTAAGCCCGAAAAAGCAAAAAAGACGGGCTGGCGCTGCAAAATATGCGGCTACGTTTATGAAGGCGAAGAACTGCCCCCGGATTTCATCTGCCCCTGGTGCAAGCACGGCGCAGAAGATTTTGAGAAAATAACCGTTGAATAATCAACAAAAAAGCAATATACTTATATCACATACTTAAATATTAAAAAAGGAGATTTATCATGGAACAGAAATTCTATATTTGCAATCATTGCGGCAACATCATCGCTTTTGCCAAGTCCAGCGGAGTACCTGTAATGTGCTGCGGTCAGAAGATGGCTGAGCTGGTACCCGGCACCTCCGACGGCGCTTCCGAAAAGCACGTTCCCGTTATTGAAGTAAACGGCAGCGAAGTCACCGTAACCGTCGGTGAAGTTGATCACCCCATGATCCCCGAGCACTACATCGAATGGATCTCTCTGCAGACCAAGCAGGGCAACCAGAGAAAGCTCCTCACCCCCAACGATCCTCCCGTTGCAAAGTTCATGCTCTGCGAGGGTGACGAAGTTGAAGCCGCTTTCGCATACTGCAACCTCCACAGCCTGTGGAAAGCAGAAGCTTAATTGTCGAAACATATTCAAGGACACCTCTTTCGAGGTGTCCTTTTTGCAATTTTCAATAACCTCTTGACGAAGCGGGTTTGCGGTGCTAGAATGTATGTTAATCGAATACCAAACCGTTGAAGCGGAAGTAAAGGCGATCATGCCTCACAGAGAGTCCGGGATGCTGGGATCCGGGCAGAAACAAGTCGTCAAATGGGCCGCTGAGGGTGCAGTCAACAGCGCAGTTTTGCGCCCAGTATTCTGCAACGTGTGGGCATACGTCAGTTGCCGGGGATATGCAGGTATCCCGTAAGCGCACGGAGCGATCCGTGAATTCAAGGTGGCACCGCGGATAAGTTTTTATTCGTCCTTGGCAGATAGTCGAATTCTGTCGGGGGCGTTTTTGTTTACCCTCCCGGCAGCCACGGAGGTAACGATATGCTTATGACAAAACGATGGCGACCCTTGAGATCTTAGAACACCGACCCATAAATACTGATTTCAATTACATATAACGGAGGAAAAACCATGATACTCAACAATGTAAATTTCGATACTTATTTCAACAACTATCCCGATAAAGACGGCTTTTTCGGCAAATACGGCGGCGTTTATGTGGAAGACAAGCTGAAAGCCGCCATGGCTGAGATCACCGAGGCTTATTTCACCATCTGCCAGTCCAGAAAGTTCATCGCCGAGCTGCGCCGTATCAGAAAAGAATTCCAGGGCAGACCCACTCCCGTATCCCATCTGGAAAGACTGTCCAACGCCATGGGCGGCAAGGTTCAGCTGTATGCCAAGCGTGAGGATCTGAACCACAGCGGTGCCCATAAGCTGAACCACTGCATGGGCGAAGCTCTGCTGGCTTCCTACATGGGTAAGAAAAAGGTCATTGCAGAAACCGGTGCCGGTCAGCATGGTGTTGCTCTTGCGACCGCTGCCGCATACTTCGGCCTGGAATGCGACATTTACATGGGCGCAGTAGACATCAAAAAACAGGCTCCCAACGTAGCCCGCATGAAGATACTTGGTGCCAACGTCATTGAAGTCAACCACGGTCTGCAGACTCTTAAAGAAGCGGTTGACGCTGCTTTCGACGCATACAGCCGTGAATACAACAACGCCATATACTGCATCGGCTCCGTTCTCGGCCCCCATCCTTTCCCCATGATGGTTCGTGATTTCCAGATGGTCGTAGGCGAAGAAGCCCGTGATCAGTTTATCGAAATGACCGGTCATCTGCCCAACGCCATTGTTGCCTGCGTAGGCGGCGGTTCCAACGCAGCAGGTCTTTTTGCCGGCTTCCTGAACGATCCCGTTGATATTTACGGCATCGAGCCTCTTGGCCGCGGTCCCAAGCTGGGCGACCATGCCGCCAGCCTTAAATACGGCACCGAGGGCATCATGCACGGTTTCAACAGCATCATGCTGAAGGACGAAAACGGCGACCCCGCTCCCGTTTACTCCGTAGCCAGCGGTCTTGACTACCCTTCCTCCGGCCCCGAGCACGCTTTCCTGCAGGATATAGGCAGAGTCAAGTACGACGTTATCGACGATGAAGAAACCATCGATGCTTTCTTCAAGCTTGCTCGTCTGGAAGGTATCATTCCCGCCATCGAGTCTGCCCACGCAGTGGCTTACGGCATGAAGCTGGCACAGCAGATGGAACACGGTTCTGTCCTCATCAACCTCTCCGGCAGAGGCGACAAGGATATGGACTATGTTATCGAAAATTACGGTATAAGATAATAAAAAGCATCAATGGAGGCTGCGGAAATCTCTTTCCGCAGCCTCCATTGATATTTTCCCTGACGGGAAAGTGAAGCGTTTCCTTCAAAGATGCTTCACTTCGTGATAATTTAAAAACTAAAGGACGATATCCAATGATATCGTCCTTTGAAGCTTTTTTGTGTCGGCAATACATCATATTTACACAGCTGCCTTACGGCATTTCAGGCTCTTTTTCGGGATCATCCACGCCCTGCCAGGGGAATACGGGGCCATGGAGGAAAAATACGGTCTCTTTTGAGCGGTTCTCCTCAAAGTTCCAGCCAAACTTGAAAGGGGGGCGGGGCCATACTCTATCGTAGGCAATACACAGATACAGGTTGGGCTTAACACGGCGCATTTCGTCGTGCTGACCCATCTGACCGTTTTTGGACAGGTTATCAAAATAACAGTAGTCAGCCAGCAGTGCGGGACGTCCGTCCAGAGTGGAAGGACCGATCTTCCATGCAAAGCGGGAGAAACGCTCTACCTTACCGCCGCGCAGCCACCAGTTGTAGCCTTCGCCGTTGCAGTCTTTGTGAGGCAGATTGGGATTCAGCGCCTTGCCCAGATGATGGGAACCGCGGCCGTTGCCGTTTGGGTCGGAATAAAAGGTCTGAACCTCCTCTTCACGGTACAGAGGATAGCGAACGAGGAATTCACCATTCATCTCTTCGGGATCGGGAGCGTCCAGTGTATGAAAAAGCTCCAGCAGGTCGCAGCTGTTCCACTTGACCAACTTGTCTATTGTCCAATAATTAAAATCGTGTCTTACGTTGGGATCGTATCCGGGTTGCATAGCTAATTACCTTCTTCGATTATTGTCGGTTCCTGTGGAAACCCAAAGAATTGTAGCACAAATGTGTTGTTTGTGTCAACCGATAAAGGCTTTTTGCCATGGTTTGTACGCCCAATGATTGGATTTGTTCGCAGTTTTCGGTTTTGCTGCGGTGTTTTCTGTCAGTTCAAAAAGCAGATCTCTGCATTTTTCAGAATCTCGTTTCCGGGAGCAACAGAGACTCTTTCCCACTGCTCACGGGAACCCATGAAATGAACCAGGCAAAGATTGCCGCATCTGTCGAAAGCTGACTCCTCTATTCGCTGAATATCGTCAGGCAGGGTTATGCTCACAAGGCTGTCACAGCCGGAAAAGGCGTGGGCTCCGATGGATTTGAGCGAACCTCCGAAAGTAATGCTCATAAGCATTTTGCAGTCGTAAAACGCACCGCCGCCGATGCTGTTTACGTTCCCCAAAAAAGTCACGGAGGTGAGCTTTTCGCAGCGGGCAAAGGCTCCGCCGCCGATAGTTACTTCCTTATTTCGACCGCCGGGAAAAATAACGCTGAGCAGTCTGCTGCAGTTGCCGAAAGCGTCGTCACCGAGAATTTCCAGACGCGGGGGCATGGTAACGAAGCTCAGGCCGTCACAGCCATAAAAGGCAGCGTTACCGATAAAGCTCACAGAGTCGGAAAAATGTATGTCCGAAAGTCCTGTGCGGCGATTGAAAGCGTCCTGACCGATGCCGCAAATGTGGGTACCGCAGGGGATGGAGGACATATTAAGGCTGCCGCTGAAATCCTGATCAGAGTCCAGAAGCTGACCCTTAACGGAGTCGATGTAAATGGTTCCGCCTGCAGTCAGCCACGGAAGATTCGGAGAGGCAGAGCCGTATCCTCCGCTGCCCTGACAGTATTCGAATTCCGGCTCAGAAGAAGCTGCAACATTGGCTGCTTTTTGCATCTCCCCTTCGATGATAACCTCTGCACTGCGCAAAGCATCGTTGCCGTAACCCATATTCAGGCTGTCCCAACAACTGCGGGTGCCTTCAAAATACACCTTTTTAAGGCTTCCGCAGTCGGAAAAAGCCTGATTGGAAATATCCACACCTGCCGGCAAACGGACGGTTTCCAGTTTTTCGCAGAATGTAAAAGCGTTGAAGGCAATAAAGCTTACGCTGTCCGGTATGTAAACGGATTTGAGGTTTTTGCAGAACATGAACATCATGGGATAAACTTCTTTCATGCCCTGAGGCAGCTCAATATGTTCCAGCCCGTCGCAGTGGCTGAATATTTCCCAACCGCCGTTGACAACATTCCCGGACAGACTGACGTCTTTTAAACCGACGCAGCCATAAAAGGCACTTTTGCCGATATGCACAACGCTGTCGGGTACAGTTACGCTTTCCAGCTGAGCGCAGTTGGAAAAAGCAAAAAAGTGGATGCCAATAATATCGAAATCGCCGATTCTTTCGGGGATAACGGCTTTGGTCACAGACTTGTCGCACTCAACAACAAGACCTCTGCGGGTGTCGATGTAAATGTTGCCGCCCTCAACGGGGTACTCAACAGGCTTCTGCTCGGGAAGCTCACGGGGAGCCTCGCCAAAACGGATCATTCGCTGCAGACGGGATACTGTATCGGACAGTCGGCAGCCTCTGTCGTCCTCCGGCAGAAGCTCGCTGTCAGGCGGGAAACTGCCCGGTACAATATTGGTGGGTGCAGGAGGATCCTTGAAATAATCTATGCCCCGATGTGCTCCGGGAACGGAGGAAATGTCCACATCTATGGGAATATAGACCTCATAGGGATTTTCGGCAGAGTTTTTGCCTTCCTCCACACCGGCGTGCCATATTCTGAGGATCCCGGGGCATAAGGCTTCCAAATCACCGAAGGTTATGTATGGATCCGCCATCAAAAGGGAAACGCAGTGACGGTTGCCGTCGATAACGTAAGGATTTCCGTCGATAATATTTACGATTATATTTTTTGATCCGATGTCGGGATATTCCCGATCCAGCATGGCCTTCACGCCCTGTTTTTTCGCAAAGTCCGACAGTTCAATAATTGAGTTGAAAGCCTCCCTGTCGGTTCTGAAGAAGTAGTCGTGCCGCACAGCACCGTATGCCTCGTGCACAGGTAAACTCATGATAGTGGTTCTGTCCATCGCTGCACCTCTTTTGATTTGTTGATTTTGATAATATAATACCCTCTATACCATTAATATGAAAGGGGGAAATTCATTAAGGTTTTATTAATATGCCGGCCAGCGATATCTCGGAAGCAATACAGTTGCAATTTTGCAAAAAAACAGTTAGAATTATAATGAATTCAGAAAATATTGAATTTGGAGGAAATAAAATGAAGAAAACATATCCCCATCTTCTGTCCCCCCTGAAAATCAACGGCGCAGTGCTTAAAAACCGCATCGGTTTCCCTGTGGCACCCGTTCATTTTCTGGTAGGCAACGAAGACCAGCCCAACGACGCATACATAACTTTCCACGCAAACCTTGCAAAAGCCGGTGCGGCTTACATCAACATGAACGAGTGGAACAACCCTCTGCAGCACACTGTCGGTCTGGCAGACAGCCTGCATATGCCCATGTTTGATACTTCCAAGCCCGGCACATGGAACTACATCAACCAGCTTACGGAAGCCGTCCATTTCTACGGCTCCAAGGTCACCATGATGATCTCTCAGGATTTCCCCGAGGGCTATTCCCTTAACGGCGGCCGTGGTCGCGGTTTCCCCGGCATGGTGGGCGGCGGTGCAATGCTTGAACCCCTGCCGGTTGAAATGATGGACGAAGTTATCGACCAATGGATCGCCAAGGTGGACGAATACCGTCTTGCCGGCGTCGACATGATAACTTTCATGCTCAGCTTTGCGCCCAATCCCGGCAACAAGCGTGAGGACGAATACGGCAACCAGACTCTGGAAAGCCGCACCCTGTTCCAACGCCAGTCTCTTACAAAGCTGAAAAAGGCTTTCGGCAAGGATTTCCTCGTTGAGACCATCGTTGCCGGCGAGTGCGATCAGTACACTACCGCCCAACTGGCAGAAGCCCTGAAGCTGTATGAGGGTCTTATCGACATCGTCACCATTCGTGAGCGTGACGTTGTTGCGTCCCATCCCACCGGCTTTACTTTTGCTCACATTGGCGATCACAAGGTCACCGACTATGCAAGAGAGCTGAAAGCCCTCGGCGTGAAGCAGGCAGTTGCCATCAACGGCGGTTTCCAGGATCTGGACGAGATCGAAGGCTATCTGGCAGAAGGAATCTGCGATATCATCAGCATAGGACGTGGCCTGTTTGCCGAACCGGAACTGCTGAAAAAGGCAAAGGAAGGCCGTGGCGAGGACGTTACCCCCTGCATCTGGTGCAACAAGTGCCACGGCGTAGGTTTCAAGGGTCCGTGGCTGGTATTCTGCTCCGTCAACCCTCAGATGGGTCTGGAAACAAAGGTCAAACGTCTGACTGAGCCTGTTGAAAAGATAAAGAAAGTCGCTGTTATCGGCGGCGGCCCCATCGGCATGAGAGCGGCTCTGTTTACCGCAGAACGGGGTCATAAGGTAACTCTGTTTGAAAAGAGCGATAAGCTGGGCGGTCAGCTGAGCTATTCCGACCACATGAAGTTCAAGTGGCCTATCCGCAACCATCGTGACTGGCTGATACGTCAGGTTGAAAAGAGTGCCATCAAAGTTGTTCTGAACTGCGCACCTGAAGCTTCCGACCTTGAAGCTCAGAACTTTGACGTTATCATCGCCGCCACCGGCGCAACTCCCAACCTGCCGCCTATAAAGGGCATCACCAAAGAGGACGGCACCATGGCGGATAATGTCCGTGTTATCTCTCAGGTCTGGGGCAAGGAAGAAGAGCTTGGTCGGAAGATCGTTCTTGTCGGCGCAGCCGAGTCCGGTATAGAGACCGCAATCCATCTGGCTCAGAACGGCAAGGACGTCATCGCCCTGACCCGTCAGAGCGAAGTGGCTCCCGATGCAAACCATCCCCACTACATCACCATGACCTGGATAGACAGAGGTCCCAACGCTTCTCCCATGGGAACTTCTCCCGAATGGGCACGTTATCCCAATTTGCAGACCATCACTCAGGCCACAACGGTTGAAGTTGGCGGCGGCAAGGTGGTTTATAAAGACGCCAACGGAAATGAGCACGTTCTGGAATGTGACGATGTTGTTATCTCCGGTGGCATGAACCGCAACTCCGATGCGGCTCTGGCATATTCCGATGCGGCTCCCGATTTCTACATGATCGGCGACTGCTCCGAGTTCGGCGGTGACCTGCGCAAGGGTTATCGTGAAGCCTGGGCAGTGGCAAGCCAGATCTAAGTTATAATAACCGAACCCCACTTCGTCAGCAATGCCGACGAAGTGGGGTTCAGTTATTAATGCAGAATCATTTTTATATGGTAATTCTCATCAATGTATTACCAGTTTTCGTGTTTTCCATCTGCCGCTGAGGTAATATACAAGACCCATAACAAAGGGAACGTATCCTGCAGCCACGTTTCCGTACCAGAAACCGTGGATTCCAAGATCCAGGGTAATACCCAGCAATATCGCCAGACCTACTCTGGCCACAACGCCGTCCATCAGCCCGATGATAAGTCCAAGGGACGCATAGCCAAGGCCGTTGATAAGGGCATTGAACGGTGCACGCAGCGCAAAACCGTAGAAGCTGAGAACTGCAATCGGGACGTATTCCATTGCCATGTCAAGCACCTGGGGATCGGAGTTAAACAGCCCGAACACCTGACGGGGCATGATGACCATTACCGCCGACAGAATGGTTGCAACCACAAGGCAGAAAGTCATGGCAGAACCGATGATGCGGTTTACCCGGTTTGTTTTGCCTGCGCCCAGGTTCTGGCCGATCATGGCAGAACCGGCATTGTTGATGGCGTTGGTAACCACACTCATAACGCTGCTGAGCTTGTTGCCCACACCGTTGACAGCGGAAGCCACAACACCGTAGGCGTTTATGTAAGACTGGACAAACAGGGCAGAGATCATTATTGCGCAGTACTGGAAGCACATGGGCAGACCAAGCCGCAGAATGATTTTGACATATTGCCATTCGGGGATAAAGCTTTTTGGTTTAAAGTCAAAACCAAAGGATTCACGCTTGATGTAAAGATAAACAAGGGAACCGATGAAAGATGCGCTCTGACCTATAACCGTTGCCAGGGCTGCACCCCATGCGCCCCATTTGAATCCTGCAACGAAAACAAGATCCAGCACAAGGTTTATCACCGCTGCCACGGCAATAAACACAAAGGGCCGCTTGGAATCTCCCATACCTCTCAGTATGGAACTGACCACGTTATATCCGAAGATGAAAATCGTGCCCCAGAAGCACACCAGAGTATAGTCCATGGCCTGAGAAAATGCTTCCGCAGGGGTATTCATAATACTCAGCAGCCAGTCTGCACAGCCGATCCCCACAGCGGTAAGCACGACCGCAAGTATAAAAATGCAGGTAAACAGATTACCTATAACACGGCTGACGGCATTTCTGTCGCCTGCGCCGACATATTGAGAAATGGTTATCTGACCTGCTGAACAAAAGCCCATACAGATAAAGGTCAGAAGATGCAGCATCTCACCGCCGATGGAAACTGCGGAAAGACCTGTGCTGCCAACGAATTGGCCGATGACCACCATGTCTACCAGATTGTATACGGTCTGCAGCAGGTTTGACAGCATAAACGGTGCAGCAAAGGTAAACAGAGTTTTTGTAACGCTGCCCTGAGTCAGGTCGTTTATCATGGATTTTTCTTTGCTCAAGTTAACACTACCTTAAATTGTTTTTATAGCTGAATAAGTGTATCATATCCAAGCCGAAAAATCAAACTCTGCAAAGCAAAATGACGAAGGCTTAGCACCACATATATTGAGCATGCAGGTGGGTGGATTTATCAAAAAAATGCCCGTCGGGCAAAAACTGCCTGACGGGCCAGAATGGGTTTGTGGGATAAAGATTGGTTGCTCGGATATTGGATAAGCTGCATCAATAATATAACATTATTTCCAATATATGTAAATAGGAAGTTTTGTCGAACCATGGCTTTGACCAAACTTTTGCCCGGATGCCGCCCAAAGCCCGTGCTTTTTGTCACTTTTTGTTGACAAAGCACTAAAGCAGTGCTAAGATTATCCTAATCCAAATAAACATGGTCCGAAAAAACGATAGAGGTGCGGCAACGATAAGTAGCTTTCCTATTTTGCGACAGGCATCGCAGGAAAGCGAAAGGCAATGCCGCCGAAGTGAAGGTCAGCCTGATGGCCGGAGCTGGGCCGGTATGAAACACATGCCGGACTGTCACTTACTGTGGAGCGCTATCTGAACCGGCACATACCCTTTTTCAGAGACGCTTACAGATTAAGGCGTCTCGTATTTTTTTGGACACAGAAAAGAGAGGTAAGAATGTATAACCAAAAGAGAAGACTCTTTGCGGTCATGACACTCATCGTCGTTCTCGCCTGCGTGCTTTCTCTCACCGCTTTTGCCGACGGCGAAGCTGTTGAAGAAGTCACCAACCCCATGGTGGGAACCTTCATGTCTCTTGTACCGCCCATCATCGCCATCGTTCTGGCGCTGATCACCAAGGAAGTTTATTCATCCCTGTTTATCGGCATTCTGGCCGGTGCCCTGTTCTATGGCAACTTCAATCCCGAAGCCACCCTTAATGCCATGGTAGTAGACGGCTTTGTTGCCGGTATGGCCGACTCCTGGAACGCAGGTATCTTCCTGTTCCTGGTTCAGCTGGGTATCCTGGTTGCTCTGATGAACAAAGCCGGCGGCTCTGCTGCCTTTGGCCGTTGGGCACAGAAGAACATCAAGTCCAAAGTCGGCGCTTCCATTGCCACCTTTGTTCTGGGCGTTCTGATCTTTGTTGACGACTATTTCAACTGCCTCACCGTAGGTTCCGTTATGCGTCCTGTTTCCGATGGTCACAAGATGTCCCGCGCCAAGCTGGCATACATCATCGACGCCACTGCTGCTCCCGTATGTATGATAGCCCCCATCTCCTCCTGGGCCGCCGCCGTTTCCGGCATGGTCGATGAAGGCGTTTACACCGGTCTGGAACTGTTCATCAAGGCTATTCCCTACAACTTCTATTCCCTGCTGACCTTCGTTTTCGTTATTGGTCTGGCCATCATGAAGTTCGATTACGGCCCCATGAAGCTCCATGAGTTCAACGCCGAGACCAAGGGCGACCTGTTCACCTCCGGCGACATCCGTAACGATGAAACCGAACTTGACTACAACGAAAAGGGCAAGATCATCGACCTCATTCTCCCCATCGCTATTCTTATCGTTTGCTGCATCATCGGCATGATCTATGTCGGTGGATTCTGGGACGGCGCCAGCTTCATCGACGCTTTCGCCAACACCGACGCTTCTTTGGGTCTGCCCTGGGGCACTATGATCGCTCTTGTTATCACCTTCATCTACCTTATTGCCCGCCGTGTCATCACCTTTAAGGAGGCCTGCTCCTGCATCACCAAGGGCTTCATCGCCATGGTTCCTGCTCTGCTGATCCTGACCTTCGCTATCTGCCTGAAGAACATGACCGGCATGCTGGGTGCTGCCGAATACGTTGCAGGTCTGATGGAAGGCGCTGCCGCAGGTCTTTACAACTTCCTGCCCGCCATCATCTTCATCGTTGCCTGCCTGCTGGCTTTCGCCACCGGCACCTCCTGGGGCACCTTCGGTATCCTTATTCCTATCGTTGTTAACGTGTTCCCCGCAACCTCCGAGCTGCTCATCGTGGGCGTTTCCGCCTGCCTTGCCGGCGCTGTCTGCGGCGACCACTGCTCCCCCATTTCCGACACCACCATCATGGCTTCTGCCGGCGCACAGTGCGACCACCTGAACCATGTTTCCACCCAGCTGCCCTACGCCATTACCGTGGCTGCCGTCAGCTTCGTGTGCTACATCTTCACCGGCTTTATCCAGAACGCATGGATCTGTCTGCCTCTTGGTATAGTCGTAATGATCGCAACCCTCTTCGTTCTGAAGAAAGTTACCGCCGCAAAGGCGTAAATGCAAGAAAAAACCCGGTCTTACGACCGGGTTTTTTTCTTGCATAGGGGTTAGGGGTTAGAATTTAGGATTTAGGGTGGATTTCCGGAGTTGGCACGTTCTGCCTCGTAGGGACACAGCGTGCTGTGTCCGTCAATTACGCAGCGGATTGCCGCGCCATCTTCGATGGCTCGCAATGACGGACTTGGGCCTTTCTTGCATAGGGGTTAGGATATAGGGATTAGTGATACACCCTAAATCCCAGATCCTACCCTACCCCCTCCAATAAAAAAGAGGCCTTGCGGCCTCTTTTTTATTGGGCTTAAATATTGTTTGCAGCCATGTAAGCTGTGAAGTTTGCGTGACGCATAGTACCGCCCTTGGGAGTGTTGGGTTCCCACAGGAAGTTCTGGCCACCCATGATGGAGTTGATAGCCACATCGGCGTCGCCGACAACATAGTACTGAGGAGCGGTGCCGAAGAAAGCTTCTGCTTCATCGACACAGGGCTGGAAGCCTGCGTTGATAACGATGGAGTCGTATGCTACGCTGCCTTCGCTGCCGTCTTTGTTCTTGTAAACTGCAACGCCGTTGTCAACGGAAACGATCTGGGCACCGGTGATACGCTTGATGTTGCTGTACTTGCGATCCAGATAAGCGATGGTCTGCATTGCATCGTGGCAGCCAAGGCCATGACCAAGGTTGCTGCGGGTGATAACGGTTACGTCGTGACCGGAGTTGACCAGATAAATGGCAGCTTCGTAAACGGTCATTGTACCGCCGACCATAACAACATGCTTGCCCAGCTTGTCTTCGTTGCCGAATACGTCCATAGCAGTGAGGGCTTCCTGACCACCGGGGATATCCAGCTTTTTGGGGACAGCACCGGTAGCGGCGATAACGGCGTCGTACTTGCCGTCGATCATATCGGGAGTGGCTTCTGTGTTAAGAAGTATCTCAACGCCGGCTTTCTTACACTGGTCGATGTTCCATTCTATGTATCGCTTCATAGCCCACTTTTCCTGGAGGTAGTAGGCGTGGATAGCCTGACCGCCCAGCTTGTCGGACTTTTCGAACAGGGTTACGCTGTGGCCTCTTTCGGCACAGGTAAGTGCAGCACGCAGACCTGCGGGGCCGCCGCCGATAACGGCGACTTTCTTTCCGCCCTTGGAGGGACGGAACATGGTGGGATATACGTTTTCAAGACCGAAACGGGGGTTGACGGCGCAGATTGCGCTGTGGCAGTTATCGCAGCGGAGGCATGGAGTGATGTCCTCGCCCCTCTGTTCGATGATTTTTTCCAGATAATCGGGATCGCAGTTGAAGGGGCGGGCGAGATAGAACATATCGCACAGACCTTCCTGCAGAGCCTTTTCCATAACGGCGGGATCCTGGAAACCGGTGGCGGCAGCGATAATGGCATCAACGCCGGCATCTTTCAGCTTTTTGGTGTATTCCAGAGAAGGAGGTGCTTCCTCGTTGTAGATGTAGGAGGTGGGGTGCTCTCCGATGTTGCGGCCGGCACGAACATGATAAATGTCTACCCACTGGGACCAGATCTTCATCTTTTCGATCTGTTCGGGATCGTCGGAAGCGGAGAACTGCATTTCGATAAGGAAGTCGGGGCCGCATTTTTCCTTGATTGCTGCAAGGAATTCAGAGGTTGCACGGCAGCGGTTTTCAAGGCTGCCGCCGTATTCGTCGGTACGGTTGTTGGCCTTGGAGCTGTCGCCGATCTGGCCGACACTGACAACGTCCATGCTCAGAGCCTTCAGCTCAATAACGTCCAGAACAGCGTCTTCGATAAAGTCCTTGATCTGCTGGGTGGTCATCATGGTCTTGGGGCCGCCGGGGCCGCCGGGACCACCGATGCCGCCGCTGCCGCGGGAACCCATACCGCGCTTAACGCCGTTTTTATCGGTATAGCCATTGATAATTCTCATCATTGCTTCGCTGGGACCCATGCTGGGACCGCCGGGTCCACCAGGGCCGCCGGGGCCACCCGGTCCGCCGGGGCCGCCGGGACCGCCCGCTTTGGGAGTGGGGTCGTTGAAGCTCAGGTCATTGGGGATGCGCTTCTGGAGCTGTGCCATGCACAGGCTGCCATGAGCGTGAACGCGGTCGATAAGACGGACAAAGTAGTTATTGACAAAAGCGTTGTTTGCGGGGAACAAAGCGGCGTCAGCTACCAGGTCACGGTCCATGCTGCGCAGGCTGATGGAAGGCATGGTAACGATGGAAGCACCGTTGCGGCAGGCCTCTTCGGTAAATTTGATGGTGCCTTCAGCGGGGTAGTTTTCGGGACCCTGATGCTCCTGAGAATTACATTTGGACATACCCATTCTGGTGCGAATGACTACGTTGCCGGCTCTCAGGGGAGTCAGCAGTTTTGCATACTTATGATTCATATCCAATTTCCTTTCAATAATTTTCTGCAATCTGTTCGATTCTAATATATAGAATAATCTTTAGAAGTGAAAGTGTCAAGTGCAACTGTGTGTGTTTTTAGTCAAAAAGGTTTCCGACCGAAGCTGAAATGTCATTTAATTCGGAAGAATTGTCATTTAGAACGCCGGTACAACTGACGTTGGAAAAGACAGCGTAACTGCTCCCTGTTCCCTGACCCCTGAAAATAAAAATCCTGCCAAAACGGCAGGATTTTTATTTTCAATTAACTTAAGCCATGCAGCCCACGGTTTCGGGGATGATGAGCTTGGCGCCGGTCTTGGCAACGACTTCCTCGACGGTGACGCCGGGAGCGGTTTCAAGAAGAACGGGACCTTCGTCGGTGATCTGGATAACTGCCAGCTCAGAGACGATGTAGTCGATGCAGCGATAGCCGGTCAGAGGCATAGCAGTCTTCTGAACGATCTTGGGGTTGCCGGCCTTATCGGTATGAGTGGTCATAACGATGGTGATCTTGGAGCCGGTAACCAGGTCCATTGCGCCGCCCATACCGGCAGCGGTCTTGCCGGGGATCATCCAGTTGGCCAGGTTGCCTTCTGCGTCTACTTCGTAAGCACCCAGAACGGTGGCATCGATGTGGCCGCCGCGGATGTAGCCGAAGGAACGGAAGCTGTCGAAGCAGGAGCCGCCGGGACGGAGCATGGAAGCCTTGCCGCCGGCGTCAACGACGTTAGGATCGGCGACTTCGCCTTCCTTGGGAGCGCCGGTCAGACCGACAACGCCGTTCTCGGAGTCTACCCAAACGTCTACGCCTTCGCGCAGATAGTCAAGGCACATGGTGGGCATGCCGATGCCCAGGTTTACTACGTTGCCGTCCTCGAAGAAGCCGGCGGTACGGTAAGCGATAAGCTGCTTGCCGGTGAGTTCTTTGGGATTGTAAGACATATCAGTACCTCCTTATGCTTCGGTCAGGGTGCGGCCCTGAACAACGGCGTCTACTACGAAACCGGGAGTCATGATCTCGTCGGGATCAAGTTCGCCGATCTCAACGATCTCTTCGGCCTCAACGATAACATGCTTTGCAGCGGTGGCAAAAGCTTCGTTGAAGTTGCGGGAGGTGCGGCGGTATACTACGTTGCCCATCTTGTCGGCCTTCCATGCGTGGACGAAGCAAACGTCGCCGCTCAGGGGCAGTTCAAGAATGAAGCGCTTCTTGGTGGGATCGGGAACGATCTCGCCTTCGAGGAATACGAACTTGCCGGCTTCTTCGTCCCATTCGACGACCTGCTTGCCGTCCATCATGGGGGTGTACATGCCGGTGGGAGTCAGGATGCCGCCGATGCCGGCGCCGCCTGCACGGACCTTTTCACACAGGGAGCCCTGGGGAACGAAGGTCAGGTCGATCTCACCTGCTACGACCTTTTCAACAGCAACAGCGTTGTTGCCGATGTGGGAAGCAGTGATCTTCTTGATGACGTTAGCGTCAACCAGCTTGCCGATGCCGCGATGGGGAACGGAAGTGTTGTTGGAAATAACGCTGATGTCCTTAATGCCGGCTTCGATAAGGCCTTCGATGAGGACTTCGGAAACACCGACGTTAACGAAACCGGGGAGAAGTACGGTCATGCCGTCGAAGCAATAAGTCTTGATAGCTTCTTCAACGGTGGTGACTTTAGACTTTGCCAATGGTATCATTCCTTTCAGTTTTTCTGTTTACTAACCTATCTATAATATAATTTTATGTCGTAAATGTCAAGTAAGGTTGAGGGTCAAAGGTATGGGTTCAGGGGTATTTGTCAGCGAAAACTTGACAGCATCAAATATATGTGCTAACATTCAAAAATGAGTGGTCATTCATTTTTGAGGAGGTGCATCATAATGGCTGTAAATCATCAGGATATAATTGAAGCTACCATCAGGTGCGCCCATCGTGTTGGCCTGCCTGCCGTTACCATCAATATGATAGGCAAAGAAGTTGGCATCCTCGGTCAGGGACTGTATAACCATTTTGACAGTAAGGACGATATCCTCCAGTCATGCTTTGAACACTGCAAAAAGCAAATTGGCAGTCTGTTTAGCGGGATGGAACTGGATCCGGAAGACGATCTTGAGGCATCTGCCAAGAAGCTGTGGATAAAATACTTCAATTACTTTGTGGAACATCCCGCAGAATGTTCATTTTACCGTAATTTCAGAGAGCTGAACAGACCTATCCCTCCCGTTCATGATCACGATGAACCGTATTTAAAGGATCTCTGGCGGCTTCTTGATCAGCTGGATGAAAAATACGGGTTGTTTGGCAAATACTCAAAAAAGACGTTCTTATATTATGTAAGAAACATTACTCCATATCTTGCAAGAGCTATCTCTGACGGCATCAAGGAAGATACTGCAGAGAACAGACAGCAGATGTGGCTGCTGGCATTCAATGGACTGTCTTTGTTCAGCCCGGAAAACAACTGAAAACAATTACCCCACCTCAGGTGGGGTATGAAAAACACGTAAAATGAATGAGCGTTCATAAATCGCAATATTTTTTTGAAAATACATGAATGAGCGTTCATAAATCATGCATGTAATATGAAAGGAGAGAAACCATTTGAAAAAGAAAGTAACCTGTGACGTTCTGGTCATTGGCGGCGGCATTGCTGCCTGCTTTGCGGCCATTAAGGCAAAAGAAGCCGGTGCCAGCGTCATTATGGCAGACAAGGGGTATGTGGGAAGATCCGGTCAAAGCCCCTATGCAGACGGGTTTATGATCTTCAATCCCGAATGGGGTCACGATATGAACGCAGCCATGGAGGTCATAAACCGCCACAGCGAATATTTGAACGACAGATACTGGACACAGAAATGTCTGGAAGATTCCTGGGACAGATATCTCGATCTGGTGGAGTGGGGCTGTGTTTTCAAAAAGAACCCCGACGGCACTCTTGAAGACAGATCCGAGCCCGGATCAAAGGGCCCCGGAGGCATCCAGTTCGACAAATCTGCCGGAGCCTACGGAATGGTGCTGCGCAAAAAGGCACTGGAAGTCGGCGTTGAGATCATGGATCAGCTGATGATCGTTGATTTCCTGAAACAGGACGGCAGAATCGTGGGTGCCGTAGGTCTGCCCAACGACAACTGTGACCTTACGGTCATCATCGCAAAGACCACCATTTCCTGTGTGGGTGCCTGCGGCTATAAGCCCACCGGATACCCACCTCTTATGCAGCTGACATGCGACGGTGAAGCCATGGCATATCGTGCAGGAGCAGAAATTCTGGGCAAAGAATTTGTAGATGCACATTACAGCAAAGAAGGCAAAGCTGATCCTGTTGGTCAGCGGTCAGCAGGGGAAGCTCCTCCTGTTGGAATGCCTATGGGTGCTCCTGCGCCCGGCGGCCCCATGAAAGGTGCCGGTGGTCCCGGCGGCGGCGGAAGTCCCAAGGACAGAACCAATGCTTACGGAGAACTTATTTCCGAGCGTTCCGATCTGGTTTCTGGATATATGTTCACATATTTGCAGTCTGAGTTTGAAGTCCACGCCGGTAACGGCCCAATTATCAGCCGTGGAGCCAAGTCCTTTGGCGGTTCTGCCCTCGGTATGTCTCTGCGAAAAGCCGACGGCTTGCTGCCGGCTGACCGTCAGTGCCGTTCCAGTGTACCCGGCCTGTTTGCTGCCGGTGACGCACTGGGCAATATGCAAAACGGTGCAGCTTACTCCACCGGCGGCAGTGCCATCGAAGGCGGTGCCGTAACGGGAACCATTGCTGCCCACGCCGCAGCGGAAGAAGCCCGCGGCATGGCTATGCCCGAGGTCAGTGAAGCTGAAATCGAAAGAGCTGTGAATTATGTGCTTGAGCCTGTTAACAGAGTGGGCGGCTTTGGCCCCAACTGGGTCATCGAGCTGCTGAGAAACTACATGATGCCTTACTTTGTCTATTTCATAAAGAAGGCAGACAGGCTGGAAGCAACCCTGACGCTTGTACGATTTATGAAAGAACACATCTCACCCATGATAAAGGCAAACGATGCCCATGAGCTGAGACTTGCCCACGAAGCTAAGAACATGATACTCAGCGCAGAGATGAGACTGCTGTCCGGCTTGTTCCGCACAGAAAGCCGTGGCAACCATTACCGCGAGGATCACCCCGAAAGAGACGACGAGAACTGGTTCTGCTGGAGCAAGATCAGTGAAAAGAACGGCGAAATGACCATAGAAAAGGTTCCGCTGCCCGAAGAGTGGAAGCCCGGAAAGGACGTTCCCTATCGAGAAAAGTATCCGTTCCCGTTCCCCGGCGAAAAGGAGGTTTAATAATGGCTGTTCAGAAAGTTGATGCTGTCAAATGCATCGGATGCAAAACCTGCGTAAAAAGCTGCCCTGCTGACGTATTTCGATTTGATGCAGACAGCAAAAAAGCTGTTGTTACATATCCCCAGGACTGTCAGCTTTGCCTGTGGTGCGTCACCGAATGTCCTGTTGACGCCATCGTGCTTACCAAAGACACGGTTTCGGGCTTTATGACCTGCTGGGGTTAAATAAAACAATGCGTTCCAAAGGAGCGTAAATATAATCAAAGGAGAATACACATGAAAAAGTTATTAGTCATGCTTCTGGTTTTTGCCATGCTGCTGTCTGTTATGGTCGGCTGCGGCAAGAGCGAAGATGCACCGGCTCCTGAAGCTGAAGTTTCAGAACCTGTTGAAGAAACTGCCGGTGTTCAGGAAGAAAGCACCCCCGAAGAAGCTCCCGAAGAGGAAGCGGTCGAAGAAGCTCCCGCCTATGCACAGGTGGACTATGAGCTTCCGCTCTTTGACGAGCAGCCTGAGTTTACCGTATTCTATCCCCTCAGACAGGGCGGCGGCGGTGGCTCCATGCCTGCCCGTGACGGCGGTGACTTCCCATTCTGGCAGAGACTGCAGGAAAACCTCAATGTTGACCTTATCTTCCGTGAGCCTGCCGATTCAGTGTGTACCGAGCAGTACAACCTGATGGTCGCTTCCGGCGACGTTACAGATCTTGTTTTCGAAAGTATGCTCAGTTCCAACGCCAGCGCATACCCCGGCGGCTATGACAAAGCTATCGAAGACGACGTTTACCTTGACCTGATGGAGTGCATGGAATACGCACCCAACTACTCCTACTTTGCTCTTGGCAACGATGACAACAGAAAGGTTGTCCTTACTGACGAAGGCCATATCGGCGCTTTCATGAAGGTTCTGTCCGAGCCCGAAAAAACCAACCTCGGTCTTACTGTTCACGAACAGTATCTTATCGACACCGGTCTGGAAATGCCCTCCACCGTCAGCGAGTGGATGACCGTGTTTGAAGCCATGCACAACAACGGCGTTAAGTATCCCTGCGCTGTCACCTCTGACGCCCAGATCCAGGACGGAAACTTTACCGATGCTATCGGCGCATGTATCGACACCTCTTTCCTGATTGACGTTCAGTCCGGCGACTTGGTATTCGGACCCACCAACCCCGAAACCAAAGAATACATCGAAATCTTCATCGAATGTGTTGACAACGGTTGGGTAGACCCCGACTGGGCATACAACACTTATATGGAAAACCCCCTGTTCGTCGACGGCAGCATTGCCACCTGTTCTCAGCTTGGTCAGCGTCTTGTTCCCCTGAGCAAGCAGTACGGCTTTGACCTGGTTCCCTGCCCCACCGTTCATCGTGAAGGCTATGAAGAAGGTCAGCTGGCTATCGGCGAGGTCGCCTATCCCCTCATCAGTTCCGGCGGCGGCATTGCTGTTGCCTCTTCCTGCGCAGACATCGAAAACGCCATGAAACTTATTGACTGGATGTACAGCCCCGCAGGTGCCGAGCTTTGCAACTTCGGCTGGATCGAAGGCGAAACCTATTATGTGGAAGACGGCCAGAAGTATATCAACGACTTCTTCCAGGCTACTAACGAAGTTTACAATTTTGGCAACAAGACCCTTTACAGCAGTGACCGCGACTTCGGTTATGTGTTCCCCAACTCCAGCTACTATGTGGCAGAGGGCATCCAGAAGGAAGCTAACGACCTGTGGACTGTCAAGACCGACAATGCCGCTGCCATTTATCTCAATCTTCCCGGTTCTGTCCGCCTGAACTCTCAGGAAAGCGAAGAATTGACTACCCTCATCAACGATCTGGACACCTATGTACAGAGCACCATCTACGGCTGGCTGTGCAAGACCACCCCATTCAACGATGAAGCTTGGGAAGAGTTTGTTGCTGGCTGCCAGAACATGAAGCTTGACGAGATCCGTGCAGGCTACGAAGCCGCCTACGGACGTTATCTCGAAAAATAATCCTAAATCCTAAAAAATGCGCTGCGGAGCAATCCGCAGCGCATTTAAACTATTTACTTACTTCAAAAACTTCTTTATCATTCCCAGTTTGCTCTCCGTATATGGATGATACCGCATGGGAAGATCTATCCATGTGGATTTCTTTATGACCGAGCGGTAATGGGTAAACACGTCAAAGCCGTATTTTCCGTGATAGCTGCCCATGCCGGACTCACCCACGCCGCCGAAAGGCATATCGGGAGAGGTCAGGTGTATAATGGTGTCGTTTATGCAGCCTCCGCCAAAGGAACAGCTGTTCAGAATACGCTTTTCGCTGTCGGCAGAAGCCGTGAACAGATACAGTGCCAGAGGTTTCGGTCGGCGGCGTATAAAATCTATGCACTCATCAAGGGCGGTATATGTCATCACAGGCAGCACGGGGCCGAAGATTTCTTCCTGCATGATGGGAGAATCCGGAGTGATGCCGTCAAGCACCGTGGGTTCTATGGAACGGGATACTTCGTCATATCCGCCGCCGATCACTGCGTTTTCACCCTGCATAAGCCCCACAACACGGCGGAAATGCTTTTCGTTGACCATCACAGGCATCTCAGACAGATCGCCGCCGGGGAAGAATTCCTCCAAAGCTTTTTTATAATGCACAACAAATTCGTCTTTGACCCTTTCGTGAATGAGCAGATAGTCCGGAGCCACGCAGGTCTGGCCGGAATTGATGACCTTGCCAAAGGCTATGCGTTTGGCAGCCAGCGGAATGTTGGCGGTTTCGTCCACAATGGCGGGGCTTTTGCCGCCCAGTTCAAGGGTAACGGGAGTCAGGTGTTTTGACGCTGCTTCCATAACGGTTTTGCCCACGGCAACGGAACCGGTGAAGAAAATATAATCGAACTTTTCCCGAAGCAAAGCCTGATTTTCCTCACGACCGCCCTCAACAACGGCGATGTATTCCGTTGGAAAGGTTTCGGCAATAAGCTTTGCCAGAACGGCGGAGGTGTGTGGCACATAGGCAGAGGGCTTGACCACGGCGCAGTTGCCTGCGGATATGGCGGCGGTCAGCGGTTCAAGGCAAAGCTGAACGGGGTAGTTCCAGGGTGACATTATCAGTGCCACACCGTAAGGTTCCGGGCAGATGCGTGAAGTTCCGTGGAACTGAGCAAGCGGCGTTTTGACCCGCTTATCTTTTATCCATTTGCGGAGATGTTTTATATGATAGCTCAGTTCCTCCAGCACAAGACCGGTTTCGCACATATAGCTTTCCATGCTGTGCTTGCCCAGATCCTTTCCCAGTGCCTCTGTAATATCGGATTCGTGGCGTTGAACCGCAGCTTTGAGTTTTTTCAGAGCTTCAAGCCTAAAAGACAGCGTGCGTGTTGCACCTGAGAGAAAGTATTCACGCTGAGTATTTATTAGATTGGTGATGTTCATATTTGCACCTTCTTTCAGTGAATTTGATTTTATCAGACCTTTGCGGGAATAGTCAACAGCCCATGCATCGGATTGACACCGACGGGTAAAAATGGTATTATAATTCAGCCGAAAAGAGTATGCCGGTGTGGCGGAACAGGTAGACGCAAGGGACTTAAAATCCCTCGGGAGCAATCCTGTACGGGTTCGATTCCCGTCACCGGTACCAGAAAAGAACCCACATTTGTCGTAGACAAATGTGGGTTCTTTTCAACTAAATCCACCCTTCCGGGTGGGTGAAATCATCTTCGATGGTGTAATCCCCTTCGGGGATGAAATCCGGCTCGACGCCGGATGGGTGGATTTAATTTCGTCTGCGTAGCAGATTTCATCCGAGTGAAACGAGGATTTCATCGCGCTTTGCGCGATTTCATTGAAATGCCCGATGATTTGCGGTATAATCAGTTTGGAAAACAAGAGCTTTACAAACACGAGAGGTCGGAAAATGGAAGCTATTGAACTTCAAAAAGTTGATAAAGGCACTCCTTTGGCAGAGGACTTGCTG
>SVKU01000020.1 GCA_015068245.1 Oscillospiraceae bacterium
GCCACCGTGGAACTGACCACCGCCGCCATAGAAGGCCTGCTCTTTGCTGGCTTTCTTCTGGACATAGTTATCGTGACCGACGTTGCCGCTGTCGCAGCCGACGCCGATATCGGGGCAAACATGCTCGTGGAGGAACAGCCAGCGATCGTCTTCATATACGAAGTCGGCGCCGTAACGTTCCCACAGACCACCCACACGGCGTTTGCCGCCGGTGCCGCCGCCGATGTTGCCGGGAGTGAGGAAGGTAGCTCTGGCACTGAGGCCGTCGTCAGCTACTTCAACGATATCGGTTGCCAGAGTGTGCATGGAAACTTCCATCAGGGGTCTGGGGTCAAGGCCGCCGACCTCGGGGAATTCGTCAAACAGGCTCAGCCAGCGCTGGAAAGCCTTGCCGTCGTACAGAGTGACGGAACCGTGCCAAACGGAATCCCAGCCTCTCATACGGCCGAAAGCGTGTGCCCAGGAAGCGGTGTCGAACTTGGACATATCGGGGTTGCCGTGTGCCCAGATGCGGCTCCATTCTTCGGTGGACCATGCTTTGGAATGGAAATAAGTATGGGTAGCATGGCAGAACTCAACTTCCTGAGTAGCTGCGCAGTTATGGATACGTTCGGAGAGAGAAAGATTTCTATTCATTATTTCTTACCTCCTTGGAACTTGGGGTGACCGGCCGGACCATAGCTCAGTTCGGGAGTCATGGTAGCATAAGGCTCGGGCATGGGAGGATAATCATCGGCGTAGTTGAAAGCGCCGTTGTGGGTGATCATCTTGATGGTGGGTTCGCCGAATTCAACTTCCATGGGATCTTCGCCGGGTTCGGGATATGTGGGGAAGCTGTAGCTTTCGCCTGCACGGTAGGTCTGGTCGTTGCAGTCGAAGTAATGGCAGATCTTCCAGCCGCCGCAAACATCGTCGTCGGAGCCTTCCTTAACGAAGTCGCAGGCTACACGGCCGTTCATCCACATGGAACGGGCGGTACCGGCTTCTTCATAGTTGGTCTGCTGGCCGATAACATACCAGAAACCCTTGGCAGTTTTGCCGTCGTCGGCAATTCTGATGAGGGAGGTGGAGTAGGGCAGCATCTGCATACAGCCGTAGCCAAGGTTCTCGGGCTTGTTTTCAAGCTCGGGATTGTTCTTGCAGGCCCATTCAAGCTGCTGAGCGCGCTTTGCTGCGTGCTCGTCTACATACCACTTTTTGACCTCGTCATAACCGAAATAGTAGCCCCAGTTGGTGCCGTAGGAAGCGCACTGCTTGTTCTCTTCCTTGGCGACCCACAGGTCGGCCATTTCTTCGGCGCGCATATCGTTGGCATGATAGTAGCTGCGCAGGTTCATAAGGTTACGGACGTTTTCGATGTCCCAGACGTGACGGATCATTTCGTCGTCGCTGAGATTTGTGGGCATTTTGTATTTTACAGGCTCAAAGGCCTCAAAAAACTGAGCGGAACGCTTAAATTCTTTCATTATTCGGCCTCCTTCCTATATACCGTAGCTGAAGGTGTCAGCAAAGGTGGCGTAAGCTACAGGCACGGGCGGCAGCTTGGTGAAAGGTCTGTCGGGGCTGTAGAGCTTACGGACTTCCTGCTTGACGTTGGGTTCGGGGATAACGATGTCGGCGATTTCTGCAAACTCGGGCAGATCTTCGTAAGGCACGGGTTCTGCAGCCCAGTCCTGGCCGCCGATGTTGTTGACGTCCAGAGTGTACAGCAGATGCCAGATCTTCCACTGACCGTCTTCCAGACGGAAGTCGACAGCGAAGGTGCCCCAGCACCAGTGACCCACGGGACCGCAGGTCTCAACGTCGATGTTGTAGCCGGCGCTCATCCAGAGAGCCTTGGCGGTCTTTCTGTCGTCGGCAATAATGATGTAGGGAGAAGTCAGAGGCTTGGCCTCGAAGGGGCCAACGCCGTAGAGTTCTTCGTCGGACAGCTTGCCCAGCTCGTCGGGGAAGATCTTCTGCAGAACTTTGCCCTTAACGGCAGTGGCGGCAGCAACGGCTTCGTAATAGCCCTTAACTGCTTCGGCACCTTTGTAGTAGCCATTGTTGAAGCCCAGGCAGACATCGTCGGCCTTGCTCCAGAAACTGTCGTAAACCTTGCCTTCCCAGTTCAGCAGGAGGGAAGATACGTACTTACCCATAAGGTTTTTGATTTCACGGTGGTCTTCAAACCGTTCCGTGAGCTGCAATGTAGTCAAAATACGCTCGCTCCTTTCGGAATATTTTTGTGTATATTGCTTATGGTTACATTATAAACCCGGTTTCAAAATTGTGGAAATGCTGATTTGTTATTAGGTATAACCTCAGGTTATAAAAACTCAGACAGCCCACATAAAGGGATTCAAAAGAATCTCCTCCGGGGTCATTTTGTGTTTAAACAAAGAAAAGTATTTGCGTTTTGTGAAGAAAATGGTATAATATTTATGGTTGAAAATATTGAATATAAAAGAAAGGATGAAGAACATGACAGCAAAACGATTACTGACCCTGCTTCTGGCACTGGCAATGCTGTTGGCAATGCTGGCCGGCTGCGCCAAGGAAGAACCTGCTGTGGAAGAAGCTCCTGCCGTTGAGGAATCCGCACCCGCGGAAGAAGCTCCTCCTGCAGAAGAACCCCCGGCTGAGGAAGCTCCTGTGGAAGAGGTTCCTGCGGAACCCGGCGTAGTGGACATGAGTGTCTACCCCGTGTTTGAGGAAACCCGCACCATTACCGGTATGATGACCGGCCGCAGCGAAACTAACATACTGATGAACGGCGACCCCACTTCCTCTCTGGCGTTTAAAACCGTTGAGGAAGTCTGCAACGTGGAATTCGAGTTCCACGCTTCCACCGAATACTCCACTCAGTTCTCCCTGATGCTGGCAGGCGGCGAGTATTACGACCTGCTGGAATCCCCCCAGAACTATGTCACCGGCGGCATTGATGCCGTTGTGGAAGACGACGTCTGCTACGATCTGACCGAGTGGATCCCCGAGTACGCTCCCGCTTACAACTCCTACCTGAACATGGATTCCAGCTTCCGCAAGCAGCTGACTTCCGACGAAGGTCACCTTGTAACGGTCACCGGTTACAGCCCCGTTTCCAACGACGGTTTTGTTGTCCGTGCCGACTGGCTGGAAAAGGTGGGTATGGAAAAGCCCATGACCTATGATCAGATGCACGATGTTCTGGTGGCTTTCAAATCCGAATTCAACCCCTCTGCTCCATTCTTTATTGATGCTGCATTCATCTGGAACAACTCCTGCTTCACCTCCGGCTACGGCTTCGTAACCGATGCTATGGGCTTTGATCTTCCCTGGAGCGTCCGTGAAGGCGGCGAGGTTTTCTGCCCCTATCAGACCGACGAATACTACGATTTTCTGGTTATGATGAAGGGCTGGTATGACGAAGGTCTTATCGACCATGACTTCTTCACCAACGGCATGATCTGGGAGCGTGAAAAGCACATTCTCAGCGGCAACACCGGTATTCTTGTTGGCGTAGCCGACATGCTGACCAACGCATACAAGTCCCAGGCTGCCGACCCGGATTTCCGCATGGAAGCCACTTACGATATCCGCATGACAGAGGATCAGATACTCAACCACGGCGGAACCGTAACTTCTGTTGCCAACCAGATGGGCATCGGCATTTCCACCCAGTGCGAGGATCCCGAGCTGGTTCTGCGTGTGCTGGACTACACCTTTACTCAGGAAGGTCAGTTCAAGCTGACATGGGGCAACGAAGGCGAAACCTTTGAATACGGCGATGACGGCAAGCCCCATTACACCGAACTTATTACCGACAACCCCGATGGACTGTCTCAGGAACAGGCACTGACCGTTTTCTTCAACCTGTTCCCCGGCGGCGTCAACTCCAAGGAAAAGGCTCTGCGTACCGCCGACAACGAAAAAATGCTGGAATGCTATGATATCTGGTGCTACAACAAGACCGAAGAGCTGGTCTATTACGGCACTCTGACCACCGAGGAGAACGATATCTACAGACAAAAGTCCGGCGATATGCTGACCTACTCCAACGAGTCCATTATCAAGATGGTAACCGGAACCGAACCTCTGAGCTACTATTATGATACTTTCCAGCCCACCATGAGCTCCATGGGTCTGGAAGAACTGGTGGCACTGAAGCAGGCCGCATACGACAGATTTATGACAAGATAGATCCCTAAACACAAAAATCCGCTGCCTTAGGAGGTTGCGAAAAGGATTTTCGCAACCTCCAATGATATTTTCCCTGACGGGAAAGCGATATATTTCCTGCGGAAATGTGAAATATTGCTGACGCAATGTGATATATGCCTGCGGCATGTTGACGTATCACTTCGTGATGATTTGAATTTAAAAGGACGATATCCTCGGATATCGTCCTTTTCATCAATATTTTCGCAGAAAATATATCACAGGCGAAGCCTATATCACACGCCATCGGCGTATATCACAGATTTGCTTCGCAAATCTATATCTCCGGGAGTTGGTCATATCCCTATGACCAACTCCCTTTTTGCAGCGGATTTTTGTGTTAGAGATCAGGGATCAGGGGTCAGCTTAGCTGACCTTATGCACCTTGGCTCCCCAGAGGGGGAGCCGGCAAAAACCAAGTTTTTGACTGAGAGGGCGAGTGTGGTCGACAGTCACGGCACAACCTGACCCTACGGTGTGATACGTTACGTTGTGCGTTGTAGGGGCCGGCGTCCTCGACAGCCCAAAGCGGAACGACGAGGATGTCGTTCCCTACGTCGTCGACGCAAGCGCCGTGCGTGATTGACGGCGGGAGCAGAAGCCCAAGGATTCGGCATTGCCGAATCCTAACGAAGTTCGCTTTGCGAACTTTACCCGCCCTACGGGGTAATATGTTGCGTTGTGCATAACAGGCGGGCGGATAATATCCGCCCCTACGGAGCAATGCGTCACATTGTTCGCCGTATGGGGCGGCGTCTTCGACGCCCCGTTTTCGGAACGGTCAAGACCGTTCCCTGCGGTGTTATAAGGTAGTCGGTGCGTAACAGGCGTGTCACCCGGCCAGCCAAGCTGACCCACAGCCGTGACCCTACGGTGTGATACGTTACGTTGTGCGTTGTAGGGGCTGGCGTCCTCGACAGCCCAAAGCGGAACGACGAGGACGTCGTTCCCTACGTCGTCGACGCAAGCGCCGTGCGTGATTGGCGGCGGGAGCAGAAGCCCAAGGATTCGGCATTGCCGAATCCTAACGAAGTTCGCTTTGCGAACTTTACCCGCCCTACGGCGTGGTTACGTCACGCTGTGCGTAATCGGCGGGCGGATAATATCCGCCCCTACGGAGCAATGCGTCACGTTGTTCGCCGTATGGGGCGGCGTCCTCGACGCCCCGTTTTCGGAACGGTCAAGACCGTTCCCTACGGTGTTATAAGGTAGTCGGTGCGTAACAGGCATGTCACCCGGGTCAGCCAAGCTGACCCACAGCCGTGACCCTGCGAGGTATAACGTCACGTCATAAGTGTCATTCTGAGGAGCGAAGCGACGTGAGAATCCGTTGCATAGCAAGATGGGGATTTCTCCATCGCCTTCAGCGATGTTCGAAATGACAGCGTTTTTATACGGATTGCCACGTCGACGCTTCGCTTCTCCTCGCAATGACAGTTGTGATTCTTTTCAGTCTCTTCTTAGTTCCCAGCAATAATCGCAGCAGCGGCAGCACCCACAAGGTTCACATCTCTGCCGGTGACAAACACGCACCGTCTGCCCAGCTGCTGTTCAATATAGCTTTTTATGTACTGCTCCACCTTGGGACGAAGCAGGAAAGATTTAAGGAAAGTGGAGCCCTCGGCCGAGATGACCGCAGGGGAATCTTTCCCCAGATCTGCTTGGAGCATGACGCCTGCCAGATTGGCGGTGACCAGCCTTGCAGCCCGCTCCATGGCACAGTCCACGATGTGATACAGCACTTCTCTGTCCTGCTCCGTGCTGCTAAGTGATGCGATTTTTCCGTTTCCGTCAGGGTTTCGGGCAAACTCGTCCACCTCAACCCCGTTAAAACCGCCGCAAGCTTCAATTGCGGCAAGGGTCTTGCTGTCTAAAAGACCGTCTTTACCTGCCTGTAAAGCTGTAAGATAAATAATACCGCTGTGATAGGCACCGGAAACGGCTTTCTCGTAAAGGTGGTCGCCGGGTATTGCGGTGGTTTCATCAAACCTGCGTTCAAACTCACCGAGGGGGAATTTGTCGAACCCGGCGGATTCGGTGTTTATTATCATTTTTCCGGTAGTGCCGGGCAGTTTTTTGATGTTCTCGCCCTTTTCGGAGTAGCAGGTATTGGTGCCGGTACCCAGAATAAAACCTATGTCGGCTGCCAGTCCCGAGTCGCTGCCAAGCTGAGCAGCCACGGTATCGTTAAGCACCACGAAAGCCTTGTCTGCAAACCGTTCTTTCAGCGGAGCGCAAAGTATCATGCCTTCGCTGTCATCTATCCGGACTTCTTTGTTGAACCTTATCACCCGGGCGTCCCTGTTGGGCAGGATCTCTGCAGGGTAGGAAAAGCAAAACCCGATGCTGTCAGCCTTGCCTGCCAGCGGTTCGATTCGGGCTATAACAGCGTCATAGAAATCCCGGCGGCTGATACGGGTTTCTGTTCCCGGCATGGGAGACAGCTCAAAGTCGCTGATAACCGCACCGGTTTCGGTAAAGCTTACCAGCGCGGTGCGCATATTGGTGCCACCGGCATCGATGGCGATGGCGGTTTTTCCCACCAGGCTGCCACAACGGGGAGAAATATAGGTGGGTATCATCATAAGGGACGATTCTTTCCCTTCCAGTCCTGCCTGAAGTTCCCGGCAAAACGCCATGGTGCAGCTATGAAGGTCGATGTTCTCCGGGGCCATGGAGTATTTTTGCAAAAAGGTAAGGACTTGGTTTTTTGTATCCATACACACTCAGCCTTTCAGAAAATGGGGCGTCGAGGACGCCGCCCCCTACATAATTGCTTTCAAACGATGCTTGTTGTAGGGGATGGCGTCCTCGACATCCCGGATATGATTCCCGGTCTTATCCAAATGCCGCTGCGGTTTCCAGTGCAATTTCCATCATCTGGGTAAAGGTGTGCTGACGTTCTTCGGCAGTGGTCTCTTCACCTGTGAGCAGATGGTTGGATACAGTCAGAACGGTAAGGGCACGTTTTTTTGCTTTGGCGGCGTTCATATACAGAGCGGCAGCTTCCATTTCAACTGCCAGAACGCCCATTTCCGTCCACTTATCGTTGTCTTCTGCGGGGCCGTAAAACACGTCGCTGGACACCACGTTGCCCACATGGTAGGGCACGTTCTTTTCTTCCGCAGCCTTTACGGCAGCGGTCAGCAGTTCCCAGCTGCAGATGGGGGCGTAGGTGCCTGCCAGCTTATACTGGGCGGCATAGTTGGAATCGGTGCAGGCGCCCATGGCGAAAACAACGTCACGAACCTTGACATTTTCCTGCATACCGCCGGTGGTGCCCACACGAATGATATTGTCTACATCATAGAAGTTGAACAGCTCATAGCTGTAAATGCCCATGGAGGGCATGCCCATGCCGCTGGCCATAACGGAAACCTTTACACCCTTGTAATAGCCGGTATAGCCCTGGACTCCACGGATATTGTTTACCAGCACAGCGTTTTCAAGAAAGGTTTCTGCAATGAATTTTGCACGGAGAGGGTCGCCGGGCATAAGCACGGTCTTGCCGAAATCTCCGGGGTTGGCACTGTTGTGAGAAGTCATGTCTTATTCTCCTTTGTTCTCGATAGCGGTGATCTTATCTACACGGCGCTGATGGCGGCCGCCTTCAAACTCGGTGTTGAGGAAGGTCTCAACAATGCGCAGGGCAAGATTCTTGCCCACAACACCTGCGCCGATAGCCAGCATATTGGAATCGTTGTGGCGGCGGGTCATTTCGGCGGAAAAAGCGTCGGAGCAAAGGGCACAGCGTATGCCTTTGACCTTATTGGCGGTGATGGAAACACCTATACCGGTGGTACATACAACTATACCCTTTTCGCATTTGCCGGAAGCCACTGCTTCGGCGGCAGCTTCCGCAAAATCGGGATAGTCGCAGCTTTCGGTATTGTGGCATCCGAAATCCTCGACCTCCAGACCTTTGGAGGTCAGCAGTTCTTTAATTTCTTCTTTCAGGGCGTATCCGCCGTGATCACTGGCTATGGAAATCATAGTATTCTTCTCCTCTTTTAAAAATTCATTGCAAAGTAGGGGCGACCTTTGGTCGCCCACGGGCGGCGAAACGCCGCCCCTACGATGTGGCAACAAAGATTGTTCGTAAATCACATTTATTTTATAATCGGCAGCTTCTTCTGGGGCGGTATCAGTTTCAGGCTTGTCAGCGCAGGCAGCAGCAGCCGCAGCACAACGCACATGACAATTACCTCAACAGGCAGCATGGCAAGGTTTTTTACCACAGAGGTGGCAAAATAGTAATAATATCCCTTGCCGTAAAGCATGGAACTCCATACGCAGCCAAGACCAACATTGATGAAAAGGTTCACAGTCAGCCTTGCCAGCAGCACCCGGAGTATGCTCAGCCTGCGGCGATACAGATACAGGCCGTAGACCACGAAGGTCAGCACGCAGGTCAGGGTATAACCCGGGAAAAAGCCCCATTCGGGATGCATCATAAAGGAAATAAGGTCTGCCGCTACGCCGCAGAGGATACCCACCAGCGGACCGCAGATGATGCTGCAGATAATGTCTGCAATAAAGGTGAAATGTATTTGCAGACTCTGGGAAATGGGTATGTAAAACATGGACAGAACGGTGTGCAGAGCAACAAACAGCGCAGCTATACACAAAGTGCGGATACTTTTGAATTCCCCGGCAGACCTCTGCCAGAATTCGGCACTGTTGAGGGGTAAAAACTTCAGTTCGGACATAGAAAAACCTCCATGGGCAGTTGCCACATGGCGGCATAATCAGATCAGACGTCATGCAGCAGCGGGATGCGGTCTGCGCACGGCGATACACTTCGTCCGAAGGACAACTCCCCGTCCCTCCGGCACTGGATATCCAAATGGATAAGACCCGCACAGACCTACTCTGCCAGTTATTTAGTTATATTTACATTATAGCCACATTATTTGTAATTACAAGTTATATTTGCTTGTATTCCCTAATTTTTTGCAGTATATTAATTCAGGTTAAAGGTTACAGGTGTAAGGTTAAAGGAGAAATACCATGAACTATACATTTTTTGAAGAATTGCAGTCCAATGCTTTCCCCGCTTTGCAGACCGTTATGTACGACGGCTGGAGCGTCCGTTTCGGCGGCGGGTTCACTCTGCGTGTAAACTGTGCCAACCCTATGTATGAGGGAACTTTGCCTGCGGCGGAGAAGATAGATCATGTGGAAAATCTGTACACTGTCCGAAACATGCCGCCCATGATAAAAGTCCATGACGGTATGACTGACCGGGACACTGTCAATGCCGAGTTGGACAGGCGCGGTTACGCCGAAATGCGCCGGGGAAACATCTTTGTTTGCGATCTTGAGCAGAATCCACCCAAAACCACCGGTCTTGCAGTGGTCAGCGAAGTCATGACCGATGACTGGCTGACGGATTTTCTTGATATGAACGGCACCACAGATCCCGTTCAGCGTGAAGCCGCATTCAAAATGCTGAAAAACATAGCCATGCCTATTCAGGCGGCCTCTATTGTTGAAAACGGACGCATTATCGCCTGTGGTCTCGGCGTTTATGAGCGTGGTTACGTGGGTCTGTACGACATTTTTGTAGACAGCTCATGCCGCCGCCGTGGTCTTGGCGGGGAGATTTGCTCCGCCATCATGGCAAAGGGCAGGGAGCTTGGAGCCCATCACGCCTATTTGCAGGTTCTGGCTGATAATTTCGGCGCAAGAAAGCTGTATTACGGTCTGGGTTACGAAGAAAGCTACGAGTATTGGTTCAGAGTTAAGAACAACTGATGCAACATTGGTGCCGCACTGCGTGCAGCACGTGATAAAGGGTCTTTGACACACTGAAAAAGCTCTGCTGTAAAAACAGCAGAGCTTTTATATGCTTTTATCCAAACACTGTCAGCAGGAAACCTGCCGCAACAGCGGAGCCGATAACGCCGGCCACGTTGGGTCCCATGGCGTGCATCAGCAGGAAGTTTGAGGGGTTGGCTTTCTGGCCAACGATTTGGGAAACCCGGGCAGCCATGGGAACGGCGGAAACGCCTGCGCTGCCGATAAGGGGATTGATCTTTCCTTTGGTGAGCTTGCACATCAGCTTGCCTAACAGCAATCCGCCAATGGTTGAGAAAGCAAAAGCAAACAGACCGAGCAGGATGATCTTGATGGTGGAAAACTGAAGGAAAGTTTCTCCTACTGCCTTTGCGCCGACACTGGTGCCCAGGAAAATGGTGACTATATTCATTAAGGCATTCTGAACGGTGTCGGACAGGCGGTCGGTAACACCGCATTCTTTAAACAGGTTGCCCAGCATCAGGCAGCCCAGCAGCGGCGCCACAGAGGGCAGCAGCAGTGCTGTGAACAGGGTTACAACAATGGGGAAAACGATTTTTTCGGTCTTGGAAACCTCACGCAGCTGTTCCATCTTTATCTGACGCTCTTCTTCAGTGGTCAGCAGCTTCATAATGGGAGGCTGAATGATGGGGATAAGAGCCATGTATGAGTAGGCGGCAACGGCAATAGCCGGCAGCAGATGAGGAGCCAGATTGTTGGTCAGGAAAATGGCGGTGGGGCCGTCAGCTCCGCCGATAATGCCGATAGAAGCGGCTTCGGCAGGGGAGAATCCCAACAGATTGGCAACGGTGAACGCCACATAAATGCCCAGCTGGGCTGCTGCGCCCAAAAACAGGCTGCTGGGGTTGGCTATCAGCGGGCCGAAGTCCGTCATAGCACCTACGCCCATAAAAATCAGACAGGGGTAAATATTCCACGACACGCCTTTGCTCAGATAGTACAACAGGCCGCCTTCGTCAGTCATACCTGCCAGCGGCAGGTTTGCCAGCAGCATGCCGAAAGCAATGGGGATCATCAGCAGCGGTTCATACTGCTTGACTATGCCTAAGTAAAGCAGAACCACAGCTACACCCAGCATTATAAGCTGCTGGACAGAAATGGTTGCAAAACCCGAAGTCAGGCACAGTTCCTTTAATGTTGCAATAATATCCATATACGCCCTCCGTTAGCCGATAACAGCCAGCACATCGCCGGAAACTACGGCTTTACCCACAGAAGCGGAAACGGAAACTACGGTGCCGTCCTTACCGGCGAAAATTTCGTTTTCCATCTTCATGGCTTCCAGAGTGCAGATAAGGTCGCCGGATTTTACAGCCTGACCGGCGGTGACCTTTACGGAAAGGATGGTGCCGGGCATGGGGGCGGTAACGGGAGTACCGTTTACGGGTGCTGCGGGAGCAGCGGCAGGTGCGGCAGCGGGAGCAGCCACAGGAGCTGCAGCCACGGGAGCAGCTGCGGCAGGTGCGGGAGTATCGCGAACATCTATCAGTATGGCTTCGCCGCGTTCGACCTCAACTTCGTAATCCTTGCCGTTGAGAGAAACAAGATATTTCATTAGTCCTTTTTCCTTTCCTTGATAGATATGAACCGCAGCTCATTAAGGGGAGCTTTCAGTTCGTCGGCCACGATGGCCATGACCATGGCAGCGGTCTGATCGTCCACGTCGAACAGCTTTATCTCGCCCAGAGAACCGGGAGCCGGAACTTTGTTGGGGTCAGCGGCAGGTGCTGCGGGAGCAGCGGAAGCTGCCACCGGGGCAGCTGCAGGAGCTTTTTTGGCGCCGACGGACAAAATTTTGGAGATTATCCTTATAAAAAAGCTAATAAGGATAAGCACAAAGAAGACAACGCATATGCCAAGAAGGGAGACCAGCAGACTATCTGCCAGGCTCATATGTTCCAAAGTTGCCATAGCAATGACTTTTCCTTTCGTTTTAGTAGGGGTCAGGGATCAGGAAGCAGGGATCAGTGGGTTCTATTTACGAATTCACCTGCAACCTTTTACCTGACTCTGTCGGGTTTTGATCGGTTTTGCGAAGCAAAATGCGGTCGGTCATATTTGACCGCAAGAGAAAAACCCGGAGAAGTGAAAACTTATTTTTCGCTTAGTCTTCAAGTTTTACAATGCTGTAGGAGCTGGTGCGCTCTTCCTTTTCCTTGCGCTTTGCAAAATGCTTTTCTGCCAGAACAGGGAAGGAAATGTAGCTGAGAACGTCACGCTCGTCACGAGCCTTGTCGCCCAGTTCGGCGGCAGTTTTTTCCACCATGGGTTCAAGAGTGTCGGCGTAGCGTCCGGTAAGGGGCTGTTCGTCGCCGAGAACTTTCTTTATAAGCTCGGGGTCGACGGTTCCGGGAGGAGTACCGTATTCGCCTCGCAGGTATGCCTTGACCTCCATGCTGACATTTTTGTAGCGTTCGCCGGCAAGGACGTTGTTGACAGCCTGAACGCCCACGATCTGAGAGGTGGGAGTCACCAGAGGAGGATAGCCCAGGTCTTTTCTTACTCTGGGAGTTTCTGCAAGAGCTTCGTCAAACTTGTCCATAGCGTTCTGCATTTTCAGCTGAGAGATAAGGTTTGACAGCATACCGCCGGGAACCATATAGTTCAGAGCGTCGGTATCGGTGGCCATAACGGTGGGGTCAAGCTGGCCGGATTCCAGACACTCGTTGCGGATAGGCTTGAAATAATCGTTGATCTGCTTCAGAACAGCGGTATCCACGTCCACGTCATATCCCAGCTGCTTGAGAGCGTAGGCCAGTGTTTCGGTGGCAGGCTGGCTGGTGCCGCCGGAGAAGCAGGAAATAGCTGTGTCGATAACGTCGGCTCCCGCTTCAACAGCCTTAAGGCAGGTCATGAAAGCAAGGCCTGTAGTGCAATGAGTGTGGAGAATAACGGGCAGATCTACGCTGCCCTTAATGGCAGAAACCAGTGCATAAGCCTCCTGAGGACTCATAACGCCTGCCATATCCTTGATGCAGATGGAGTTGGCACCCATGGACTGCATATCCTTGACCAATTTGACATAGTTGTCAAGCGTGTGGACAGGGGAGGTGGTGTAGGAAATGGCGCAGGAAGCGTGAGCTCCCCGTTTGAGGGTTTCGTCCACGGCAACTTCAAGATTGCGCAGGTCGTTAAGTGCGTCAAAAATGCGGATAATGTCGATACCGCAGTCTACAGCGTTGCGTACAAATGCACGAACCACATCATCGGGATAATGCTTGTAGCCAAGTATATTCTGGCCGCGCAGCAGCATCTGCAGCTTGGTGTTGGGCATCTTTTTGCGGATCTTCTGCAGTCTTTCCCAGGGATCTTCGTCCAGATAACGCAGGCAGGTATCAAATGTTGCGCCGCCCCAGCACTCCACAGAGTAGAAGCCGGCCTGATCCATGGTTTCGAGAATAGGTTCGAACTTGCTGTAAGGCAGGCGGGTGGCGATAAGTGACTGGTTGGCGTCACGCAGTACGGTTTCTGTGAATTGGACCTTCATTCCGATAATCATTCCTTTCGCTTTTTCCGCACAAAGTTTTCCGAAAAACACGGCTTATGAATAATTGTGCGGATAGTCTTTCAAAACAGTTGCACTTAAGATACCATAATCTGCTGAAAAAATAAAGCTAATTTTTTGTGAAAACCTTGATATTTTGCCGTTTTGCGCCGCAAAAAGAGTGTTAATTTTTTAATTAACAAAGTGGCGGCGATTTTCAAGGATATTGAATATTTATGTTCGTCAAATTGCATAAAGATTCGTTTTGCCCCAAGCGGAAATTTGGCACCGTTTATTTGGGCGTGGTTGAAAACATTGAACTCAAAGCAGCAATCGGTTGTTGCTTTGTTAAGGTATAGGTTCATTTGTCCGCAACAGTTAACGCCGGTTTATCAAAACTTTACCTTTGAGCCTTCAACCTTTAACCCATAATTAGCACCATACTCGTTGACTTTTTCTTTTGAATTCAATATAATTTACTTAAAATATTTAAACAATTGGGAGCTGATAAAATGCTGTATCGGGAAGTTGAAAATCTTTACAAAAAGTTTCGCCTTATGCACTACAAAAGCCTGTTCGGCAGAGTAGGTGAGCGCGACGGCAGTCTCAGCGCAACGGAAGCTTTTTCCGTGGATGCCATTTATCTGCTGAACGAGCCTACCATCAAGCAGTTTTCCGAATACCTTGGCATATCTCAGCCCAACGCTACATACAAAATCAACAGCCTGTCCGACAAAGGCTACGTTGTCAAGCTTCCTTCCACAGACGATAAGCGTGAGTTCCATCTTCAGGTGACCGACAAGTTTTTTGGCTACCTTGACATGAGAAGTCAGTTCATCGCCGATGCCGTTTCGTCGCTGGAGGGCAAATATTCCGACGAGGAGCTGGATCTTTTCCGTAAAATGCTCCACGACCTCAGCGACAGCGTAAAGTAAAGACAAAAACAAAAATCTCTTTCTTCGTTTATTTCCCCGGGTTAGGTCTTTTTCTGTATCCCGCGGTTTAAATAAATTTTTGAATGATAAAAGGAGGTTTCCCCATGACCGGTTCACAAAACTTTTGGAACATTGAAGTCTGGTCATTCGTCGTTGTTCTTGCTGTTCTGTTTGGTTCTCTGATGCTGGCAAACGCTTTGCGTCGTCAGATCGGGTTCCTGCGAAAATCCCTCATACCAAGTTCTGTTCTGGCAGGCTTTATTGTGCTTTTTGTAGATTGGATATATAAAGCCATTGTCGGCCAGTCCATGTTCAATCTGCTGACTCTTGAAGCCCTGACCTATCACGGTCTTGGTCTTGGTGTTGTTGCCATGAGCCTGCGTTCAACCGAAAAACTCGCCGGCAAAAAAGGCGATGTACTAAACACCGGTCTTACAACGGTAACCTCATACATGGTTCAGGCCATTGTGGGTATCATTATTTCGCTGGCTCTGTTTTATGCCATCGGCAGTTTTGCCGCCGCAGGTATCCTGCTGCCCATGGGCTTTGGTCAGGGTCCCGGTCAGGCATATAACTGGGGCCACATCTACGAAACCTATACCCAGTATCCTGCCTTTGAAAACGGCACCAGTTTCGGTCTGTCCGTAGCTGCTCTCGGTTTCATTGCCGCCAGTGCAGGCGGTGTGCTTCACCTTAACCGTATGCGCAAACAGGGCAAGATCGATCCGTCCATCATAAATGCCGACGAGATGGAAGACCTTTCCGCCGAATCTATCACCGAAAAGGGCGAAATTCCTCTTTCCGAATCGCTGGACAAGCTGACAGCCCAGTTTGGTCTTATCTTCATTGCATATGGTCTTGCCTTTGCAGCCATGTGGTATATGACCAAAGGCTTCGACGCTCTCGGCGGTTTCTTCGAAAACACCGTTAAGCCGCTTATCTGGGGCTTCAACTTCCTGTTTGGTCTGCTGGGAGCCATGCTTGTCAAGGTTGTGTTGAAAGCCTTGAAAAAATCCGGCGTTGCCAAGCGTCAGTACACCAACAACTTCCTGCTCAACCGTATATCCGGCCTGATGTTCGACATTATGGTGGTGGCGTCCATCGCCGCTATCGACCTGTCTGCTTTCAAGCACACCGAATTCATCGTTCCGCTGCTGCTTATCTGCGGCACAGGCGCTGTTGCCACCTATTTTTACATACGCTTTGTTTGCAAAAAGCTGTTCAAGGACTACGAAAACGAGGAGTTTCTGGCAATGTACGGCATGCTTACCGGCACTGCCAGCACAGGACTTATACTGCTGAGAGAGATCGATCCTCTTTACGAAACTCCCGCTGCCTCCAACCTGATATATCAGAACCTTTGGGCAATCGTTTTCGGTTTCCCCATACTGCTGCTTATGGGCTTTGTTGCCCGCAGCCTTACCTGGACATGGCTGACCCTCGTCATCCTCATCGTACTTATGGCGATACTGACCGTGGTTCTGTTCAGATCGTACATATTCAGAAAAAAAGACCGTAAATAGGAAGAAGATTTGCTCTGCAAATCCCAACGTGTCAAAGAAAACAAAACCTGTCATTGCGAGCCATCGAAGATGGCGTGGCAATCCGTTCATACTTTTACCTTTCCGGCGGGAGAGTACGGATTGCCACGTCGCTTCGCTCCTCGCAATGACATTGACGGTACTTTTTTGACAGTCTCTAAAGGACGATATCCGAGGATATCGTCCTTTTCCTATACATTATTATATTATTCTTGCTATTATACACAAAACTTGATATAATAATTTGATAATAAAAATGTAGTGATTATGGAAGTGTAATTTTGAAATACGACAATTGGATAGTAGCGGGATACGACGAAAGAAGATACGACGAAATGCTTCGGTCGGGCGTTTCCCCTCTTTTGGCAGCTGTACTGTGCAGCCACGGAGTGGACACGCCGGAAAAGACCCGGGACTTTTTGTCTGATGAGATGAAACTTAATGACCCGCTGATGCTGACCGATATGGACAAAGCGGCAGCAAGAGTAAAACAGGCGATTGCAGACGGTGAATACATTGTCGTTTACGGAGACTATGATGTGGACGGCATAACCGCCACCTGTCTGCTTACTGATTTTCTTCAAAAACAAGGCGCAAAATGCGGCCATTATATTCCCGGCAGAATAGAGGAAGGCTATGGGCTGAACACCCTGGCTATCGACAGCCTTTATCAGGACGGAGTCAGCCTTATCATAACGGTGGACTGCGGCATAACAGCCGTCGAGGAAACTGCCTATGCCTCAAATTTGGGTATCGACCTTGTTATAACCGATCACCATGAATGCAAAGATGACCTGCCCGATGCAGTAGCCGTGGTGAACCCCCACAGAAGCGGCAGCAAGTATCCTTTTGAGTCCCTTGCCGGTGTTGGCGTGGCTTTCAAGCTGGCCTGTGCCATCGCCGGACCCGAAAGGCTGAGCGAACTGGTAGACGAGTACTGCGATCTTGTATGCCTTGGCACCGTAGCAGACGTTATGCCTCTGCTGGACGAAAACCGTTTTCTTGTAAAACGGGGCATCACATCTTTGCAGAATTCCAAACGCCCCGGAGTCAGAATGCTGATAAAGGAAGCCAACGTAGACAGCAAGACCCTGTCCGTTTCCTCTGTGGGCTTTACGCTGGCACCCAGAATCAACGCAGCGGGCAGAATGGGTCAGATAGAACTGGCAACAGGGCTGTTCTTTTCGGAAACCGACGAAGAAGCGGCCAACTATGCCGCAGCCCTTTGTGCTCTGAACAGGCAGCGTCAGGAAGTGGAAGCTTCCATCTACAAAACAGCGGTGACACAGCTTGCCAAAAATCCTCCGGGAGCAGCCATTGTTCTGGCTGACGAAAGCTGGCATCAGGGTGTTGTGGGTATAGTGGCGTCCCGACTGGCAGAGGAGTATCGCTGCCCCACATTTTTGATTTGCCTCGACGGGGAAAAGGGCAAAGCCAGCTCCCGCAGCTTCGGCGGATTCAACCTTTTTTCCGCACTGGAGCAGTGCGACAGGCTGCTGAGCAATTACGGCGGACATGAACTGGCTGCCGGATTCACCATAGAAAAAGGCTGCATCGATGCTTTCAGAGAAAAAGTGTGCGGCATTGCGGAAGAATTTTTCCGTGGAGGCTCCGGTCAGCATAGTCTGAATCTGGACTTTGAACTGCGTGACCCTTCCCTGCTTACCTTAAGCAATATTTCCGAGCTGGACAAGCTGGAACCCTGCGGCTGCGGAAGCCCCAAGCCCCTGCTGTATATGAAAGACCTCCATGTGGACAATCTTATGGAAGTTGGCGGAGGCAGGCATCTGAAGCTGAGGCTCATCAAAGGCACAAAGGTGCTGAACGCTATTTTCTTCTCTGTCAACGCCGAAAAGGCGGGGATTGCTGAGGGCGACATGGTAGATGTAGCTTTCTGCCCCCAGATAAACGAGTATCGCGGCACCCGCTCCGTCCAGCTGCTGCTGACAGATATTCGCTGCGATGAGAAAACAAGAGAGGCCTTTGGCCGGCAGGCAGAGCTGTATGGCAGATTTGAAGCCGGTGAACTCAGCCCCCGGGACGCGGAACTGCTGCTGCCGGTGAGAGACGATTTTGTTGCGCTGTGGCGATATATGAAAAGCCGCTGCGAAAGAAACTCTCTGTCTGACGATTGGAGCAATCTGGCACGAAAGGTCAGCCGCTACTGCGGGCGGGATATTCCTGCTGCACGTTTGCGGGTGTGTCTGGACGTGTTTGACGAGCATAAACTAATAAAGCTCGCCATAAATCGCCACAATATAAAGATAAGAATAACCAGCAACGGCGAAAAGATCGATCTTGGCAATTCTGTCCTGCTGGCAAAGCTGAAACAGTTAACAGTTAACAATTAACAGTTATGGTGTTTTCAAATCAGCGATTTGAAAACTCATCACTTATTAACTATTCACCATTAACTACTAATTCAAATGAAAGGGAGTGAATATATGGAAAACGCAGCTGTATGCATAAACGTAATGATGGAAAACATTCGCAAAAACAGCCCCAGCGCCGATATGGAACGCATCAGGAAAGCGGTTGAATACGCCGATGCCATGCACAACGGTCAGCTCAGAAAAGACGGATCGCCATATATAACTCACCCTATCCATGTTGCGGAGATAATCTCCGAAATAGGACTGGACACCGATTCCATAGTAGCAGCATTGCTGCACGACTGCATAGAGGACACCGCCTCCACCTTTGACGATGTTGCAAAACTGTTCAGCCGTCCCGTGGCAGAGCTGGTGGAAGGCGTTACAAAGCTGACAAGAGTGAATTACACCTCTCAGGAAGAGGAGCAGATGGAAAATCTGCGCAAGATGTTCATGGCCATGGCCAAGGACATCAGAGTTATCCTGATCAAAATTGCCGACCGGCTCCACAATATGCGTACCATGGACTATCAGTCCGAGGTGAAGCAGAAAGAAAAATCTCTCGAAACCATGGAGATCTATGCTCCGCTGGCTCACCGCCTTGGCATGCAGAAGATAAAATGGGAGCTGGAAGACCGTTCCCTCATGTACCTTGACCCCATCGGTTATAAGGAGATAACCGAATACCTGCAGGATAGAAAGCAGACCCATGAGCAATTCATGGCAAATATCCAAAGCATAATCGGTCAGCGTCTTGCGGAATACGGTATTCAGGCTCAGGTCTATGGACGTATCAAGCACATTTACAGCATTTACCGAAAGATGTATTCCCAAAACAAGGGACTGGACGAGGTGTACGACCTGTGTGCGTTCCGTGTTATAGTGGACGATATTCCCAACTGCTACAATGTTCTCGGTCATATCCACGATCTGTTCCGCCTTGTGCCGGGAAGATTCAAGGACTATATCTCAACTCCCAAACCCAATATGTATCAGAGCCTTCACACCACCGTTATCGGCAACGAGGGTATTCCTTTCGAGGTGCAGATACGCACCCAGGACATGCACAACACCGCCGAATACGGCATCGCTGCCCACTGGAAATACAAAGAAGGTATTTCCGGCAACCTGGGCGGCGAGGAAAAGCTGGAATGGATACGCCGCCTGCTGGAAGGTCAGGAAGACGCTGATCCGGAAGATTATATCCATTCTCTCAAGGTTGATATGTTCGACGACGAGGTTTTCGTCTTCACTCCCAGAGGTGAGGTCATCAACCTGCCCAACGGCTCCACCCCAATCGACTTTGCTTACGCTATCCATTCCGAAGTTGGCAACCATATGATATCCGCCAACGTCAACAACCGCATCGTTCCCTTTGACCATGTGCTGCAAAACGGCGATATCGTTGAGGTCACCACCTCCAAGTCCTCCAAGGGTCCCAGCCGCGACTGGCAGAAGATCTGCAAGAGCAACCAGGCCAAAAACAAGATCAAACAGTGGTTCAAACGAGAAAAACGCGAAGAAAACGTGGCTCAGGGCAAAGCCGCCTTTGAGGCAGAGCTGAAACGTGCCGGCATAGCACCCGCTTCCCTGACTTCCGACGATGTTCTTCCCCACATTCTGAAAAAAGTTTCTTTTGGCTCGCTGGACGATATGTACGCCGCCATCGGCTACGGCGGACTTACCACAATGAAAGCGGTAAACCGTGTCCGTGACGAGCTTATCCGCATCAATAAGCTGCAGCAGGCCAAAGAGGGCGAAAAGGCTCCTGCCAAGCTCATTTCCCAGCCCAAGAAAGCCAAGAACGAAAAGGGCATCATCGTCGAAGGGCTGGACAACTGCCTTATCAAGTTTGCCCGCTGCTGCACTCCCGTACCCGGCGACCCGGTGGTGGGCTTCATCACCAGAGGTTACGGCGTTTCCGTCCATCGGCAGGACTGTGCCAATGCCATCGAAGCAAACGATCCCGAAAAAACAGATCGTTGGGTAAATGTCAGCTGGGCGGAGGACGCAGGCAAAGAAAGCTTTACCACGTCCCTGGAAATCGTGGCTCAGGACAGATCAAACCTTATTCTCGATGTGGCAACAGCTATCGCCACACTGAAAGTCAAAACGACAGAAATATCCGCAAAATCCATCGCCGGAGGCGGTGCACTTATCCACCTTTCCATCGAGGTAAAGAACCTTGAGGAATTGCGCAGCGTCCAGAATCAGCTGGCAAATATCAAGGGCGTAAGCTCGGTCAAGAGAATAAGAGGATGATGCACCAATTTAATCACACATCACGCAAATATTACATGCAGGGAACGAGGAAATGCATAAACAGCCTTCCCCTTGAGGGGAAGGTGGCACGGCGAAGCCGTGACGGATGAGGTGTGATTGACATGTAATCTGTAAATTAGATAAACATCATGTTATCAGGACACCTCATCCACCGCAAGCGGTCCCCCTTCCCCTCGAGGGGAAGGCATTTTCGCACAAGCTGAACCTATTATCAAAAAAGGAAATAAACTTATGAAAGCAGTAGTTACCCGTGTTTCCTCTGCCTCCGTTACCATCGAAGGCAAAGTAAACGGCAAAATAGATAAAGGCTTCCTTGTCCTGCTGGGCGTTGGCCCGGAGGACGATATGAGGCATGTGGAAAAACTGGCAGACAAAATATGCGGTCTTCGTGTATTCGAAGATGCCGACGGAAAAATGAACGTCAGCCTCGGCGATGCAGGCGGCAGCATACTGGTAGTATCCAACTTCACCCTCTACGGCAGCTGCGTCAAGGGACGCAGACCCGACTTTTTCGGAGCAGCAGCTCCCGAAAAGGCGATTCCCCTGTATGAGGCCTTCCTTGCCCGCTGCGAAGCCAACGGGTTCCCGCCCCAGCACGGCGAATTCGGCGCCCATATGGTGGTCGAAAGCGTCAACGACGGACCTATTACACTGATAATCGATTCCAATGAGCTTATTAAATAAGATAACCTCATCGTAGGGCGGGGGCTTGCTCCCGCCGTGAAATAATCCCCGGAGTGCCATAGCGGCGGGAGCAAGCCCCCGCCCTACGACTCTGTTTACTGTTGCTTCAAATCACCGATTTGAAAACTCCTCAACTATTAATTATTAATTTGATTTCCGCCTTCCACCACAGAAAGGAAACGTCCCATGAAAATCTACTCTCTTCCCGTAAGTGATTACGAGACAAATTGCTATATAGTCGAAGATGAAACAACAAAAAATGCCGTTGTCATCGACCCCGGCGCAGAAGAGGATTTCATTCTCAGAACACTTAAAGACGAGGGTCTGACAGCAAAGCTCATTCTGCTGACCCACGGTCACTTCGACCATACCGGTGCTGTCCGTCCTCTCCACGAGGCCACCGGCGCTCCCGTCTGGATACACGAAAAAGACGTGGCCGACAACCTTTCCGGCACATCTCTCAAAGACATCGCCAACTTCTATGACGAGGGCGACACCGTTACTATGGACAGCCTGACCTTCAAGGTAATGAACACTCCCGGTCACACTCCCGGTTCCTGTGTCCTGCTGTGCGACAACGTGATGTTCGCCGGCGATACCCTGTTTGCCGGTTCCTGCGGACGTACCGACTTTCCCGGCGGCAGCTGGCAGCAGATGTGCGCATCTCTGAAACGCCTTGCGGAAATGGAAGGCGACTGGCGTGTTCTGCCCGGTCATATGAACGCCACTTCCCTGTCCCGTGAACGAATGATCAACCCCTTCATGATCGAAGCTCTGAACCAATGAAGCTATACCTGAAAGGTCACGATTACGAATACGCCGCAACCCAGATGCTGCTGGCATTGATGCCGGAAAACAAGCCGGTGCCGGCGCAGAAAGCCCCCCAAAAGGACGAGGACGGAGCCATATCCGCCCTGTTCCGCGGGCAGAAGCTGTACACCGGAACCTGCCGCCTGACTTTGGACGGCAAAACCGTTACGGCTGCCGCAAGAGCTGCCGCACCGGGGGCTGACGCTACCAAAGATGACCGTGTTCGTCTGGAACAGCGGCTTATAAAACAGTCTGTTTTCAAGGCATACTGCACACTGACCGGAAACACTCCCCCCTGGGGCGCCCTGTCGGGCGTAAGACCCACCAAGCTGGTGACACGGCATATTCTGCAGGAAAACGGCACTGCCAAAAGCGCAGACAAAATGATGCGCACCATGTACAGCGTGACGCCAAAACGCAGCCGTCTTTGCGTGGAAGCGGGTATGCACACCGTTGAAGCTGCCCGAAGTCTGAAAGACGATGAGATATCCCTGTATATCGGCATTCCTTTCTGCCCCACCCGCTGTACTTACTGCTCTTTTGTGAGCCATTCCATCGAGCGTTCCGCAAACCTGTTGGAGCCGTTCCTTGAGGCGCTCCACCGTGAGCTGGAAGCCGTGGCAGAGGTCATAAAGGATTCGGGCAAGGTTCTGCGAACCATATATATCGGCGGTGGAACCCCCACCACCCTTAACGCATCTCAGCTGAGAAGCCTTATTGAAAAAACCAAAACGGTTTTTGACCTGTCCCGTCTTACTGAATATACGGTTGAAGCCGGCCGTCCGGACACTATAGATGCCGAAAAGCTGCAGACGCTCAAAGAGCTTGGCGTCAGCCGCATAAGCGTCAATCCCCAGACCATGCGGGACGATGTTCTGAAGCTTATGGGCAGGAACCATACCTGCGCTCAGACTGAAGCCGCCATGGAATTGGCTTTGGCTCAGGGATTTGAAGCCATAAACGCCGACATGATAGCGGGACTTCCCGGCGACGATTACCGGGGATTTTGCGATTCGCTGAAAAAGATAATCGCCTACGGTCCCGAGAACATAACCGTCCACACACTGTCCATCAAGCGAGGGTCTGAGCTGAACGCCAACGGCGGAACCATACCTTCCGGTGAGGAAGTGGGACGTATGCTGGATTTTGCGGAAGATGCCCTGCGCAGCGCAGGTTACGAGCCCTATTATCTGTATCGCCAGAAGTATATGTCCGGCAGCTTTGAAAACGTGGGCTGGACAAAGCCCGGTCACGACAATCTGTATAACATCTGTATGATGGAAGAGCTGCACACCGTTATAAGCTGCGGAGGAGCAGGTTCCACCAAGGTTATAACAGCCGACGGCAAACTTGTCCGTCAGACCAATCCAAAATACCCTAAAGAGTATATTACCAATATCGACAGGATATTGGACGACAAGAAAAAGATAAATTTGAAAGGATGACAACCATGGAAGATAAGATCAAAAATCTGCTTAACAGAGCAAAAACAGCCGCACATATAGCCGGTGACGCTGCCGGCAAGGGTCTGAACGCCGCCTCCAAAAAGGGCAGCGAGATCGCTCAGTCCGCAAAGCTCAGCAAAAAAGTGTTTGACCTGGAAGGCGATATCAATATTCTGATGCAGAGCATCGGCAAAATGGTTTACGACACCCATTGCGGCATCGAAGTCAACGCCGAGGAACTGGAAGCCAAGCTTGGCGAAGCTGACGGCAAGTATGCAGAACTGGAATCCGCCCGTGAAGAACTGGCAGTGCTGAAAAACACCCGCAAGTGCGAAGTCTGCGGTGAATATGTCAGCAAGGAAGACAAGTTCTGCAAAAACTGCGGAGCCGTTTTGGATTGATTTTTGGTTAATCCAAAAATCAATCCAATTAATAATTAATAGTTAATAATTAATATTGAATGAGTAACGTCAACTATTGGTTATTAATTATTAGTTCTTAATTATTAATTACTAAAGAGGAATCATCATGTCATACGATATTCTTTTCAAGGACATCACCCTCATCACCATGCGTGACGAGGCACCGGTGCTCCACAGCACCTGCCTTGGGGTCAAGGACGGCAAAATTGCCTACATGGGCCGCAAGGATCCCGGCGAAGCAAAGCGTGTGATCGACGGCCGGGGCAAGGTTCTTATGCCCGGACTTATCAACGCCCACACCCATCTGCCCATGACTCTCATGCGCGGCTATGCCGACGATTATGATTTGCAGACCTGGCTCAACGACTATATCTTCCCCGTGGAGGATAAGCTGGACAGCCGTGCCGTAAAGTGCGGCACTCTGCTGGGTATTGCCGAGGCTATCCGCACCGGCACCACTTCCGTCTCGGATATGTACTATTTCTGCGACGATATCTGCCGTGCGGTTGAGGAAAGCGGTATCAAAGCCAATATTTCCAGAAGCTGCGTCCTGTTTACCGACCCCATAGAGGACGATTTCCGGTTCGACACCCATCAGGGCTGCTCCGAATCTGCCGAGCTTTTTGAAAAATGGCATAAAGCAGACGACGGACGTATAAAAATAGATATGTCCATTCACGCTGAATACACCTCCAACTACCTGCTTTGGGAAGCTCTTTCCGACTTTGCAAAGGAAAAGGGCGCTGCCATGCAGGTGCATATCAGCGAAACCAAGTCCGAACACGAGCAGTGCCTTGACCGCCACGGTCTTACTCCTGCTTCCGTGCTCAGCTGCCACGGTGTGTTCGATGTGCCCGTTACCGCTGCCCATTGCGTATGGGTGGAGGACGAGGACATTGCCCTTATGGCAAGAAAAGGCGCCACCGCTGTACATAACCCGGTGAGCAACCTTAAGCTGGGCAGCGGTGTGGCTCCCGCCAAAAAGATGATGGAAGCCGGATTGAACGTAGCTCTGGGTACCGACGGCGTGGCTTCCAACAACAACCACGACATGTTCCGTGAGATCAACGCAGCAGCCCTTATCCACAAGGGCACCAACACAGATCCCACCTGCGTTACCGCATGGGAAGCTCTGAAAATGGCTACCGTTGGCGGTGCAAAGGCTCAGGGACGTGAAAACGAGTGCGGTCAGCTTGCCATCGGTTTCGATGCGGACCTTATCATGCTTGACCTTTCCGCGCCCCACATGGTTCCCTGCCACAACGTGATTTCCAACATCGTCTATTCTGCCACAGGAAACGACGTGTGTCTGACCATGGTTCGTGGTAATATCCTTTATGAGGACGGCGTATGGAACACCATCGACCTGACCGAGGTTTATCAGGAACTGGCAAACCACGCCATTCCCAAGCTGTTTGGGAAATAATAAAATAAGGCCCCCTTATGCTTAAGGGGGCTGGCATGGCGCAAGCCATGACTGGGGGATTGTCTGTTTGACTTCGACAACCCCTCCGTCTTCGCCATTGGCGAAGCCACCTCCCCTTACACAGGGGAGGCTCCCTTTTCCGGAGGTACTATGCAAAAACAAAGTTTTCTTCACGGTGCAGCAGTCCTTGCGCTGGCAACCGCCATCGTTAAGGTAATAGGTGCGCTGTATAAGATCCCCCTTGTGAATGTTCTCGGCTCCACGGGTTACAACTATTTCACAATGGGCTATAATATTTACAGCGTGCTGCTGACCATTTCCACAGCCGGATTGCCTGTGGCCATGAGCCGCATGGTTTCCGAAGCGGCAACGCTGGGCAATGAACGGCAGATAAAGGTCATTTATAAGGCCGCTTTAGCTGTTTTTATGACCATTGGTGTGCTGGGCAGCGCAATGATGCTTCTTTTCGCCCAGCAGCTTGCCAACTTTATGAACTCGCCCAACTCAGTCTATGCGATCCGTGCCCTGTCCCCCGCAGTGCTGTTCGTGTGCATTATGTCCAGCTTCCGGGGATTCTATCAGGGTCAGTCCAACATGACGCCCACCTCCGTTTCCCAGGTGCTGGAAGCTCTGTGCAAGCTGGTTATCGGGCTTGGCGCCGCATACTATCTGACCAACCTGGGCAAAAGTCCCGAGGTCGCTGCCGGCGGTGCCATCATCGGCGTTACCGTTGGCACCATCGTGGGTGCGCTTTACCTGTTCAGGCTGTTTCTTAAAACAACCTCTGCCATGGGTCGCACCGGTACGGAACTCAGTCTTGGCGTGACCATGAAACAGCTGCTTTCTATCGCTGTGCCCATCAGCATCGGTGCAGCAGGACTGCAGATAATCAACACTATAGACTCCAAAATAATCATGGGCCGTCTTATCTACTCCGTTGGCCTTACTCAGCTGGAGGCGGATTCCTACAGCGGCATTTACGGCTCTGCCCAGACACTGTTTAACCTGCCCGCAGCATTCATCGTGCCCATAACCATTTCCGTTATTCCCAATGTCACCGAGCAGCTGACTCTTAAGAACCGCCGTGCAGCTCTCAAGCTGGAGCAGTCGGCTTACCGCATTACCACCCTGCTGGCTCTGCCCTGCGGTATCGGTCTGGCGGTGCTGTCGGAGCCTATTCAGCGGATGCTGTATTCCAGATACTCCGACGGTGAGCTGGAGGTTGCGGGAGCTTTGCTGGCCATACTGGGCGTTGCGGTCATTTTCAACTGCCTTGTGCTGCTGACCAACGCGATTTTACAGGCTCACGGCCATGCCATGGTTCCTGTGGTGACCATGATATCCGGCGGTCTTGTGAAGCTTGGCATCAACTATCTGCTGGTTGGCAACCCGGAAATAAATATTGTAGGCGCACCCATAGGCACATTGATATGCTATGCATTTATCACGACCATGAACCTTATCGCCATGAAATACCTGTTCCGTCAAAAGGTGGGGCTGGGGAGAATCGTGCTGAAACCAATACTGGCAACAGCTGCCATGGCGGTGGTCGCGTTCATGGTAAACGACGTACTTTCCACCATGATTTCCCCCAGCATCGCCTGTGTTGCGGCTATCGGGCTGGCAGCCTGTACCTATGTTGTTTTTGTGCTTTTGCTGCGAATAATCACTTATGATGACTGCTTATTGCTGCCAAAAGGCAAAAAAATTGCCAGAATTTTAAAAATTCGCCCAGAAAACAGGTAAAAGGGCTTGCGGAGATATAAGAAATATGATAAATTTTGATAGGAAAAATTCATATGGGTTTGAGGATCTGTGCCGTATTGTCGAGATACTGCGTGCTCCCGGCGGATGCCCCTGGGACATGATCCAGACCCACGAAAGCATACGCCGCAATTTCCTCGAAGAGGCCTATGAAGTCTGCGAGGCTATCGACGAGCAGGATACCGACCATCTTTGCGAGGAACTGGGCGATGTTATGCTTCAGGTGGTATTCCATGCCGGCATCGAGAAAGATGCAGGCATGTTCACTGTGGACGACGTTTGCGACGGCGTTTGCAAAAAGCTGATCCGCCGTCATCCCCATGTTTTTGCCGACGTTCAGGTGGCTGATGCCGACGAAGTGCTGGACAACTGGGAGGAGATCAAAAAGCAGGAACGTGGCCAGAAAGACAACGCTTCTGTGCTGGACTCCGTTGCCAGGTCTCTGCCGGCACTGTGGAGAGCAGACAAGCTGCTTAAAAAGGCAGGCGGCTTTGGAGCCGACTGCTGGCAGCAGCTGGACAGGCTGCAGGCTTCCGCCTCCGCTCAGCCGGACGAAAAGAATGTTGGCGATCTGCTGTTTGCCGCCGTTGCGCTGGCAAGGCAGGGCGGTGTTGACCCCGAGGATGCCCTGAACGCAGCCTGCGACCGCTTTATTGAAGAGTATCGCCAAAGGGAAAACTAATTTGTTTACAACGCGCCATGGAATTTTCCATGGATTTACTCAAGAAAAATTAATGGAGGAACTCAAAATGAACAAAGCAGAACTTATCGCAGCAGCAGCCGAAAAGGCCGGCCTGTCCAAGAAGGATACCGAGAAGGCATTTGCCGCTATCATCGATACCGTTACCGAATCTCTCGCCGCCGGCGAAAAGGTTCAGGTTGTTGGCTTCGGCGTTTTCGACATCAAGAACCGCCCCGCCCGCACCGGCCGCAACCCCCGCACCAAGGAAGCTATCGAAATTCCCGCTGCAAAGCTGCCCGTTTTCAAGCCCGGCAAGGCTCTGAAAGACAAGGTTGATGCCTAATTGAATAAATATGGGTGCCGCAAAAGCGGCACCCACATTTATTAGGTATCAGGGAGCAGGTATCAGGGGGCAGTAACACACATTATGCGCACTCAACAGATGCATACATTATTTAATCAAAAACAAAAGAAATGCCTTTAATCGAATACATCGGTTCCTGCTAATAATCAGTTATTAGTTAAAAGCTCTATTGAGAAGTATGCAGCTGGATATGCAAATACTGCCCCCTGCTCCCTGACCCCTGACCCCTATTTTGCAAACAAAGGAGCATATACCATGAGACTTGACAAATATTTAAAAGTTTCCCGAATTATCAAACGCCGTACCGTTGCCAACGAAGCCTGCGACAATCAGCGTGTCACCGTCAACGGCAAACCTGCCAAGGCAGGTTATGAAGTAAAGATCGGCGACGTGATTGAAATTCGGTTCGGCGAAAAACGCACCCGTGTGGAGGTTTTGAGCCTCAGCGAGAATCCCAGAAAAGAAGAAGCCGCCGCAATGTATAGGGAACTTTGATAAAGCAAACACCGCCTTAACCTCCCTCTGATGAGGGAGGTGGCATTTGCAAAGCAAATGACGGAGGGAGAGAATGAAACCATACAATAAAGAAAATATCCCACTGGCAAAAGAACTGCGAAAAAACATGACTCCGCGGGAACGAAAACTATGGTATCAGTTTTTACGGTGTTACCCGGTTCGGTTTCAGCGTCAAAAGGCAATCGGTAATTATATTGCCGATTTTTATTGTGCCAAGGCTCAACTGGTAGTTGAGCTGGATGGCGCTGGTCATTACGAGGATTCACAAATGGAAAAAGACAAGCTGCGCTCGCTTGAATTGGAGCAGATGAATCTGCAGGTAATCAGAATATGCAATCTTGATGTTGACCAAAATTTCAGTGGAGTGTGTGAATATATTGATATGGCTGTAAAAAGGTCTCTCCCTCCGTCTTCGCCAGCGGCGAAGACACCTCCCTCATCAGAGGGAGGTTGAATTGTCGCCGCCATGTATAGGGAACTTTAAACAAATACGGCAATTGTCATACATTCCCTCCTCCCTGCATATGCTTTACAAAGCATGTACAAGGGAGGTAATAACATGGCAGCATATGAACTTAACAAGCCGCAGACGAACAACATCATTCTTGAAGATCGCACCAGACTCAGCGTGACCGGCGTGGAGGACGTGGACAGCTTTGACGAAACCGTTGTTGTGATGTACACTTCCGGCGGTACGCTGGTAATAAGGGGCAATGACCTTCGTTTGGAGAAGCTGAGCCTTGATATCGGCGAGCTTTCCCTCACCGGAAATATTGATTCCATGCAGTATGAGCATAGCGCAGGCGGCGGCTCATTCTTTTCCCGCCTGTTTGGCTGATGGAGCTGCCTGTATCGCTGCAAAGCTGGCAGTTTTGCGCCTGCCTGCTGGCGGGGCTTGCACTGGCTGCGATTTATGACATACTGAAAATGCTGCGCAGGCTTACACGCCTGCCGTACTGGCCCATGGACATCATTTTCAGCCTCGTGCTGCTGCTGACTGTGCCGGCGCTGGCTCTGTATGTAGGCGGCGGTGATTTCCGTCTGTTCTTTTTTCCTGCTTTGGTGCTCGGTGCGGTGTTCTGGTTTATAACAATAAGCCCTCTGTTTTCGGCTGTAATGCTGTGGATTGGCGACATTTTTGGTCTCTGCGTGAGAATTTTGACCGTCCCTGTAAGGGCGCTGAAAAATAAAATCAATTTTCTTATCCAAAAATCAAAAAATATCTTTCAATTTATTAAAAAGTGTTATACAATAAAAAAGGTTACCATAACATCAGAAAGCCTTCGCCTGAAGAAAGGAGCCGGGAGAATTGGTACGTTCATCTTTAATAACAAAACTGGTCCTGCTGGCAGTGGCGATTTACGCAGTGGCGTCACTTCTGTCCATGACAGGCAGAATCCAGGACGCTCAGGCAGAAAACGAAAGCCTGACCGCCCAGGTGGAGGCCGCCAACCTGGAAAACGAAAGGCTTCGGCAGGAGATCGAGCAGTACAGTGAAGAAAGCACAGAGGATATTGCCCGGGATCAGCTTGGTTTAGTATCCGAAGGAGAGATCCTTTTCTACGACGTGGGAAAATAGACAAACATTCAGGGGAAAATACGAAGGAGGAAGCAGCACAGCTGTATGGAGTTTTCAGTAGGAACTATCGTTGAAGGAAAAGTTACCGGCATAACCAAGTTCGGGGCTTTTGTTTCGATCGCACCCAACAAGTCAGGTTTGGTACATATTTCGGAAGTTGCCAACACCTATGTTAATGATATATCCCAGCACCTTCAGATCGGTCAGGAAGTAAAGGTCAAGATACTTTCCATTGACGATAACGGACGGATAAACCTGTCTATAAAAAAAGCAGAGGAACCTCAGCAAAGACCTCAGCGTCAGAACGTCCAAAGGACGCAGTCCCGGTCATTTACCCCCGAACCAAAAGAACCTGCAAGTTTTGAAGAAAAACTCAAGCAGTTTATGGCGGATTCCGACAGTAAAATGTCCGGCATAAAGCAATACTCCGACAGAAAAAGTGCTTCCAGAAGAAGAAAATAACCATCAAATTATACTTTGCCCTCACAATTTTGCCATTATTGAGTGATAAAATCAAGACAGAAATAACGGCAAAGGCCAGTAGCCGCTATTTTTGAGTTTCGTCCCTCAATTTTGGTATTTCAAGTGCAAAAGAAACAGCCGTGGAAATCCACGGCTGTTTCTTTCAGCGTGTCAAAATAGTCTGAAAGACTATTTTGACACGAGTTTTTGCAGTTTGCTGCAGCGCACTCCGAAGAATGCTTTGCATTCTTCCTCGCACGTTTGCAAACTGAGCAGAGAAATTTCCGACATACATGCTGACGGAAATTTCATATTGGACTTTTTTCGCTGACTTTGTCAGCGAACTCTACGAGGTTTTTGACAGTCTCAAAAGGATCAGCCGTGGAACCCCACGGCTGATCCTTTGTTTATTCCTCAGTTTGTATTATTCCTGTGGCAATGACAGCACCGTTGCCGGGTTTATAATGAACAGTGGATTCGGCACCGGAGATGGTGTGAGCCATTTCGAATTTTACATATGCCGCCAGTTCGTAGGCGTAAACTATGCCGTCGCCGTTATAGTCGGCGTTGAAACCGTTATCGAAATGCAGGGCATGAAGTACAGCCCGTTCAAACATGTTGTATGTATCGGAATCAAGAACGATTCCGTGGCTTTCTTCGTTGGCTGCGCAGGCAGTGATCACCACTATGCTGTCGTCATGGGCTGACATGGGTATAAGGCAGCCGGAATAGCAGTTGCCTACGATTATCACTTTGGTGCCTTTATATTGACTTATCTTGTCGATGATAACAGAAAAGTCATGCATTTCGTCGGTAACGGTATTGGTCATTGCAATTTTGTGCGCCTTTGTTCCGTGACCCGAGAAAAAAATTAAAGACACGTCGTCCTCGTCTGCCCGGTTGAACACGCTGTCCAGATAGGCAAACAAATCATCTTTCAGAACATTGACAATGGAACTTGCCTCGTAGGTTTTTCCCCCTGCCTCCAGATAGGGCAGCTTTTCCATGTATTCGTTGACGGAGACTTCAAACCGTTCGCCATCGAAATCGGCATTGCCGTAATCGGACATACCCACGCAGACAGCACGATAAACCCGGTCGGTCGGTTCGGGAGCAGGGACGTTGTCTCCCTCGATGCCTGCCCACATTCTTTCGATAATGGCCATAGCCTGTTCTCTTGTCAGACTGCCCTTTGGTTCAAAGCCGATATCTGTACCTTCCATCAGCCCGTTGTCGTAGGCATAAGCAACATAAGGCACTGCCCAATCGTCAATGTCTGAAGCATCAGCAAAGGGTGGTGCTGAATCGGTCAAAGGTGCGGCCTTTTCCAGCGCCTGCAGGAAAGAATACAGAATCTTTGCCGCTTCCTGACGGGTGATACCGGAATCCGGGTCAAAGGTGGTTTCATTTCGACCGTTGATGATGCCCAGATTGTATGCCTGATTGATACTGATATAATATGCGTTGGTATCTATATCGGCAAATCCGGAGAACTCATAAGGTGCAATCTCGCCGGTGATTTTTTCGTAAGAACGGCTGATGATAGCGGTGAATTCTGCTCTGGTAATAGCTGTTGAAAAGTCTGCCATTATAGGTTCCGGCACAGCATCACGGCTGTACAGGGTAAAAACCTCGGGCTGTGCCCATGCAGAAATGTCGGGAAATGCAAAAACGGAAGGTTCTATGATAGGTACCAAAAGTTCTTCCGATGATTCGGGCTGTTCTATCAGCACAGGGGTTTCTGCTTCAGCTGCTGCACCCACGCAGACAAGCATGGCGGACACAGCAAGCAGTATGATCAATTTTCGCATCAGTTTCATAAGAAACCTCCGTTAGTTTCAATTATATAGATGCATTTTACCCTAATTCGACAGACAATGCAACATATTCAGTTAACAGTTAATAATTAACAGTTAACAGTTTAGGCACAACGTAAGATAGAGACCCCTTATGGATCGTTCCGCCTCCCGGTATTCCATGGGACGGAAGACCCGTCCCCTACAATGCACAATGTGACGGTTATGCTTGTAGGGCCCCCCTCTGGGGTGTCCGCAAATATGGAATAAATCACAAAACGGACACCCGGACCGGGTGTCCGTATAGTGCGCTAATCTCTGGATCCTAGATCCTAACCCCTCTTAAAAAGAAAAAACCACCTCTCGGTGGTTTTTTCTTTTTAAGCAAAAGCGATTCTTACTTACCGCCCATGCCCTTGGCTGCGAAGTAGGGGCCGCCGAATTCGTCTTTAACTGCAACCTTTGCAGCTTCCAGAGCAGCAACGTCAACTTCGTCCAGAGCCTTGCAGACAGCGTCGATGTCCAGGGGCTTCAGACCCAGCATTTCGCGGGCTTCTGCGGGAGTAGCAACTTCGTTGCCGAAAGCCTTGATGGCGTTGGCAGCGCGCTCGACCAGCATCATGTTGGTAGCCTTGATCTTCTTGCCGTCCTTGTCAACGCCGTAAACGACGTTGTCTTCCATGCCGACACGGACAGAACCGCCGTTGGCGATGGCAGAGAACATTACGGGCAGGTGGCCCTTACCGGTGCCGAAAGCGGACCAGGTGCATTCCTTGGGCAGCTGACCGGCAGCGATCAGATCGTTCATTTCGTTGAGGAGGATCTGGAGGGACTTGGGAGTAGCGTCCATACCGCCAACAACGCCCAGGCAGAACTGGAAGTGCAGAGGAGCCTGAACATGGCCCTGCTTGCAGTAGATGCCAACAGCTCTCAGAGCGCCGAAGTCGAAGATCTCGAATTCGGGCTTGATGCCCTTTTCGAGGTACAGGTCGCCCAGGTTAGCCAGCATGGTGGGGCTGTTGTGGAAAACGCCGCCGGGGATGCCCCAGTTGAAGGAGCTGGCGTCGAAGGTGCCCATTTCGATGCCGGGAACCAGCTTGTGGTGCAGCATACGCATGGCGTTGCCATAGGGGGAGTCGTCGGAAACGCGGTTGTCGCCGGAGGAGGTGCAGTTTACGATGATGTCGCAATCCTTGTAGGAACGGATGGCCTTAATGGTTTCGTAGAACTTTACGGGGTCCATAACGCCGTTGCCGTCGTCATCACGCATGTGCAGGTGAGCAACAGAAGCGCCCAGCTTCCAGCACTCATACACCTGAGCAGCGATTTCCTGGGGAGTTTCGGGGATATCGTAACCGGAGGGAGTAACAGCACCGGTCATAGCAGCAGTAATGATAGTCTTTGCCATTGTTAAAAATTCCTTTCAGTAATTTTTTAGGGATCAGGGGCCAGGGGTCAGGGATCAGTAATTCCGTTTGATAAAGTAGATACCAGTGAAGTCAACATTTTGCTGATTTCAGAGCAGAGCTTCAAAGCCTTTAAAGTATCATTTCTACTAAGAAGATTTACTTTTTCGCAAATGAGCAGTTGAGTCTGCAATTCAGATTTTGAACCTCTTGCAATTGATAAAAAGCGCAGAAAGTCTCTTCTGGAAGAACGAGTATGTCCCTCAGCTATATTAGAAGGTATCGAAACTGCCGACCTTCTCATTTGGCTTACCAAGCCAAATCTTTCATCTTCAGGGAGCAGTTTGGTCAGAGAATAAATCTCAACGACCAAATCCATACTCTTTTGCCATACTACCAAATCTGTGTAATTTTTAACCATATTGCACACTCCACTGATCCCTGCTCCCTGACCCCTGATCCCTGCTGTAAAAACTCCGTTTTTACAGCTTGTGATGCATCTTCAGGATCTCGATGAGCATGTAATCGCGGAAGGAAGCGATCTCAGCCTTGGTCTGGCCAACATGATCAGGCATGTGAGCCATGAGGGGGATGATCTGTTCGCCGGAGAGGTCGGCCCACTCAGCGGGAACTTTCTTCATGTCGGAGATGTCTTCGAAGGTGTTGTTGGTCATGGCGCCGAACTTGATAGCGCAGCCCTTCAGACCGAGGTCGCCGCCGCCGAGCTCGTAGCCCATCGCGGGACCCATGATAGCCCAACGGAGACCGGGGCCATAGTAAACAGCCTTGTCGGCGTCTTCCATGGAGCAAACGCCTTCGCAAACCAGAGCGATCTCTTCACGCCACAGAGCGTGAGCAAGACGGTTGGCGATGAAGCCCAGCTTTTCCTTCTGGAGAACGATGGGTTCCTTGTCGTACTTTTTGTAGAAAGCAACAGCGAGGTCAACAACTTCCTGGCTGGTCTTTTCGCCCTTGCAGATCTCGATCAGGGGGATCAGGTAAGCGGGGTTGAAGGGATGAGCAACGAGGATTCTCTCGGGATGCTGTGCACCTTCAGCCATCAGGGTGACGGACATGCCGGAGGAGGAAGAAGCGATGATAGCATCAGCGGGAGCGTACTGCTCGATGACGGAGATCATCTGATGCTTCTGTTCAACGTTCTCAGCACCGTTTTCCTGGATGAAGTAAACGCCTTCAAAAGCTTCCTTGGGATCGGTGGTCATCTTGATGTTGGCCCAGATCTTGGCGCCGTCATCGCAGATACCATACTTGAGATAGGAGTCAATAACTTCCTGGATCTTGGGCTCAGCGCGCTTGATGGAGTCTTCGCTGCGCAGGAAAACATTGACTTCCAGGCCCTTCAGGGCGAAATATGCGGCGAAACCGGCGCCGATGGTGCCTGCGCCGTAGCACGTCATTTTCTTGATGTCTTCAAGTCTCATGATAATTCTCCTATTAAGTTTTATCGGGACCCGACCCGACTGAGCCGGGTCCCGGAAAGGTTTTGCAATAAATTGCTTAAGAAACACTTTAAGGTGAAAAACACTCTAAAGCGGGCGGTGAATGAATCGTCAAGAGCAGATGATGAGAAATTTTAGTTCGGAAAAAGGCGTGGCTTTGCAGGAATACTTGGTGTATTTCAAAAAGCCGCAACGCATTTCCGGGCTGAAATTTCCATCAGATGCCGCAGGCGGATTCGTTCAGCGTTCGCTTAAGAATTAAAGCATCTCCAGAACGCCGGCAGCACCCATGCCGCCGCCGATGCACATGGTGACCAGGCCGTACTTGCCGCCGTTTTCCTTCATGTAGTCAATTGCCTTGCCTACGAGGATAGCGCCGGTGCAGCCGAGGGGATGACCAAGAGCCATAGCGCCGCCATAGGGGTTGACCTTAGCCATGTCGAAGCCGAGGGTCTCGCAGCAGGGGATAGCCTGAGCAGCGAAAGCTTCGTTGATTTCAACGACGTCCAGATCAGCGACGGTAAGACCGGCGCGTTCCAGAGCCTTGGGAGTAGCGTAGATGGGGCCGAGACCCATCTTGGTAGCGTCGCAGCCGGCGACGGCGAAGCTCTTCAGACGAGCGATGGGCTTTGCACCGATGGCAGCAGCCTTTTCGGCGGACATCAGAACTACGAGAGCGCAGCAGTCGTTGGTCTGGGAAGAGGTAGCAGCGGTAACCTTGCCGCCTTCCTTGAAGCAGGGAGCCATGCCGGCCATCTTTTCGAGGGAGGTCTTCAGGTTGCCTTCCATGTCGGCCAGGATGCCTTCGTCATGCTCGCAGATAACGGGGTTGCCGTTTTCGTCGAGAACGGGGTTGCCTGCGTAATCGGTAACGGTGATGGGGATGATGGAGGGAGCCAGCTTGCCGTCGCGGCGAGCGATAGCTGCCTTGGTGTGGGATTCCAGAGCCATCTTTTCCATGGCTTCGCGGGAAACGCCGTATTCGTCAGCAACGTTCTCAGCGGTGATGCCCATGGACATGTAAGCGCCGGGATAGTTGGTTACGAGCCACTGGTCGTCGCACTTGCCTTCGTAGGAAGGATATGCGGAGAAGGTCTTGGACATATCTTCGATGCCGCCGGCAACGTAAACGTCGCCCTGACCTACTGCGATGGCGTTGGCTGCCAGAGCGATAGCCTGCAGACCGCCGGAGCAGAAACGGTTGATGGTCATGCCGCAAACGCTGTCGGGCAGCTCGGCACGGTTAGCGACCAGCTGAGCAACGTTCATGGAAGTTTCGCCGAACTGCATGGCGCAGCCCATGATAACGTCTTCGATGTCGTTGGGGTCGAGCTGGGGAACACGAGCGAGAACGCCCTTCAGAACCTGAGCGCCATACTCGATGGGATGCATCTTTGCGAAAGAGCCTTTACGGGCACGAGCAGCGGGGCTGCGGCCATAGGCAACGATTACTACGTCTTTCATTTCCATGATAGGTAAATCTCCTTATATGTAGGTTTTAGTGGGCAGGGATCAGGGGGCAGGGATCAGTGACGCAAATCAGCGAAACTCCCATGTAAATCCTGATATCCAAACCCGGAAAAGTTATTGATTTTGTAAGCAGGAACCGGGGTGCAGGGAGCAGGAAACGGCATTTCTGCTGATCCCTGATCCCTGAAACCTGATCTCTGTAATTTCTGACTCGTCAGAAATTACTTGTTGTAAACGTACCAGCCTTCGCCAGCCTTGCGGCCGAACTTACCGGCAGCGTACAGAGCCTTCATGCTTTCGGGGCATTCGAAACGCTCGGCAGCGCCCTTGGATTCCAGAGTCTGCAGGGATTCGCAAACATGGGGGAAGGTGTCGAGGCCGCCCATATCCATCATCTGGAAGGGAGGAACGGGATGGTTCAGACCATACTTGATAGCGTTGTCGATGTCTTCCTTGGAGGCGATGCCATCTTCGTAGATGTGGATGCATTCGAGGAAGTAAGCGAACAGAACACGGTTTACGATGAAGCCGGGAGCGTCCTTAACCTTAACGGAGATCTTTGCCAGACCGTCGCAGAAAGCCTTAACAGCATCGTAGCAAGCGTCGGAAGTCTTGTCGCCCAGGATGATCTCAACGAGCTTCATCAGGGGAACGGGGTTGAAGAAGTGCATACCGATGACGCGCTCGGGGCAGTCAACGGAGGAAGCGATCTCGGTGATGGAGATGGAAGAGGTGTTAGTAGCGAGAATAGCTTCGGGCTTGCAGGTGGCGACCATCTTTGCGAAGTAGTCTTTCTTCAGAGCGGGCTCTTCGGAGATAGCTTCGATAACGATGTCGGCATCAGCGATGTCTTCGAAGTTGGAAGTGCCAACGATGTGAGCCTTAGCAGCTTCAGCGGCTTCTGCTTCCATCTTGCCCTTAGCGACCTGCTTGTCGTAAGCAGCGCCGATCTTAGCGACAGCAGCGGCTACCTTTTCGCCGTTGCGGCCCCAAAGAATAACGTCGTAACCGCAAGCAGCGGCGTGCTGGGTGATGCTGGAGCCCATGGAGCCCTGGCCCAGAATGGCAACTTTTTTGATTTCCATTGTAAGTTTCCTCCATATTATAATTTTTAATTATTGATTAGGTTGCAGAGCTTAATGCCTCCCCTGTGTAAGGGGAGGTGCCGAACAACGTGAGGCGGAGGGGTTGACAATCCCTCAGTCTCGCTGGCGCTCGACAGCTCCCTTTACACAAGGGAGCCTTCCCTCTGACTAAGTATTGCGTGATTCTTAGTTGTTGGTAAAGACAGCTTCTCTCTTTTCGATCATAGCTGCCATTCCTTCTTTCTGATCGTGGGTGTCGAACAGGAGAGTGAATTCGGTGGTCTCGGCAGCCTTGCCGGCAGCTACGGTTTCGATAGCGGCCTTGTTGATGGCAGTCTTTGCAGCGGCCAGAGCGCAGCCGGGCTTCTTGCACAGCTGCTTTGCGATGTCCATGGCCTTGGCCAGAACAGCTTCGGCTTCGGCAGCCTGAGCTTCGGCTTCGGCAGCCTTCTGAGCCTTTTTCAGCTCGTCGGCATTCTCGGCACCGGCCTTGGAAGCGGCCTTGTATGCCTTCTTGGCTTCGGCAGCCTTGGCGTTCAGTTCCTGAAGTTCGGGGCCGTCGACATACCAGTTCAGCAGACCAAGCTTGTAAGCCTCTGCACCGGGGATCATGGGAGTGAGCATAACCAGTTCCTTGGCCTTTGCGGGACCAACGATGGCGGTAGCTCTGGCGCAGCCGTTGGCGCCGGGGATAATGCCCAGACCCACTTCGGGGAAGGACAGGGTGGTGCGGCTGCCGCCAACGCGGAAGTCGCAGGCGAGAGTCATCTCACAGCCGCCGCCGAAAGCAAAACCGTTAACAGCAGCGATGGTGGGAATGTTCAGGCTCTCGAGCAGGTTGTTGATATCAATGGCCAGACCGCAGAATTCACGGGCGTAACGGGGATTGGCTTCAGCCATTTCCTTAACGTCGGCGCCGGCGGCGAAAGCTCTGGCGGAACCGGTCATGATGAGGACACGGACGGAGCTGTCTGCCTGAACTTCCTGCAGAGCTGCCCAGATATCCTTGTTGATATCGGAGTTAAGAGCGTTCAGGGCCTCGGGACGGTTCAGCTGAATGGTAGCGATGCCGTCTTCGACCTTATAAATAATGTACTTGTAATCCATGGGCTTACCGTCCTATGGTCTGACCGCCGTCGAGAACGATGGTGGTACCGGTCATGTAGCTGAAGCAGTCGGAGCACAGAGCGCAGACAGGACCTGCGATCTCTTCGATGGTGCCCAGACGGCGGACGGCGGTGTTCTTGGCGGACAGTTCGTAAACCTTGGTGAAGCTGCCGTCTTCAGCGACGAATACGTCCTCGTTCAGAGGAGTTACAACGTAACCGGGGCAAACAGCGATAACAGTAATGTTGTCGCGGCCGAATTCGTTGCCCATGGTCTTGGTCAGGGAGATAACACCGGCCTTGGAAGCGCCGTAAGCTACAACGCCGGGGCCGCCAACGAGACCGCCAACAGAAGCGACGTTGATGATCTTGCCGCCCTTGCCCTGAGCGACCATCTGCTTTGCAGCGGCCTTGGCAAAAAGGAAAACGCCCTTGAGGTTGGTGTTGATGACTTTTTCAAAGTTGGCCTCATCGCACTCGTCGGTGAGGATCTTTGCGGTCTTGCCGGAGATACCGGCGTTGTTGATCATGATGTTCAGTTCGCCGAAAGCTTCGATGGTCTGAGCGATGACGTTGTCGATGTCAGACTGCTTGCCGGAGTCGGCGGGGATGCCCAGGCACTTGCTGCCCTTGGCATAGTTTTCGTTGATATCCTTAGCTGCATCGGCAACGTCGGAAGCGGTACGGGCGGTGATGACCACGTTGCAGCCGGCATTTGCCAGAGTGCAGGCGATGCCGAAGCCCAGACCCTTGGTGCCGCCGGTAACGATGGCGGTTTTGCCGGTCAGGTCGAAGGAGGGCATGCCGATCTTTCTGTTCTGCATTGTTAAAAACCTCGTTTTTTAATGTCCCCGGTCAGGCACAGGGCCTGACCGGATATAAAAGTTTCTTACTTGGAAGCCTTGGCGGCGTCGAACTTGGCCAGCATGGCTCTGGGAGTAGCGGTGGTAGCGCTTCTCTCGTAGCGGGGGCATTCTTCGTAGCCGGGGATGCCTGCCA
>SVKU01000021.1 GCA_015068245.1 Oscillospiraceae bacterium
GAAGAATCAGGAGTTCAAGAAGCTCCGCTCGGTTCAGTTTTTTTAGGTCTCGCTCAGTCATAGAAAGCCTTTCTTTTTCATCAAGCATATTCTGAGAAACCAGAATGTATAACTTGACCCATGGAAAACGCAAACGAAATGTATTCCGTAAGGTTACATAATGTATTCTAGCAGGCAACCAATACAAAGTCAACACGAATATGAGGATTTTGTATAGTTTTGGAGAAGATATAGATATAATGTGGAAAAACTACAAAATGTAGTCTATTGGGTTACGCAATATATTCCAATAGTGGCTTTCGAATTAGTCAACATAAATGTACGCTAAATGTATTGGCAACAGTGACTCACAGCATACAAATGGGGGTGAATATGGATAAGAAGATCTTTGGGAAAAGACTTAATCTTGCACTAAAAGACAAGGGAATCACAAGCGAGCGATTGTCTGAACTGTGCAACTTGAATGCTACATATGTCAGGCAAATTGAAGCCGGAATAAAAACGCCCAGCCTGCCGGTATTTGTTGCCATATGCAAAGAGCTGAAAGTATCGCCGTCTTACCTGCTGATAGGTGAGTTTGATGACAGTGTTCATGAAATAGATGCTCTTTTGGAACTGTGCGCAAATGCGTCGCCATCACAGGTCAGAATGATCACTGCAATGATTAAAGGTGCGTTGGACAATGTCGATTGAGCTAATAACTGCTATCAAAAATGTCAACGACCTTGGTCTCGGCGAAGTAACTGCCGTATATCAGGTAGTCTTTGATCGCTGCAAATAAGCAGAAAACTAAAATGTAGTCAAAATAGCCGGAGCAACTTGCTCCGGCTATTTTTGTGAAGAGAATCATCTCACAAAATGTAAGATTTCAAAAAATGATTAGTCAAACCTGCCGTTGGCAGATCGTCGGCATTGGAGGGGGGACAATAGTAGCTTTTACTGGCAGTGTTGGGCGTTTTAAAGCCCCACTAATTTTCTCATAACCCGAAGGGGACGTTTGCGAGCGCCGCCAGTGGCGGAGGAAGCGAGCAAAAAGGAGGGGCAGCGGTCGGAATTCTGCGAAGCGATAGCGAGCGAAGAATTTCGGGAACCGCAACCGGGCGTGTGGTTCAAATCCCGCCTCCGCAACCATGGTTGGCGACCAATTTAGATACATCGCCCGAAAACCCTGAAACCACAATGGTTTCAGGGCTTTTTCGTGCCCTGATTTGAGGTCGCGAAAAAAAGATACCTACCTTTGAAAATGGGTGACTGAGGGGAACTGAACAAATTTCTCTCTTGTAAAACGATTATGAGCAGGCTTTGCCTGCTCATAATTTATTTCCACTATTCCCTTAATTCTTCCTGTCTGCGGAGAGCCCGCGTCGTTTCCCGGATGCTGCTATCTCCTGTGAGTGTTACCCGCAGTCCATCAAAATTTGTGGTTTGAATCAGTTCCAATAGTATTTCTTTGATTTTTTTCATGCTTGAAACTCCTTTCTGTCTGCATTCTATAGGGAAAGGATACAAGAAAAAATGGCCAAATCATGTAGCCTGAGTAAAAAAGGGACAAAACGGAATATTTGATGGGCAAATGGGTAGAAGTGTCCATTGAAAATCTTTTGGACAGCTGTATACTAAAAGTGAAGGTGATACTGTTTATGAAGCACGAGGTAACGACTTATAATACGAAAAGGATGCTTGCCACATCCTTGAAAAAAGCGATGAAGCACAAGCCATTTTCCAAAATCACAGTGAGCGAAATCATCGCCGACTGTGGCGTGAATCGAAAGACATTCTATTCGGACACTTCAGGAGAAGTGTCCCTACATATTTTTAACAACGTATATATTGTTATCCCAATCTACGGCTGGGCAAGGAGGAGGATCCAATGGGGGAACCATTGGTTCCCCCTTGGTCGTTTTAAGGGTGAGGGAGTTTCAAAGAGGGAGAGGGGAAATCGAAATCCCCTCTCCCTCTTTGTGTTCTTGGGAAGTTTGGCTTTGCCAAACTTAACTTTCATCGCATGAGAAAGTAACACGCCGTAGGCATGACAAGTAAACAAATTACTACCAAGTGTTACAAAAGACGGGAGCAAGCCCTCGCCCTACGCTATGAAACTAACGTCCTTCTTCAAACTTAACTTTTGCAGGATATCTGCTTTCGTTCATTTCTGATTTAACTTTAATAACTTGTTCTATATCGACGTCATATATGTTGGCAATAGCTAAAACATAATAAATGACATCCCACAATTCTTCGTCTATGGTGCCTTTGATTTCGGCGTTATCTTGAGCCTTTAATCCTTTTCTAATAGCGCGAGAAAGCTCGCCAACCTCTTCCGATAGTTTTAGGAAATAATCTTTCAAAAGTTCAGGCTTATAGTCTGTTTCTTTTATGTATGTCTGCAAATACTTTATTGTTGTTTTGCCATCCATGTTGTTTATCTCCGTATTTACCTTTCAATATAAGTTATACATGTTTTAACATACGAACATCGAACTTCAATATGTAAAGGGTTCGCAGTTATCATCCCTTGCGATGGGGTGGGTTTTGTTGTATACTCAACATTGTCAAAACTTACCGACGGAGGTAAAAATCTTGAAGCCCATTCGACGATTCATAAAATACTATGCGCCTTACAAGACGCTGTTTTTCCTTGACCTTTTGTGTGCGATTATACTTTCTGCCGTTGATCTGGCATTCCCGCAGCTGCTGAATATCCTTACCGGCGGCGTATTTACCGAGGGGCGTGAGCGCATTCTCAGCGTTCTGGGACTGTTGGCGATCGCGCTTGTGGTTATGTATCTTATCCGCACCTTCTGCCAGTTTTTTGTTACGTCCTATGGTCACTGGATGGGTACATGGATGGAGAAGGATATGCGCCGTGACCTGTTTGACCAGTACACCCGCCTGTCTTTTTCCTACTTTGACCAGAACAACACGGGCGAAATGATGTCCAGACTGGTCACCGACCTTTTTGATATCTCCGAGCTTGCCCATCACGGTCCGGAAAACCTGCTTATATGCTCGCTGAAAATAGTAGGCTCTTTCGTGATGCTCGTAATGATCAACGTCAGAATGACCCTTATACTTGTAGGCGTGACCATGCTTATGGTTGTTTTTGCGCTGGTGCGGCAGAAGAAAATGCAGGCGGTGTTCATGGACAACCGCAAGAAGATAGCTGCAGTCAATGCCGAGGTGCAGGACAGCCTTGCAGGTATCAGGGTGGTACAGACTTTTGCAAACGAGGACGTGGAGCGGAAAAAGTTTTCCCTTGCCAACGAGGCGTTCAAAAAGTCCAAGGAACACAGCTATATGTTTATGGGCTTGTTCCACGGCGGCAACAGCTTTTTCCAGGGACTGCTGTATATCACCGTTCTTATCAGCGGCGGCTGGTTCATAGCAAACGGTACCCTGGAGGTTACGGAACTTGCAATTTTTGCCCTGTACATTTCCGTTTTCCTCGGCCCCATCGAAACCCTGATAAATTTCACTGAGACTTTCCAGAAAGGCTTTGCCGGATTTGTGCGTTTCCTGGAGATACTGGACACCGAACCCGACGTTCAGGAGAAAAGAGAAGCCCTGTCTCTTGAAAATGTGGTGGGAAACATCGAGTATGAAAACGTATCTTTCAGCTATGAGGACGGTGTTCCCGTGCTGGACAACGTGAGCATTTCCGTGCCTGCCGGCAAAACAATTGCCCTTGTTGGACCCTCCGGCGGCGGCAAAACCACCATTTGTTCATTACTGCCAAGGTTTTACGACGTGACGGACGGACGCATAACCATCGATGGCAGGGATATCCGGGACTATACCCTCAAATCTCTGCGCCGTGCCATCGGTATCGTTCAGCAGGACGTATATATGTTTGCCGGAAGTATTCGGGAAAACATTGGATATGGCGACCCCGATGCCACCGAAGAACAGATAATTCAGGCTGCAAAGGACGCAGGCATTCACGATTTTGTTATGAGCCTTGAACAGGGATACGACACTTATGTGGGCGAGCGGGGAACCCGCCTTTCCGGCGGCCAGAAGCAACGTATTGCCATCGCAAGAGTGTTCCTGAAAAATCCGCCGGTACTGATCCTCGACGAGGCCACCTCTGCGCTGGACAACGAAAGCGAACGATACATTCAGGCATCTCTCGAACGGCTGAGCAAAAACAGAACGACCATCGTTATTGCCCACCGTCTCAGCACCATAAGAGGCGCTGATGAGATAATAGTTATCGGTGACGACGGTATCCGTGAAAAAGGCACCCATGATGAGCTGCTGCGTCTTAACGGCACCTACGCCAGGTATTACCGTATGCAGTTTGAGACCATTGAAGACCTTGACAGAATGATAAGCCAGCAGTAACATCGAATACCTTGGGCGCATATACTGTGCGTAAAATCAACTGAGGTGATATAATGAATATCTGTGTGTACGGCGCATCCAGCAACGACATCAACAACGCATACATAAAGGCCGGCGAGCAGCTTGGGGAACTGATAGCCCAAAGAGGTCACGGACTGGTTTTCGGCGGCGGGGCCAACGGCATGATGGGTGCCGTTGCAAGAGGAATGCACGCTTTCGGCGGAAGAATAATCGGTGTTGCTCCCGAGTTTTTCAATGTGGACGGAGAACTGTTTGAGAACTGCAGCGAAATGATAGGGACAGCTACCATGAGAGAAAGAAAGCGGATCATGGAAGAAAGAGCCGATGCCTTTGTGGTGACTCCCGGCGGCATAGGCACCTTTGATGAGTTTTTTGAAATACTTACGCTGAAAAATCTTGGACTGCACGATAAGCCTGTTGTTTTGCTCAACACTCTGGGATACTTCAACAGTATGATCTCCATGCTTGAAAACGCAGTTGCCGAAGGGTTTGCATCGAACCGGATCATGTCACTGTTCGAAGTAAAAAACGATCCTCAAGCTGTGTTGGAATGTCTGGATAACAACTGACAGTTTCATTCCTTTCTGCATATATTGGTATGAATATATGCGGAAAGGAATGATTTTTTTTGAACTCATACGGAATGGCGGAAGACACCCTGCGCTGTGACGCAGTCTGGCAGCGGATACTGCCGGATATGGATCCTTATCCGGAGATTCGCAGAGAAGCTGCAAAAAGGGCAGAAAACTCCCGTGAAATGAAAATCGGAGAGAATGATATTCTCAGGTACATAGAGGACGAACTTCGGGACAGGTATTGCTATATGGCATTGTCACGAAAGGGAAGAACTAAAGCAGAGATGCGCTGCCTTGCTTCGATCGGTGCGGCGGAAGCGTGCCACGGGAAGAAACTGGAAGCGGCATACTTCATAATGACCGGTAAGCACCCTTGCGTGCCTGCACCGAAACTGCCTAAAATATGCTGCTTCACCGACACGCTGCGGCAGCAGTATTATGAGGAGATAAAGGCACATCGGGAATACTTGCAGGCAGCGCAGAAAGCTGAGGACGAAAGGGTAAAAGAACTGCTTGAGTGCATTGCGGCGGAAGAGGCCGCACATGCGGATATAATATGGTCACTTTTCGTTCAAAAATAGCAAAACCATTCGGATTGTCAAAAAGTTATCAAAGACTTGAGATTCATATGGAAAGAATAGGAAAACTAACGATTTAACGCTCGTGGCTACTAAAATGGGAAATAGTTAACGAATAAACAAAAACATGTTGGTAAAGGTTTCCTTTTTTGCAGGACAAATCGTGGGTTATAATGTGTTCAGAACCGACTAATTTTTCAAAAACTCCATTGACTTTTTAGAAATAGGTAACTATACTGTAATTTGGTAGTGTGCGTAGGCACATTACTCCATTAATAAATTCATCCAAATCACTGAAGGAGGCTAACACCATGATCATAGGTGTACCCAAGGAAATAAAGGCCCAGGAAGGCCGCGTTTCCATGACTCCCGCCGGCGTAGACTCCTGCGTCAAGGCTGGCCATACTGTACTTATCGAAACCAACGCTGGTCTCATCTCCGGTTTTACCGATGAAGAATATGCCAGCTACGGTGCCGAGATCGTTGCTACCGCTAAAGAAGTATTCGACAGAAGCGAAATGATCGTTAAGGTCAAGGAGCCTCTGGAAGCCGAATACGATCTGTTCCACGAAGGTCAGATCCTCTTCACTTACCTGCACCTCGCTCCCGATCCCGAGCAGACCAAGGCTCTTCTGGAAAAGAAGGTCATCGGTATCGCTTACGAAACCGTTCAGCTGCCCACCGGTGCTCTGCCCCTGCTGGGCTGCATGTCCGAAATCGCCGGCCGTATGGCCGTTCAGGTTGGTGCTCACCTCCTCGAGAACACCTGCGGCGGCAGAGGCATCCTGCTTTGGGGTGTTTCCGGCGTTGAAAAGGGCAATGTAGTTATCATCGGCGGCGGCAACGTCGGTACCTCCGCAGCTAAGATCGCTGTCGGCATGGGTGCTAACGTCACCGTTATCGACATGAGCTCCACCCGTCTTGCTTATCTGGACGATATCTTCGGTTCCAGAATCCAGACTCTCATGTCCAACCCCCTGAACATTGCCAAGGCTGTTGAGAACGCTGACGTAGTTATCGGCTGCGTACTGGTTCCCGGTGCCAAGACTCCCGTTCTCGTAACCAACGAAATGGTTGCAAAGATGCGTCCCGGTTCTGTTCTGATCGACGTTGCTATCGACCAGGGCGGCTCCATCGAAGCTATCGACCGCATCACCACCCACGCCGATCCTTACTACACCAAGGAAGACGGCATCGTTCGCTACTCTGTTGCCAACATGCCCGGCGCTGTACCCCGTACCGCTACCTACGCTCTGACCAACGTTACCCTGCCTTACCTGCTGAAGATCGCCAACCTGGGCGCTGAAGGCGCTTGCAAGGCTGATCCCGCTGTTATGAAGGGCCTCAACGTTTACAAGGGCAAGCTGACCTATAAGCCCGTTGCTGACGCTCAGGGTCTGGAATACACTCCCGCTGAGGAAGCTATTGGCTAATTAAGTCACAATAATATCGGCACCTTCCGAAAGGAAGGTGCCGTTTTTTATATTTCTTCGATGCCGAACAGCTCCAACTGTTCTACCAGTCGCTGGCCTGCCGCTGTCAGTGCTGCGCTGCCATGGTCGTATTCGATGCCATAGCCGGAGTAATCGCAGCCGGAAAGGGGAATGCGGTTGTCTATGCTCACCAGTCCCCGGAACTCCAAAGCAGCAAGGGCATCTGCATACTCTTTCCCGGACAGTTCGCTGTCCAGTATTTCCGTGGTGTCCGTGCGAAGATTGCGCACGATGGGGTAAAATGGTATCTCACCAAAGTGGGTCAGCAGATCCAATTCTTTTTCTGTCAGTATAAGTTCGTTTGTACCGCATCCGCTGCAGCTTCCGCAGGAGCCGCTGCAGCAGCCGTTATTGTCAGTCATGTCCGGATCACCTCGGGTTTATTTTTTGCCCTTTTCGGGAATGTATTCCATAATATCCCCGGGCTGGCAGTCAAGGATCTCGCAGAGAGTTAAAATAGTATTAAGTGTTACAATACGATTGTTTGCTAAGTTACTTATAACCTTTGGATTTATTCCGTAATTGTTACGTAAATGGGTTTCGATTCCCCTTCCCCCTAAAAACCCCTTTCCCTAAAACGACCAAAGAGGGGGGCTTGAGAGCCCCCTCTATTGGATATTCCCCCATGGGGATATCCTAACATACATTTGCGTAACAAATGATGCATTATTCTAACGGTACTGCAACAATTTTTGCCCGATAATCAACAATGTACATGATATCTTCCTAATGTACGGCTGGGCAAGGAGGAGGATCCAATGGGGGAACCATGGGTTCCCCCTTGGTCGTTTTAAGGGTGAGGGAGTTTCAAAGAGGGAGAGGGGAAATCGAAATCCCCTCTCCCTCTTTGTGTTCTTTGGGTACTTTCTGACATCAGAAAGTACCTCGCCGAAGGCATAATATGATATTTTGTTAATTTAGTTCCATTTTTTCTCTTTAACAAGTTTTACAACAGTACCGGAAAGCAGGAACAGACCGATAAGGTTGGGAATGGCCATCAGACCGTTGAAGGTATCTGCGATACCCCACAGAAGACCGAGATCCATGGTGGCACCGACGATGGCAACAAGAGAATAGAGGATCATAAAGGGCTTGATAAGCTTTTCGTTGCCGAGGAATTCAAGGCAGCGTGCACCGTAGAGACCCCATCCAAGAATGGTGGAAAATGCGAAACAGCACATGGCAATGGCGGTGAAAATGGAGACCCAGCTGCCGTAGGTGGTGGTAAAGCCGCTGATGGTCAGTTCGGCACCTGCAGCCTGACCGTACACAATGGGAGTACCGCTGCAGAGAATAATGAGAGCAGTAAGAGTGCAGATGACGATAGTGTCGGTGAACACTTCGAAGATGCCGAAAACGCCCTGCTCAACAGGATCCTTGACATCGGAGGAGGCATGGGCGATGGAACCGGTACCCAGACCGGCCTCGTTGGAGAAAATGCCGCGGGAAACACCTCTTCTCAGGCTGATGAACAAGCTGCCAATGACGCCGCCGGTAACAGCAGAGGGGTTGAAAGCACCGGCAAAGATAGAACCAAACACACCGGGAACATTCTTGATATTGATAATAATAACACCCAGGGCAAGAACAATATACAGCAGAGCCATGGAGGGAACCAGTTTTTCGGCAACACTGCCGATGCGTTTTACACCGCCCAACAGAACGATGGCCACAAGGATGGCAATTACAATACCAATGATGAGGCTGATGGTGCCCTGGGACTCGGGTGCAATAAGGTTAAAACTGGAAAGTGCGGTATTAATGGAAGCGGTAATGGTGTTGACCTGAGTAGCGTTGCCGGTACCGAAAACGGTAATAACGCCGAATACTGCGTAAGCAACGGCCAGGAAATGCCACTTCTTGCTAAGACCGTTCTTTATGTAGTACATGGGGCCGCCAACCCAGTCGCCATGAGCATTTCTCTGACGGAAATGTACAGCCAGGGTAACTTCGGCGAACTTGGTACACATTCCCAGCAGGGCAGAGATCCACATCCAGAATACAGCGCCGGGTCCGCAATAGCGATGGCTCCTGCTACACCGGCGATATTGCCGGTGCCAACGGTGGCTGCCAGTGCGGTGCAAACAGCCTGGAAAGGAGTTACTGCGCCTTCACCGGCGTCACTCTTGGAAAAAAGTTTGCCGAGAACGGACTTTATTGCATAGCCGAATTTTGAGAACTGGATGAAGCCGGTTCGGACGCTGAGCAGGATACCTACGCCGATGATGCATATCATGGCAGGTACGCCCCAGACGAAACCGTTAACGGCATCATTTACCGTCGAAACGGTTTGAAGAATGCTTTCCATGGTAATCTTGATCCTCTCATTTGTTATTTTATATTTCTTAACGCTATCTTAGCAGCAAAATATACAGAAAAAAAGAACTGTATGCACGACAAAAACAAAAGAGCGTGTGACACATACAAAACCCAGTTTTCACGTCGAACTTTGTGTGATTTTTAACAAGGCATAAGAAAACCCCGGGTGCCTTGTGGCACTCGGGATCAATAACAACATATAATCCCGACACTTATATAACCTCGTTAAAAGCTGCGCAGCAAGCTTTTGCGCAAGCCAAATCGAAGCCCAACGCAGAGGGTTCGATTTGGAAAGGAGGAGCGACGGAATGAATGAGCGATGACTTTTCAATAAAAAGTCGTCGCGAACGATATGAAGTCCGCGACGACGTGGTGACCCGCCGGAGAATCGAACTCCGGACACCCTGCTTAAAAGGCAGGTGCTCTGCCGGCTGAGCTAGCGGGTCATGTGGCTGGGATGGCGGGATTCGAACCCACGGATGCGGGAGTCAAAGTCCCGTGCCTTACCGCTTGGCTACATCCCAATGTGCTTAAATAAGTGGGGTGAGTGATGGGAGTCGAACCCACGGCCTCCAGAGCCACAATCTGGCGCTCTAACCAACTGAGCTACACCCACCGCATCGGGACGCTATAAAATTTTGCCCTAAGGCATGGCACGCCAGAAGGGACTCGAACCCCTGGCCTACTGCTTAGAAGGCAGTTGCTCTATCCAACTGAGCTACTGGCGCATGTCTAGTAAAATGGAGCGGGCGATGGGAATCGAACCCACGTGACCAGCTTGGAAGGCTGGTGTTCTACCATTAAACTACGCCCGCGTTTCCACGCTTTCAGCCGTTCAATATTATCATATAGATACAGGATTTGTCAACCTTATTTTGCGTTTGAGGGAAAAATTATTTTCTTTGAGCTGTTATATGTGATATAGTAGTTTCCTGACGAATGACACAAAAACGGGAGAGCAGACATGAACGATATACCTGCCTTTACAGAATGCGGAGGAGTATCTACACTCATACTCCGGGAGATACCTTACAGGAAAACAGCCTTTATTTTAGTCAGAGCCTTTGAAGAAGCTTGTCTTGATGAGCATTTGCAGGAAGCTGTGTCTTTATGCAGGTTTGCCGGCGCAAAAAGCGTATTTGTGTCGGCTGAGAATGAAGAGCTTTTTCCGGAAAAGGAGCCTGCATACAAGATGCTGCGGCTTAGTGCCGGGTGCTGCTGCCGGCATGAGGCAGAGCTGCTTCATGAAGAGCTTTGCGAATACAATATTAAAGACTATATCAGTATTTATAACGCCTGTTTTGCAGACACAATCTCAGCGGAGACATTTACGGAGAAAAAAGCCCGGACATGCATGGATAAGTCCACCAGACAGTGCAGGATATACTATCGGGAAGGTTTGCCTGCAGCCATAAGTGATGTTGAATTTCGTGATAACAGTGCAACGCTCAACGCTATCGGTGTGCTGCCGGAGTATCGTGGAGGGTTTGGACGAGCCATACTCGAAAGCTTGATGACAGAGGTAGGGAATAAGGAGATAGAGAGGCTGTGTCTTGATGTTATGTCAACAAATTCCGAGGCGCTTAGGTTGTATGAAAAACTGGGATTTGAGCAGGAAAAAGTGCTTTCCCATTGGTATAAAATCCTGTAAATTCAAGGATTTTGCGCAGGTGTAAAAAAATTTATGGGAAAGTTAACCATTTTACGACGTTATTCATCTTGACATATCCTGCGACGCTGTGTATTATATATGTAAACTAAACACAGTGTCAATAGATGGCGTTATGAAAGGATGTACATATCAATGGCTTCTCAGGTATTTTTGAGTCTTCCCAAGGAAAAACAGGAACTCGTTGTAGCTTCTGCGCTCAAGGAGTTTTCCTCCCAGCCCTACGACAAGGTATCTGTATTTCAGATAGCCAAAAGAGCAGGCATAAGCCGTGCTGCATTTTATTCCTATTTTGCAGATAAACAGGACGTATATCGTCATATAATCAACAGCATATTCAAAGGCTTTTGGGATTCTGTGGCTGCCAAGGGCGGTGTGGATATTACCGAGCTTGCTTTGGTGATGTTTGACTTTTTCTACCGATTCAAATTCACAAAGACACAGGATTTCATAACCCAGCTTACTGCCAACGCAAAACCCGATACTATGGAAGTGTTTTTGTCTTTTGTAGCCAAGGATAAGAATAAGTACATAGCGCAGGAAACGGTTGAACGCACCCGTATCCGCAATGAAGCAGAGCTTCTTGACGTATGCACCCTGATGGCCACTGCTGCCATTTATTCCCTGAAAGAGTATTACGACAGCGATCTGGACCCCAGAACCGTCAGAGACAGACTTGAAAGAAAAGTCATGTTCCTGACCTTCGGACTGGTGGACTGATTTTTCGGAGGATCCCATATTGGATATTAACAGAGATATCGCAGAGCAGCAGCATCTGGACATGATCCAGTCTGTTATCCGCGACCGACTGGAAAAACTGAATATAACTGCCGAAGAGAGCATGGCTGCGGTAATGGAACAGAAAAAGACCATGTGGAGAGATCTTTATGAGATGGATCGCCGTGACATGGTTTTTGCCAAGGACGAGATCAACGCCGGTATTGACGCTGCCGAAAACGCCAAAGCTCAGGCAGCCGTTTATGGACGCCTGCTCAACTCCCCTTATTTCGGACGCATAGATTTCACCGAAGAGGGGATGGACGGTGCAGAGTTTTACATAGGACTTACCGGACTTCGGGGCGACGATGTGACCGATATTCTGGTTTATGACTGGCGTGCTCCCGTAAGCTCTATGTTCTACGATTATGATGTTGGCCCGGCTTCTTATGAAGCTCCCGACGGAGTTATCAGCGGCGAACTGACCATGCGGCGCCAGTATAAGATAAACGACGGCAAGCTGGAATTTGTGCTGGACAGCGATGTCAAGATAGACGATGATATTCTCCAGAAAGAATTGAGCCGATCTGCCAGCCCCAAGATGCGCAACATTATCGCCACCATTCAGCGTGAACAAAACAGGATAATCCGTGCCAAGGCCGGCAAATCCATGATAGTTCAAGGTGTGGCAGGTTCGGGAAAAACTTCTGTTGCCCTGCACAAGGTGGCATATCTGCTGTATACTCAGCGGGGCAAGATAACCTCCAACAATCTGCTTATCCTTTCGCCGTCAAAAGTGTTTTCGGATTACATCTCCGGGATTTTGCCGGAACTGGGCGAAGAAAACGTGGCTGAACTGAGTTTTGATACGCTGGCAAGAAACGAGATAGGCGACTGGACGGAATATGAAGACCGCTGGGAACAGCTGGAGTTCATTCTTGCCGGCGGCGATTCCGTAAGAGTTAAGGAGATCGAGATAAAGGGCAGTTCGGAATATGCCCGTTGGATAAAGGAATACTCCGAAGAACTGCTGACGACTAATTTCAGAGCAAAAACCTTTATATATAGTGAAGAGCGTTTTGAGCCCGAATGGTTCAACGACCTTTTCTATAATCGCTGGAACACCCAGCCCTTTATGATCCGTATAAAGTGGATGAAAGAGCGGCTGTTTGACGAACTGGAACTGAGACTTTCGCAGCAAAAAGAAAAGAAAAAGCCCGGTAAACGGGCTGAAAAGGCTATCGACAACGCTATCGATAATATGATTCGGTGCAGCGATGTGCTGACCCTGTACAGCCGGTTTATCGACTGGCTGAGAGATAAAGGCTACGCTGATCTGCAGCCGGTCGATGCCACGGAAAAACTCACCTATGAGGATACGTTCCCTGTGGTGCTGCTGAAATACTATATTCAAGGCTCCAACGATTTCAGCAGGATAAAACATCTGGTCATCGACGAAATGCAGGATTACAGCCCGCTGCAGTATGCCATCATAGACTTCCTGTTCAAATGCCCCAAAACCATTCTTGGAGACATTACCCAGAACCTGAACCTTTATTCCGGAATTCGAAGCCTCAGTGAGTTCTCGGGCGAACTGGGTGATATAGAGGTAATGCGTCTTAATAAGAGCTTCCGCTCCACTATGGAAATAGCCAATTTCAGCAACGCCATCTGCCCGGTGGAAGGCTTTGACGTGGTGGAACGCCACGGCGAGTCTCCGGAGATACACAAATATGATGATCATGCAGACGTTGTTCGGGCGATTATTGACGAAGTGGCAAAAGCCAGAGCAGATGGTCACGCCTCCGTGGGTATAATCTGTAAAACACTGGAGGAGGCTGAGGCACTTTACAGCGAAATTGCGGAGATCCCGGATCTGGATTTCCTTGGCCCCTACTGCGATACATTCAATCAGGGCGCAGTGGTGACTACTTCCTACATGGCCAAGGGTCTGGAATTTGATGTGGTCATTGTGCCGGACGCATCAATGGATAATTACAACAGCGAATGTGACCGTCAGTCGCTGTATGTGGCATGCACAAGAGCACTTCACAGGCTTAGACTGTTCCATACGGGAGAGGTCAGTGAACAGTTAACAGTTAACAGCTAGCAATTAACAGTTAATAATTAATAATCGAAACTTGTTGCTCGTTACGCCGTCCGAAAGCCTTCTCCTTGAGGAGAAGGTGTCAGCGAAGCTGACGGATGAGGTGGCGAATAACGGTAACCACTCTTACAAGCAAACCCCCCGTTGAGACGCAAAGCGTTTCAACGGGGGTTTTGAATCATTTCATTTGAAGCTGTTTTGTGGCATAGTGATATGCCATTTTGAAATCGTCCAGTTCCTTGTAGCACTCTTCAAGCATTGCATACAGCCCGGACATAAAACGGTGGGAACCGCTGCCTTCGGAAAGCTCCTCTGCCTGACGGAGCTGAGTTGCTGCCGTTAAGTAATTGTTGCGACGCAGTTCCAGCTTGGCTTTCATCATAAGATATTCAGGCTCGTATCCGGCAGATATTTTCATTATCTGTTCCATCTGGTCAGCAGCTGCATCTGTATCTCCGAGATGGATAAAATAATCCGTCATCATAAGGCGGTACATCTCGCCCAGACCCTGTTTGCGGTAAGCATCGTGGTATTCTTCGATAGCAGGTTCAAAACCGTCGCCCACAGCCAGGCGGCATTTTGCAATAAACAAAAGAACCTCGGTTTTGAAAGCGGGAAAACTGTACATGGATTTCTGGTTGTAGTAAATGGCATCTTCCGCCAAAGACTGAGCCATAGAGGGCAGACCGTCTTCCAATGTCTTTTGGGCAAGAGCATAAGCGGCATATGCTTTCAGCAGCAGCACTTCGTCGGCATAACCGCTGCCCTCGATATCCACGCCGTCAAGCAGTTCCAGTGCCGTCTGATAGTCTTTGTCCCGATAGCATGCACGAGCCTTGTCCACCGCTTCGGGGGTAAGTTCGTCGCCGCCGGTATCGGACATGAAATAACCTGCCGGCAGCCCAAGTGCAGCAGCCAGATATTCCAGAGTTTTAACAGAGGGAGTGGCACTGTCGTTTTCGATTTTCGACAGCATATTTCTTGTTATATAGTCGCCCACAACTTCCTTTTGAGTCATGTTGCGTTCAAGTCGGGCTTCCTTTATTTTTTGTCCAAGAGTCATCTTTGAAGCTCCATTCATCATAAAAAGTAACTGTAAATTACTGAAATGATAACACAAAACAACCGCATTTGCAACAGCCTGCGGGAAAAATGTTTGTTTTTTGGCGGGTAGTAATGATAGAGTGGCTGATATATTGACAAATGAAAGCAAAAGATTTATAATTCCAGTAAATTTTATTTACGATTGTGATGTGATTGTATGAATCGAACAGGTTTGAAAGCAGCAGCAAAACAGTGCATTCGAGACAGCTCAGCTCAGCCCCGTGTCATGACGCTGATATATTTCCTTATCATCGGGGTGATAAACGCAGTGGTCACTGTGGTTTCCGGCGGTACGGTGTTTGACTCGGCTCTTTTGACCAATGCTATGGATATGGACCTGATGGACATGTTTGATGCCGGCATACTTGGTGCAGTGTCCGGCAGGACTGCCCTTGTTATGATGGTAAACATACTCAGTACCCTTGTTCTTGCTGTTCTGGGAGCGGGGTTTACAAACTTCTGCCTTAAGCTTTCCCGCGGAACTGCTAAGGGATTTGGCGATATTTCCGCAGCCCTGAGCTATACGGGCAAGCTGGTATGGCTGACCATACTGATAAATGTCTATGTTTGCCTGTGGTCCATGCTGTTTATAATTCCCGGCATAGTGGCGTCCTATCGGTACTCTATGGCGTACTTTGCCTTGATGAACGATCCCAGCCTTACAGCGTCACAGGCTTTGCAGGTCAGCAAGCAGATAACCTCCGGGCATAAAATGGAACTGTTTATCCTCGACTTCAGCTTCTTCGGCTGGCATCTGCTGTGCAGTTTGACCTTTGGCGTGCTGTACATATGGATACTGCCATATATTGAAACCACCAAGGCTCATGCATTCAACTGGCTTATGAGCCTGCGGTATCCTCCCGCCGATGATACATATAATGATGTCGGCTATCAGGGTCCGGAAATACTCTAGTATATTTTCGAAATAACAACATAAAACAAATAAAAATGGAGGTGCTGTAATGCCTATTAACTTCGGCGGATTCCAGTTCGATCCCCAGTCGGGCACATTTAATCAGCAGGCTGAAGGTACGGAAAGACCCGAAAGACCCATACCCGTATCAAAAAAACCTCTGGGGCCAACGCCTGTCAGAGTTCTTATCAGTCTGCTGGTAACGGCTATAGTTGGATTTTTGTATTACTATTTCAATCTGCCTGCCCTTAACATCCACGACAGGAATATGTACAGCTTTGTTATACTGCTCCTTGTGGTGTTCAGCGTCATGATGCTGCTGACCAGCGGTTTCCGAGGAACGGGACATGACTATGCGGAGCGGGTAAAGAAGAATTTTAAAATACCCGTTGTTCTCGTTGCTGTTGTCGTTGCGGCTATCCTTATCGGCTCTGTCGCCGGTTGGGTTGTACTTCGTGCCAATGCATATTCAAATCTGATTTCTCTGGATACCGGCGACTTTGCTGCTGAGGTCACGGAGATATCCTTTGACCAGATACCTATGCTGGACAGCACTTCTGCCAATGTGCTGGCAACAAGAAAGCTGGGCGAGCTGTCTGACCTGGTATCTCAGTTTGAGGTCAGCAATGTTTCCGCACAGATAAATCTTAATGATAAGCCTGTCCGTGTAACCTACCTGAATTACGGCGACTTTTTCAAGTGGTTCAATAACCAGAAAAACGGTATTCCTGCCTATATTGTCATTGACATGGTGTCGCAGGAGGTAACTGTCCAGCGTATTGAAAACGGTATCCGTTACTCTCCCTCGGAGCTGTTCTTCCGCCGCATAGACAGATATCTGCGCTTCAAATACCCCACCCTAATGTTTGACGACATCAACTTTGAGGTAGATGAGGATGGCCAGCCCTATTGGGTAGCTTCGGTCTACACCAAAACCATCGGCCTTTTTGGAGGCGCCGATGTGATCGGTGCTGTGCTGGTGGACGCTGTTACCGGCGAAAGCACCTATTACGATGTGGGTGATGTGCCCACATGGGTGGACCGTGTGTATTCCGCTGAACTCATAATGCAGCAGTACGATTATCACGGCCAGTACAAAAACGGGTTCTTCAACTCCCTGTTCGGTCAGCGTGACTGCACTGTTACCACCGACGGTTACAACTATATTGCACAGGATGACGACGTGTGGGTCTACACCGGCGTTACCTCTGTGGGTGGTGACGAAAGCAACGTGGGCTTTATTCTTGTTAACCAGCGCACCAAGGAAGCCAGATACTATTCCTGCGCAGGTGCTGAGGAGTATTCCGCCATGTATTCCGCCATGGGTGCCGTCCAGCAGTACAGCTACAATGCAACCTTCCCGCTGCTGCTGAACATTTCCGGCCAGCCCACCTACTTCATGGCGCTGAAAGACAGCTCATCGCTGGTAAAAATGTACGCAATGGTAAACGTCCAGCAGTATCAGATAGTTGCTACAGAGTATACTGTTGAGGCATGTCAGGAAAAATACCATCAGCTGATGGTTGAAAACAATATCCTGAAAGAGGAGGACGTTGCTGCCGAACCTGAGGTGACTGTTGAGTTTGAAACTGTTACAGGTGAGGTGGACGAGATCCGCTCCGCTGTTGTGGACGGCAACACCATCTACTATATCCGCCTTGAGGACAGCGATGTGTATTACACCATCAGTGCGCAGACTGCTCCGGCAGCCGTCATACTTGACGAGGGCGATGAAATTACTGTTACCTTTGCTCCCGCAGAAGGCGAGATAGTCGCTGCGGAAGGAATTGAATAAAACCAAAAGGCCGTTGCAAAAGCAACGGCCTTTATTCAACGGAGTTTCAAAAACTCATATGCCTCAGTCAGTATCTGTTTGTGACTTTCGAATCGCAGTGAAGCCATGGCGGTATCATAGTCCATCAGATGGATCTCGGATATTTCTCTGTCATGGGAGCCGGGCTGCTGACCGCTGAATTCCGCCAGGAAATAGACGATTTCCTTCATCTCGTTGGGACGCCCTTCCCTGATGAGAGGGTGGGAGTCGGTTGTTCTGAATCCGGGAATGAAATCGACTGACAGACCTGCTTCTTCCTTAATCTCTCTGGCAGCGGTTTCAAGCTCTGTTTCGAGGCCTTCCATATGACCCTTGGGGAACCCGTAGTTTCCCAAGGCGTTTTTGATTATTACAAAGCGGATATCGCCATGTTCGCGGGTAAACACAACGGCTCCGCAGGAGCGTTCTGCGAATTTCATTGGGGTGTCTCCTTTGGAATAATGAAGCATCGCCTTGCGGCGACATGAAGCGCAAGCTACGCTTGCATGAAGAAAAACGTGCCAGGCTGCCTATGCGCCGCAAGGCGCACTTCATAGGGCAAAGCCCTGCTACATTTTTCATGTGCCAACAGGCACGCTTCATTTCCGCCAACAAAAAAACACTTGCATCGCAAGTGTTTTTTTGTTGGCGGAGAAGGCGGGATTTGAACCCGCGCGGCGGTATTAGCGCCCTACTCCCTTAGCAGGGGAGCCCCTTCGGCCACTTGGGTACTTCTCCATCTGTATTAACTTCGCATTTTTGAAAAAGTGGCGGAGAGAGTGGGATTCGAACCCACGGCTCTTTCGAGTCACCGGTTTTCAAGACCGGCTCCTTAAACCGCTCGGACATCTCTCCGGATATCACTGACATTCCGCAAATGCGAAGTTAAATATATCATAATGAGGTCGGTTTGTCAACTTAAAATCGCTGACTTTGTTCCGACACATTGTGCATATGTGAAAGATGATATGACGAATCAATGGTTTTTGTGGCATGTGCTGAAAAGTTTGGCTTTTATTATATTGTAAGTTGTGCTATAATAACCGAAACAATAAATATGTCACGGACTGAATCTGCCAGACTGTTCGCCTGCTGTGAACGCCGGGTCGGGTATCCTTTTGGTAACGGACATATTGATTATGCAAAATGTAATAGTTCACGGCTTGACAAACGACAGCTTTAGTGCGAAAATACGACTTTAAGGATTAATAATATTCGTTTGTTTTTTGAACATTTCAGCCATGATTAAGTCTTATCATCTGGAACTATAACAAGCGCATATCCACTTTTTCACACAGTAGGAGGGAACCCAAAATGATCGAAGTATCAGGATTGACCAAAACCTACGGCAACAAACGAGGCATAACCGATGTCAACTTCACTATCAACGAAGGTGAGATCGTCGGCTTCCTCGGCCCCAACGGTGCCGGTAAATCCACTACGATGAACATTATTACCGGCTACCTGTCCGCCAGCGACGGCAGCGCGACCATCAGCGGTATCGATGTTCTGACCGACCCCATCAGCGCCAAGAAAAACATAGGCTACTTGCCTGAGCAGCCGCCTCTGTATCTTGATATGTCCGTAACTGAATATCTTAACTTCATTTACGACATCAAGAGCGTCAAGCTGCCCAGAAAAGAACACATCGATATGGTGTGCGAAATGGTTGGCCTTTCTGACCACAGGAAGCGTCTGATGCGCAACCTGTCAAAGGGTTATAAGCAGCGCTGCGGTCTGGCTCAGGCTCTTGTGGGTGACCCCAAAGTGCTCATTCTCGACGAGCCTACCGTTGGCCTTGACCCCAAGCAGATCATCGAAATAAGAAACGTTATTTCCGAACTGGGCAAAAACCGTACCATCATCCTGTCCACCCACATTCTGCAGGAGGTCTCCGCCATCTGCGAACGTGTGCTGGTTATCAACAAGGGTGAACTGGTAGCAGACGATACTCCCGACCACCTGTCTGCCCTTATTACCGGCGACCATAAACATTCTTTCCGTATCTACGGCCCCAAGGATCAGGTCGTCGCCAAACTCAAGGCGGTAGACGGCGTGCGTTCCGTTCTGCCCACCATCGAGGCAGAACCCGGTGCATTTGAGTATCTGGTAGAATCCGTCGAAAACCTCGACGTCAGAAAGACCATATTCAATGCTCTGGCAAGAGCCGGCTATCCCATTCTCCAGCTGAAGAATCAGGAGCTTACTCTTGAAGATATCTTCATCAAACTGGTTGAAGACAAGCCTGTCGACGTGTCTTCCCACAACAAACCCCATAAGGATAAGGAGGCTGAAACCAAGTGATCGCAATTTTCAAACGTGACTTAAGGGCATACTTTACTTCGCCCATTGGCTATGTCTTCGTGGCAGCCTTCCTTTTGGTACTTAACATTTACTTCTTCCTTATCAATGTCTATTCCGCTTCGGCAGACATTGAAAATACCTTTGCTTTTATAGTCACCATGCTGGTTTTCCTGGTACCCGTTCTTACCATGCGTACCTTCAGCGAGGACTATAAGCTCAAAACCGACCAGCTGCTGCTGACCGCTCCCGTCCGTCTTACCGGCATTGTGCTGGGCAAGTTCCTGGCAGCCTTTGGCGTGTTCGTGCTGGCTATGCTGTTCACCCTTATTTATGTTGTGGTTGTTGCCGCTTTCGGCACTCCCAACGGCGCAATGATAATCGGCAACTATGTGGCTATTCTGTCTGTTGCCGCAGCCTATATTTCCATAGGCGTATTCATTTCTTCCCTGACTGAGAACCAGCTGGTTTCCTGTATAGCAACTCTTGGCGCATTCCTGTTCCTGTATCTGGTAGACTACATGTACAGCGTCATTAATGTTACCTGGATCCAGAACCTCATTTATTGGTTCTCCCTGTTCAGACGTTACGATACCTTCTCCAGAGGCATCTTCTCTCTGGCAGACTTTATCTTCTATATCAGCGTTGCCGGCACCTTTGTTTTCCTCACCGTTCGTGTGCTGGAAAAGAAGCGCTGGAGCTGAGAAGGAGGCCGCATTATGAAAAAGAAAGCATCCACCGGTGCTGTGAACGCCGGTAAGAAAAGACGCTATAAAATAGGCGTTATTTCCACCATTACAACCATTATGGTAGTTCTGGCTATTGTTCTGGCAAACTATGTTATGGACTATATTTCCAACCGTTTCGTGCTGGAAATTGACATGACCTCCAACGATATGTACGAGATCACTCAGGACACTGTGGACGTTCTGCACACTCTGACGGAGCCCATCACCATCACTGTCCTGGCTGATGAAACAACATTCGAATCCAATGACACTCTTAACCCCATCCGTGAGATCCTTAAGAGATATGCCACCCTCTCTGAGGGTATGCTGACCGTTGAGTTTGTCAACCCCAACGTCAACCCCGCAAAGACAGCCAAGTTCGACGTTCTGGGCGACGTCTCCAGCAACGACGTTATCATCGAAAGCTCCAAGAGATTCAAGAAGTATTCCCCTTCCAACCTCTACGAGCTGTATACCGACGATAAAACCGGCAACACATATATCACAGGTCTTCGTGCCGAGCAGCGTCTTACCTCCGGTATTCTGTACGTTACCGCCAACAAGGTTCCTCAGGCTGCTTACATTGAAGGCCACGGCGAAACCATCAACCTTGCAGAGATGGACAGCCTGCTGGCTACAGGCAACTATGAGGTAACAACCCTCAACCTGGGCGTTGAAGGCATTGAGATCGATCGCCAGATCGATCTGCTTATCATTTCCCAGCCTCTGTACGACTACTCTGACGAAGAGATCGCCAAGATCGACGAATGGATAACTTCCACCGGCGGCAAGAACATCATCGTTTCCTATTCCGCTCAGACTCCCGTTCTGACCAATCTGGAACGCTGGTTCGAAGAATGGGGCGTAGCTTTCTCCAACGAACTTATTCTCGACACCACCCAGTGTCTTGCAGGCTACCCCACCTACATCATTCCCAATGTAAACAACTTCGAGGGCATCACTGATTATCTCGACAACAAGATGTCTGTTGCTGTTCCCGGTGCCCGTGCTATTGATATTCTGTTTAGCGAAGATAACTGGCGCTGGACTCAGGTGCTGATGGAAAGCTCTGATAAGTCTTATTCCAAGACCATTGAAGAGAGCATGACCATTTCAACTTACGAACAGGACGTCAACGACAATATCGGTCCTTTCCCCATGACAGTTCTTGCGGGTCAGACCACTGCCGACAACCTGGAGTATTCCTACAACTATATCCTGTTTACCAATGCAGGTATGTTGTCTGACTCTGTATTGTCCATGCCCAACCTGCTCAACACCAACTACTTCGTTTCTTCTCTGAACTATATGTCCCAGAACAGCGAAGACACTGTTGTTATTGAAGCAAAGGATATCGAGGCCAGCACTCTGGTCATCGAGGGTTGGCAGAGCACCCTGCTGTTCTGGCTCCTCATTATCATCATTCCCGTTGGCATTTTTGGAACCGGCCTTGTGGTTTGGATCAGAAGGAGACATATGTAAATGAAAAGTCTCAAACCCATCATCATCTCTGCTGCAGTCATAGTGGTGCTGCTCGTAGTATTCCTTCTTCTCACTGTGGTATTTCCCCAACAGTCCGAAACAGAAGAACCCGAAGAAAGCGCAGCGGTTTCCTCTTCCGAAACACACTATGTCATTGACCGCAGCTACGATGAACTGACGGCATTTGAATTCATCCCCACTGATGGGGAATCTTTCCGGGTAGACGTTATCCCTGCCGAGGACGAAAATTCCAACGCAACCTTTACCGTTACCCCGGCAACGGATATCTTTGATTACAATTCATCATTGCTTCGCAGCATGACCTATACCGTCACTTCGATTTCTGCCAAGGAGTTTATCGAGGCAGACGCTCAGGATCTTTCTGTTTACGGTCTTGACAAGCCGTTCTTTACCCTGCGCGATTATTTCTCTGACGGTACTGTTTACGAGATCTATCTCGGAAACCAGACACCTGCAGACGATAACTATTACTGTATGACCAACCAGTCCAACGACGTTTATACCATAGGTAACTATGTCACCAGCCTTATTACCAGAGAAGAAATAGACTATCGTGCTATCACCCTGTTCCCTGTATATGAGGAAGATGATGTTTACGCCAACTATGACTGGTTCCGCATTACCCAGAAAGACGGCACAGTGATCGAGATCTATCGTGACTGGGACTATGATATGGAAGGCAACGTAGGCAGCGCCGATTACTTTATGGCATCACCTACTGTTGCATCAGGCAACGACGAAGTTATCAGAACCAAGGTGCTTGATGTTATCGCGCCCATCGCTACTACCGATATCATCAAGGATATTTCCGAAGATGAATTTGCAGAATATGGCCTTGACCAGCCCGTAAAGCTGGAACTGAGAGACATTGTGGGCAACGAACTGAGCCTGCTTATCGGTGGTTACTATCGCACCGAGGAAGGCGAGATCAATCAGGAATACAGATACTGCATGATCGAAGACCACCCCACACTGCTTGTTTGCCCCTCCAGCCTGTTTGCGTTCATGGATATCAACTACGTTGAACTGATGATCCGTACCGCATGGTACTACAACATCAAAGACGTTGATTATCTGGAATATGATGTAGACGGTGAAAAGTACTCGGTCGACTTCTTCTATACTGAGGAAGAAAACGATGAAGGCGAAATGGAAGATGTCCTGAACGCTACCATCAACGGCGAGTATCTGTCTGAGACTAACGCAAGACGTTTGTTTGTCAGAACTCTGAACTTCCGTGTAGTCAGTGAGGTGCCTGAGGACACCAAACTTGATGACCCCGAAGTCAGCATAACCATCGCTCTCAACGATGGTGAGACCCATACAATGAACCTGTGTCCCATCAATGCTCGTCAGTACGCTGCCGAGATAGACGGCGAACCCGAGTTCTATGTGTATTTGAAAAATGTCGATACCCTGCGCACAGCTTTCCAGGACATTATGGACGGCGACGAGCTGGAATTCACATTTGACTAAAAACAAAGATAATCCGCCGGAGCAATGCTCCGGCGGATTTCAGCGTGTCAAAATAGTCCGACGGACTATTTTGACACGAGTTTTTGCAGTTTGCTGCAGCGCACTCCGAAGAATGCTTAGCATTCTTCTTCGCACGTTTGCAAACTGAGCAGAGAAATTTCCGACATACATGCTGACGGAAATTTCATATTGGACTCTTTTTGCTGACTTCGTCAGCGAACTCTACGAGGTTTTTGACAGACTCAAGTCCGCCGGAGCATTGCTCCGGCGGATTTGTTATATTTTGTTGCATTATATGTGCCAGTCCAGATCGTCCTCATCCTTGATGCCTTCAAAGTCATAGGTTGCGTAAGGCAGAGGAGGTTCCGGGATAAGGTTGTGAGCATCGCACTCGGGAGTGTCCAGCTGCAGGGGGAGATAGGGCTTTTTGGTCGTTCTGTGAGGCTGGCAGTTTTCGTTGTCAGCAGTGGAATCCTGCAGTGCCATGGGTGCGTTGCCGATAAGGTCGTAGCAGGGTTCCTCAACCCAACCCTTGCCCTCGAAGGGGGTATTCAAAGTCTGGTGCATTTCCATGCGGTATATGCGCCATTCACCATCTTCCACCAGGAAGTCAAAGCGATACTTGGAAATCGCCCATAGGGCCTTCAAAGAACCGTCGGGGTTCCAGCCGGTTTCGCAGCCATGGGAAGATATAATGCATTTTGCACTCATGGCATCGTCAGCCACTTCGATGAGGGGAGAAAGCATATCATGGAGATATATTCTTCCCGACAGATCGTCTTCGGCATTGGACATACGGTGGATAAAATGGCGTTCAACGCCTTCCCAACCGTCGTAAATGTCACCGTTGAAAATGAGGCGGATGCCGGGAGTGTGGCGGCAGAACAGCTCTGCGGTTTTTGTCTGGTCGCTGGCAACGTGATAAGCAGCATAACGGGCAAGGATATTCTGGATCCGGTTAACGGCTTCCATTCGCCGTATTTTGCGGTCCTGATCTGCGATGACGGCTTTCAATTCAGCAATTTCAGCCAGAATTTTTTCTTCGTTCACTTTCGTACCTCCTGTATTTTCTTATCTAAATATTATACTATCACAGAGAGTGTATAAGGACAAGACAAAATGTAGAATGGAGAGCGTTTTGACACTGACTGCACGGGCAATGAAATTTGTGGTATTTTGAAAAAAACCATTGACAGACTGAAATAAAAGTGATATTATATCCAAGCTAAATAGAGCATGCGCGAGTGGTGGAATTGGCAGACTCGCTAGATTCAGGTTCTAGTGTCCACTCCGGACGTGCGGGTTCAAGTCCCGCCTCGCGCACCAAAGCTCCAAAATCTTAGGATTTTGGAGCTTTTTTGACAGTATCAGACGCCCAATCGGGCGTCTCTTTTTTGCTTTTTGGCAAGTGATACCCGAAACACTGCCTGTATTGGTTTTTTTCTGCATTTGTGCTACAATACCAGTACTTAATACATTTGCGAGGTTGCGATGAAAAAGCTGGTAATCGGCATATTGGCTCACGTTGATGCGGGAAAAACAACGCTGGCGGAGGCTGTTTTATATCATACAGGCAGGCTGAAAAAGCTGGGCAGAGTAGACCGCGGAGATACGGTCATGGACACTCATTCCATTGAACGTGAACGCGGCATCACCATTTTTTCCAGTCAGGCAGTTTTCTCCTACGGAGATATGGAGGTCACCCTGCTGGATACCCCGGGTCATGTGGACTTTTCTGCGGAAACCGAGCGGGCGCTGCAGGTGCTGGACTATGCCGTGTTGGTCATCAGCGGTATAGACGGGGTTCAGGCGCATACCAGAACGCTGTGGCGGCTGCTGCAGTTTTATAACGTGCCTACTTTTATATTCATAACAAAGATGGATCTTGCAAGACACAGCCGTGAAGAACTTATGTCGGGGCTGCGAAGTGAATTTGGCGACAGCTGCATAGACTTTTCGCCGGATAATACTGAACAGAGAAACGAAGAACTGTCTATGTGCCGTGAGGATCTGCTGGAGACATATCTTGAAACAGGTACCGTGACGGAAAACGCGATTGCAGAGCTTATTCGCAGCAGACTGGCCTATCCCTGCTTTTTTGGATCGGGGCTGAAACTGGACGGTGTGGACGATTTTTTAAAATCGCTTGATAAGTACACGATCCCGGGAACATATCCCGATGCTTTTGGCGCAAAGGTGTTCAAGATAAGCCATGATGCACAAGGCAATCGTCTGACACATCTGAAGGTCACGGGCGGAACGCTCTCGGTGAAAGATGTTGTCAGCTATGACGGAAAAGAAGAAAAGATAAACCAGATACGCATATACTCGGGTGCAAAATTCGAGACTGCCGACACTGTGCCTGCCGGCGGTGTGTGTGCCGTTATGGGGCTGAGCAATACGCAGAACGGCCAGGGACTTGGCCGGGAAGCAAGTGCGTCTGCACCGGTACTGGAGCCGGTAATGAATTTCCGGGTGTCGCTGCCTGAAGGCTGCGATGCCCAGGTCATGCTGCAGAAACTGAAACTGCTGGAGGAGGAAGACCCCCAACTGAACGTAACGTGGAACAGCCATCAGAAAGAGATACATGTTGGTTTGATGGGTGTTGTTCAGACGGAGGTGTTGAAAAGCATTATCCATGATCGTTTTGGCGTTGATGTGACCATAGACCGTGGCAGAGTGCTTTATAAGGAAACTATTGAAAACACAGTTGAGGGTGTTGGACACTACGAACCGCTCCGCCATTATGCGGAGGTGCATCTGATACTTGAACCTTTGCCGAGAGGCAGCGGAATGGTTTTTGCCACACGATGCAGTGAGGACAAACTGGACAGGAACTGGCAGCGACTTATCATGACCCATTTGCTTGAAAAACAGCACTTGGGTGTGCTGACAGGTTCGCCTGTAACAGATATGAAAATTACCCTTGCGGCAGGCAAAGCTCATGTCAAACATACCGAGGGCGGAGACTTTCGCCAGGCCACCTACCGTGCAGTGCGTCAAGGACTTATGCAGGCGAAGTCGGTACTGTTGGAGCCTTATTACTCTTTCCGCCTGGAGGTACCTCCGGAGCAGATAGGCCGGGCAATAAGCGATATACGTGCCCGGTTTGGAGAATTTGAAACACCTGAGGAAACGGGTAACATGACCGTGCTCAGAGGAACCGCACCGGTGGCGTCAATGAACGACTACGGCATGGAGGTTGCGGCGTACACCAGAGGTGTCGGAAGATTGGCCTACGAGGTTTCCGGATATGGTCTGTGCCACAATTCGGAACAGGTCATAGAGGATTTTGCATACCAGCCGGAAAGCGACCTTGAAAACACGCCGGATTCGGTGTTCTGCGAGCACGGCGGCGGATTCACGGTAAAGTGGAACGAGGTGCATCAAAAGATGCATTTGGAAAGCTGCCTTAAAGAGAAAAAAGAAGAAGTTCCTCGCAGAAATCTTCAAATCAGCGAAAAGGAGCTTCAGGCAATAATCGCAAAGGTTCTTGGCCCTGAGAAGCGTCAGCTTTACCGTCCTGCCGCATCGTCAAAGACTGCGGATTCCACCGCCCATATCCTTGAAAATCAGCAGACAAAAACCATGATAATTGATGGCTATAACGTCATTTTTGCATGGGACGATTTAAACGAACTTGCTCAAACCGACCTTGACGGAGCAAGGACACGGCTGATGAGTATTCTGAGCAATTATGCCGCATTTACCAAGCGGGACATAACTCTGGTGTTTGATGCCTACAAGGTTCCGGGCAATGTGGGGCATGAATTCAAATACAACAACATTACCGTGGTGTATACCAGGGAACATGAAACCGCCGATGTTTATATTGAGAAGCTCATAACTTCCATGGGCAGAAACAGCCGTGCAAGAGTTGTAACTTCAGACGGACTTATCCAGCTGTCTGCCGTGCGTTCGGGAATATTCCGAATGTCTGCTGCCGAGTTTGAGCGGGAAGTGAACGGTATCGACGGCGAGATAGGAGATATGATACGTCAACTGAGCCGTGACAAAGGCGGCACCATCGGCGAGAGTGTGAAAATTAAATAAGACAGCGCCGAGAATATAAAAGCTGTCATCTCGAAAGGCATTTATGCCTGAGAAATCCCCTGACCAAGATGGGGATCTCTCCGTCAGCAAGGTCAGTAAGCTGACCTTACGCTGACGTTCGAGATGACAGCTGTTTTTATTGCGCTTTTGCGATTGAAGCATTTTTGCAGGCGCGGTACATTACAAGGAATTTGTATGCGTTGCCGCTGGGTTTGAGTTCGTAGTATTCTTTGCCTACGGTAAACACAATGGCGTGGTTGCCGTGAATGTCCATTTCGGATATGCTGTTTACGGGGATCTCTGTTTCGCCGCAAATGAGGCTTTGGGCAGTCATGGTGACGGGACCTTCGGCAACGATGTTTTCCTGATGGGATTCGATTATTGCAAGAGTGCCGGTTTTGCTGCCGTATTTGCCGCTATGCAGGTCATTGGCAATCTGATCTTCCTGCCACATTGCCAATTCACGGACAGTATTGAACCTGCTGCCCACAAGCATACCGTATTCGTTGTACTTAAAACTGTGGCCGCAGCAGCTGCATGTAACGGTGTCTCCCAGAGAGGAGAAAGTATCCTGACCGCCGCATTCGGGGCAGATGAACAGAAGATTCTCAAAACCTTCGGCAAGATGTTTGCTTTTATACTTCTTCGGGTCGGCAAGCTGACGTGCGTAAGCGTCTTCGTAAAGGTCGTTTTTGATGGCGGCATTTATCTCAGGTATAGACATTTCTGCCAGCTGCTCTTTGGTGTAAATATTGACAACAGCCCCGGAAACGGGACCTTTGCGCAGTGAAGTGCTCCAATGGGGACTGACGAAGTAACCACCGGTAAGCCTGAATGTTACAAGACCGCAGCCGGCTTTCTTGACCATTTTGCCTGTTGAGGGGAGAATGGGGCAGGTCACGCCGTCCCATGTGCGTACACCCTCGGCAAAAATGGCAACATTGCAGCCGTTTTTGGCCTTTGTAAGGATATCCTTGACGGTGGAAACGGCCAGAGAACCCTTGTGCCGCAGAATAGGCGCAAGAGCAAAGTTGAGCAGGCCGAACCAGTGCTTCCAGCGGGATATGTGTTCGCTGGCAACGAAATACATCTGATTCGGGAAAGCCGAACCCACAAACACCGGGTCGTAGTCGGTAACGTGGTTGCTCAGGACGATATAGTTGTCCGGCAGCTCATTTTTGGGGCAGCTGTAGGTATAGCCGAATTTGATTTTAAGAAACAGGATAACCAGAGGTCGGAGGAACTTATAAATAAAAACATGCTTTTTGTTCATTTCCGCTTCTCCTTACATAATTGAATATGGCAGGACACGCCACCAACAACTGATTATCTCATATTTCGATCATCTTCGCAAGCGGAAAGATTGAATGAAAGCAGCAATGCCATTAAGTTAAGCTGTCATCTCGAACGTCATAGTCGGCTTTGCCGACCTATGGCGGAGAGATCCCCGACAGATCCCCGACCTAAGATGGGGATTCCTCCATAGCAAGGTCAGCGGAGCTGACCTCTCAATGCTCGGAACGACAGCTTCTTTAAACTTGCTTGCGTTGCAATAAACAGGGGATCACCTCTTCTGACCGAAGATGGTTGCAAGAGCAAAGACGGAGGTTGGTATTAGGGCAAACAGGTACCAGTGACGGACGATGTTCAGCGTTGACCCGTAAAGGAATCCCAAGGAACCTCCGTTATACAACAGCACTACCCAGATAATAAGGGCAGCACAAAACAACCCGATAGCCACGCCGCAAATTATCCGCAGCACCTTTGCCCATGGTTTATATTCCTTTACCTCTGTCATGTATGGGGGATAGCCTGACTCATATTCGGAGTTTTTGGCAGATGCGAATTCATCCATTGCCATGCGCTTGCCGGGACTGGCGTTGGAGAACACTCCGGTTGAATAGACGTACTCGGCAGGCTGAGAACCCATAATTTGGTTGATTCTTTCGTTGGTACTGTCCACCAGTTCTGCTTCCGGAGTATTGTTGTTTTCAATATCGGGCTCCTCCCGATGGTCGGTAAGCTGAGAGACTTCCTTTATCTTCATGTTGAACACCTCCTGAATTAAAGCTAACATATAAAGCGGGTTTAATGTCAATTGCTTTTTTTAAAATCATACTATATTTCGCTCATTACCACAAGCCCCTGAACAAATGTACGAAAAAATTGGGCAAAGTTATTGAATGACGGACATATTTATGGTATAATGAAAAACTACAAAAAACCAATGCCGCAGGCAAGTCAGGAGGGGCATCATGGCTCAAAGCATGGAGCATACCGACCACAGAAAGAGAATGAGAGAACGGTTCCTCAGCGAAGGATTGGACAACTTTGCTGAGCATGAGGCACTGGAACTTCTGCTGTATTATTCCATTGCCAGAAAAGATGTTAATCCGCTGGCTCATCAGCTGGTCAACAGATTCGGTTCGCTGGCAGCTGTGTTTGACGCATCATACAATGAGCTTCTGAAAGTGCCCGGAGTGGGAGAGAATACTGCGGTACTTATAAAACTTCTGACCCAACTTGCCAGAAAGTATCACGTGTCTGCCAACTCGAATTTCGATATAGTAAACACAATTGAGGACGCAGCCCGGCTTTTGGGGCCCCGGTTTGTGGGCAAGAACGACGAAGAACTGTGGATGCTATGCCTTGATGGAAAGGGCAAAGTCCTTGGAATGCGAATGCTGGCCTGTGGGTCGATGAATCTGTCTACCGTAAACATCAGAAGATTGATGGAGGCTGCTCTGGCAACGGAGTGTTCCTGCGCTGTTCTGGCTCACAATCACCCCAGCGGGATAGCCGTTCCCTCAACGGAAGATGAAGATGCAACGAATTGCTTCAGGTCTGCGCTGCAAACCGTGGGCGTGATGCTGGTTGACCACCTTATATTCGCCAAGGGCGAAAATGATTATGTATCAATGAAGGAAAGCGGACTACTGGGAGGCTGAACCAAAAAATGGATTTTAAGCTTGTTTCCGAGTATAAACCCTCAGGCGACCAGCCTGAGGCTATAGATAAGCTGGTCAAAGGCCTGAAACTGGGGTTTGAAGAGCAAACACTTCTTGGTGTCACCGGTTCCGGCAAGACCTTTACCATGGCAAGCGTAATTGAAAAGATCAATCGTCCGACCCTTGTGCTTGCCCATAACAAAACTCTGGCGGCTCAGCTTTGCAGTGAGTTTCGTGAGTTTTTCCCCGATAACGCCGTGGAGTATTTCGTATCTTATTACGATTACTACCAGCCTGAAGCGTATATTGCCCATACGGACACATTCATCGAAAAGGATATGAGCATCAACGAGGAAATAGAGCGTCTTCGGCACAGCGCAACCTCGTCCCTTTTCGAGCGTCGTGACGTTATTGTTGTTTCATCAGTGTCCTGCATTTACGGCCTGGGCGACCCCATAGATTATAAAAATATGGTTATTTCGCTCCGCACCGGGCAGGAACGCAGCCGTGATGAACTTTTGAAAAAACTGGTGGAGATCCGATACGACAGAAACGACCTGAACTTTGTACGCAATACTTTCCGTGTCCGGGGCGACACCGTGGAGGTGTACCCCGTATACGCCTATGGCTATGCTTTGCGCATAGAGTTCTTTGGTGACGAGATAGACCGTATCAGCGAGATAAATCCCCTTACGGGTGCGGTGCAGCGGATACTCTCCCACGTTGCCATATATCCTGCATCTCATTATGTTACGACCAAAGAGAAAATGGCCCGAGCCATTACCGAGATTGAGCGGGAAATGGAGGAGCGGGAGAAATATTTCAAGGATAATGAAATGCTGCTGGAGGCTCAGCGTATTCGTCAGCGTACCATGTATGATATCGAGATGATGTCCGAAATAGGCTACTGCAGCGGTATTGAAAACTATTCCCGAGTTATTGCAGGCCGTGAACCGGGATCTCCGCCGACTACCCTGCTGGACTACTTCCCCGACGATTTTGTGCTTTTTATCGACGAAAGCCATGTCACTATTCCTCAGGTCAGAGCCATGTACGCCGGTGATCGTTCCAGAAAGGACGCACTGGTGCGGTATGGCTTCCGGCTGCCTTCGGCATATGATAACCGCCCGCTCAATTTTGAGGAATTCGACGTCAGACGCAAACAGACCATTTATGTCAGTGCCACACCGTCGGAATACGAGCGTTCACGCAGTGCCCAGATAGCCGAGCAGGTGATTCGCCCCACAGGACTGCTGGATCCCACTGTTGAGGTTCGGCCTGTTGAGGGTCAGATAGACGACCTTGTGGGAGAGATAAATCTGCGTGCAGAGAAAAACGAGCGGGTGCTGGTGACTACCCTTACAAAGAAAATGGCGGAAGACCTTACGGCTTACCTGCAGAAAATGAATATCCGTGTTCGATATATGCACTCGGATATCGATACCATTGAGCGCATGGAGATAATCCGAGATCTGCGTCTTGGCGAGTTTGATGTTCTGGTTGGCATCAACCTGCTGCGAGAGGGGCTTGACCTGCCGGAGGTTTCGCTGGTGGCAATATTGGACGCCGATAAGGAGGGTTTCCTGCGAAGCGAAACGTCCCTTATTCAGACCATAGGCAGAGCTGCACGAAATGCTGACGGCAGGGTGATAATGTATGCAGACAAAAAGACTGCGGCTATGAAAAATGCCATTGCAGAAACGGAGCGCCGCAGAGGTATACAGCAGCGGTACAATGAGAAAAACGGTATTGTGCCCAAGACGATTATCAAGAGCGTCCGTGACCTTATCGAGATTTCCAGAGCACCGGAGGATACCGTCCGTGAAACAGACGGCGTTAAGATGACCGCAAGAGAACGGGAAAAAGAGATCCAGCGTTTGGAAAAGGCAATGAAAGAGGCCGCAAAGATGCTGGAATACGAGTATGCTGCCGTTCTGCGTGACCAGATAATCAAACTCCGAGGCGAGAAGTAGTTTTTTAATTAATAATTAATAGATGCCCCTATGGATTTTGTAGGGGCGACCTGTGGTCGCCCGCCGTGTATGACAAATAATAACGGTGATAAAAATGGATCAACGGAAGCATATTCGCCTTACGGAATACGATTACAGCCAAAACGGATACTATTTTGTGACCATATGTACCAAAGACAGAAAAAATGTCCTATGGGAATCCGTAGGGGCGACCTGCGGTCGCCCGCATCTTTCGACATATGGGAAAGTCGTTGAAGAGGAAATAAGTAAATTCGACAATGTGTATACAGGAGTTAGAATAGATAAATATGTTGTTATGCCAAATCACATACACATGATAATTGCAGTAGAAGCCGATGATGGGCGACCACAGGTCGCCCCTACGCTGTCAAGAATGATACAGCAATTCAAAGGAAGTGTATCAAAAAAAGCAGGCGTTGCTTTATGGCAAAAATCTTTTTACGACCACATCATTCGCAACGATGCCGACTATCTTGCTGTTTGGCAATATATCGAAACAAACCCTGTGAAATGGGAACTGGACAAGTACTATACTGATTAAAGGTAACCATATGAAAGACAAAATTTTTATCAAAGGCGCAAGAGAAAACAATCTTAAAAATATTGACATAGAAATACCCCGTGACCAACTTGTGGTGCTCACCGGTCTTTCGGGCAGCGGAAAATCCTCGCTGGCATTCGACACGATATATGCCGAAGGCCAACGCAGGTATGTGGAATCACTGTCGTCCTACGCTCGTCAGTTTCTGGGGCAGATGGATAAGCCTGATGTGGACTATATCGAGGGACTTTCCCCGGCTATTTCCATAGATCAGAAAACTACATCAAAGAACCCCCGTTCCACTGTGGGTACTGTCACCGAGATATATGACTATCTGCGTCTGCTTTGGGCACGCATAGGCGTACCTCACTGCCCGGTTTGCGGAAAAGAGATCCAGCAGCAGTCTATCGACCAGATAATAGATCAGGTGCTGACGCTGCCTGCGGGTACCAGAATAATGGTGTTGGCGCCCGTTATTCGCGGCAAAAAAGGCGAACATGTCAAGGTGTTTGAGGACGCGAAAAAGAGCGGCTACGCTCGAGTAAGGGTAGATGGCAGCATCTACGATCTGACCGAAACTATCGAGCTTAATAAAAACAAAAAACACAATATCGAAGTGGTGGTAGACCGTCTTGTTATGAAAGACGACCTGCAGCGGCGCCTTACCGATTCGGTGGAAACTGCGCTGAATCTGTCGGGAGGTATTGTCATTATCGACATTGTGGGCGAAGACAGGGAGCTGACTTTCTCCCAGAACTATGCCTGCGAGGACTGCGGTGTTTCCATGGAGGAACTGGCGCCCAGAATGTTCTCTTTCAATAACCCCTACGGCGCATGTCCCACATGTTCGGGATTGGGCACTCAGTTAAAGATAGACGTGGATCTGATAATTCCCAATAAATCCCTGTCTATCCTTGAAGGTGCCATTTGCGCCAGCGGTTGGCAGAATGTAAAAAATGACAGCATTTCCCGGATGTATTTTGAAGCCATGTCCAAACAGTATGGGTTCCGGCTGAATCAGCCCATCTCCGAAATGTCCGAAGAGGCACTGGACGTTATCCTTTACGGTACAAAGGGCGTTAAACTGAAACTGATTTACGAGCGTTCGGGCGGCAGAGGAGTGCTGTATCAGCCCTTTGAGGGCGTTGTGAACAACCTTGAACGCCGGTACCAGGAAACCCAGTCGGATTCTGTGCGCAAGGAACTGGAGGAGTGTATGTCCACCAGCCCGTGCCCGGACTGCCATGGAGATCGTTTGGCACCAATGCCGCTGGCGGTAACGGTGGGAGGATTGAATATTTCTCAGTTTTGCAGAATGTCCATCACCGAAGAACTGGACTTTATAAATAAACTTGAGCTGACCGAGCGGGAGTCCATGATAGCAGATCAGATACTCAAAGAGATACGCTCAAGACTGGGCTTTCTTCAGGCGGTAGGCTTGGATTACCTGACCTGTGCCCGTTCCGCAGGCAGCCTTTCCGGCGGTGAAAGCCAGCGTATAAGGCTGGCAACCCAGATAGGATCATCTCTTATGGGTGTGTTGTATATCCTTGACGAACCCTCCATCGGCCTGCATCAGCGTGATAATCAGAAGCTGCTTGCCACGCTGAAAGATTTGCGGGATCTGGGCAATACACTCATTGTGGTTGAACACGATGAAGAGACTATGTACAGTGCCGACCATGTGGTGGATATCGGACCCGGAGCGGGCATTCATGGCGGTGAGGTGGTAGCTCAGGGTAGTATCGAGGACATCATGGCAGAGCCCAGATCCATCACCGGTCAATATTTGTCGGGAAAGCGGAAGATACCCATTCCCGAAAAACGCAGAGAAGGCAACGGCAAAAGTCTCAAGATCATAGGAGCCTGCGAAAACAACCTTAAAAATGTCAATGTGGAGCTTCCGCTTGGTAAGTTCATATGCGTCACCGGCGTGTCCGGCGGCGGAAAATCCAGTCTTGTCAACGAGATCCTTTACAAGCGTTTGGCGGGTGAATTAAATCATGCGAAGATTCGTCCCGGCAAACACGAAGCCATGGAGGGCATAAATAATCTGGACAAGGTCATCTGCATTGACCAAAGCCCCATAGGAAGAACTCCGCGTTCAAATCCGGCCACATATACGGGATTGTGGAACGATATCCGCGACCTGTTTGCGTCTACCGCTGAGGCAAAGGCTCGCGGTTACGGCCCGGGACGATTCACTTTCAATGTTCGTGGAGGTCGGTGCGAAGCCTGTTCCGGCGACGGACTTGTGAAGATAGAGATGCACTTCCTGCCGGACATCTACGTTCCCTGTGATGTCTGCAAAGGCAAACGCTTCAATCGTGAGACCCTTGAGGTCACATATAAGGGAAAGAACATTGCGGACGTTCTTGACATGACCGCCGATGAGGCATTGGTGTTTTTCGAGAACCTGCCAAAAATCAGAAACCGCATTGAGACGCTTTGCCGGGTTGGTCTGGGATATATTAAGCTGGGACAGTCGTCAACCACTTTGTCCGGCGGTGAGGCTCAGCGTGTAAAGCTGGCAACCGAGCTTTCAAAACGCTCCACCGGCAGAACGATGTATATCCTTGACGAGCCCACCACCGGCTTGCATATTGCCGACGTACACAAGCTTATCGAGGTTCTTCAGGCTTTTGCGGACAGCGGCAATACCGTGTTGGTTATTGAGCATAACCTTGACGTCATCAAAACTGCCGATTACATTATCGACCTTGGACCCGAAGGCGGCAGCGGCGGCGGTCAGATCGTATGCACAGGTACTCCTGAGGAGGTTGCCCGCTGCGAAAACAGCCATACAGGCTTCTATCTGCAAAAGGTGCTGTGGGGTGAATGGAAATGAAAAGACCGGAAATGGTGATATTTGACTACGGTCACACCTTGGTTTATGAGCAGGATTTTGGACCGCTGGCGGGAGATATTGCCCTGCAGCCTCACATCAAGACGAACAAAAATGCTCTGACCGCTGAGCAGATACACGAAAGGTCGGTGGAGCTGTCCAAACCATTGGCTACTGCCAAGAAAAATGGGCTTGAAATACTGCAGACTCAGTATATGCGCCTGCTTTACGAAACTCTGGAGATAGAACTGGATTTTTCCTACGAGGAAGCGGAAGCTGTTTTCTGGGATGCGGCATGGCCCGGTGAGCCTATGCCCGGGGCAGCTGAAATGCTGCGCAGACTGCATGAACTGGGCATACGCACGGCGGTTATAAGCAACATCAGCTTTTCACAGAAAAATCTAAAACGCAGGATAGACAAACTGCTGCCCCATAACCGATTTGAGTTTATAATGGCATCATCCGATTACGGATACAGAAAGCCCTCGACCCATCTTTTTGAGCTGGCGCTGAAAAAATCCGGGCTTTCTCCGGATAAGGTGTGGTATTGCGGCGACAGGGCAGACATGGATGTGGACGGCTCTGCTGCGGTGGGAATGTTCCCGGTATGGTTTGAGTACGATGTCAGTAACAATCCTTTTGGAGAGAAAAAAGGATATGTGCCCAAAGCGGAATACCTGCATGTAAGTTCGTGGGAAGAGTTTTTGAGCATACTTGAAACGATTTAGGACACATTTCTGTTTTTCTGAGAAGTCAATACAAACGTTGACCTAAGCCTCCCTCTGATGAGGGAGGTGTCAAAACTCTAGTTTTGACGGAGGGAGAGATAATTTCGATGTGTTTGTTATGAATTCTCTCCCTCAGTCAGCTTCGCTGACAGCTCCCTCGTCAGAGGGAGCCTTGGACAGAGCAACGCCGAAAGAATAGCAAAGACCCGGTTTATGAATTCAATCATAGACCGGGTCAACTGTTTTTTATATCATGTTTTCCATATACCTGATAAACTCATCAAAGCTTCCTTTTGGACACTCGACTTCCGAGCCGCTTTTGTTCAGCAGACAGTCGGTGATAAGGTAGTTTTTCATACCCATGGAAGCGGTGGGAAGTATATCTTCGTCCACATCGTTGCCTACCATCAGGCAGTCTTTGGGATCAAGTGCGAATTTCGCCAGTATCTCACGATAGTATTCCGGATTGGGTTTGCAGAACCGTGAGTTTTCGTAATTGGTAACCAGATCAAAGTCGGACGCTTTAAGCCCAAGCCAGCTCAGACGGGTCTCAACACCTACTGCGGGGAACAGGGGATTGGTGGCAAGAATTACCACAGGTGCAGCTTTGTGAGCCAGTTCAACCGCTTTTTGCGCCTTTTCCGGCTGAGGTTGGGTGAAAGCTATGGCTTGCCTGAAATCTGTGGAGTAAAACTCGTCAAAAATCGGGATATCTTCGTAAACCTGATTGCCGTAGATGCCTGCAAAGGTTTTCCAAAAACGATCTACGTTCAGCATAGAACCGTCGTTCTTTACCATGGCTGAGGTGCCTGCCCAGATACCGTCAACCAGCTTTTGGCTGTCGGTATAACCGTAGGGGTGAGCCTTTTTGGCCAGCAGACCAAAGTAACCTTTCGTAAATGCGTCCATATCCATGGGCAGCAGAGTGCCGTCCAGATCAAAGAGTATTGCTTTCATGGGCCAGTCCTTTTTATCTTATTCTTATAGCTGCGTGGAAAGCGTCCTGATTGGCGTCTGCCAGCAATCTGCCGGTGGATACGCAGTCACCTACCACATATACACCGTCGGCATACATGGAGCGAAGCTCATTTGCCAGCTTGTCGTTTGGAGCAACGCCCAGAGCCAGAACGTAGCTGTCGGCATCATAGATATAGCTGCTGCCGTTGCTGTCACGGGTGAGGACACCATCGTCGGAGAAGCTTATTATCTTTCTGCTGCCGATGAGCTTTACACCGTACTGTTCAAGCTGATGGTTGATCTCGATATGGTTGAATACGGGCAGACCTTTGCCGAAATCTTCCACGGGGATCATGTCGATAATGGTTACGTTTTTGCCTTCCATGCCCAGAGCGATAGCGCATTCAAGACCAACAACACCGCCGCCGCAGACAACTATGTTCTTGCCGGTTTCAACTCTGTGATGCTCAACATCTGCTACGGCAACCACCTTTTCATGGTCGATGCCCGGGATATTGGGACGCAGATAATTGGAACCGCAGGCTACGATGACCGCATCGGGGTTTTCCTGCTGAACCAGTTCGGGGGTGACCTCGGTATTGAAAACTATCTTGGCTCCGCATTCCATGGTGCGCTTGATATCCCACTGCAGATACAGCCGCATATATTCCTTGAAAGAAGCTGCCGTGGCATCGTTCAGCAGACCGCCCAGCTTATCGGACTTTTCATACAGGGTCACGCTGTGCCCCATAGCGGTGAGGGTCTGGGCAGCCATCATGCCGGCAGGACCGCCGCCGATGACCATTACGTTCTTTTCTTCACCGGGCTTGACAAGAGAGGACAGATCCATGTCCTTGCCCAGCATGGGGTTGATGGCGCACCGCATGGAGGTGCCGTAATTGTTGGCGTTTCCGCACCAGTCGCAGCGGGTGCAGGGACGAACGTCGTCTGCGTTGCCTCGAATGGATTTGTGGATAAGCTGATCGTCGGCCATGTATGCCTTGGCCATGACCACGATATCGGCCTTGCCGGAGGCGATGATATCTTCGGCTTCGGCAAGAGAGGTGATGTTGCCGACCACGGCTACGGGGATCTTCAGCCGCTTCTTGGCTTCGGCTGCAAAGGCTACGTTCAGCTGACGGCCTTTGAAGTAAGTGGGAATGGTGTAAGTTGAGCCGTAATTGAAGAAAATGTTGCCTCGGGAAACGTGCATGATGTCAACGTATTCCTGAGCCTTTTCCATAAACTGCAGGGATTCCTCCAGCTGCAGACCGTCCTCGGTGTCCTCCTGAGCGGATACACGACATTCGATGACCATATCGGGCACGGCCTCACGGACTGCTTTCAGCACTTCCAGAGGGAAACGCATGCGGTTTTCAAGACTTCCGCCATATTCGTCGGTGCGCTTGTTGGAAGCGGGGGAGATAAACTGAGCCAGCAGATTGTTGTGGGCACAGTGGATCATCAGTATGCGCAGTCCTGCCTTTTGGCAACGGACAGCGCAGTCCACGAACTGGTTTTTGACATATTCCATGTCGTCGTAGTTCATGGGCTTGATGTGACCGAGAGGTCCGCCATTGAGAGGAACATCGGAGGGAGCCAAAGCCACAGCACCGGGAGACAGGGAGGAACCGCGGCCTGCGTGGGCAAGCTCGATGGACATTTCTGCACCGTTCCGG
>SVKU01000042.1 GCA_015068245.1 Oscillospiraceae bacterium
AGCGATCCTCGGTGACGTTCAGTTCACAGGTCCATGCAGAGCTGTCGGCATGGACAACGGGAGTGTTGCCAATGGTCAGGTATGCCACACCGGTGCGAGCCTGCCATGCAACGTAATCTATCATTTCCTGAGTAACATCGCCCTCGGGAGAGCATTTCAGCACAACGGTGGGGGAGTATTCAAGACGGTTTTTGAGCGTAACGCCCCGAATTTTCAGGGGCTGAAACACGTGGGGATAAAGGTCATTTTTGATCATTCCAGTCACCTATATAATGTCAAGTCCACCGTCGGCAGAGATGATGTTGCCGGTAATGTGGCTGCATTCGTCGGAGCAAAGGCCGGTGACAACAACGGCAATATCCTCGGGCTTGCCGAATCTGGGAGGTCCGCCGGGTTTCAGCTCGCCGGGCTTGCCGAACATACGGTCAGCCATGCCGGTGCCCAGAGTGGGGCCGGGGCAGACTACGTTGCAGCGGATGCCAAAAGCGGTGTTTTCAACGGCGCAGCACTTTGTCAGATAGTTGATGCCCGCCTTGCTGGGACCGTAGGCGCCAAAGTTGCCCATGGCTTTCAGAGAAGAGGTGGAAGAAGTGTTGACGATGCTGCCGAAGTTCTGCTTCTGCATAACGCGAAGTTCGTGCTTCATGCAAAGGAAAACGCCTTTAAGGTTGGTGTCCATTATCCAGTCCCAGTCGCTTTCGGTGCATTCGGTGATGGGACCCAGAGGAATGGTAACGCCGTCGGGGCCGACACCTGCGTTGTTGAAAGCGAAATCCAGACTGCCAAAGGTGTCTACTGTGAGTTTGACGGCAGCTTCAACGTCGGCTTCGCAGCGAACGTCGCACTTGATGCCGATGGCTTCAACACCGTACTGCTGCTTCAGTTCTGCTGCCAGAGCTTCTGCCTTGGCAACGCTGTTGGCGGTAACGACAGCTACGTTTGCTCCTTCCTTCGCGAAAGCTATGGCGGCAGCCTTGCCGATGCCTGATGCGCCGCCCGTGACGAATGCGGTTCTACCGCTAAATTTACCCATAATTACCTCCTGATTCCGATTTGTGTCGGAAATTTCTTTACATTTTGTTTTGATTTGATATTATATGTACATTATAAAATACGAAATGGAATAGGTCAAGAAATGAGCAACATGATAACCGAAACAGAACAAATGAAACAGCGAATAATAGAGTTCAGCGAAAGCCACCATCGGAACACGGAAGCAAGGTTTTACGACCATATCCACCCGAGATTTGTTTCCTGCGATGCGGCAGAGAAAACTCTGGTGTTTGCCTACGATTTTGATAAATGGGGTTCAAACCTTCGAGAGATAGTCCACGGCGGCGTGCTGGCGGGAGCTATGGATCAGTGCATGGGGATCTTGGGGTTCTGGGCAACACCGGGAGACGTTATCCCGGTAACGGTGTCTATGCAGACGTCTTATCTGCGACCCGTTCCCGTAAACGCCACTATGTACGTTCAGGCGCAGGTAACAAGCGCAGGTCGGACACTGCAAAACGTGGTTGCAAAGGCGTGGGTAGATGGCGGCAGCCCGGACAAACCGGCGCTTACCGCAACCGCTGTGTATATGACCAAAAGATAACAAAAATGATGGGTCGCCGATATCGGCGACCCATTTGTTTTATTCTTTTTCATAAACCGCGCTGACATGGCTGCGGTTTCTCCACATCACCAACCACGAAAGCACCATAACGGCGGCCCCGAAAAAGGTCATGCACATGCGGTAATCCATTATCTCGCCCATGGCGCCGATGGTAAGACTCAAGATGCTGCCGGTGGCTGTCAGCAGAATTGATTCAAAGGCGTTGACCCTTGTGCGCAGATGGTCAGGGATATATCGCTGTACTGCTGCTCTGCGCATGGTGGCACTGTTTACGCCGAGGAAGCCGTAAGCGCAGCGGTTTATCAGCATCAGCGGATATGGCAGCCACAGAACGGTTATGTCCATGGTCTGATATATCTGGTATATCCAGAAAGTGAATTTAAACCGCTTTTTTGGCGGAACGGGAATGCTGTAGCGGCAAATGGCGCCCACAAGTCTGCCGGCAAACTGGACAGCGTTTACAAAGGAATACATAGCGGCTGTGTATCCGGGAAAGGTACGGAAGAAAGCAACCAGCAATGGAGCATAGCCTTCTTGTAATCCGTTGGCTACCGCAAGATAAGAATATATGGTGCGAAGTCCCTTTTCCTGCTTTATGTATCGGGCAGCTTCGCAAATATCGCTCCACCACATTTTAAACGAGAATCGGCTATTACCCATTAATGAAGATTCCACAATCCTTATATGGCTTTCGATGGCCGCAGCCAGCAGAGACATGCAGCCCTGAAGCACCAGCATCCACGCAACGCCGATGGTTTCAAACAATACTGCCGCAAGAGGCATCACCGTCATGCGCATGATGGGGTACAGCATGGAGGAAACGGAATAGCCTTTATCTTCCATGCCCTTGGGGATGAGCCTTGGATAAATGCTGTTGTAAGCCATCTGGTCAAATGCCGACAGAGAGGATATGAGCAGGGAGAAGCCAAGATAACCGGTGTAGGTAAAATCAAACTTCATCAGGTATATGCCTGCCAGCAGATATAAAACGCCGTTAATTATATCACCGCCCACAAGAAAAGGCTTTCTCGGCAGCCTGTCCATGAGAGGAGAAAATACTAACGGGATGATGAAATATGGTATAAGTTGGATGGAGACAACCAGAGTGGAGGCGAGGGTGCTGCCTGTTTCATCAAAAACAAGGAATGACAGGGCGAATGTGCCTGCAATACCACCAATGGAACCCATGGCAGTGGCAAGAATTATGAGTGTAAAGTTGCGGGTCCACAGTGTGGGTTTCATGGCGAACCTCCTCTCCCCAAAAACGAACATATGTACTATACAACAAATAGGTAGAAATGTCAATAGTGATTTCAAAAAGTATTACAAAATGATATCAAATTATAATATATTTTACCCTCAGTTGTCAATATATACTTATATTAGCAATTGGAGTGTGAAGACAAATGAACAACGAGCCTTTAAAAATAAAACGCAAAGGTGAGGACGGAAGCAGGGTTATAACCGTTCGCATCAAGGAAGATATTCTTGAATCTTTGGATAAACTGGCGGCAGAAACAAACTATTCAAGAAACGAGCTAATTAACGTCATCCTGCGCCATGGTGTTGCAAATATTGAAATAGAATAGAACATGACAGATAAAAACAGTCAGCCCGAATAAACACTCGGGCTGACTGTTTTGTTTATGTGCTGGAAAGTACGAAAGCGAAATTTGCGGTCACGGCGCGCCGTGACCCTACGAGGGCTAACTGACATTGTGCATAATTGTCAACTGCCGATCGTCAATTTACAACTGATCTGCCAGCTGCTTTATATAAGCACCCACATCGTCTTTCAGGTCTTCTCTGCGAAGAGCAAAGTCGATGGTGGCCTTGATGAAACCAAACTTGTCGCCTACGTCGTAGCGATTGCCCTCAAACTCGCAGGCGTATACCTGCTGACGGGTCATAAGACGGCGAATGGAGTCGGTCAGCTGTATCTCGCCGCCTTTGCCGGGGGTCTGGGTGGCAAGAAAATCAAAAATCTCGGGAGTCAGAATATATCTGCCTAAAACCGCCATGCGACTGGGAGCATCTTCCAGAGCGGGCTTTTCGACCATGTCGGTCATGCGGTGCAGGTTGCCCTCGCCGCCGTTCAAGGCAACGATGCCGTATTTTGAAACGTCCGCTTCAGGCACGGACTGGACACCCAGAACAGATGCACCTACCTTATGATAACAGTCGATAAGCTGCTTTGTGGCTTCTCCGCTGCCGGTATCAAGAACCACGTCGTCGCCCAGGAGGACGGCAAAGGGTTCGTTGCCGATGAACGAGCGGGCGCACAGCACGGCGTGTCCCAGACCTTTGGGTTCTTTCTGCCGCACATAATATATATTGGCCATTTCGGCGATATCGCAAACCAGCTTTTCCTCAGCAAACTTGCCTGAATCGTGGAGCCGGTATTCCAGTTCGAAGGAGCGGTCGAAATGGTTTTCCATTGAATGCTTGTTGGCGTTGGTGATGATGAGTATCTCCTCAATGCCGGAGTTGACTGCTTCTTCAACAATATACTGCACTGTGGGGGTATCAACTATGGGCAGCATCTCTTTGGGCATGGCTTTTGTGGCAGGCAGGAAGCGTGTTCCAAGTCCTGCGGCGGGAATGATCGCTTTACGGATAGGTTTGTTCATTACCTTTATCCTCCGTTAGTGTTTTTATTGAAAGCCCCCCTTGTGTAAAGGGGGGTGATTTTTGCATTGCAAAAATCGGGGGATTGACAATCTTAACTATCAGTTAAGATTGTATACCATTTTAAATGAGTAATCAAGCCTCGGGCGGAGCATAATAAGCTCAGGTGAGATTATGAAAGATAAGAATTTTGTGCCATACCATCCAAAACAGGAACCTAAATATGATGTAAGTATATCAGCCCGGGCGGTCAAGGACATTTTCAAAGATGCTGCGGATTTTTACACAAGACCTGTGGCCTGTCCGGGCGGTTTCAAGGCGGATGTGTTTTTCATCGATGGACTTGTGTCCGGAGGCGATATCGCAGACTATGTGCTGAAACCTCTGATGAGCGCAACAACAGAGGCAAACTCTGCCGACGAGCTGGTGGAAGAGCTTCGGCGAAGCGAAATATACGCTGCCAACGGCAGACTGGTGCCGGATATGGACAAGCTGTGCTTCTTTCTGGTCAATGGGTTTGCGGTGGTTGTGGTGGAAGGAGCGGCAAATGCACTGGCTTTCGAAACCAGAACCGGAGAAAAACGCAGCATTTCCGCACCCAATGTTGAAAATACGGTAAAAGGCTCGAAAGATGCTTTTGTTGAAACCATACGTTCCAACACCTCCCTCGTGCGCCGCCATCTTCGCACACCGGAGCTTCGTATAAAGGAAAAAATCGTGGGACGGCAGACGCTGACCAATGTGTCTGTATTATATATAGAAGGTATAACCAATGAAGCCATGGTGGAGGAGCTGGAAAAGAAACTGGACGATATAGATGTTGACGGTGTTCTGACCATGGCTGTGCTGAATGAGTACCTGTTTGAAAGACGGAGCTTGTTCCCGAAGCTGATATACACAGAACGGACAGACAGGTTCTGCTTTGAACTCATGGGCGGAAGACCGGGTATTCTTGTAGACGGTATGCCGGTAGGCTTTCTTGTGCCCGCAACGCTGGCGCTCATAATGAAAACTCCCGAAGACAGGTCAGAGAACAATATTGTGGCCAGTTGCCTGAGGTTGTTGCGGTATGCGGCTCTGATACTGACGCTGCTGCTGCCGGGCGTATATTTGGCCGTGAGGGGCTTTCATTCGGAGATGATACCGGAAGTGCTGCTGAACTCAATTCTTGAAAGCAAGCAAAAGGTGGCGTCCGGGACACCCTTTGAAGTCATATCTCTGCTGCTGTGCTTTGAACTGCTGCAGGAAGCAGGCTTGCGTATGCCCCAGAATATTGGTCAGACAATAGGCGTTATAGGGGGTCTGGTGGTTGGCACGGCTGCGGTGGAGGCAAACATAATCTCTCCGGTGGTATTGGTCGTAGTAGCGCTGGCGGGAGTGGCGGGATACACACTGCCAAACCAGGATTTTTCAAACGCAGTCAGAGTGTGGCGATTTATTATAGTGCTGGCTGCCTGGGGATTCGGGCTGCTTGGTGTCCAGCTGGCGTGCCTGCTTCTGCTGATGAGTCTCTGTGCCATGGAAAGCCTCAACGTACCGTTTTTGATGCCTTTTACAACGGCGGATCCGTCGAGGATAATCGGGAATATGGCGGTCAGACCGGTCGGCAAAGAAAAGCTCAGGGAAAAAGAACTGCAGACAAATAATAAAAGGAGCAGAAAGTGATGAAAAAAACGGAAGCCAATGCGATACCGCTGGCGCTGTGCTGTCTGATGTCACCGGTACTCAGATTTATACCGCAAACAAAGATATGGTCGCCGCATATTTGGGAAATAGGTGGAATGTTTGGTGTGGGAAAACTTACGGCATTGACGCTGATAGCAGGAGCAGCCCTGTGGACTGGGCATTACGGAACCGAGGCAGTAAAAAGAGCAGGAGCGGTCGCGCTGCCGTTTCTTTTGATCGTGCTGGCGGTTACGGTAATAACGGGATTCGGTGCGGGCCTGAGCGGCAGGTTTCTGCCGTTGGCGGGAACCAACGTGATAACGGCAGATTTTCTGCTGATTTCGTGGGTATCGGCTGTCGTTTTAAATATTTTGAAAAAGTCGAAAAAAATTGAAAAAAGGTGTTGACAAATGTCGAACCAGATGGTAATATATCGGAGCGCTCGAGAGAGCCGGGCAAAATAAGCCAAAACGGAACAAAAAATCAAGAAAAACTTGAAAAAAGTTCTTGACAATTGGAAATCGTTATGGTATATTAAACCTCGCCGCTTATGAGCGGGATGCACCTTGTAAATTAAACAACGTGAACAAACAAAGCACCAGAAACGTCAAAGTTGCGGTACACGGGTTTTGTCAATTACCGTGCCGTAACTATAAAAAT
>SVKU01000001.1 GCA_015068245.1 Oscillospiraceae bacterium
GTACGATGGATCGTGGATGACTGTGCCAAGTTCATCGAACGGGAAATAAGACGCGGCAGAAGATATGACGCAATAATCATGGATCCTCCCAGCTACGGCAGAGGACCTTCCGGTGAGATATGGAAGCTTGAAAATGACCTGTTTGACTTTGTAAAGCTTTGCGCCCGTGTACTTTCCGACGATCCCGATTTTGTGATCATCAATTCCTACACAACAGGCCTCGCTCCATCTGTGCTCAGCTATATTCTTGGTGTAACCGTTCAAAAAGAACACGGCGGCATTGTCGAGTGCGATGAGCTGGGTCTGCCTGTTGAGAGCAGTGGACTTGTGCTGCCCTGCGGCAGTGCCGGACGCTGGCGAAAGGACTAAAATGAGCGAACTTATCAAATTTGAAAATACGACCTTTGCCTATCCCGAAAGCTCAGAGAACCTTGCTCAGTTGGTTTTCGAAAACCTTAACCTTGAAATCGAGGAAGGATCTTTCGTTGCTGTACTTGGGCATAACGGTTCCGGAAAATCTACTCTGGCGAAGCATATGAATTCGGTTTTACTGCCTTCCGGAGGGAAGGTGTGGATTGCCGGGTATGATTCATTAAATGAAGCTGATATCATAAATATTCGCCGAAATGTAGGAATGGTGTTTCAAAACCCCGATAACCAGATCGTTTCAAATGTTGTTGAAGAAGATGTGGCGTTCGCCCCCGAAAACCTTGGGATACCACCAGCTGAGATCCGTCAGCGTGTTGACGAGGCATTGAAGCTTGTTGGTATGTACGATTACCGGGATCATGCACCCCATTTGCTTTCCGGCGGTCAGAAACAGCGTATTGCCATTGCCGGTGTTATTGCCATGCGTCCACGCTGTATCGTGCTGGACGAGCCTACTGCCATGCTTGACCCTAAAGGTCGAAAAGACGTTATTGAAACGATTTCAAGGCTGAATCGGGAATCCGGCATAACTGTCGTGCTTATAACCCATCATATGAGCGAAGCTGCACGGGCAGACAGACTTATTGTCATGTCCGACGGTAAGATAATCGCTGATGATGTTCCCCAAAACGTATTTTGCGATGTGAAGCTTTTAAACAGTGCCGGTCTTACGGTGCCCGATACCACAGCATTGCTTTACGAACTTAACGAACTTGGCGCAGATCTCCCGCTTAAAGCCGTTTCAGTCAGCGAGTGCGCCGAAGTTTTGTACGATTACATTACAAAAGGAAATTAATTATACGGAGGATGCGTAATTGGCTCCTTTGATACAAACCCAGCAGCTCAGGCATGTCTACTCTGCAGGCACACCTTTTGAGCACGTTGCTGTAGATAACATAGATTTTTCTGCTGAAGCGGGTGAATTTATCGGAATCATCGGTCATACAGGTTCCGGTAAGTCTACATTCATTCAGCATCTGAACGGACTGTTAAAACCTACTTCGGGTCAGGTACTGTTCAATGGTGAGGATATATGGAAAATCAAGACCCGTGATGTGCGTTTTCAAGTAGGTCTGGTGTTTCAGTATCCCGAATACCAGCTTTTTGAAGAAACTGTTTTTCAGGATATTGCCTTTGGCCCAAGAAACATGAAGCTGACCGAAGAAGAGGTTAAAAGCCGTGTTCTTAAGGCTGCCAATGTTGTAGGTATTTCCGAGGACCTGCTGGACAAGTCTCCTTTTGAGCTTTCCGGAGGTCAGAAACGCCGTGTTGCGATTGCAGGTGTAATAGCCATGCAGCCCAAAGTGCTTATTCTTGACGAACCTACGGCCGGCCTTGACCCTCAGGGAAGAAACAGCATTCTTGACAATATCCGTGCTTACCGCGATGCAACCGGAGCAACCATTATCATGGTCTCCCACAGCATGGAGGAAATGGCTGAGAATGTTGAGCGGCTCGTGGTGTTTAATGATGCAAAGATCGTAATGGACGGTCAGCCGAGCAATGTCTTTTCAAGAGCTGATGAATTGAAGAACATGGGATTGGACGTCCCGCTTGTAACAGAGGTTTTTCTTCAGCTCAGAAATATGGGGCTGGCTATTGATTCCTCGGTTTACACTGTTTCTCAAGCCAGAGATCTTATCCTCTCCATGAAGGGAGGAAAGCTCCGTGCTTAAAGACATTACCCTCGGTCAGTATTTTCCGGGTAAGACCTTTATTCATCGCCTTGATCCCAGAACAAAGCTTATAATTACGGTTTTGTATATTGTAACGCTGTTTACCGCTCATTGGCTGGTTTCCTATGCCCTTGTGCTTGCTTTTTTGCTGATGTGTTTAAGGGTTGCAAAAATACCTCTTGTAACTATTGGCAAAAGCCTTAAACCCCTGGTAATAATTATCATTCTTACGGCTGTATTGAATATGTTTTATACTCCCGGTGAGGAGCTTGTCAGCTTTTGGAGAATCACCATTACCAAAGAAGGCGTTTTCAATGCGGTCAAGATGGTTCTGCGTATAACAATGCTTATTACAGGCACATTTATGCTGACATATACTACATCGCCAATCATGCTGACCGATGGCCTGGAGATGCTTTTGAACCCGTTGAAAAAGATAAAGGTTCCTGTCCATGAACTGGCGATGATGATGAGTATTGCGCTTCGTTTTATCCCAACGCTTATTGAGGAAACCGATAAGATAATCAGCGCTCAGAAAGCCAGAGGCGCAGATTTTGAAAGCGGAAACATAATGCAGAGAGCAAAAGCCCTTATACCCATTCTTGTGCCTTTGTTTATAAGCTCCTTCCGCCGTGCGGATGAACTGGCAGTTGCTATGGAGTGCCGCTGTTATCACGGCGGAGAGGGGAGAACCCGCATGAGAATACTGAAGTTTTCTGCTAATGACTGGATTGCTCTTGGTATTGGCGTGGCTCTTCTGGTCACAGTTATTGTATTGAAAGTCTTTGGACTGTAAGGAAATCTTAAAATGCGTAATATTGCCTTAAAGCTTATGTATGAGGGAACCCGTTATCATGGATGGCAGGTTCAGAAGAACGACGTTACCGTTTGCGGAACGCTTCAGCGTGCACTGGCTATGATACTGAAAACCAATGTTTCTGTAACAGGCTGCGGACGCACCGATGCAGGGGTTCATGCAAAGACATATATTGCGAACTTCCGCACAGATGCCCGTATTCCTACCGACAGACTGCCGTATGCACTTAATACTCACTTGCCTGATGATATTTCTGTTATTGCCGCATACGATGTGCCCGATAGCTTCAATGCTATTGGTTCATGTGTTAAAAAGGAATATACGTATCTCATTTATAATTCCCGTATAAAAGACCCTTTCTATGTCAACCGTGCGTGGTTTTATCCATCACGTCTGAATGAGGAACTTATGGCTCAGGCTGCGGAACAGTTTGTTGGCACTCATGATTTTGCTGCAGTCAGGTCAGTTGGAACCGAGACCAAAACCACCGTCCGCACTGTTCACTATTACAACGTTCGTCGCGACGGAGACATGGTTGAACTGAAAGTTTGTGCCAATGGATTCCTTTATAATATGGCAAGGGCCATGGCAGGTACATTGGTATATGTTTCCGAAGGAAAAATAAAGCCCCATGAGATCGGCTCTATTCTTGAAAAAGGTGACCGCACTCTTGCGGGACCAACAGTTCCGCCCGGTGGACTGTATCTGACAAAACTATGGTATAATGAGGATGGTGCCTCTATTGAGTAACGGCAAAAAAGACGTCGAAAACAAGGTAATCAAGTTTAAACCGCAATCCGATTTCGACAAAAAGAGAATTAAATATGCTGTTATCCTGATAGTGCTTGCGCTTGTTGGCATTGCTTTGTTCGTTTTTGCAGATGATATCAACACAGATGAGCTTACAAGATTGTTTACTTATTTTTCATCAGCCAAAGATGATGACGGATCCATCTCAGATATTTCCGTTTCTTCCGATGCCCGCAATAGCTACGGTCAGCTGAACGGGAATTTCGTTGTTGCCGATGCCGGCGGAGTGAAACTGTATTCTGTTAATGGTCAGCAGATTTTCAACCATTCAGTTCTTATGAATACCCCTGTGGTCAAAACTGGCAATGAAATTGGAATAGTATACGATATCGGTGGCAATACTTTGCTGGTGTTCAACAAGGAAAGTGTTCTCAAAACCGTTGAAACTGACTATCCTGTTATAGATGCCTCAATCAGTGGAGACTGGATAACTCTTACCACTGAGGAAAACGGTTATAAGGCACTCGTAACTGTTTTTGATAAAAACCTTTCAGCCTGCTATATGTTTTACTCGGCTGACGCCTATGTAACATCGGCTGCTGCCGCTCCTGACGGCCATAGCGTTACAGCTCTGTCAATGAAGATAGTGGATTCTGTTTTTGTTTCTGAGCTTTTGACATATCGGCTTGATTCAGAACAGCTGCACTCCTCGTTTACTTTAAAAGATCAGACAGCATTGTATTTTGAGTATATTTCCGATACAGAAATGTGTGTTGTTTGCGAGGAAGCTGTTTACTTCATAAGTGAGGACGGAACATCTTCGGTTTATGAATACGCTTCAAGTTATCTTGGCGGATTTGATATTTCGACAAACGGTAAAGTGAGCCTCGTGCTTAACAAAAACTCAGTAGGCTCAAAATGTTCGATTGTTACCGTTGATAAAGACGGAACATTGCTTGGCAGTGTTGATTCCAATTCAGAACTGTTGTCTGTTTCATACGGCGGTGACTACGTTGGAGCCTTGACTTCGGGTCAGTTGAATATTTACGACAACAATATGAGCCCCAGACTTGCTGTATCTGATATTATTGGGGCAAAAAAAGTGTTTATGCAGGAAGATGGTACTGCATTCATTGTGTTTGGAGACAGAGTTAAACTATACATTCCGTAAAATATAAAAGCGGGTTTTGTTTTTGCTGAACCATTATTTTGAATCGAGGCGAACGTAATGAGTATTCCGAATATTCTGTCTGTTTTCAGGCTGCTGCTTGTGCCGGTGTTTGTTCTTGTTTTCTTTTCCGGTGAAAGTGATTCCAATGCATTTGCGGCCTTTGTTTATGCTATGGCATGTCTTACCGACGTGCTTGATGGTATGATAGCAAGACGGTTTAATCAGATAACCAAAATGGGCAGGGTAATTGATCCGCTGGCTGATAAGCTTATGGCTTTTACAGTGCTTATATGTATTACCATAGATGGAATAATTCCGCTTTGGGCTGTTATCATCTTCTTTGTTAAAGAGTGTCTGATGGGGATTGGCGCTCTGGTAATGTATAAAAGGCTTGATGATGTTATGCCGTCAGATAAGTTCGGTAAGACTGCTACCGCCAGCTTTTTCGCAGTTTCTGTCCTGTTAATGGTATTTAGTGGGATCCCACATTCTGTTGCAACAGTTATGATACTTATACCGACAGCTATATCAATCATTGCGCTTTTCCATTATCTAAAAATTGCGCTCCCGATGATAAAAAAGAAGAAAGTCTGATATCGATTGCGTTATTGCTGCAATTATAGAATTTTGTTGCTGCTGACAATACTGCGCTAAACTCTGTCATAGCAAGAAAGGAATATCCATAAATATGAACCCTACTGTCTGTTCAAGATGTAAAAAAAATGTAGCTGTTGTCTTTATATCCAGATTGGAAGACGGCAAAAGTGTAAACGAAGGTCTTTGCCTTAAATGCGCCAGAGAACTGGGTATAAAGCCTGTGGACGATATAATCAAAAAAATGGGGCTGTCCGATGATGAACTGGACGGCCTGACCAATGAAATGATGGAAGCCTTTGGCGGTGTTGAAGGCCTTGAACAAATTGACGACGGCGACGGTGATTTTGAAGAAGGCAAAACCGCAACTTTCCCGTTTTTGAACAAGCTCTTCGGTGCCGACTCCGATGCAATTGCTCAGCCTCGTCAGAATCAGCAGCAGAGCAAAGAAAAAGGAGATAAAGGCGATAAAACCGACAAAAAGAAAAAGTATCTTGATAATTACTGCATTTGCCTTACCGACAGAGCAAGACAGGGTAAGCTTGACAATATTGTAGGCAGAGAAGAAGAGACTTTGCGCGTTATCCAGATTCTCAATCGTCGTCAGAAAAATAATCCCTGCCTTATTGGCGAACCCGGTGTTGGCAAAACTGCTATCGCCGAAGGACTTGCTATCAAGATAGCTCAGGGTAATGTACCTTACAAACTGCAGAACAAAGAGGTTTATCTCCTTGACCTGACATCTCTTGTTGCCGGTACCCAGTTTCGTGGGCAGTTTGAAAGCCGAATGAAAGGCCTTATTGAGGAAATTAAGAAATTCGGCAACATTATCCTTGTCATCGATGAGGTCCACAACCTGGTGGGAGCGGGTGATGCCGAAGGCTCTATGAATGCAGCAAACATTCTCAAACCGGCTCTTTCAAGAGGTGAGATACAGGTTATCGGTGCCACTACATTTACCGAATACAGGAAGCACATTGAAAAGGATTCTGCTTTGGAGCGCAGATTCCAGCCTGTTACTGTTAATGAACCTTCCATTGAAGAGACAGTGAAAATCATCGAGGGTATTGCCCATTATTACGAAAGCTTCCACGGAGTAAAGATCAGTGAAAAAGTAGCTCGTCAGGCTGTCGTACTTTCGGAACGGTATATTACCGACAGATTCCTGCCGGATAAGGCCATTGACCTTATTGATGAAGCATGTTCAGATGTTAATCTCCGCAACAAGGTGATAGAAGACCTGTCTAAAGCTCGTAAAGAACTTGACGATATCAATTTTGAACGTGAGCATATTCTTTCGGACGCAGCAAATATTGATTATGAGCGGCTTGCTCATCTTAAAAGCTGTGAGATGCAGACAAAAGAGAGAATTGAACAGCTGGAAGCTGAGGGAGTTCCGGAGCTGACAGTTGAAAACCTTGCAAATGTTATCGAACTGTGGACAAAGATACCTGCAAGCAAGATAAATACCTCTGAATATGGCAGGTTAAAAGGTCTTGACCAGCGGCTAAAGCAGAGAATTATTGGTCAGAATGAGGCTGTTGATACCGTATCGGCTGCCATAAGAAGAAGCCGTGTCGGAATTGCGGCAAAGCGTCGTCCGGTTTCATTTATCTTTGTAGGTTCAACCGGTGTAGGAAAAACCGAACTGGTAAAATGTTTGGCTGAGGATCTTTTTGATTCTACCGAATCCCTTATCAGACTGGATATGTCCGAGTATATGGAAAAACACTCCGTATCCAAAATTATTGGTTCGCCTCCCGGTTATGTGGGTTATGATGAAGCCGGTCAGCTTACTGAAAAGATTCGGCGCAAACCTTATGCCGTTATATTGTTTGATGAAATTGAAAAGGCTCATGCAGATGTGCTGAATATTCTGCTTCAGATTCTTGATGATGGCCGCATTACCGATGCTCACGGCAGGACCGTAAACTTTGAAAATACCGTAATAATCATGACATCCAATGCCGGCAGTGACAAGAAAGACGGTACTGTTGGATTCAATCGTTCTGTCAGTGAACAAAGCAAGGAAAAAGCTTTGAAAGCTTTGAATGAGTTCCTGCGTCCCGAATTCATCAACCGTGTTGATGAGATCGTTGCGTTTAATAAGCTCAGCGAAGATGATTTTGCCAAGATAACAGTTATCATGCTGAATGAATTGGCTGAAACCATGAAAGAGAAAGAAATCAATCTTCGTTGGGACGATGCTGCCGTATCGTGGCTTACCGCCAAGTCCTATTCTCAGACTTATGGTGCCAGAAACCTGCGCAGACTCATTCAAAAAGAAGTTGAAGACCGCATAGCTGCCATTTTGATAGACAGCTATGAAAGTGAAGTAAGTCAGATCAAGCTAACTGTTGCTGATGAACAGCTCAGCGTTGTCTCCATGTGATTTGTCAGAGGATTAATTATGCTCGATTTACTGAAGAAGCCTGACATCAAAGCATTGCTCTTTGATGGAAATATTGGGCTGGAAAAAGAAAACATTCGTGTACACCGCGATGGTTATATGACTCTTACGCCTCACCCATTTGGCAATAAGGCAAAGCATCCCTATATCATTACCGACTTTTCCGAAAGTCAGGTGGAAATTGGTACGATAGTATGCAACAATCCTGATGAGGTATATGACCAGCTCGAAAACCTCCATGATATAGTAACCACAACTATATCCGTAGAGTATTCTGAACCGGAGTTTCTGTGGCCTATAAGCAATCCGCCGCTTTTCAACTCCGGCGAGGAGATTCCTATTGCCGAATACGATGATGAAAACATCGAAAAGCACCGTTACAGGGAGTATCTTGCCGAAAAGTACGGCAAGGAAATAATGCTGTATTCCGGCATACACTTCAACTATTCCTTTAATCTAAAACTTATCGACCGTATTCATCATGAACTTGGCAGAACAGATGATATCAAGTATCTCAAATCCGAAATGTATATGAGGCTTGCAAAAAACTGTTATATGTACTCCTGGTTCCCGGTTGTTATGACTGCTGCAAGCCCTGTGTTTCACGGCACGTTTATGGACGAAGGTGAAGAAGTCGGCGGCGGCAGGTTCCTGGGTTACAGTTCTATGCGCAACAGTAAGTATGGTTACTGGAATAAGGAACAGCTATACCTTGACTATAAAAGCCTTGATACTTATATCGACAGCGTTGTTGATCTTGTTCAAAGCGGTAAGCTGTACTCCTCTGCGGAGTTTTATACCCCTGTTCGCATTAAGCCCAAGGGTAAATATCTCATGAAAAATCTTCGTGACGGTGGAGTTAACCATATTGAACTGCGAATGTTCGACCTTAATCCTCTGGATAAAAACGGTATGGCAAAAGCGGATATGAAACTGATTGAATATTTTCTCATTTATCTGTCAACCCTGCCGGATTTTGATTATACTCCCGAGCTTCAGGAACTCAGCTTCAAGAATCATTTGGCTTCGTCTGCTTATGATCTCGATTCTGGCTTCATAACGCTGAACGGTAAAACTCAGACCATAAAAGAAGCTTCACTTGAGTTTATTGGCCGGATGAGGGAATTCTTCACTTTGATGGAGCACGAAGATGCACTAGGCTGCCTTGACGAAGCAGAATTGCGTGTTCGTGACCAGAGCAGGTTGTATTCACATATTGTTTATGAGGGCATCAAAAAAGAAGGCTATGTTCGTTTTGGTATACACAGAGCACTTCACGCTTTAAGACTTTCAAACGAGAAATATTATCTTCTTAAGGGTTTTGAGGACATGGAACTGTCCACTCAGGCACTTATCAAGGCTTGCTTGAAACTTGGTGTAACTTATGAAGTTCTGGATAGAAAAGATAACTTTATCCGCCTTACCAGAGAAGGACATACCGAATATGTTAAGCAGGCAACTAAGACTTCGAAAGATAACTGTGCCAGCATTTTGCTGATGCGCAACAAATACCTGAGTAAAAAACTGCTTACAGAAAACGGTATCAATGCTCCTGACGGCAGGCTTTACTGCGAACCGGAAGAAGCCTACAATGATTACGAGTATTATGCAGGCAAACAAATAGTTCTTAAACCCAATTTCTCCAACTTTGGTTCGGGTATAAATATCTTTAAGAACGGATTTTCCAAAGAAGATTATATTGCTGCGGTCGATATGGCTTTCAGCCGAAGCAACGAGATAATCATTGAGGATTACTTTGATGGTGAAGATTACCGTTTCCTTGTCATAGGCAACGAGGTTCAGGCTGTAAGTAAGCGTATTCCTGCGTCCGTTACCGGAGATGGAATAAGCACAATAAAAGAGCTTATTTTGAAAAAACGTCATCACCCTTTAAGGGGTGAAGGTCATACACGTCCACTTGGGTTTATTGGTATGGGCGCTGAAGAAGAACTTCATCTTAAGATGCACGGTATGAGTTTTATGAGCGTACCGAATAAAGACGAAGTGATATATCTGCGCAATAATGCCAATGTATCGACCGGGGGAGACTCGATCGACTGTACTGATGTGGTTCACCCATCCTATAAGGAACTTGCGTTGAGAGCTGCAAAATCTGTCAATGCGGTATTCTGTGGTGTTGATATTGTTGCAAAAAACATTAAGGAACCCATGTCTGACGATAATTACACCGTTCCGGAGCTTAATTTTAATCCATCAATCAAACTGCACTGCTACCCATCGGTTGGACAGGGAAGACCCATCGGCGAAACCGTTGTCCGATTCCTGTTTGATGGTCTGCTGTAAAATAAAAAGCTGCAAAACAAAAAGTTTTGCAGCTTTTTACTATTTGGATTCTATCAGACAAACAGCATGGCACGCAATGCCGTCACCGTTTCCTGTAAAGCCCAATCCTTCTTCGGTTGTAGCTTTGATATTAAGGTCACCGGGTTTGCAGCCGATGATCTGTGCAAGACAGCTGAGCATATCAGGAATGTATTTAGCCAGTTTTGGAGCCTGAGCAATAACGGTAATGTCAGCGTTTACAATTCTGTAACCTGCATTATCAAGCAGTTTCACGCATCTTTGCAGGAGTACGAGGCTGGAAATGTCTTTGAATTCACCTGAGGAATCGGGGAAATGGCGACCTATATCACCAAGAGCGGCGGCTCCGAGCATTGCATCCATCAAGGCGTGAGTCAATACATCGGCATCGGAATGGCCAAGCAGTCCTTTTTCATAAGGTATTTCTACTCCGCCTAAAACAAGCTTTCTGCCCTCTATCAGCTTGTGAACATCGTACCCATGACCTATTCGCATTGTCCGTTCCTCCTGTCCATTATAGCTTGTGCTAATAATACATCAACCGGAGTAGTGAGCTTTATGTTTTCGTCAGAACCATCAGTAAAGAAAACCGGCAGCCCAAGTGCTTCAACGGCTTGAGCATCATCGGTAACAGTCAGTTCTTTGGACTTTGCGTTGGTAAGAGCAGCAGAAAGGATATTGCGCTGAAATGCCTGTGGCGTCTGGACAAGGCGAAGTCTTGAACGATCGTGAGTTGTATGTACTTTGCCGTCAGATTCTTCTTTAACAGTATCTTTAGGCAAAATGGCAGGAACTGCAGAGCCATACTTTTCAGCGTGCAAAACAGCAGACTTTATGATTTTTTGGGTCACAAGAGGTCTTGCTCCGTCATGTACGGCAACAACCTCGGCAGCGGGAGAGATGACCGCAAGACCTGCCAGAACCGAATCAAGACGCTGCTCACCGCCAACAACGATGTTGCTTACTTTTGTATAACCGCTGTTTTTGCAGAGATTTGCCAACTGAGACAGCAGGTCTGTTCTGGTAACAATTACGATTTCGTCGATCCGGTCGCATTCTTCAAAAGCTTCAATAGTCCATTGAATAACGGGTTTATCAGATATACTGAGCATCAGCTTGTCCTGCCCCATTCTTGTGGAGGATCCGGCAGCACATATTATTGCAGAGCGGCGCACACTTTTTGCCGGTTTTTCTTTAATTCTACCAAACAGCGGCATAGTATCACTCCTGACTTCTTATAAGCTCTTCTATTGCAAGCATGATTCCCGTTCTTCCGGTCTCGTATGTAAGACCGCCTTGCATATATGCTGCGTAAGGTTCCCGTTTTGGCCCGTCAGCAGACAGTTCTATTGAAGCACCGGAAATAAAGGCACCGGCTGCCATAATAACAGGAACATCATAACCGGGCATGTCCCAGAATTCCGGTGTAACGTAGCTGTCTACCGGAGCACCTTTCTGGATCCCGGCGCAGAATTTTGCAAGTGCGTTCGGGTTTCCGAATTCAATAAGCTGAACAATATCGGCTCTGTGGTCGAAGGCAGCCGGGAGCGTTTTGTAATCAAGCAGCTCCATGGCTCTTGCGCAGAACACAGCTGTTTTCAAGGCCTGAGCAACAGTATGCGGAGCAAGGAATAATCCCTGGAACAGCTGCCTGTTGGTGTTTAGTGTGGCACCGCATTCTCTGCCTATTCCGGGAGTGGTCATACGCATTGAGGCGGCCTCTACAAGGTCATGCCGTCCCGCTATATAGCCGCCTGTTGGAGCGATTCCGCCACCGGGATTCTTTATCAGTGAACCCATAATGAGGTCAGCACCGACCTGAGATGGCTCGTTGATTTCCACAAATTCGCCGTAACAGTTGTCGACCAGTATTTTGGCATTGGGGTTTTCGGAACGAACTATATCGACGATTTCGCCGATTTCGTCAACACTAAGAGATTTCCTCGAAGAGTATCCTCTTGAACGCTGGATAAGAACGGTATCAGCTTCGGGAACACGACGCTTAATTTCAGCAAGATCGGGCAAGCCGGCATCGGTGATGGGAACGTAATCATATTTTACTCCGTAATCCATCAGGGAACCGGGATAATTTCCGGTAACTCCTATAACGCCAAGCAAAGTGTCATAGGGGGGACCTACAAGTGACAGCAGAGTATCGCCCGGTCGAAGTGCGCCGAACAGAGCGCATGCAATGGTATGGGTTCCGTTTACAAAATTTATACGCATCAATGCGTCTTCTGTCTTAAAAATATCTGCACATACCTGACCGAGGCGTTCACGCCCCATATCATCGTACCCATAACCGGTTGTGCCGGCAAAACAGGCTTCGGAAACCTTATTTTTCTGAAATGCAGCCAATACTTTTTCACTGTTATATCTGGAAATAAGATCTATTTGGGAAAAAATGTTGGCAACATCGGATTCGGCTTTTTTTGCTATTTCAAGTGTTTTGGGTGAATAATCAAAAAATGAAAGCATTTTAGTTGTCCTTAGTTATATTTCCTTTCGAGCATAGCTGTCAGGATTTTTACGCAGCCGTCAACGTCTTTTTCACTGACCATTTCAGACGGTGTGTGGATATATCTGGTGGGAATACTGAGTATGCCCGTAGGCACTCCGCCTCTGGTGATGTGGATTGCGCCGGCATCGGTTCCTCCCGCAAGCTGAGCGTCCAGCTGACAGCTGATACCAAGCTCTTTGGCACATTCTTTCATGACTGAGATCACATCGTTGTGGCACAGCACAGAGCGATCCATCAGTTTAATGATAGGGCCTTTGCCAATAGCGGTGTCCGCATTGGTTTCACATCCGGGAGTGTCATAGACACCGGCAACGTCTACAGCAATAGCCATATCAGGATCTACGGTATAAGCTGCGGTCTTTGCACCACGGATACCTATTTCTTCCTGGGTGGAAAAAACAAACCAACAGTCATTTTCTGAACCTTTAAGGTTCATCAGTGCCCGGATCAGCACATAGCAGCCAATTCTGTTGTCAAGATAAGGAGATACAATAAGTGAGCCAATATGGTCACAGGGGGTATCATAAACTGCAGTGTCACCGATCGAAACAATCTTCTCGGCTTCCTGTTTGCCGGAAGCACCAATATCAATATACATATCGGTTATCTTGGCCTCGGAGGCTTTTGCGCTTCCGTCAAGGAATACAGCGCCCACAGCACCATTTTCGAAACGAACGCGTGTGCCGGGGAGGGTAACAAGACGGATACCGCCAAGGTCATACAGACGAACGTAACCGTCTTTGTCGATATAGGTTACCACAAGCCCCAGGGAGTCCATGTGGGCTGACATCATTATCTTTTTACCGTTTCCTTTTTTGTGGACAAACAGGTTGCCCATGGCATCGGTAGTGATTTCATCGGCATAGGGAGCGCAGTAATTGGCAATGAGAGAAGCGATTTGCTTTTCGTTGCCGGAAGGGGAATGGGCAGAAACAAGGCTGCGGAGCATTTCAAAATCTATCATAATGTACCTCCAAGTTTTTCGAGGAATTTTTCAAGCAGTATCGGCATGTTTTCCATGTCTGCGACAGAACCTACGCAGGAGGGGGAATGAATGTAGCGAAGTGCTGCAGCTACTCCGCAGACCTTGCAGCCGGATGCTGTACGCTGTATAGCGGAAGCATCAGTTCCACCTGAAATATACTGCTTTGTTTGCCAGGGGATATTGTTTTCTTCGGCTGTTTGCCTGAGTAATTCAAACAGCTCACGGTCGTATACCGTTCCGCCGTCCATAAACGGAATAACAACACCCTTGCCGGGAGCACACACTTTCTTGTGGTCGGGCATAGATGGCAGGTCCGCTGCGGTTGTGCCTTCGGCTATGATGGCAATGTCCGGTTTGACGCTGAAAGCAGCTCCGAGCGCGCCCCTGGTTCCAATTTCCTCCTGAACAGTAAAAGCAAACCAGGTATCAAAGGGCAGAGGTTTTTCGATAAGCTTAATGAGTGCAGCACAGCCAACACGGTCATCAATGGCTTTGGCCTTGAACATATCATCACCCATCATGAAAGGCTCAGAACAGAAACAGCCGTAATCACCAAGCGAAACGAGAGCTTTGGCTTCATCTTTATCGGCGGCACCGATATCAATATACAACTTATCCGCAGGTATTGCTTTTTTCTCTTCGGATTTGTCCACCAGATGATAGGCTTTAACACCAATAACTCCGGGGATACGATTATCGCCGATAATAACTTTACGGCCTATAACTACCCGGCTGTCTACTCCACCTACAAAACTGAATTTCAGGTACCCGCTGTCGGTAATACCACGGATAATCAAACCCACTTCGTCCATATGGGCTGCAAGTAAAACAGCTTTACAGGGATTTTTGGCACCTTTTTTAAATACAATAAGGTTTCCGTTGGCGTCGGTGTGACATGAATCGGCATAATTGCTTACTATTTCGTGAATATATTGTCTGACCTCGTCTTCGCATCCGGAGGGACCAAACAACTGACAAAGTTCTTTGACAAGCTGAATCACTTTACATCCACCTCCCGGGATTTTTCAAAAATTCCGCCAAAAGAGCAGAGGTATTTTCGAGGTCGCATATTGCCATGGTCTCACATGGACTGTGCATATATTTGATGGGAATGGACAACACAGAAGTCGGAACACCTTCACGGCTGACATAGATAGGCCAGCCGTTGGTGCCTGTGTGTCCTTCCATGACTTCTATTTGGTTTGGAATATTGTTCTCATCAGCAAGTTCGGTAAATGCTTTTGACATTTTTCTGTTCATGCTGGGGCCGTATCCAACAGCCGGACCTCCCTTGAATTTCAGCGTTTTTTCACTGTCTGCATCAGGAGTGTGAGCGTGGGTAACGTCGATGGCAACAGCATAGTCGGGTGCTATGGGGAATACACCGGCAGTTGCTCCTCTTGTGCCAACTTCTTCCTGAGTGCTGCCCATAACGTAAAGGTCAAAATCAAGGTTCACATCTTTAAGCAGTTCCAAAGTTAGAATTATTGAAGTAAAGCATGCACGATCGTCCATGGCCTTGCCGCTGACAATGTTATTCGCAAGCCGGCAGAAAGCATCATCAAAGACAATATTTGTTCCAATGGGAATAAGATCTTTTGCCTGCTGCTCTATAAGGCCTGCGTCGATGAACATCTTGTCGACAGGAACAGACTGCGACATCTGTGACGCTGTTTGAACATGGGGAGGCAGACAGGTGACTACACCTCTTACAGGATTATTTGTCATAACCACTACTTCTCTTGCGGGAAGCATTCTGGGGTCAATACCACCTACGCACGCAAAACGAAGGAATCCGTCCTGCTGACCGGTCACAACCATTCCGATTTCGTCCAGATGAGCATCAAGCAGAACCTTTTTTGGGTTTTCTTTGCCGCATTTTATGCAGGCTATTACATTACCCAGCTTATCGGTGCGAACATCATCTGAATATTGGGAAAGAAGCTGAGCAGCCTTAACGGCTGCTGCGTTTTCGCAGCCGGAAGGCGCGTTAATTGATGAAAAATCTTTCAGTATGTTTATAATGTCCAAGCTATCACTCCTTAAAGCTCGTTAACTACTTTTTTGAAGAATCTACCTCGTTCAACAAAGTTTTTAAACCTGTCGAAAGAAGCTGAGGCAGGGGAGAGTATAACAGTATCGCCGGGCATTGCCATAGCCGCAGCTTTTTGAACAGCCAGTGTGAAGTCCGGTTCCATTACTATTTCAAGTAAATTGGAGTCAAACCCGGGAGCGGATTCAACGGCAATACGGATTTTCTCTGCAGTGGCACCGGTCAGTACAAGCTTTTTGACGTGCTCCAAAACAACGGGACCAAGGTCATCATAAGGTATGTTTTTATCATACCCTCCTGCGATCAGGATAACTTTTTCGCTGAATGAACGAAGGTCGGCTATTGTTCGGGAAGGACTGGAAGCCATGGAATCGTTAAAGAATCGAACTTCGTCTTTGATGCGGCAAAGCTCAAGGCGACCCTCAACGCCTCCAAATTCCTTTGCAACCTCGGCAATATGATGAGGCTGAACAAAATCAAATGTTGCGCATATGGCTGCCATGTAGTTTTCAACATTGTGCAGACCCGGAATTCTGATATCCGTTGCTTTTACTATCTCTGTAGATTTGCCGTTTTCTACACGGAACAGGGTCTCTCCGTCGAAATATGCGCCGTTTTCCGGCATCTTTTGCCGGGAAAAATACTCAACAAAGCCTTTGGCATTAGGCGCAAAACTGCGGGTTATCTCGTTATCGAGATTAAGAATGAGTCTGCCCTCATTTGACTGGTGCAGATAAATGTTTTCCTTTGCGTGAACATATTCGTCCATGGAGGAGTGAACATCAAGGTGGTTGGGCGCAAGGTTTGTAATGACGGAAACATCGGGGCTTTGCACCATAGTCATCAGCTGAAAGCTTGAAAGCTCCAAAACAGCAATATCATTTTCTGTCATGCTGTCAACAACCGGAAGCAGCGGGTTGCCTATATTGCCGCCAACGTAAACATTGTGACCTGCTTTTTTCAGTATTTCTGAAATCAGTGTGGTGGTCGTGGTTTTACCGTCGCTTCCTGTGACTGCAATTATTTTACAGGGACAAAGCTTGAAGAAAACTTCCATTTCAGAAGTGATTTCTGCACCGTTTTCCCGAGCCTTTATCAAAGCAGGGTTGTAAGGGTGCATACCGGGTGTTCTGAAGATTATATCTGCGTCAAGAGAATCAAGATAGTTTTTTCCAAGACACAGTTCAGCACCAAGTGCTTCAAGTTCTTCCGCTAGACCTTCAAGTTCATGACGTTCTTTTTTATCGCAAGCTAGAACGGATACTCCGTATCCAAGAAGTATTTTTATCAGAGGTGTATTGCTTACGCCAATGCCGACAATGGCCAAACGCTTGTCGGACAGTGACATGGCATATTGCTTTAATGTCATATAAACCTCCCATACATAAACATTTTTTGCATACAAGTTCATTATATCCTCATTGTATGGAATTTTCAATAAAATTGACATTGATGGACAAATGATATACAATGTTTCCACCGGGATGGACAGCCGCGCCGACAGTACCGAAAGGTCGTCGGTGAGGAAAGTCCGGGCTCCACAGGGCAAGGATAGCGGGTAACGCCCGCCGAAGGCGACTTCAGGAAAAGTGCAACAGAGATATACCGCCTTCAGTTGGAAGGTAAGGGTGGAAAGGCGAGGTAAGAGCTCACCGACTGCCGTGTAAAAGCGCGCAGTCCTGTAAACTCTATTCGGAGCAACACCGTAATGGGACATTGGCTTGCCCGGCCGTCCCTTTGGTGGCTTGAGCGTATTGGCGACAGTACGCCTAGATAGATGGCTGTCTATAACAGAACCCGGCTTACAGTCCCGGTCTCGAAAAACAGACTGCTGCAGAATCGCAGCAGTCTGTTTTTTATCCGCCAGCACATTTCTTACATGGTGTTAGACCTTTTGCAAGAGCTTCTTCCATTGTTGATTCATAATATGTACCGCTTCCGCAGCTTGAACTGAAATGATACCTGGAACCGCTTTTGGTAATATAAATGACATTGCTGTTGTCAGACTCAGCGGTGTCAGCAATACTTTCATTATTGTTCTCTGAACTGGGAGAAATTTCCTCATTAGCAGGCGAAGCGATTGGTTGTTCAATTTCATAATTAGGTAAAGAAGTGTTTTCGCTCAGGGATATGTTTAGGCTTTCATCAGAGAGCTGTTTTGATTGAGGATAATCAAAAGAATCAAAGTCTGAAGAAATGTCATTTATAACTGCAGAATCGGAAATTTGCAAAAAACTAAGTATTTGACTGTCTTGAGCTTCGATAAGTTTCTGCATGGAGGCAATTTCTGCTCTGAGTTCTTTGTTTTCTTCTTTAAGCGCATCCAAATCTTCCATTATTGCAATTATGTCTGCTTTTAGTGCAGAAACTTCCGTTGTGTTGTTTGTGCATGAGCATAGTGAAACAGACAGTAAAGCAAAAAGAAGAAAAGCAACAACACGTTTCATACCAAACCTCTTGTAAAACTGTTTGCGCATATAGTAACATTATTCGACAGATTTTTCAATCAATAAAGAAAAAGGTTCGGGAAAAGCCCCGAACCTTAATGCTGTTTATTTCATTGGAGGAGGACCACCCGGACCACCGGGACCGCCGGGACCACCGGGACCGCCGGGTCCACCGGGACCACCGGGACCGCCGGGTCCACCGGGTCCACCGGGTCCACCGGGACCACCCGGACCGCCTTCGGCCACAGGACGTTTTTCTGTGTCGAATTCAATAACAACACCTTCCATGCCGCCTTCAAAAACCATCTTGCCCTGTGCTTTGCCGTCAACAATTCTGCCGGTGTAACGACGTCCAAGGTTGCCATATTCAATAAGCACCTCAAAACTTTCGCCATCTACTTTGGCTTCAACAAAGGGGAGAGTTTCGATAACTCCGGGTGCAGCATCGATTGTTGCTGTGCCGGTCAAAGCACCGTCAATTACTTTGAAATCAAAAGTAGTTTCTCGTTCTGCCATGCCGGTGTGTTCAAATACGGGATATACTCCGCTGATATCAGACATAATATACTTCCTTTCTTTTCCGGTATGTTTTGATTTTATTATATTTTAATCAATAAAGCAATCGTTACTTGAAACATTAATTGGAATTGGTTATAATTTATTCATAGTTTTTGGAAGGGTGACAAAATGAAACAGAAGTATAATGTTACCGGTATGACCTGCTCTGCCTGCTCTGCACACGTTGAAAAAGCAGTATGTGGGTTGGACGGTGCCAACGATGTTAATGTTAATCTGCTCAGCGGAACTATGGTCGTTGAGTTTGATGATAATAAACTCGACCATGAAAAAATAATTGCTGCAGTAGAAAGAGCCGGATATGGCGCATCACTTCCCGGTGCGGTTGATAAAAATCAATCAAATGTCCTTGATGCCGAGCAGAAAGGCATGAAGAAGAGGCTGATTTCTTCAATTTGCATCCTTATACCGCTTATGTATATCTCAATGCAGCATATGCTGGGATATCCGATTCCTGGGTTTCTTGCAGGAGCAGAAAACGCTCTTAATCTTGCTCTAGCTCAGCTTATTCTGACCGTACCGATAATGATAATCAACCGAAAGTATTATGTTGTCGGTTTTAAGACGCTTATTGGCAGAGCACCTAATATGGACTCTCTCATTGCCATCGGATCCGGTGCTGCTGTTGTTTATGGACTTGTAAATATATTCTATATTTCCCGTGCCATGGTTGCCGGTGATTTGACGGCAATGGGACATTATGCTCACAACCTGTATTTTGAATCTGCGGGCATGATACTCACATTGATTACGGTGGGCAAGTATCTCGAAGCTCGCTCAAAAGGAAAAACCGGTGAGGCCATTTCCAGGCTGATCGGTCTTGCTCCCAACACAGTGAGAGTGTTTCGTGATACTGCCGAAGTTGAGATACCTTTGTCCGAAGTTGTTGTTGGCGATCTTGTAATAGTAAAACCCGGTGAACGCATTGGTGTTGACGGTATTATCATCGAAGGAAGTACCTACGTTGACCAGAGTGCACTGACGGGAGAAAGTATTCCTGCCGAAAAAAACGTGGGCGACCGCGTTATGGCAGCTACCGTGAATAAAAACGGAGCCATAACTTTCAGGGCAGAGAGGGTTGGCGAGGACACAACTTTGTCACAGATTATCCGCCTTGTTGAAGAAGCCGGCAGTTCCAAGGCACCCATCGCAAGATTTGCTGATAAGGTAAGTGGTGTATTTGTTCCCATTGTTATCGGTATTGCTTTGGTTACTGGGATAGTGTGGCTTGTTGCCGGATATGGTATCGAGTTTGCCTTGTCCAATGCCATTGCTGTTCTTGTTATTTCATGCCCCTGCGCTCTTGGACTTGCTACGCCCGTTGCAATCATGGTTGGTACGGGCAAAGGTGCGGAATTCGGTATTCTTATAAAATCGGCAGAAGCTCTCGAAACTGCCAGTCGGGTAGACGCCGTTGTATTTGACAAAACCGGTACCGTTACCGTCGGTGAACCTCAGGTCACTGACGTTGTAACGCTTATTGACCGCAAATATTTCATGTCTCTCGCTGCAGCTGCAGAAAGACGTTCGGAACATCCCATCGCTGCCGCTATAGTGGAAAAGGGAAGATGTATTGAGTCTGAAAGAATGTTTGTTTCCGACTTTAAGGCCTACGGTGGTCTTGGACTCAGAGCGGTCATAGATGATAAGGTTTACTATGCCGGCAATGCCAAACTCATGGAACAGAAAGAAATTGAACTGGGAGAGTATGCAGCCAAAGGTGATGCGCTTGCATCTGAAGGCAAAACCATAACGTATTTTGCTCAGGAAGAAGGCAGCAAACTACTTGGTATTATTGCTGTTGCCGATACTTTGAAAGCAAGTTCAAAACTGGCTGTTTCAGAGCTGAAGAATCAGAATGTAGAAGTCTGCCTGCTCACCGGAGACAATGAAAAAGCAGCAAACTATGTCGGTTCTCAGCTTGGAGTCGATAGAATCGTGGCAGATGTTATGCCGCAGGATAAGGAAGCCCTCGTTCGTGGTCTTCAGGCTGCCGGCAAAAAGGTAATGATGGTTGGAGATGGCATCAACGATTCTCCAGCATTGGTACGTGCCGATGTGGGCGTAGCTGTAGGTGCAGGTACAGATATAGCCATAGAATCTGCAGATGTTGTTATTATAAAAAATGACCCTATGGACGTGCCGGGGCTTATTGCGCTAAGTAAGGCTGTTATAAAAAATATCAAGATGAACCTGTTCTGGGCACTGTTTTATAACTGCCTTGGCATACCGTTGGCAGCTGGTGTATTTTATCCGCTGTTTGGACTGCAGCTCAATCCCATGATAGGTGCTGCTGCTATGAGCCTCAGTTCAGTTTGCGTAGTTACCAACGCTTTGAGACTTAGAAAGTTTACACCGCCAAAGAACGAAGAAGTTCAGATGATCAAAACTAAAGAAATGGAGAAAAGGACTATGGAACATGTATTGAAAATTGAAGGCATGATGTGTTCTCACTGCACCGGCAGAGTACAGAAAGCTCTTGAACAGACAGCAGGTGTTGTAAGCGTTGCCGTTGACCTTGAAAGCGGCACAGCCACCGTTAAAGGCGGGGAACCCGATGTACTGAAAGCAGCCGTTGTAGATGCGGGATACGAAGTTATATCTATAGACTGATAATGCTGTAAAACAAAGCTGTCGGACATTTACCGGCAGCTTTGTTGCATTTTTGATACTGATTTGTGCTTTTATTTCATTGTTTTGCTGAATAGACGGTGTTATAATTATAGCAATTCTAAATATTGAATTGTGAAAGGAAAATGAAAATGGCGTTTGTTATTAATCAAGACCTGTGTTCTGCCTGCCATCAGTGCAGAGTAGAATGTCCTGTGGAAGCGATTACTTTCCGCAACGCAAAATACTGGATCGATCCCGATAAGTGTGTTTCCTGCGGAAGTTGTAAGGCTGTATGCCACAATGGTTGTATTTCCGATCTTGAAAATCCCGACCCTGTCCCTGCACCTCATGACAAAATCAGTATGAGTTGTGATGTCTGCGTAGTTGGCGCTGGGGGTTCCGGCATGGTCGCAGCTGCAAAGGCTGCAGATGAAGGATTGAAAGTCATTCTTCTGGAGAAGAATCACGAGGTAGGTGGAAGCGCATGGTATGCCGGCGGTTACCGTATCCATTGGTCTAAACTCCATGAGGCCGCAGGTGCTGAAGATAAGCGTGACGAAGAGTATGAACGCTTTATCAAGGAAGTAGATGGTAACGTAGATAAAGACCTGCTTAAGCGTATGTTTGAAGCTAACGCCGAGTTTGTTGACTGGATGGTGGATGAGCATCATTATCTTGAAGATTATAGCTTTGAGATCGGTCCCAGAGGCGGTATGTTCAAGCCCAAGTATACTTGGGAAAGAGCTTCAAAACGTATAGACAAAATGATCGGCCCCGGCGAAGCTGGCTGGTATGTTATGACACGTCTTTGCAAGGATTATCTTGAAAAGGGCGGAGAGATCCTCTATAAGACTTCCGGTAAAAAACTTATAACCAACGAAGCCGGAGAGGTGGTCGGCCTGCTGGCTGAGGACGGCGGTGGTGAGATCGAGATCACCTGCAAATCTGTCGTACTGGCAACTGGTGCGTTCACAAGAAACCGTGAACTGATGGCAAAATTCCAGCCCTTGTTTTATGACGACGAGGGAAAAGAGCCTGTACATATTTTTACAGGTTCCGGCTGTACCGGTGACGGTATCGTTATGTGTGACGAGATAGGCGCTGATATCGACTATGTAAATAAGCGTGTTAATCTCTTTGGGCCTATGCGCCATCCTTATCCCTGTGTAAGCCTTAATATCTGCATGGGCAGCAGTGGTGTTTCTTTTGGCAGCATGGGCAACGTAGTTAAAAACGGTATGGTAATGGATGAAGTCAGCCCGATGACATTTGACCCGAAACGCTATTACTGGAAGATTGTTGATGACAATATTTGTGAATTTGTTATTGAAAGAGCAATGAAAGAACCCCCTCAGTCTCCCGGCATGGATCTTCCTGCCTTTTTGGCTAAATGGCGTGATGTGCTTGCAGAAGAAGAGGTCGCAGGTGCCATTGTCAGTGCTCCGACTCTTGAGGAACTTGCTGAGAAACTTGGATTTGATAAGGAAACATTCCTTGCAGACATTGAGGATTATAACGAAACCGCACGCAATTCGCCTGCTGAAGTTCCCGGAATGTTTGGTATGGTTCCCGGTCCCAAGCCTGTGGAAAAAGGACCTTTCTATGCTATGAAGCTTAAACTGTTCCATGAGGACGCTGTTGGTGGCATGACTACCAATAAGAACACTTCCGTCCTTAAAAACGGTGAACCTATTCCCGGACTTTATGCCGCGGGTGATACAACCAGAGGAATAATGATTTCCGGCAGCGTTGGTGTAAACTATATTGAAAGTGTTTTCTCGTGTCTTACTCAGGCTTTCAATGAAGGGTATATAGCCGGTGTTGAAGCCGCAAAATATGCAAAACAGTAAGTAAATAAATGAATCCCCCGCAAGATTAAGCTTGCGGGGGATTTTATGTTTGCTTTAAATCTTAGCCCTGGTAATCAACAGTGGTGTTGGTAGTAGCAGGGGGATTTTCAACGTCGCTGGAGTTGTCGACAACGATTTCGCCGCCAACCAGCTTCTGGAAGAGCTCTTCATATTCAGCAACAGTGTACTTTTCGAGTCTCCAGGAGGTTTCAGCAGTGGGCAGACCAACGCAGCCTTCAGCAGCGCCGAGGGTGGCGGTAACGCCGGCATGGTCAGCATCCCAGCTGCCGCCGTTTTCGTACAGGGAGGTAAGTGCCAGAACGGTGGAAGCAGCCAGTTCCTTCATAGCAGAGGTAACGATGAGGTCGGATTCGGCATACTGGTCAACGTCAACGCCGATAACCTTGCCGTTTGCAGAGGTAGCAGCAGAAACAGCACTCAGATAAATGCCGCCGCCGCAGGCGAATACGATTTCAGTGCCTTCGGTGTACCAACCGGACATCTTAACCTGAATGTCATCGGAGGGAGCGAAGGAGCCGGAATACCAGTACTTGATTTCTACGTCTACACCCATTTCGGCAGCAGCTGCGTCAGCACCCTGAACGAAGCCATAGCCGTAACGGATAACAGCGGGAACAGCCATGCCGCCCAGGAAGCCCAGCTTGGTGTAGCCGTCTTTAACAGCGGCATAACCTGCCAGATAACCGGCCTGTTCTTCCTTGTAGAGAATGCAGTGAACATTGGCGCCGGTCTTGTAGTTGTAATCAGCGTCGTGGGGTTCGCCGTCGAGCAGCAGGAAGTTTACGTCGGGATATTTGTCCTGGATCTGGAAGATAGCTTCTTCAAAGAGATAACCGGGGCAAACAACGGTCTTGGCACCTTTGTCGATAGCTGTGCCGATGGTTTCGACACGAGCTTCGGTGCTGTCTTCAGAGGGACGATAGTAAGCGTAGGTTTTGCTGTTGGCTTCGGCATACTCAACAACGCCGTTCCAGGTGCCTTCGTTGAAGGACTTGTCGTCGATGTTGCCTACGTCGGTAACCAGAGCGATTTCGTAGCTGTCGGAAGCAGCTTCTTCAGCAGGGGCGTCGGATTTTTCTTCGGTGCTGGAGCAGGCAGCAAGTGCGAAAAGCATGCACAGCACGAGAAGAAGGGAAATCAGCTTTTTCATTTTGAGTTTCCTCCATCAAAATAAGAAATAGTGATCGCCAAATATGATTAATATCTGACTAAATGACATTATACCAAGTTCTTCTTATTTTTTCAACAATGATAATTCCTTATTGTTGAAAGAATATGGTCTAATATGTTAAGATATTGAAAGAAGAGAATGAGAGGTAGTAATTATGGCTGAAAGACTTGTCATTGGTATTGCCGGAGGTACCGGCAGCGGAAAAACAACCCTTACAAAAAAGATCGTCGAAAGATTTGGTGATGATGTTGTTATTGTAAATCACGATAATTATTATAAATCACTTGATCATCTTACATATGAACAACGCTGCCTTGTTAACTACGACAGCCCGGATGCTTTTGATAATGAACTGTTTATTTCGCAGTTAAGACAATTAAAAGCGGGGCAAAGCGTAGTTTGCCCCGTGTATGATTTTACTGTACATAATCGTTCCGAACAGACCATGGTCATCGAGCCTAAGGATGTCATTGTTGTTGAGGGGATCCTTATACTGGAGAACCCGGAATTGTGCGAGCTTATGGATCTTCGCATTTTTGTTGATACCGATGCCGATGTTCGCGTACTTCGCAGGATAAAGCGTGATATTCGCGACAGAGGACGCACGCTCGAATCAGTGACTCAGCAGTATCTGACAACAGTTAAGCCTATGCATGAGAAATATGTTGATCCCAGCCGTAAGAATGCTCATATTATTATCCCCGAGGGCGGTAAGAATGAGCCTGCGGTGCATCTTGTTTTACTCAGGGTTGCGGAGCATCTTTACGGCAACGATTAAAACACACTGACCTGAGCTTGTTCTGCCTTTTCTTTGGCGATTCGTTCTTTCCAGCAGCGGTGACACATGGGGATATATGAATCATTTCCGCCAAGCATTACCTGTTCACCTTCGGTGACGACCTTGCCATCTGCGCTGATGCGGCAGTTCACGATAGCCTTGGAACCGCAGGAACAGATGTTTTTTATTTCGGTGATGGAGTCGGCTATCTCAAAGAGCCTGAGACTACCTGGGAACAGGTGAGTCTGGAAATCTGTGCGCAGGCCGAAACACATGACCGGGAGGTCATATTCGTCCACAAGCTGCCGCAGACCGTCTATTTGTTCAGCGGTGAAAAACTGGCATTCATCGGCTATGATGACATCGCATACAACTCCGTTTTTATACATCTGAACGATGTCGCAATCAGGAGTAACTACAACTGCCTGCTGACAAAGCCCAATTCGGGATTTGATGAGGTCAACACCGTCCCGTGTGTCGGTTGAAGGTTTCAAAAGCCAAACCTTCATGCCCATTTCCTCGTAATTGAATTTTGTTATAAGTGCCTGAGCAGACTTTGAAGAGCCCATTGCACCGTATTTGAAGTATAATTTCGCCATCATTACATCCTTAATTTTGGTATTATGAAGTATTTTATTATTTATTTGTTGGTTGCAAATATTTTTGCCTTTGCGCTTATGGGGATCGACAAGGCAAAGGCAAAGAAGAATAAACGGCGCATTCCGGAAAAGAACCTGTTTATGTCTGCCATATTTGGCGGAAGCATTGGCAGCATTGCCGGAATGCAGGTTTTTCGGCACAAGACAAGGCATATGAGTTTTGTTATTGGTATGCCTGTAATATTGATAGTTCAGCTGGTTCTGGTGTACTTATTTGTGTTTAAGCTTTGATTTGTTCCCGTTATCATCGACTATATATGTGTTGTCAAGCTGACCCACAAGGCTCATCTTAACGCTGTCGATGTATTCACGGCGAAGTGCCTGCTGTTCCAGTTTTTCTTCGTCGGTCAGGCCTTCGGTTTTGCTTTTTTTAGCAAGGGCATTTATCCTTGCAATTTTCGCAGCATCCATCGCAAACATCCTTTTCAAATTGATATTCTCCGGTTTGGGTAAAACCCATGGTGAGAAGAAGTGAGGCACCTTCGCCTTCAGCGGCTGCAATGACCTTTTTCATATTCAGCAGTGAGGCGCGATAAATCAGTAACTTTACCACAGAATCGGCCATTCTGTTTCTGCGGTATTGCGGCAGACAGCATACTCGGCTTATCTTTCCGGTTGAAGCGTTGATATAATCCAACCGACCTGCAGCGGCAGGAGAGTCGTCCGGGGCTGTTATAACAACATGCCAGCCCAATTCGTCTGCCTTTTCGCAGTCGCCAAATACCTCTTTATATACCATATCCGCCATGTCACGATTTCCTAGCGGCGGATACCAGATGGATCGAATCATTTCATCACCTCGTGAATCTTATTATCCGCCATTCGGCAGGTAAAGTCAAGTATAACCCCAAAGGAGTGTACCTATGAAACAGATAATAAAAACTGCGTGCCGTGCCTGTCACGGTGGGTGCGGAGCACTTGTCACTGTTGAAAACGGTGTGGTTACCGACCTTCGACCGGACCCGGATTCTCCACTGAGCAAAGGACGTATGTGCCCTAAAGGACTTGCAGGCGTAGAACTTCTTTATAGTCCCGAAAGGCTTAAATATCCCATGATACGTGCAGGTGAACGTGGGGAAGGAAAGTGGCGTCGTGTTACATGGGACGAAGCACTGGATTATATCGTTGAAAACGTTAACAGGATAAGAAACGAATCCGGCCCCGAGGCTATAGTTCTGGGTCAGGGTACAGGTCGCCATCACCTTAAACACGTTAATCGTTTTGCCAATGCTCTTGGTACGCCCAACTGGATGGAGCCGGGGACAGCTCAGTGCTTTTTCCCAAGAGTTGCAACAGGCAACCTGACTTATGGTACCATGCCTGTGGTGGACTATTACGGTGACGTTAATCCGGAACTGATTCTTGTATGGGGAAGCAATCCCGTTATCAGCGGTGCTGACTGCGAGATACAGTTCAGATGCCGTGATGCTGTTCAAAAGGGGTCAAAACTGATAGTAGTTGACCCCAGACGTACCGAACTTGCCGAAAAGGCTGAATACTGGCTTCAGCTTCGGCCCGGTACTGATGATGCTCTGGCGATGGGTTTTCTGCACGTTATTATTGAAGAAGAACTTTATGACAAGGAGTTTTGCGATAAATGGGTTTATGGCCTTGACAAACTGGCTGAGCGTGTTAAGGAATATACTCCAAAACGTGTTTCTGAGATAACCTGGGTTCCCGAAGATAAAATCATTGCCGCAGCAAGACTGTTTGCCACCACCAAACCTGCAGGACTTGAATGGGGCTGCGCACTGGAGCATACTCCAAATTGCTTCCAGACTGTTCGTGCGCTTGCAATTTTGCCCGGCATAACAGGCAACTTTGATATTCCGGGCGGATGGATAGAAGGCGGGCACGTTATGCCCGAGGCTGATATCCTTATCGATAAGCTGCCGGATGAACAGGGTTACAAGCGTATTGGAGAAAGTCAGTATAAGCTGCTTGCCGGCGTAGGTGGCGAATGCCCTGCTTCTCACGTTCCGAGTTTGATGAAAGCAATGCTTGAAGGGGATCCTTATCAAATTCGTGGTCTTATGCTTTTTGGCAACAATGGGATCATATCCTTTGCTGACAGTCAAAAGGTTCGCAAGGCTTACGAGAATATGGAGTTCATTTCCTGCATGGACCTCTTTATGACACCCACTGCAGAAATGGCGGATGTTGTGCTGCCGGCGGCATCTTGGCTTGAACTTGATGAGGTTTATTCAGGTCCCAGCCTGGCCGACCATGTAATTCTTGTTCAGAAAAAAGTTGCTCAGATAGGTGAGTGCCGTTCCGATGAAGAGGTTTTGTGTGAACTTGCAAAGTGTCTTGAACTGAACTATTATGCCGATTCAGTTTATGATATTTTTAATGACCAGCTGCGCTCGGTTGGGGAGAAGTACCCTGAATATGCCGATCTCAACTGGGAAAAAATGAAAGAGCTTTCCTATCTTGAGTTCCCCATAGAGTACAGGCAGTATGAGAAACGGGGAAGGTTCAACACGCCTACCGGGAAAATGGAAGTTTGGTCCACAGCCATGGAAGAACTTGGTCTTGACCCGCTGCCAAATTATGTTGAATCACCGGAAAGCCCCTACAGCACTCCGGATCTTTATAAGGAGTATCCATTGATTCTTACCACCGGAGCCAGAAGCAAGTATTATTTCATATCCGAAGGCCGTCAGATTCCGAGACTTCGCAGACGCAGCATGTATCCTGAGGTCGAAATACACCCCGCTGATGCCGACAAGTACGGTATTGCTCACGGTGATTGGGTGTTTATTGAAACAAAACGTGGTAAGATCACCATGAAAGCCAACGTAACTGACGGAATTTTGCAGGGTGTGGTAAGCTGTCCCATAGGCTGGTGGTATCCTGAGGAAACTGATACGGGTCATGGTTGGAACGAATCAAACTGCAATGTTCTTACATCGCAGGATCCGCCTTATGATCCAAACAGCGGAACATATCAGCTTCGTGGTCTGCTTTGCAAGATATACAAAAACGATGACTGCAAAATTGAGCAGAGATTCGAACAGTCCGAACTGTATACCAGAGTAAAAATGTAACATAAAGGGAGCCACCCAAAAGGTGGCTCCCAAAAAATTATATCTTTTTACGCTTTTTCTTTACGATGTATCTTACTGTAAGTACAATAGCGGAAATAATTGCAAGCAACAGTAAAATCACACCACAAAGCAACCAGAAGATCTTGCCGGGATTTCGCAGAAGTTCAACGGGATTACGGCTTTCGGAAGATATGATGTTGCTGGAGGGCATTTCATACTTTGCATCTACGGCTCCGGTACCATCATCACCGCCAAAGGTCTGCAGAAATGAAGCAAAACCAACCCACTGCTTGACTTCGTTTCCATTTTTATCGTGGATAATGTGAGCTGCGTAATCCGTGATGGGGTTTCCGTCAGCATCTTTGGGCTCAAGGGTTAGGAGACCGAAAGACTTGCTCTTAACGGCGCCAAGCATCTGTGATGAATAGAGGTCAGCCACTACACGGTAAAGCTTGTCTTTCTGAATGACCTCGGTAGAACCGTCATCACCATATGTCCAGACATCGGTTGCTCGATTCAGAATAAGCCGGCTGTTGTTGTAACTCCAGCCGCCGCCGGAAACATACAGCTTGGTTCCACCCATGAGACCGGAAACAGAAGCATCAACTTCGGCAACGCTTATAAGTTCGGCACCTGTCAGATAGATAGAAACCAGAGGATAACCGGTAAGACCGTCCTCTCCTATACCGAGAGACAGTATATTAAACGCATCTGAAGCGGTAACATCACCTATGGGAAGTACACCTCTTACAATGCCGGAAGGAACGATGGCCATCGCTATATCTTCATAGTTTTCGCCCTCGGCTTCCTTAACGGCATGAATGATGGAATCTGCCATCAAGTCACCCATGCCCCAGTTTACAGCTTCGGAATCTGGAAGCTGAGTGGAGGCAAAGTCGATATTATTGGTGCACAATACCTGATCTGCGGTAAGTCCGTAAAGGGAAAGATAGTCTTCTGCGATAAAGGGCTTGTAAGCATCAACTATGGACTGTATCTCATTGTTTTGCTCAACATCGGAGGAAGTGGCATGAAGGTCGTAGCTTTCCATCTTCCAACGGTCACCGTCGGGCTCAAGAACTATTTGTCCGAGATATTTGCCGTATTCTCCACAGGAGACAATATATGTATTGCCATGGACGATTGGCTTGTCAAGTCTGGTATGGGTATGTGCGCTTATTATTACGTCTATTTCCGGAACAGCCTGGGCAAGAATTTCGTCTTCGGACTTTTCCGGGTCATCCCAAGTACCGGAGTGGGAGAGACAGACGATCATATCTACGTTTTCTGCCTGAAGTTCGGCAACAGTATCTTTTGCGGCTTGTACATAGTCGGTAAAAGTAACGGTAGCCAGAGGTGCGCACGCTTGAGAATCAATGCCCATAATTCCGAAGATACCCATTTTGACGCCGTCACGTTCGATTATGGTGTATTCTTTACCACCGAAATTTTTGTAGGCTTCATGCAGAATACGGGAACTTTCATCGGTACTGGAATCCCAGTCGATATTTGCACTCAACAATTCCGGGAGGTCAACTTCTTTTTCACCGGCTTTTTCAACTGCTGTGTTCAGCATGTTGGCAAAACCTTCGCTGCGGTAGTCAAATTCGTGATTGCCGATAGTGGTGGCATCAAATCCCAGATAACCAAGCATCAGAAGCTCCGAAGCCTGAGTTTCAAACACAGCCTGATATAGCGTGCCCATAGAAAAGTCGCCGCCGTCAAGCAGGAAAGTTGTACCGACAGTGTTCTTGTCAATAAGGGTTTTCAGCCTTGCTGCGCCGCCTATAACACTGCCGTTTTCGGTCCACTGATCCATATGGGAATGGAAATCGTGAGTGAAGAGTATGTTTACCGAATCGCTGTCGGCAGCCATAACCGTGCAGGTAAGGCTGAATAATAGAACAAATGACATGAGTAAACAGAAAAACTTGTTGTACTTTTTCATATTGATACCTCTGTATTCCGTATTTGAGTTAAGTCTATCAATTATGGCAGAAAAAAGCAACAGCTAGTTATGGCAAAAAATTTGCTGTTCGGCAATAAGAGCAAATGATTTCAAATCATTTGAGTTCAGGTTCTCGTTGTGCATATACACTGCGGAGATCCGGCTGTTTTTATAGGTTTTGTAGTAGTAAATACCTTTGTCTGTGTTGCAGCAAGAGGAATAAAGCGTTATTTCATATCCGTCATTAAGACGGACACAACCACGAATCTGTTCGACTGAGCCAAGAATATGAAAGAACTGGCTTATACTATCGGACTCCGATTCACTGCTGACAGAGTTTAACTTTGTAAAAGCCGCCTTTACATAGCGTGATTGTGATGATGAATCACCGGGAAGACCCATTGCGCCCAAACCACGGCTGTATCTTTCAAGTTTGATTTTGTCGGAGAATCTGTTAACAGGTTCGTGGGGCGATAAGGAACAAAAATTGTTCAGACTGAACAGCTGATAATCAAAGGGAGGGTTGTTTGTCAATACTCCTATTGGGTCATCGTGGATCAACAGACCATTTATGTCAGGCTCAACTATTATTGAAGTATCACTATCACAAATCATCCAATGCAGCTCAGCAACAGGTAACTGTTCGTTGAATCCCTGCGGAATTATGTTTGTATTTTTCAAAAGCTCTTTTGCCTGTATCGTGTTTTCACACCGGGAAAGTACCCACGGGATAAACTCGTACGGCGCAATATTGTACATTCCGAATCTGAAAGGTCGATATTTGGCATTGCCAACAAAGTTAAGACCGGCCATGCTAAGACCTTTTTCGTTGGTAGCATCGTAATACAGCGGATACCCATCGACAACATATGCCATGCCGATAATTGCAAAATGAGATGGGAGATCAACTTCGTGAATGAATTTAAAAGAATAATTTCGAGGGGTTACCGTAACGGATTGCTGATATGAAAAATCATAGTCAAGGTTGCGTCCAAAGTAGTGATCATTGGTTTTATAAGAAACTGCTGTGCACATGGTGGCCTCCTGCTTTTTCTTATATGATGCCAATTATTTGCAAAAATATTTCCCTCACGGCTAATGCCGTGAGGGAAATATTTATCTTTCGTCGTATTGCTTGTATTCAACTTCCTCGGTATCAAAGTTGATGAACACCTGGAATGCGTAATTATCGTCAGAGGTGTCCCAAACTTCGACAAACTTGGGAGTTACTTCAATGAGTATTTCGGTATCTTCATGAGAGTATTTGTTGTAACTTCCCCAGAAAAGCTCCTTATACAGCTTTTCAAACTTGCGTCCCGGTTCATCAATCACAAGGCCGGTATTCTTTGCAATGCCTTCTATCTGAACCCCGCTCCAGCAAAGAGCGACTCTGGGGTTTTCGTAAAGCTGCTGGGTTTTGCGGAAGTTTTTGTCGGTTTTGAAATAAACTTTGCCGTCGTAGAATATACAGCTGACGTTGCGGCACATAACATAGTCATTAACGGAACTGGCAAGAGCCATTACTTTGCAGTCGCCCAGTTTTTTGAACATGAGCTCAACCGCTTCAGGATAAGTCAGGTCGTAGTTTCTTTCGGAAAAATTCATTGTAAGCCTCCTACTGGATAAATTTCTTCAGCGGTACACTGATTTTTTTATAAAGCAGAACAGCAAGAATGGAAATAATGGTTCTTGCAATAATATTGAAAGGAAGTACGGAAAGAGCCACAAACGTGGGCAGACTGGTTATGTAAGGGTTGACAGCAGTTGCCATGGCGATAATGCTGTCCCAGTCCATGCCGTAAAGGTACATAAAAGCGGGGAAGATGAGGTAAATGTTAGTGAATACGGAAAGAACAACAGTAAATACTGTGCCGATGATCAGACCGGTGACAGCACCTTTTTTGGTTCTGTGCTTACGATAGTAAATTACTGCAGGCAGTACATAAGCCATGCTGAGGATAAGGTTCTGGACTTCGCCGGTAAACATGGAACTGGTGCCCTGGAACAGAAGCTTGAGCACTATTTTTACAACAATGATCTCGATTGCGCCGATGGGACCGAGCACAAAGCCACCGATGATCTCGGGCAGGGCAGAGAGGTCAAATTCGGCAAATACAGAGATTACGGGGATAGAGAAGTTTACTGCCAGCAGCAGAAATGCGATAACGCCAAGGATGGCTGCCGTTGTAAGACGGCGGATTCTTGATTTGTTCATAGGTTCCTCCTGAAAAATAAAAATTCCCGAAGCCAAAACTGTTGGCCCGGGATACTTTCAAGAAGCCTGATACAAAACTGCGTCATCAGCCGAAGAAAATGTCTTTTCCCATCCGGACTGTACCGTCGGTACCGGAATTTCACCGGTTCAGCCCCCCAAACGGAGGTTCATGGACTATAACCATCGGTCGGGAATTTCACCCTGCCCCAAAGACCTTTCAGTTTTCACTTTGTTGGGTTTATTATAATACATAGGATGCTAAACGTCAAGAGCTACATGACAAATTATGACATTTTGCAGAAAATGAGACATATAACAGAAAATGCACTTAAAAACCGCGAAAGCCATAAAAGGACGGCTTTCGCGGTTAAGAATTATGCGGCGGGAATGATCAAAGTCTGCCCAATGAAGATCAGGTCGGGATTTTTTATGTCAGCTTTGTTTGCGTTGTAGATGATCGACCACTGTGTTCCGCTTCCGTAATACATTTGAGCTATTTTCCACAGATTGTCACCGGGAAGAACTGTGTAGATACTTGAGGCAGGTACTTCTTCGTTTTCTGATTTGGTAATGTGCTCAGTTTGTTCGATATGCTCTGTTTTGGAATAAGGTTTGGTGTGTATTGTAATTCTGCCCTGACCATAAACATCTGCGTATTGAGAATCTTCGCCAATGGTGGGCAGACCGGTAGCTTCATCAACAGGGAAAGACTGTATATACTGGGCCAACACCATGTAGTCTTCGGCCACATAGTCCAGAACGTTTTCTGCAGACTTGAGCATTGCAAATCCGTCACCATCATTTCGCAGTGTATAATTGTAACCTGCAAGATTATATTTTGCTTCAAGGTCAAGCGGTTCAAATTCGCCGGTTTTGTTGTTGAGTATCTGCACGTCCTGTACTCTGTATTCCCCAGTGGGACCGCCGATCCAAATGCCCTTTTCGTCCATCTGAACAGTTGAAGGGATTGAGAGGTATACGTTGAATTTCAATCCGGATACGTGGAGGAAGCTGCCGGCTTCAACACTGCCGTCAGGCTGAAGCTCGCTTACGCCCCATTCAAGTGCGTCCAGCAGTTGTTGGCCTGTAACTGAAATAAGGCAGGCAACGTTTCCGAAAGTGTGTATTTCTTTGCAGGTGAGATATGAAAGTTCCCCGGTTATGGCGGCATTTCTTGTGCCGCCCCCATTCATGACCGCAGCGTCAACATCTATACCCATGCTGTCAAAGAGGTGGTACAGGGCATCTGCAGCGAACTCTCCGGAATTTGTGCTCTGTTTGCGAACAAGACGGTTTCCGTCTGTATCAAAATTGTCAAGAGTTATCTCAGTAAATCCGATAACTTCGCCAAGGCTTTCGTTGATTTCTGCTATCCAACGGTCTTCGATAGCCTTTGTTTCGATGTCGGGTGAAAGGTTAGCGAATTTTTCGCCGGTCAGCAGCTGTGCGGTGATTGTTCCGTCTGATGATATGGTCATTTGGCCAACGGCATTCAGATAGGAGCCGGTCTGAGAAAGAATAACCGTGTTGCCCTCCTTGTCAGTGATTTCTTCGCACTCAATCGTGGTGTGGGAATGTCCGTCAATAAAGGCGTCAAGACCGCTTGTGTTTGCAATTACTTCCTTGCTGGTCCAGGGAGAGGAAGAAGGATCCACACCGAGGTGACCAAGGGCAATGGTATAATCGGCACCATCAGCCTTTGCATTGTCTATCGCAGTCTGGACTGCTTCATAAAGCTCACTACCGTCGGAACCTCCGAGAATATCATAAATGTAATTGCCATCGTTATCTTGAAAATATGCAGGAGTGGAGGAAGTGAAAGTTTCGGGTGTGGTAATGCCGATAAAAGCTATTTTTTTGCCTGCGGCTTCGATGATGGTATATGCATCGAGTACTGTATCTCCATCTATACCGTTTGATTCGTGGATAAAGTTGCAGGAAACGTATTTGTGCATGGAGTGTTCAACTGACGAAAGACATACGTCCATGCCGTAGTCAAATTCGTGGTTGCCGAGTGTTGCAACATCATAGGAGGCTGAATTCATCAGCTCAATAATTGTTGCACCCTTGTCCATGCTTCCGTAAGCGGTTCCCTGAATATGGTCACCTGCATCGACAAGAATGGAGTTGGGTGTATTCTTTTTTAGAGCTGCAATTTTTGAATATGTAAGTCCATTTTCGTTTTCTTCGCCTACGTTGTTGTCTATATATGTGTGGATATCGTTGGTAAAATAGATTACAATATCACCAACTGCAAAGGCAGGAACGGTTGTTGAAAGGATAATTAATAATACCAACATTATTGATATTAGCTTTTTAGCTGTGTTCATAACAATACCTCCTTGGACAGACTATAAACAAAGTATAGCATAACGACAGAAGAGTTTCAAAAGATAATAGTGAAAAAGCAAAATCGACAAGCCTCAATAGAGGCTTGTCGATTGTTGGTGCCGGCGGCGGGGGTCGAACCCGCACCCTGTCGCCAGGACCGGATTTTGAGTCCGGCACGTCTGCCAATTCCATCACGCCGGCAAGCGCATGTTGAATTATACAATACGGAACCCGATTTTTCAATATCTATCTATGAATTTTATAGTAGAATTTTTTGAATTATCCTGTTATAATGTGATAGTTAAGTAAATTTATTTAGTTTGGAGGACAACTAAAATGCAAGCTAAAGAAGTAGTAATCGTCGGCTACGGCCGTACTCCCTGCACCCGTGCCCGCAAGGGCGGCCTCGCCGGTATGCATCCTGTTGATTATGCCGCACAGGCTCTTAAGGGTGTTATCGAAAGAGTTCCCAACCTGACTCCCGAGATGATTGACGACGTTATCACCGGCTGCGCAATGCCCATCAACGAGCTGAACATGAACACCAGCCGTCTGATCGTCAACCGTGCCGAGCTGCCCGACAGCGTTTGCGGCCAGACCATCAACCGTTTCTGCTCTTCCGGTCTTCAGGCTATCGCTACCGCTAACAACGCCATCGCCATGGGTCAGATGAAGTGCGTTATCGCCGGCGGCGTTGAATGCATGACCAAGTGCTTCAGCCCCTATCCCGAAGACTACATGAACAAGTGGATCATGGAAAACTATGTTGGCGGCTACATGACCATGGGTCAGACTGCTGAAAACATCGTTAAGCAGTACGGCATCTCCCGTGAAGAGATGGACGCTATGGCTTATGAATCCCACTGCAAGGCTGCTCAGGCTCGTCTGAACGGCAAGCTGGCTCCTTCCATCATTCCCGTTGTCAACGAAAAGGGCGAAACCATCTCCTACGATGATGGTATCCTTGCTGAACTCGACGGCACCATGAAGACCAGCCCCGAGAAGTGCGCTTCTCTGAAGACCTGCTTCATTCCCGAGGACCAGGGAGGCACCGTTACCGCTGCTTCCTCCTCCCAGACCACCGACGCCGCTGCTTACGTCGTTCTGATGGAAGCTGAAATGGCTAAGGAACTCGGCATCGAGCCCATCGCAAAGCTGATCGGCTTCTCCGTTGCCGGCTGCGACGCTACCGTTATGGGTCTCGGCCCCATCTACGCTGTTCCCAAGGTTCTGGAACAGACCGGCATGACCTTCGATGACATCGACGTTATCGAGCTGAACGAAGCTTTCGCTTCCCAGGCTATTGCCTGCATCCGTGACCTGAACATGCCTAAGGAAAAGATCAATCCTTATGGCGGCGCTATGGCTCTGGGTCATCCCATGGGCGCTACCGGTGCTTTCCTGACCGGCAAGGCTCTGGACTACCTGCAGGATCCCGAAACCAAGGGTAAGTATGCCATGGTTACCATGTGCATCGGCGGCGGCATGGGTGCTGCCGGTATCTTCGAGATGCTGAAGTAATTTGATTTTCTACATAAACCGGAAGTTCTTTATCAGAACTTCCGGTTTTTTATCTTTTTGTATTTGAAATAATTGTCCATTAATGTATAATAATGATATTATTGCACTTTCAAAGGAGTGGTGGTATGGATTATGTTATCGAGATGCTTAATATAACCAAGGAATTCCCAGGGATTAAAGCCAACGATAACATTACACTGCAGCTGAAAAAAGGTGAAGTTCATGCTTTGCTTGGTGAAAACGGTGCCGGCAAGTCTACGCTTATGAGTGTGCTGTTTGGCCTGTATCAGCCTGAAGAGGGAACTATTAAGAAGAATGGTCAGGTAGTGTCTATCAAGAATCCCAACGATGCCAATGCACTCAATATTGGTATGGTTCATCAGCATTTCAAACTTGTAGAAGTATTTTCTGTTCTCGACAATATTTTTTTGGGAGTTGAACCCAACAAATTGGGTTTTCTGCAGAAAAGGGAAGCTCGCAAAAAAGTAGTTGAGCTTTCTGAAAAGTATGGTCTGCATGTTGATCCCGATGCTATCATTGAGGACATTTCTGTTGGTATGCAGCAGCGTGTGGAAATACTGAAAATGCTGTATCGTGAAAATGAGATACTTATATTTGATGAACCTACTGCTGTTCTTACGCCTCAGGAAATACAGGAACTGATGGCCATTATGAGGGCTTTTACAGAAGAAGGCAAGTCTATCCTGTTTATCACTCACAAGCTTTCTGAGATCATGGCCGTGGCTGATCGCTGTACAGTTCTGCGTAAAGGTAAATGTATCGGCACGGTAGATGTCAAAAATACCACCAAGGAAGAACTTTCAAGAATGATGGTTGGGCGTGACGTAAGCTTTTCAGTTGAGAAATCGCCTGTTAAATGCGGCGATACTGTTCTTGAAGTCAAAAATGTTACGGTTGCTTCCAAACTCCATAAGAACAACGCCGTCAGAAATGTTTCTTTCAATGTTCGTGCAGGTGAGATCGTATGTCTTGCCGGTATCGAAGGTAACGGACAAACAGAGTTTGCTTATGCTTTGACAGGTCTTGAACCTCAATCCGAAGGAAGCTTTACCCTTTGCGGACAAGATATCTCAAATGCCACTATCCGTGAGCGATCCAAACTTGGTATGAGTCACATTCCCGAAGATCGCCATAAACATGGTCTTGTTCTGGATTACTCACTGGCAGAGAACATGGTTCTTCAAAGGTATTGGCAGCCCGAGTTCCAGCATAACGGTTTTATTAAGAAAGATGCTGTTCGTGCTTATTCTGACAGCCTGATTCAGCAATATGATGTCAGAAGTGGACAGGGTTCCGATACAATCGTCCGATCCATGTCCGGTGGTAACCAGCAGAAAGCTATCGTCGCCAGAGAGATAGACAAACAGCCCGAACTTTTGGTTGCTATTCAGCCCACAAGAGGTCTTGATGTTGGCGCTATCGAATACATTCACAAGCAGCTTGTTGCTCAGCGTGATGCAGGTAAAGCGGTCTTGCTGATATCCCTTGAACTTGATGAAGTTATGGACGTTTCCGACAGGATTCTTGTCATGTATGAGGGCGAGATAGTTGGCGAATTTGAATCGGGAGCCGTTACCGTAGACGAACTCGGTCTTTATATGGCAGGTGCCAAACGTCAGAAAGTGGGTGAGGTCGTTGAATAAAAAGAATATTTTTCAAAGTGCAGGCTTCACCAGTTTGATAGCATCTGTAATTTCCATTTTGTGCGGCCTTATCATAGGCATGATACTGCTTTTCGTTTTTGATGCCGACCACGCCATGTACGGAATGAAAAGTATGTTGACCGCAGGACTTTCAACAAAGGCTAAGTTTGCCAAGGTTTTGTATCAGTCTGCGCCTCTTATTATGGCCGGATTATCCGTAGGTTTTGCTTTTAAAACTGGTTTGTTCAATATAGGCGCAACAGGTCAGTATACTGTTGGCGCATGTGCTGCTCTTATTGTAGGAATAGTTTTTCAGATGCCCTGGTGGGTCGCTCTCATCGCTTCCATGGTTGCAGGTGCTGTTTGGGGACTGTTTCCGGGTCTGTTCAAAGCATTTTTCAATGTAAACGAAGTTATTACGGCGATAATGTTCAACTGGATCGGTCTATTTGCAGTAAATCTTATTTTTGCAAACACACCTTCGGTTCTTGCCAATTATTACGGCGCCACCAACGCTGACCGTACTGCTGCTCTTGAATCGGCAAACCCCGGAGCAATTATTCCCAAGGCAGGTCTTGATGTTCTGCTGGAGTCCAATTACATGAATATCAGTATTTTTATTGCGATTGGTTTTGCAATAATTATGTACGTTATTCTTAATAAGACGGTTTTCGGATATGAACTCAAAGCCTGCGGACTTAACAGAAATGCCAGTGAATATGCCGGCATTGATTCCAAACGAAACATTATTCTTTCAATGGTCATTGCAGGTGCCCTTGCGGGCATAGGCGGCGGTATTTATTACCTTGCCGGAACCGGTCAGTATACGATAGAGAAAAGTCTGCTTGCCATGGGGTTCAACGGTATTCCTGTCGCTTTGCTGGCAACATCAAACCCTGTTGGCACCATACTTTCTGCGATTTTCATTTCTTACATTCAGGTCGGCGGCGATGCCATGCAGCCCGAATTTGCAAAAGAGACGATCGATATAATAATTGCTGTTATCATTTATCTGAGTGCATTTTCACTGCTTATGAAGGAGTTAATAACTTCCGTATTGAGCAGGAAACGCCGTGCCTCAGCAACTGATTCGACCGACGAGGGAAAGGAGGATAAGCAGAAATGAAGATTCTTGCTGATGTTTTGAGCGCAACTGTTGTTTTTGCCGTACCTCTTTTACTTGTGGCACTGGGAGGAATGTTCTCCGAAAGAAGCGGCATTATCAACATAGCTCTTGAAGGTATTATGATAATTGGTGCGTTGTGCTCCTGCCTTGTTCTGAAGGCTCTTGACGTGTCCGGTTTTGGCCCTGAGCATCCGTATCTTGGCATGTCTGCAGCTATTTTTGCGGCTGCAGTTTCCGGAGCTGTATTCTCGCTTTTGCTTGCATTTGCGTCCATCAATCTTAAAGCAGATCAGACTATTGGCGGTACTGCGCTGAATACACTTGCTCCTGCGTTTGCGATAGTTCTTACATGGGCGATCCAGGGTCAGGGTCAGACAACAATACTTATCCCTACATGGATAAGAATCGGTTCGGCGGCTGCAGATGCCGGGTTCCTGCAAAGGTTTGTTTTCAAGAATTTATATCTTACGACGCCTCTGGCTATCATAATTCTGATAGCATCTATCATCGTATTGTACAAAACACGTTTTGGACTCAGACTTCGCGCATGCGGTGAGCATCCCTCCGCAGCAGATTCTGTTGGTATCAATGTTTACAGTATGAGATATGCCGGAGTTGTGATATCGGGCATTCTTGGCGGTATCGGCGGCCTGTCATTTACCGTTGCTGCAGGCAGTGGTTTTCAGTCTGACGTTGCAGGTTATGGTTTTCTTGCCCTTGCTGTTATGATATTCGGCAACTGGAAACCCCTGAATATTCTTGGTGCAGCACTGTTCTTTGCGTTGTTCAAAGTCATCGGTTCATATGCCGGAAGCATACCGTTTTTGCCAAGCTTTGAGAACGTCAAAAGTGCAACATATATTTATCAGATGCTGCCGTATATAGTAACTATGATAGTTCTTATTTTTACTTCTCAAAAGTCCAGAGCACCTAAGGCGGAAGGTATTCCTTACGATAAAGGTTCAAGGTAGTTTATTAACAATCCCCCCCTTTACCGCATATTTTATGTGGTAAAGGGGGTATTTCTTTTGAGTACAGGAACAATATCCGCAAGAGTATTTACATCAAATGCCGAGATTCCGATCCAGAACGCAGGAGTTGGTATTACGCAGAGGACCGAAACAGGTAAAAGACTGGCAGGATACAGGTTTTCTGATGAAAACGGAAAGACAGAACCTATTACCATTGAAACACCGGAAGCAGAACTCAGCAGGGCTCCGGGTAACGGCACTCCATATTCTGTTGTTGATGTCAAGGTCGTTCATCCCGCATATGAAACGATCATAATTGAAAATGTTCAAATATTTCCGGGGGTAGACACGATCCAGACGGCGCAAATGATTCCAATCGGTGAATCTCCGCTGCTTATAGAAGAATCGGAGATTTTCGATGTTACTTCTCAAAATCTTTAAAAAGGAGATGACAAAACTATATGCCTCCGATTACGCCGATTGTGCCGCAGGAAATTACAGTTCATTTAGGATCCCCGTCGTCATATGCGCAAAATGTAACCGTACCGTTTGTGGACTATATCAAAAATGTTGCATCAAGCGAAATATATCCCACATGGGACGAAAGTGCAATTCGTGCAAATATTTTGGCACAGGTATCCTATGCGCTTAACCGTGTATACACAGAGTATTATCCAAGCCGTGGATATGATTTTAATATTACAAACAGCACCGCGGTTGATCAGAAATTCATTCAGGGACGCAACACATTTGAGAACATTGACAGGATAGTAGAAGAAATATTCAACGATTATATCCGACGTATGGGAGTTACAGAACCGCTTGCAGCTAAATACTGCAATGGTACGACTTCAACCTGCGCAGGGCTGTCGCAATGGGGAAGCCAGGAACTGGCAGAATCGGGATATGATTCGCTTCAAATACTTCAAAACTATTACGGCAACGACATCGAGATTGTTGTTGATGCGCCTATTGGAGGAATTCGCAGTCTGTATCCCGGTCAACCTCTTAGACTGGGTGACAGCGGCAGCGATGTCAGCGCTCTTCAGGTAGCGTTGAATCGAATCTCTCAAAACTACCCGGCTATACCGAAAATCGACCCTGTGGACGGATACTTCGGTTCTGGCACAGAATCGGCAGTGCGAAAGTTTCAGGAAATCTTCAACCTTACTGTTGACGGTATTGCAGGACGTGCAACATTTAATCAGGTAGTAAAGCTTTATGTAGCGATATTGAAGCTTTCAGAGCTTACATCTGAAGGGCAGAGGCTGTTCGGCTCAAACGTGCAGTATCCCGAAACTCTTGCTTCCGGTCAGACAGGGCAGGAAGTTATGTATTTGCAATATGTTCTTGATGTGCTGAGCAGCTTTATTCAACAAATCCCACCGGTGGAAATGACAGGCACCTATGATCAACAGACTGAAAATGCAGTAATTGCTTTCCAAAGATACAAAGGTATTACGGATAACGGAGAAGTCAACGAAGTTTTTTGGGATCTGCTGATAAGAGAGTATAACGGCATAGATCAAACGGTGCTTTCACGGGAAGAAAAATTTCCTGTTGCTGAAAGCGGCTCAGAGGTTTTGCCTGCAGCATCAAGAACAAGAACTCAGCTATTGCAGCAGCGACTGAATTTGCTTGGGAATGCATATCCGGAAATCGGTGCAATTCCTGTTTCGGGAACATCGAATAATGCAACCGTATACGGAGTAAGAAAACTGCAATCAATGGCGGGTATACCGGTTACCGGCAAAATGGATAATGAATCCTGGAGAGCATTGGTTCGCCTTGAACGTGATATAAATTATTCCCAATCAACAAGGCATACCCAGTATCCGGGAAGTGAACTGAAAACCGGAATGAGCGATGAGGTGACACGATGATCGACGAAACTGAATTTATTGGGCAGCCTGTAAAAAGCCTGCAGCAAATGCTGCGCATGATATCTTTCCACGACAGCGGCATTGGCAGACTTGCTGCTGACGGAGTATTCGGACCTGAAACAGAAGCTGTTGTGAGAGATTATCAAGGTTCCAGGGGTTTGCCGGTTTCCGGTGTTGCGGATGAAGAAACCTGGAATCGAATCAGAGAAGAGTATCTTGAGCTTGCCGCAATTGAGAATATCAACGAACCTCCCATATTCGGGGATTGGCGACTGGCCGTCGAACCGGGATTGTTCCATCCGCATTTGTATTTGACTCAGAGTATTTTGGCTGCTCTTAAAAACGAACTTGAAGACGTTCCGGAAGTGGATTATACGGGAATAAATGACGAAAAAACTACCCGTGCGCTTCGGTGGGTACAGAATCGCACGGGTATTAATGAAGACGGAGTATTTGATAAGTTTACATGGGAGATGCTGAACGGCCTCTACTATATGTATCTGACCAGAAATCCCGATTATTTGCCAAGACCGTAGTCTGCAGCAAGTTTGGTAAATGCGGGTATGGAGTTTACAATAGTGTCATAGCTGACACAGTAGGCGAGGCGAATATAGCCGGGACAGCCAAAAGAAGAACCGGGTACGAGAAGCAGATTGTACTTTTTGGCATCGTTACAGAAAGCCTTCTCGTCAGCTATGGGGGATTTTACAAAAAGATAGAATGCGCCCTGAGGCTTGATGCACTCAAATCCGAGTTTCAGCAGTTCGGAATAAAGCTTTTCACGGTTGCGGTCATATGCAGCAACGTCGGATTTTTCTTCCAGACAATGCATGACAACACGCTGCATAAGAGACGGGGCATTGACGTATCCGAGTATGCGGATAGCAACGGACAGACCGGAAACCACTTCGTCAAAGTCTTTCATTTTGTTTCCGATAACCAGATAACCGATACGTTCACCGGGGAGGGAAAGGGACTTGGAGAAAGAGTAACCAACAATGGTATTGTCGTAATAGTCGGGCAGCCAGGGCACTTCAACACCATCATAAGCAAGTTCACGATACGGTTCGTCGGATATCAGACAGATATCAATGCCGTACTCGGTCTGCTTTTCATTAAGCACCTGAGCTATTGCCTTAATGGTATCTTCCGAATAAACAACTCCTGTTGGATTGTTGGGGGTGTTGATGATAACTGCCTTTGTTTTGGGGGTCACTGCGTTGCGAAGGCCCTCAATATCAGGCTGGAAAGTTTCAAGGTTGGGGGCAACTGCAACAAGAGTGCCGCCAAAGTTATCAACATAGTTGCGGTATTCACCAAAGAAAGGAGCAAAGGTTATAACTTCGTCTCCGGGAACAAGAATTGCTTTAAAAGCAGCATTAAGACCACCGGCAGCACCGACAGTCATAAGAATATTCTTTTCATTGTAATCGGTTCCGAATCGGGAGTTGAGAGATTTTGCAATCGCAAGGCGAACATCTTCGAAGCCGGAGTTGCTCATATAGCCGTGAACCATAAGGCTGTCTTCATTATTCAATATCTCAATGGCGGCTTCCTTAACCATTGCAGGCGCCGGAACACTGGGGTTGCCGAGAGAAAAATCGTAAACATTTTCCTTGCCGTATATGCCGGCAAGACGCTGACCTTCTTCAAACATTGCCCGTATTGCAGAACTGCCGCTGACAAGGGTTTTCATTTTTTCGGATATCATACTGTTTTCTCTCCTTATATCTTTGATTTGATTTTACTATACATCAATGAGGAAATAATTACAAGTGTTGCAAATAACTATTCATTTTATGCTAAAATTTTAAATTTAGAAAGAATTCTTGCATTTATGGGTAAAAATGCATAAAAACAGCGATATAAAACAACCAAACTTCATAATCTTGTGAATTAAGTTGGGGTTGAAAAATCAAAATTGTGAATGTATAATGGAATAAAATTTCATATATGGCAAAATTGCTGTATAAATAAACAATCGACAGGTGATACAAATGATTAAAAATTCATACTTGCAGGAAGTTTATGAACAGGTAAAGAAAAGAAATCCCGGTGAAAGTGAATTCCTTCAGGCTGTTGAAGAAGTTCTTGAAAGCTTTGAAGCCATTATTGAAAAGAAACCAGAGTATCAGAAGGCCGGTCTTATCGAACGATTTGTTGAGCCTGAAAGATTTATTCAGTTCAGAGTACCCTGGGTTGATGACAACGGCAAAGTTCAGGTCAACCGTGGTTTCCGTGTACAGTTTAACTCTGCAATCGGTCCTTATAAAGGCGGTCTGCGCTTCCATCCATCCGTAAGTGCTTCCGTTATTAAGTTCCTCGGTTTTGAACAGATTCTGAAAAACAGTCTTACAGGTCTGCCTATGGGCGGCGGTAAAGGCGGTTCCGACTTTGATCCCAAGGGTAAATCCGATGGTGAAGTCATGCGTTTCTGCCAGAGCTATATGACTGAGCTGTATCGTCATGTTGGTCAGTTTATCGACGTTCCTGCAGGCGATATCGGTGTTGGCGCCCGTGAGATCGGCTATCTGTTTGGTCAGCTCAAGCGCATCAAGAACGAGTTTGAAGGCGGCGTTCTGACAGGTAAAGGGCTCAGTTACGGCGGTTCTCTTGCCCGTACAGAAGCAACAGGTTTTGGCGTTTGCTATTTTGCGCAGGAAATGCTCAAGTGCATGAAAGGCGATAGTTTTGAAGGCAAGACTGTTGTTATTTCCGGTTCCGGCAATGTCGCTATTTTTGCCTGCCAGAAGGCTACTGAGCTTGGTGCAAAGGTAGTTGCCATGTCTGATTCCAATGGTTATGTATATGATGCAGACGGTATCGATCTTGATGCAATCAAGGATATTAAGCTTAATAAACGTGCCCGTATCAGTGAATACGTCAGCTACAGACCCAACGCAAAGTATGAGGCAGGTCATGGTATCTGGGGCGTTAAGTGCGATATAGCAATGCCTTGTGCAACTCAGAACGATATTGATGTAGATGATGCTGAAAAGATCATTGCCAACGGCGCCATGGCTCTTGTAGAGGGTGCAAATATGCCCACCACAGCTGCTGCAGTTGCAAAGTTCCAGGAAGCAGGACTCCTCTTTGCTCCCGCAAAGGCTGCCAATGCAGGCGGTGTCGCAACTTCCGGACTTGAAATGAGTCAGAACAGTCTGCGTCTTAGCTGGACATTTGAAGAAGTTGATGCTCGACTGAAAGATATAATGGTCGGTATTTTCCACAATGCATATGATGCTTCTGTTGAGTGCGGCTGTGAAGGTAATCTTGTTGTTGGCGCAAACGTAGCCGGTTTCCTCAAAGTAGCAGACGCAATGATGGCTCAGGGTATTGTATAATCCAATAGAATACAAAGGCTGAAAGAACGCTTTGTTCTTTCAGCCTTTTTCTGTTTATCTTGCACCTTCATAGGTATCTTCATGCCAGTCTCTGAAAAGAAGACCGATGCACCAGATGCCGGCAATACCAACAAGAGTATATATTACTCTGCTGAGACCTGCAGTCTGACCGCCAAAGATCCATGCTACAAGATCGAATCTGAAAACACCTACCAGCAACCAGTTCAAAGAGCCGATTATGGACAGGGCAAGTGCGGTTTTATCCATGATTATCCCTCCAATAAATGATTCAGCTTTATTGTTGCCTGAATTCTAATTATTATTCAATATGTACATTTGTCTTTCACTGACACACAAAAGTTTGTTGCTTTGGACAGGTAAAAAACTCTTTATTTGCTTTGATATTTATTGTATACTAATTGAAAAATATAAACAATTTCGTTGATCATATTGTAAACAGGAGGTTTACCATGAAATATATACTCATTATTGGCGACGGCATGGCCGATAATCCTGTACCCGAACTTGGAGGTAAAACACCTCTTGAAGCTGCTGAAAAGCCTTTTATCGACTCACTGGCTGCAAAAGGCGTTCTTGGCACTGTTCGCACCGTTCCCACTAATCAGCCTCCCGGAAGCGATACCGGTATTATGTCGATTTTTGGCTGTGATCCCAATAAGTATTACACCGGTAGAAGCCCGCTCGAAGCGGCAGGTACCGGGGTTGAGGTCAACGCAGGTGATGTAAGTTATCGCTGCAATATGGTTTGCCTTGAAGATGGTGATATGCCCTTTGAGCAAAAGCGTATTCTTTCTCACAGTGCCGGTTCAATTGAGGGAGAGGAGTCTATTGCAATAGTCAATGCGCTTTTCTCTGATCCCGAGTTTAAGGCTGAAGCAGACAAACTTGGAATCAAGGTTTGGCCGTCTCCTTCTTTCCGCCATATTGTTACTCAGAGAAATGGTGATGTAGCCGGTGCTTATTTCCAGCCTCCACACGATATTCTAGATAAAGTTATCGGTGACTATAAGTTCAGCGGCAATGAGAATGCGGAGAACCTCTGGAAACTTATGGAACATGCCCATAAGGTACTTGACCATCATCCTTTGAATGAGTCCCGCCGTGAACGTGGACTTAAACCCGCAAACTGTGTTTGGTTCTGGGCAGAAGGTACAGCCGTTCAGCTTCCGTCTTTTGTCGAGCAGTATGGCAAATACGGCGGTGTTGTTTCCGCCGTTCCTTTGTGCCATGGCATAGCTGTACTTACCGGACTGTATCCCATTTCTGTTGAAGGAGCAACAGGTGAAACCGAGACAAACTGCGAAGGAAAAGTTCAGGCAGCTTTTGATGCGCTTATGAAGGGCGACAGCTTTGCAGCGGTTCATCTGGAAGGTCCCGACGAAGCCACCCATAACGGAAATCTCGAAGAAAAGCTTCTCTGCATAAAATATCTCGACAGCCGTATTGTCAAGCCTCTTTGCGAAAAACTTGATGCTGCAGGTGTTGATTATCGTATGCTTATCCTTGCAGACCACAAGACCCTCATGTCTACCCGTGGTCATGACGGTGAACCTGTTCCTTACCTTATTTACGACAGCACTGTTGATACCGGATGCGGCCTGAGCTATACCGAGAAAAACGGCTTGACCGGTCCTTTCATTGATGCCGGAACAAAGATAATGGGTGAACTCATTAACAAATAAGAGGATAATATTATGAATTTTGCAAAACTGGGGTTTTATCCCGCTGATATACTTATTCCCGCAGATTCCGATATGACCAAGTGGTCTGTAGTGGCTTGCGACCAGTACACTTCCGAGCCGGAATACTGGCAGGCAAGGGAGGCTGAGATAGGCGATGCACCGTCAACCATGAAGTTGACCTTACCCGAGATATATCTTGAGGACGCCAATGTTGATGAACGTATCGTTGGCATCAATGCAGAGATGGACAGATGCATTGACGGTGGAATATTTGCCAACTATGAAAACAGCTTTGTCTACCTTGAACGCAGACAGGCCAACGGCAAGGTGCGTCATGGCCTTATTGGCAAGATCGACCTTGAAGATTACAGCTATATCCCCGGTGACGGTACTTTTATAAGAGCCACTGAGGGGACTATCCTTTCCAGAATTCCTCCAAGAGTCAAGGTTCGTGAAAATGCAGCCCTTGAGTTTCCTCATATTATGCTGCTGGTTGACGACAGGGAAGACATTCTCCTTGGAAGCATTCGCAGAGAAAAGGATAATCTGGTAAAGCTGTACGACTTTGACCTTTGCGGAGGCGGTGGCCACAGCGACGGATATCTTGTTGATGGCCATATGCTTGAAGTTGTTGCACAAAACCTTGAGAAACTGACTGACAAGGACGATTTTAAAGCCAAGTATGATATAGAAGATGAACGTGTGCTCCTGTTTGCAGTAGGCGACGGCAATCATTCTCTTGCTACGGCAAAAGAGCATTGGGAGCGTCTTAAAAAGGCCGATACATCTCTTGTCGGCACTGACCACCCTGCCAGATATGCTCTCGTTGAGGTCGTAAATATTCACGACGAATCGCTGGAATTTGAGCCTATTCACAGAGTCATTTTTGAAACCGATCCGGAAGCTTTGTTTGCGGCAATCAAGGCTGATAACGGTGAACCCGAGCAGGCCTATGAGATCGAATACGTTTACGGAAACAATTCTGGCATTGTTAAACTTGATATGGCAAAAAGTGGTCTTGCTGTTGGTGCACTTCAGGGTTTCCTTGATAAATACCTTGAAGAACACGGCGGCAGAATAGACTACATTCACGGCGATGACGTGGTTAATTCTCTGTGCAAGGCAGAAGGGACTATCGGATTCAAGCTGCCTCCTATTGAGAAGTCATCGTTGTTCCGTGGAGTTATCCTTGACGGCGTACTTCCCAGAAAGACTTTCTCCATGGGCGAAGCCCATGACAAACGCTATTACCTTGAAGGGCGTAGAATCAAGTGAACAACAAAGTGATAGCCTGCGGTAAGCTGAATCTGACCCTTGACGTTGTTGGAAAACGTGAAGATGGGTACCACGATATTCTGTCGGTATTTCAAAGCGTTGGTCTTTGCGATATCATTACCATTACTACCGATTGCAGAAACTGGTCAATCAAGTCTGACAGCACTGTTATGCCCAATGACGACAGCAATCTTGCTCTTAAAGCCGCCAGAGCTTTTGCAGAAAAGACTGGCTTTAGCAGATCAGGTATGGAAATCGATATTGTCAAACAAATACCGATTTTTGCCGGTTTTGGCGGAGGAAGTGCAGATGCCGGTACAGTTCTGATGGAACTAAACTCCAGGTATGGTGATCCTCTTTGTATGGACGAGCTTGATGAACTTGCTCTTGAAATCGGTTCTGATGTGCCCTTTTTCCTCCGTGGAGGGACTTGTCTTGTAAGCGGCAGGGGAGAGAATGTTAAGCCGATAGCGGCATTTCCGGACTGTCATCTTATTGTTTGCAAACCACCTGCCGATTTCAGCGCAGGACAGATGTACAGCCTGCTTGACAGTCGGGTTATCGAAAAAAGACCGGATACAAATGCTTTTGTTGCAGCTTGTGAAAAGGGCGACCTTAAAGATGCCTGCAGCCATATATACAACGTGTTTGAACCGCTGGCCACAGAACTTTGCCCCGATGTGGCTGTTATCAAAGACATCATGCTCAGTAACGGCGCACTGGCTGCATCGCTCACAGGTAAAGGCCCGTCAGTATTCGGCTTGTTCGACGATTTTGGCAAGATGGCAGTTACCATTTCTCGCCTACTCAAAAAGTACAAGAACACATATTATACCGACTTAAGAGTATAAAAAGCATTATCACCGTCGATAATCGTATTAAACTACGAATCGGCGGTGATTTTTATTAAACTGAAACCATTTGAAATTGCACTTTTTATAGGATTGTTTGCTGCTGTACTTATCGGAGGAGCAAATGCTCAGTCACAAAAGCTGGCAGACAGTATTGTCAGGCTTCATGTGGTTGCCAATTCAGATACCGACGAAGACCAGGCACTTAAACTTGAAGTTCGTGACCGTGTAATTGAAATTACATCAAGCTTGAATATGGGTTCTGATGCGCAGCACGCTCAGATCGTATTGAGAGAAAATGTTGATGAAATTGAAACAGCTGTCCGTCAAATGGTACAGGAAAAGGGATATGATTATCCTGTTACGGTAACTCTTGGAACAGAAAACTTTGATACAAGAGTGTATGATACCTTTTCGCTCCCTGCAGGACAGTATACTTCCCTTCGTGTAACGATCGGTGATGGGGCAGGAAAGAACTGGTGGTGTGTTGTTTTTCCACCCATTTGTATGGCTTCCTGCAGTGAAGAACTGACATCTCAGGCGATGGCTGTCGGACTTGATGAAGGTGATGTTGCACTGATTACCGGTGATAATCAGATTTATGTTTTAAAATTCAAGCTGCTTGAACTGGTGCAGTCGGTAAAAATGATGTATAATGGTAAATAATGAACAGAAAGGCATGGTAGATAATATGCTCAGAATTATTACCGGTCGGGAAGGCTGCGGCAAAACCCGAAGAATAATGAATGAAATATCAGTCGGTAAAGCTTCGGTTCTTATAGTTCCGGAGCAATACTCACATGACGCAGAAAGACTTCTTTGCAGACTTGGCGGAGATGATATATCTATGCGTGCAGAGGTTCTGAGCTTTACTCGCCTTGCCAACAGGGTGTTTTCATATGCAGGTGGACTAGCTGTTCAGTATTTGGATGATTGCGGAAGATTGCTGGCTATGAACGGTGCCCTGTCGGAAGCCTCACCGTCTCTTAAACTGTTTGGTGCTGTGTCTTCCTGGCCGGATCATCTTGAAAATATGTTGTCTGTTATAGACGAGTTTCGCAATTATGGAGTTTCATCTGATGATTTGCAGCAGGCTTCTGAGCAAACCGATGGCATGCTGTCGAGAAAACTATATGAGCTTGCGCTGATTTCCGATGCATATGATGCGGTTACGGCCAACGGACTTGCAGATCCTACCGAACGCCTGAAAATGCTTTCTTACAAACTTGACGAGTGTGATTGGGTAGAACACAGGGATTTTTACATAGACTGTTTCGCTGATTTTACAAAACTTGAGTCAGATGTGATAGACAGACTGATCGCCCGAGGAAAAAACGTAACTGTTTGTCTCACCTGTGATGATGACGATATTTACGATCTTCAGCGGGAAACAATTCGTCGCCTTAAATCCATGGCAGACCGTCACGGAACAAAGTGCAGTATTGAAGAAATGCCGCAGATACAGCGTGATGTTCCGGAATTTGACTGGTTGGACAAGGGGCTGTTCAGTTATGATATTGGTGCTTTTGACGGAGCGTGTAAAGCTGTCCGGCTGGCTGTATCTTCTTCATTGACTTCTGAGTGTGAGTGGGCTGCGGCACAGTGCAGAAAGCTTGTTGCGGAATGTGGTTCCAGATGGAATGACATTTGCATAGCTGTTTCTGATATGAATCGGTACAGACTTTTGCTGGAGAGAGTGTTTGACAGGTTTAAGGTACCTGTATATCTCAGCTATAAGGCAGACATTGTCGGAAAGCCTGCTGTTTCGGTTGTATGTTCTGCTCTTGACTGCGTAGCAGGCGGTTATGAATATGAAGATGTTTTCTCATATTTAAAGTCGGGTTTTTCTGCTTTGAACCATGAACAGTGCGACATTCTTGAAAACTACGTTATTGAGTGGAACATATCCGGTTCCATGTGGAAGTCGGACTGGACATTTGATCCGCAGGGTTATGGCAGAGAGCCAAATGAAGAATCCGCAGCTCAGCTGAATGAACTGAATGAATTGCGCAACCTTGCAATTATCCCCCTTGTTAAACTGGAAGATAAGCTTAATTCTGCAGTAAACTGCAGTGAAATGGTAATTGCACTGTACGAATTCATGCTGGATATTGATTTGCCGGGAAAACTGGAGACTAAGGAGAATCAGCTTCGCATAAACGGCCGGGACAGGGAAGCTGATGAGTGTTCCGCACTGTGGGACGTTCTGATAAATATTCTTGAACAGACCGGCTCCATGAATATTGGGAACGCAATGTCTACGGCGGATTTTGTGAAGCTGTTTAAGCTCGCCGTTTCAACCGGTGATATTGGTACAATACCTGTTTACTATGACGCAGTAACGATCTGCGATATCGCAAGAATGAGGTTCAGAAACACAAAGTATCTTATTGTGCTTGGTGCCAATGATTCTTATATGCCTTCGGTGCCATCTTCAAGCAGTGTTATTTCCGAAGATGAACGTGATGAATTGCTGACACTTGGAATCGAACTTGCACCGTCTGTCAATGAACGCACCGAAAGAGAACTGGGCATAATCCATAGCTGCTTTGTCAGCCCGACCAAAGAGCTTATGGTATCTTACCCTGAGTACGCAGATGACGGTACTGAGCTCAGACCTTCAATGGTGGTTCAGCGTCTGAAAGCGTTGTTCCCCTCGATGAACATTACCCGCAGCAGTGTTGATGACAGGTTGTGGTCAGAGAATACTGCGTTTGAGGCTGCTTTTTCCAATAATAACGCCAGCGCACTTAATTGGATACGCAACGATAATTTGTTGTGTTCCAGATTTGAAGCTATAAAAGAGGCTTCGAATACGAGTATGACCAGTTTATCTCAACTTAGTGCTGATCTTCTTTATGGTCAACGCATAAGGCTGTCTGCAACAAGGATCGATAAATTCAATTCCTGTAAGTTTTCGTATTTTATGGAATACGGACTTAAAGCATCTGCAAGAAAAACTGCTGAATTTGCTGCTCCCGAATACGGCACTTTTGTTCATTACATACTCGAAAACCTCTGTACTCATGTTAAAGATAACGGCGGTTTCAAAAGCTTTGACAAAGCAGAATTGCCTTCTATTGTTGACACGTTAACAGAGCAATATGTTTCTACTCAGCTCGCCGGTGGGCTTGCCAACAAGAGTCAACGATTCAAATACCTGTTTACAAGGCTTCAAAAGAGTGTCCGTGCAGTGGTTGAAAATGTTTTTGATGAACTTGCAAACTCTGATTTCGTACCGCTGGACTTTGAACTTGCGTTTAATGACCGAAGTGTTCTCGGTCCTGTTGAAGTTTCTGAAAACGGCAAAACTTCTTCTGTTGTCGGATTTGTGGACAGGGTAGACGGATATGTCAAGGACGATAAGCTGTATTTGAGGGTAGTTGACTATAAAACAGGTAAAAAGAGCTTTGATTTTACCGACATTCGTTATGGCATGGGGCTTCAAATGCTGATTTATCTCTTTGCCTTACAATCAGGCGGAAGTGAATACTACGGGAAAGAGGTTGTCCCTGCCGGCGTTATCTATATGCCCGCAAGGGACGAGATAATCAAGACCTCAAGAACTGTATCCGATGAGGAACTTCAAAGTCTTAGAGATTCTGCGTTGACTAGAAGCGGTTTGCTGATCGATGATCCGGAGATACTGCAGGCTATGGAGAATCATGAGGAAAGGTTCCGATTCCTGCCTGTAAAACTGAAAAAAGATGGTGAAATGTCAAGAGATTGTATTGCGTCTTCCGAACAGCTTGGCAAGCTTGCACGTTTTGTTGACAATACACTTCATCAGCTTACCGCAGAATTGGGTGGAGGTCAGATAAAGGCTGATCCGTACAAGAGTGGAGAAAACTATCCCTGCAAATACTGCGAATATGCCGCCGTCTGTGATCACGATGGGGAAAGTTTCAGATATTTGAAAAAATATCCCGCAGAAAAATTCTGGCAATCAATTGAGGAAGGAGAGATGGAAAATGCCTGAACTTACAAAACAGCAACAGGCTGTAATTGACAGCCGCGGCGGTGCTCTGCTTGTTTCGGCCGCTGCAGGTTCCGGCAAGACCTTTGTGCTTGTTCGTCGCCTTATGGAAATGATGACAGATATAAATGATCCTGCTTCCATTACTGACTTTCTCATAATAACCTTTACAAAAGCTGCTGCTTCTGAATTGCATGCAAAAATAACAGACGAAATTCGCCGCAGACTTCTTGAACAGGGTGCCGGCCGTCATCTCCGCCGCCAGTTGACTCTTGTTCATGCGGCGAAGATAATGACAATTCATGGCTTTTGTTCTTCTGTATTGCGTGAGAATGCTCAATTGGTCGATATAACTCCTGATTTTCGTCAGATTGAGGAAAGTGAGAGCAAGACTTTGATGTCAAAAGCTTTGGACGAAGTCTTGGAAATCAAGTATTCCAATATTGAAAACGATCCGGACTTTGCTGCCCTTACCGAAACATTATCTGCTACATATAATGACAAACGACTTTGTGATACTGTTTTTGATGCATACGAAAAAATCCGTACTCATCCGGATATGGATAAATGGATGGATGATAAACTGGAGATTTTTGAAAATGCAGATACAGAAAATACCCCATGGGAACGAGAAATACTTGACAGCTGTATTGTCGGAATAGACTTTTGGATACGGCGTTATGAAGATTTGATAGAGCATCAAATGCTTGGAGATGAAGCTCTTGAAAAGGCATATCTTCCTGCCTTTCAGGATGACCTTAGTGTTATGAAGTCTTTTCGTGCAGCTTTGAATGACGGATGGGACGAGGCCTATAACAATAAGGACCATGTGTTTGCCAAACTTGGACGACTTGTCAAGTATCCCGATGAAGACCTGAAGCAGCGGCTTCAGGATATCAGAAAAGGATTCAAAACTGCCTGGGGTAAATATATATCATATTTTGATATCAACCGCAGCGAATTGATATTGGACATAGAAAAACAACTGCCTGTTGTCAGAGGACTGTTTTCTGTAATCAAAGATCTCGACCGCCGATACTCGATGATCAAACGTAGACGAGGTGTTGTAGATTTTGGTGATCTTGAGCATATGTGCCTTGATCTTTTGAGAAACAGCAACGGAACTGTTTCCGAGACCGGGTTGAGCATTGCCAAAAGATTCCGCGAGATCATGGTTGACGAATATCAGGATACCAATGAAATTCAGGATTCCATTATCAATGCTGTCAGCCAGAACGGTAAAAATATTTTCATGGTCGGTGACGTAAAGCAGTCCATTTACAGATTCCGTTTGGCCGATCCCACCATCTTCCTTGAAAAATATCAACGGTTCCCGGACAGTGAAAATGCTGTTGAAGGTGAAGGCAGAAAGATAATTCTTTCCAGAAACTTTAGGTCTAGAGCATCTGTGCTTGATGCTGTTAATGATGTGTTTGAAAACATCATGTCTGAGGGATTCGGTGAAATGGAGTATGGCGACAATGAGAAGCTTTATTGCGGTGCTGACTATGATCCGACCTTGGATATTCCGGTAGAGTTCAATATTGTGGATCTTCGGGAAACTGACGATGAAGATATTGATCGTTCCACTGCTGAGGCAATGTATGTGGCTGAAAGGATCGCTTATTTACTCAAGAATGAGACTGTCCGTGATGAGGCCACAGGAGGCATCAGACCGATAGAACCACGGGACATAGCAATTCTCATGCGTGCTCCCGGGCTTCGGAGCCGGCTGTATATTTCAGAGCTTGAAAGGCTCGGAATACCATCTGCTTTTTCCGGCGGCAGTTCGGGATTGCTCGATACTGACGAAGCAAGAATGCTGATTTCTTTGTTGCAAGTCATAGACAATCCACATCAGGATATTCCATTGATCGCAACAATGAAAAGTCCATTATTCGGTTTTTCTGCTGACGACCTTGCCGCAGTCAGAACATCAGATTACGATGGAAACTTCTATACCGCACTGAAGTCCAGAGCTGAGAGTGATGAAAAGTGCCGTAATTTCATCGATAGAATTCAAAAGTTCAGATATATGGCAGAGGATCTTTCCGCAGATGAGCTGATTTGGGAAATATTCAGCATGACAGATATTATTTCTGTTTGCGCAGCCATGGACAGGGGAGATATCAGACGAAAGAATCTTTTGCTCCTGTATCAATATGCTCAGACTTTTGAAAATAATGGTTATCGAGGCTTGTTTGGATTTGTTTCCAGACTCAATAAGCTGTATGAGCAGGGTGATAATCTTGTTGGAGCCGGTGACTCTCTTGAAGGCAACGTAGTGACCATCACCAGTATTCACAAATCTAAAGGCCTTGAGTATCCTGTTGTTTTCCTGTGTGATCTTTCAAAAAAGTTCAATTTGAAAGACACTCAAAGCCCTATGCTTGTCCATCGTCAGCTTGGGGTTGGCAGCAATATCCGTGACCTTGACAGAATGATAGAATACCCGTCTGTCATGCGCAGAGCCTGTGAACTGAGAATGAAACGTGAGAGTTTGTCTGAGGAACTTCGGGTTCTTTATGTCGGAATGACCAGAGCTAAGGAGCGTCTTATACTTACCGCTTCGTTCAATAATGCTGAGCGTGAATTGAGAAGCTGTATGACATCTGCTTCTGCGCCTGTTGAGCCGCAGCTTCTGTTAAATGCCGGAAGTTGTGCAAAATGGCTGTTGTATATTTTTATGAGCAGAACCGAGGGTCGTCAGCTTTTGGGATATGACGTTGGGAAAAAGGGGCAAATGAGTTGTTGGAACATATCTCTTGTTTGTCCGGGAAACGGCAAAATCGATACTGTTGAAACAGATGTTGATGTACCCCCGTGTGAAGCGCAATTGATCGATCTCAAAGAGCGTTTTTCTTCAGAGTATCAGTTTAAAAATGTTATTGGATTACCTGCAAAAGTCACAGCTTCCGCACTGAAAGGAAGATATCTTGATGCCGAAGCATCAGAACAGGGCATGAGTGTTTTTGTTTCCGATAAAGGAGCTTTCAAACGTCCCCGATTTGCTATGGAAAAACAACTGACGTCTGCCGAGAAGGGTACTGCCGCACATCTTGTGATGCAATATATTGACTTTAAATGCTGCACTGATGAAGCCGCAGTTGAAGCAGAAATGAAAAGACTGTCGGATATGGAAATAGTTTCGCAGCAAATGATCGACGCTGTTCAGCCATCAAAAATATTTGCCTTTTTCGAAAGCGATATAGGTAAAAGAATGTTGAAATCCCAATCCATAATGAGAGAGTTCAAGTTTTCAATACTTGCACCGTCAGAAATGTTTTACGATGGGGCGGGAGACGATGCGCTTATGCTGCAGGGTGTTGTTGACTGCTGCTTTGAGGAAGACGGTCAGTTGGTGCTTGTGGATTTTAAAACCGATAACGTATTTGGTTCCGACGTACAGACAAGGGCACAAAGTTACAAAACGCAAATGGAGATATACTCTTATGCCCTGAAACGTATCACAGGAAAAAATGTTAAGGAAAAAGTATTGTATTTCTTTGCTCCTTCACAGATTTATGAACTGTAAAATGAAGCCTGCAGCATTTTGCTGCAGGCTTATCATTATTCAATTTTAGGTTGTTAGCGATTGCTGTTGTTCTGGTTATTGTTCTGGCTGCGATTTTCGTTGCGGCTGTCGTTTCTGTTTTCGTTGCGGTTATTGTTCTGGTTGTTGTTCTGGCTGCGGTTGTCGTTTCTGTTTTCGTTGCGGTTGTTCTGATTGCGGTTATCCATAATTGCCTCCATGCACTTTTGTTTTAATTCAGACTGCTTTTGCTGTCTGAATTTATTCTGTCCATAAATCTACAGATTATCTGAGGAAATAATTTGGATTTATAACAAAAAATACAAAAGAGTTACAAAATATAACTGATTTACATAAAATCCTTAAAATGACACAATTATGACATAAATAAAACACAATTCGACCATAATTGTGACTGAAAAAATCTACAATATGTTGTATAATAAATCAAAGATATAGTATTGATCTTTTTTCATAACCACAAGATGATGGAGGTAGGCTCATGCCTGACTTGGAAAAGACTGCAACTCAAATACCTGCCAATACAAACACTTCCGATAACGGAGGTAAGAATCGTGGCAAACATGAAAAGGTAAAGACTAAAAAGAAGAAAAAAGGCAAAAAGAAAATAATTATTTTTATTGTTGTCCTGGTTCTTCTTGCAGCTGCCGCTTTTGGTGTTTACAAGCTGTTCTTTACAGAGGAAGAAAAGATTGCGCTGACCGATAAGACTACATACGGATCTCTTGACCGGGCAATAGAGGGTTCCGGTACCACGGTACCTCTTGAAAGCCTTGCTGTTGAAGCGGCTTCTATGACAGAAATTGAAGAAGTCTTTGTTTCTGAGGGCGATTATGTTCAGATTGGCGATCTGCTTTATACTCAGGACGACTCCGAAATCGATGAACAGATCGAGACTTTGAAAGAAACCATTGAAGACTATGAAGATGAGATTCTTGAATATGAGGAAATGATCATCGAGAATCAGGACAGTATCGAAGAATATACCGAGAATATTGCTGATTATGAAGAAGAGCTTGGCGATATGTATGCTGATCTGTCCGGGCTTACCATTGTTGCTCCCTATAACGGACGCATCACAAACGTCAGTGTGGAAGCCGGAGATAATGTAACCTCAAATACTCAGCTGGCTACCATCACCAATGACGATGTCATGGAGCTTACACAGTACTTCAGTTATGCATATGAAGATATTGTTTATGTTGGTATGCCTGCAGTTCTGTCTGTTGCAGAACAGATGCTGAATCTTGATGCTACCGTATGTGATGTCTCTTTCGTTCAGCGTATGTCTGACGACGGCATGCAGTGTTTCGCTGTTACAGTTGAGGTTGAAAATCCCGGTTCACTTGTTGATGGTTCAACTGCTGCTTGCTATTTGATTGCCGACGACGGAACAAAGGTTTATCCTGCCATAGAAGGCGACCTTGAGTTCGGCGGTGTTGAAAACCTGCAGCCTGATGTTTCCGGCGAACTGGCAGCTGTTTATGTTACCGATTATCAGTCAGTCAAGAAAGGGCAGACTCTGTTTGTTATAAGCAGTGATTCTATGGACGAACAGATCGAAAACCTTGAAAAGCAGATTGAAAACGCCACGAAGCAGATAAGCCAGGCTGAAAGTCAGATAGAAACTTACACTGAGCGTATTGAGACTACCCGTGAAAAAATTGAAGACGCTTATGATGAGATCGAGCTTGTTGAAGACAGTCGTGCCAATTACTTTATGACTTCTTCTATTGCGGGCAAGGTCATGTATGTAAATGTAGAATCCGGTGATCGTCCCATGGGCAATCCCATAACCATCTACAATATGCAGACCATGACTATTGATGTCAATATCGACGAACTTGACGTTGACTATCTGTATGAAGGCATGACCGTTTCCGTTTATCGTACCAGTGCTGAAAGAACAACCACCTACGAGGGCGTCATTACATATATCAGCCCTGAAGCAACTTCTTCCAGCGGCGTTGCGACATTCCCCGCAACTATTGAGATTTATTCCAACGGTGAGCTTTCCTCCGGTGTCAATGTTACCTATTCTGTCAACGTAGGCGATACCGAAGAAAGCGTTCTTGTCAATGTCTCTGCTCTTCGCATGACTGATGATGGTCAGTATTACCTGTTTGTCAAGGCAGAGGAAGAACCTGAAAATGTGCTCGATCTGTCCGGCGAAGATGTTGAGATCCCCAACGGTTTCTATCCTGTTGCCATAGAAGTAGGCAGCTCCAACAGCTACTATATCCGCGTTCTCAGCGGCGTTGAAGCCGACACCGAGGTTTTCCTCCGCTATCAGCAGACAGCTCCCTCCGGCGGCGACAGAACCTCCAGCGGAGTTGAAGACGAAGAAGAATCCTCCACCGGTAACTTTGGCGGTATGCCCGGCGGTGAGTTTGGTGGACCTCCCGGATTCAGCAACCAGCAGGGTGGTATGCAGGGCGGTATGCCTATGGGCGGACCTCCGTCGTAATTGGGAGAACTGACCATGGGACTTATTGAGATAAAAGATATTTACAAGATTTACTCCGAGGGTGAGCCTAATGAAGTGCGAGCCCTCAACGGAGTAAGCCTGAAAATTGAAATGGGTGAGTTTGTTGCAATAGTCGGTACTTCCGGCAGCGGCAAATCAACCATGATGAATATTCTCGGCTGCCTTGATGTTCCCACCTATGGTGAGTATTATCTCGACGGTATTTCCATCAAAGAACGAACCGAAAGCGAACTTGCCGAGATACGCAGCCGTCAGATAGGTTTTATTTTCCAGGGATATAACCTTATTCCGTCACTGAACGTCTGGCAGAATGTTGCGTTGCCAATGAGCTATCAGGGTGTCCGTGAAAAGGAACGATATGCAAGAGCAATGGAAGCTTTGGAGTCACTTGATATTGACTCCAAAGCCGACAACAGACCGAATCAGTTGTCCGGCGGTCAGCAGCAGCGTGTGGCTATAGCCCGTGCGGTTGCAACCCGTTCTCCCATCATCATGGCAGACGAACCTACGGGTGCGCTTGACTCCAAGACCGGTGAGCAGGTGCTTGGTATACTGCAGGATCTGAATGCCCAGGGAACTACTGTTATCCTCATTACCCACGATAACGGTATTGCGGCAAAGGCAAAAAGAGTTGTCCGGCTTCAGGACGGACTTATAACTCAGGATTGCGAGGTGTCCGAATGGGTTCGATAAAGATGGCTCTTGAAGCCATAATGGACAAAAAGGGACGTTCTTTCCTGACTATGCTTGGTATTATCATTGGTGTCGGTGCTGTTCTGATACTCGTTACTGTTGTTCAGGGTTACAATGCCGACATCACTGCCTACTATGAGAAGCTTGGCGTAAATAAAGTCGGTGTTGAAGTTACATATTACGACAGAACCAATACCATAGACATTACCGATGAGTTCATGCAGTACGTCAGCGACAAGCTTTCTGAGCATACCGTTGGTGTTACTCCCGATATCAAGACCTCAGGTACTTTGAAATATATGGGAAACAGTAATACTACTGCAGACGTTTACCTTGGTAATGAGCAGTGGTCAGCCTGTAATAACTTTATTCTTAACAAGGGCAGAGATATCCTTGTTACCGATCTTGAAAAACGTGAAAGAGTATGCGTTATCGGTTCTTATGTGGCTGAAAGTCTGTTTGGGTATATCAATCCTGTGGGTGAAACCATTACCTTTGATGGAGACCCATATGTGGTAGCCGGTGTTTTCTATCAGAAAGACGGTACCACCGAGGAATCCATGGACGATATGATCCTTATCCCATACACCATGAACCGTGTAATTATGGACACCGATACCGTTACCGATTTCACCGTTAAGGTGGATACCAGTGAACAGATGGACGGTGTTATGGCTGCACTGGAAGACTGGTTTATGGAAAACCTCAATACCAACACATCGTCTTACGACATTACAGATGGTAACGAGGCACTGACTGCCAGTGAAGACGAAACCGCTTCCATCAGCCTTGTCCTTGGCGGTGTTGCTGGTATAGCTTTGTTGGTCGGCGGCATTGGTATTATGAACATCATGCTTGTAACCGTTACCGAACGTACCAGAGAAATTGGTATCAAAAAGGCCATAGGTGCCCAGAGAAAAGTCATAATCAGCCAGTTTCTTGTTGAAGCAAGCGTGCTTTCCGCAACAGGTGGGCTTATAGGAATAATAATCGGCTATGTTGTTTCGCTTGTTTTGAGTAAAGCCATATATGACCTGTTATTGGTTCCAAGTCCTCTTGTAACCGTTGGTGCAGCACTGTTTTCAATTGTGATCGGTGTATGCTTCGGTCTGTATCCGGCTGTCAAGGCTTCCGGTCTCCAGCCTGTTGATGCACTTAGAAGCGATTGATACCATAATCAACTGTGTTATGCAGTTTTCATACGTGTTAATCTTTTCAGGAAAGGAATTTTACTTATGAAAAGACTTGTCTGCCTGTTTCTTCTGCTGGCAATGGTATTTGCCATTCCTGCAGCTGCTTACAGCGATATTTACGATGCCAGAACGCAGAGCGCAGTAGAAATACTGTCCGGTCTGGATATTGTTGACGGTTTTCCCGATGGAACTTTCCGCCCCGGTGAATACCTGACCAGAGCGCAGTTCTGCAAATTGGCAGTCGTGGCCACCGGCAGTGCATCTGTTGTGGATACTTACCAGTACAAAACACTCTACAGTGACGTTACCAGCAAGCATTGGGCTGCCGGGTACGTCAACCTTGCCAGCACTCAGGGTATCATAAACGGCTATGGCAACGGCAAATTCGGACCCGAAGACACCGTCAATTACGCCCAGGCTGTTACCATGATGCTCAGAATACTTGGCTATTCAACCTCGGATATTGGCAGCTTCTGGCCTGACGACTATACCCGTTTTGCGTCTCAGATCGGTCTTGACTGTGGTCTTGGTCTTGGCGATGAATCTCCCGTATCTCGCGGAGATGCAGCGATTTTGCTGCTCCAAATGCTGACTACAGAGAAAAAAGACGGCAGTTCTTTCTACTCAGGTTTGTCTGAGGCATCAACTTCCACCGCTATCCTGCTGGATAACAACTGCACTTCCACTGACGGCACCACAGGCTGTGCCAAGTTCTATGTAATCGGCTCCATGAGCTCCGGTTCTTCCTCTGCTGCCTCTGCCGCAACATTGACCGGTGCAACTTCTACCGGCACCGACCTTAATGCCGGTAACAGCAGTGCATTCGGATCTGCCGATTCTTCAAGCTCTTCATCTGTTGCTGGCGGTACTTCCGGTAATACTTCCGGCACAAATACCGGCTCTTCTGACGTTGGTGTTGGTGGCGGAGATACCTCCGTCGGTACAATGCCCGGAGGAGATATGTCCGGTTTCCCCAGTGGTGATTTCTCCGGTATGCCCTCTATGCCCGGCAACAGTATCGAGATCGTTTCCAACGCTGCAGGCAGCATCGTTTACTGCACTCAGGAAAAGGGTGTTCTGTCCAGCTCGCTTATCGGCTGCTCCGGTGTTCTGATGGTGGGCGAGGACGACGAGCTTCTGAGCTTTATTCCGGACGGCGAATACTATGATCTGATTTCAGGCGTGCTTATGTCAGCTTCCGCCACTTCCGACGAAGGTATTGCAGGCTGCGCTCAGATTTATACTGCTTTTGGTACTGAGTTCTATCGTCAGTCCTCAAATGCGTCTTCCTCCGATGTCGGCAAGAATGGTCTGCTGCTTGTATCAAAAACAGGCTACAGCATCGGCTTTGCAGCTGATGATACCTATGATTATGATACTGTTTCTTCTGCTATCCTGCTGGATAATGACGTGACCTCCAATCTTGGTGATAAGCACAGTGCCATGTTCTATGTCAATGGCAGTCTGAAGTATTATACTCAGCTGACCATGCTTGACGATGACCTTATTGGCTGTTCCGGTACTGTCATTTCCGACAGCGAAGGTAATGTGACCTCATTTGCTCCCGATGGCGATGAATATACACTGGTAAGCTGCGCTGTTCTTGCAACTTCCACCCAGTCTGATTGGGGCGTAAATAATTGCATAATGGTTGTTGATCACAGAGGCATTGAGTACTTTAACCAGGGCACAACATTCTCCACCAACATTGTTGGTTCGGCAGGCACTTTGATACTGAATAAAAACGATTACGCTGTTGCCTTTGCTTCAAGAGAAAATGATGCATCGTTTGATGTTGAAGTGCTTGAAGATGTTTATTTCATCTGCGATGATGAACTTGATGACTGGTCTGATATTGGCGGAGATGACTTCGATAGATATCGAGCTGTTATTTATCAGCCCTCCAGTGGTAATAGTTCAGCAGGCTTTATGGGAAGCAGCAGTTCCTCGGGTTCCATCAAAACTTATCCTATTGATTACTCTCTGTTCAGAAAATGGAGAGGCGGTAACTATGGAACTGCCTACATTGTTGAAGATGAACTTGTTTATTTCGATGGTGAGATGTGTCAGGTAGAATTTGAATCTGTATCAAGTGTATCATCTACCGGTTCTAAACTCTACTATGATAATGACAGTGATTACTGCAAACCGTCTTCATCTACGCCTGTGATTTCATATGACAGTGATGCTGAGGAAATGGTTACCTCTACGTGGTCAAGTGTCAATAATAAAATTGTAGGTAAAGATGTTGCTATTTATTACGATAGAGATGATCTTGTCTTAATTGTTTGTTACGATGAACTCCCCTCTGATTCTGGTAGTAACGATAATGATACTAATGATGAGGGCAATGGCGGTAACGGTGGTATTCCCGGAGGACCCGGTACTCCTGGTAGTAGTACCAATATGGGATCTGATACTATCTATGTTTAAATGTGAACCCCCCGGATGGTCGGTTGACCATCCGGGGGGGTTCATGTTTTGAGTAGGGAATAGTTTTGACCATTTTGAAAACGAACCGATGAGGACGACGGTTCCTACAATGCACAACGTGACGCATTAGGCCGTAGGGTCACGGCGTGCCGTGACCGACGATAACGCACCGCAGTTATATACAGATAATCGTAAGGTGGGGGCTTGCTCCCGCCATTTGCGATTTAATAGAAAAGGAATGGTCAAGACCATTCCCTACAAAGTGATTTATGAGTAAAGCATAACAAGATGGGGATTTCTCGTCGCCAACCCAGTAGTTGGGTCACTCGAAATGACTGCAATACTGCTCCCTGACCCCTGATCCCTGATCCCTGAAAATAAAAATCCCGACCGCTTGGTCGGGATTTTTATTTTTCTAATATCAGAACAGTTCAATTGCTTTTGCAGCGAAACGCTCGCCGTAAACTTCGAACAGAGCCTTGTCTTCCTCTTCGGAATCCTTGAGGCAAACGGGGCCAAGGTGAATGAAGGGGAGTCCAAGATGAGTTCCGCTGGAGTAGATCAGCATGCCCTTAACAAGCATCTGGGTAAGTACGCTTTGAATAGCCACATCAGCGCCGCCCTGCTTGAAGTTGGCAGTACAGAATGCACCACCCATTTTGCCGCCCAGCTTGCAGGGACAGGTGTCGAGCCACTGCTTGACCTGCCATGCTTCGGCAGCGTAGTAGTCGGGAGTGCCAACGATAACAGCAGCACTGTCGTTTACGAAATCAACGTCAAGAGCGTCGATAGGGAATACACCAACTTCGACTTCGCCGGCTCTTTTAATGCCTTCGGCAATAGCTTCGGCCATTTTTGCAGTGCGGCCGGTGGAAGAGAAATAAACTATAGAAATTTTCATGATAACCTCCGAAAAACTTAAAATACTCAAATTATACTGTCATTATTTATTGCCAATCAAGTCAACTATATAATCGGCGATTTCATCAACGGTAGCCAGTTCGCCGGTTCCTTTTCCACCATAGGCAAGAACACCTTCGTGGGGATCGATAAACTTATAGCCGTACTTTTTCAGCTTAGCCATGTTTTCTTCAAAGATGGGGTTGGTATACATGTTGTCATTCATGGCAGGGGCAAAAACAACGGGAGCACGGGTAGCCATAACGGTTGTGGTCAGCATATCGTCTGCAATACCGTTGGCGATTTTGCCGATAACATTGGCGGTTGCGGGAGCGATAAGGAAACAGTCTGCCTTCTTTGCCAGAGAAATGTGTTCAACATTCCATACGGCAGGCTCTTTGAACATATCTCTTGTTACGATATTTCTGGAAAGAGTACGAAGAGTCTGTTCGGTGATAAAGGTTTCTGCATTCTTGGTCATAATAACGTCTACATTTGCGTGCAGATCAATAACCAATTTGTTGATAATATATGTGGCCTTGTAAGCGGCAATACCGCCGGTCACACCCAAAACGATGTTTTTTCCGGTAAGCAACGATTCTTCCTCCAGTAAAATTGTATTTATCTGCTAGATTATAGCACATCTTTTGCTTTATATCAAATTTATTTAAAACTATGATATACTTCTCCTGATGCAAGGTCATAACCTTTAATTTCTGCAAGTTCAGATACCGTTACAAAGGCAAATCCGCGCTCCGTAAGGATATCTATGACTTCCAATGCCGCATCAACCGAGGTTGAGTACAGGTCGTGCAGAAGAACTATATCACCGTCGGAAACATTGGAGATAATGCTGTTTACAACCTTATCTGTATTGAGATACTTCCAGTCCATGGGGTCAACGCTCCAGATTATGCATGACATTCCGCGGTCACTCAATGCATCAAGAACTCTCTTGTTGTAACTCCCTCCGGGAGGCCGCAGCAGAGTGGGTTTTGCTCCGGATTTTTCGAAAATTGAAGCATTTGTACTGTCTATCTCAACTGCCAGTGAATCACCTTTCAGTGAGGTAAGAGAAGCGTGAGTTGCGCTGTGGTTGGCAACTTCGTGACCTTCGGGAATATATCTGTCCATAACGGAAGAAAAGGCAGAGATCCTGTAGTCACAAAGGAAAAATGTTGCATGAGCTCCACGCTCCAGCAAACCGTCAAGCAGCCGTTCGGTGAGTGCGCCGGAAGGACCGTCATCAAATGTCAGAGCAACATAAGCAGAGGCGTCACTGCGCTTGTCCGGCAGGGAAGTGATAATATCTTTCACGGCATCTGCCATAGATGAATAGCCGCTGAAACCGGAAAATACAACGCCTGTGGGGGCGGTGGTAAATATGGCGTTCAGTCCACTGACCTTTTCAAAAGTGGAAGCGGAAACATAAACAGCACCTGCCCGCAGTTCGCAGTAATACTTGTTGGAATAATCATAACCGCCGGACAGAATAAAGTGCTCCCCATAATACAGGCTGTAATTTTTTGAACCTATACTGAAATCACAGCTGTCGCTGTATTTGGTGTAGTTTCGACAGTTTATGCCGGAGCTTCTGAGTGCGTACTCAAGGGGGATCATCAGATATCCGTCTGAGGTGCAGTAGGGGACGGCTTTCTTATTGTCGGATAATATTTCGTATTGTTCGCCGGCAGCAAATGAATACATTGAATTCGCTCTGAAGCCCAATGCGGAATCTGAAATGTTCATTTTTGAAGGGCCAAGTCTCCAAAATCCGGTTTTAAGGAAGGAATCTAGTGTTTCCGGATCGCTTATATCATCAATGTTGTTGGTGATAAGAATGAAACGTCCTTCCGGCTGAGAACTTATACTTACATGGTACAGCCCCGGAATTTTGGAAATAATATCTATGGGAACGTAGGTGCTTCCGTCAGTTACAGTAACCGGAGCTGACAATTCCGATTTTTTTCTTCCAACAGTTATTTCGGAGCTGCCGGAAGTAATACCTATTGTAAAATTGCCGGATTTAATTTGTGTTTGCTTGGTCAAACCGTTCCACGTTAGTTCAAGGTCAAAACAGTCTGCAATGAAATACAGTGGCACCATAGCAGTGCCGTTCATGCTGTAATATGTTGCAGTTTCTGTTCCTGCTGAATTAACGGCTTTTTTGGTAGCTCCGTTTACGATAGCAAGAGCGTTGCCGGGCTGCAGCAAGACATAAGAGTTTTCCTTTGAGGTTTCAGCCCCCGCAAAGGTAAGCAACAATGCCAAAATACAAATTATTATCACAAATCGTTGCAGCTTTTTCATATTTACACCTTTTATCAGCTGTAGAATTTATTAATGCCGGACAGCATTTCACTCAGCCTGTCCTTTTCTTCTTCAACAAGACCCATTTCCTTGCGATAGTCTGTAAGGGAATATGAATCCATTTCTGATGATATACAGTGAGATGAGTCGATAAGTCCTTTTGCTGCTGTATTGTTTTGGTTTCCCCAGGCTGAATCGGCCAGAGATGAAAAATACATAATTTCAACAATGCAGTAAGCAGCTATGTCGGCAGGGGAGAAGTCGGCTGCCGTTTGTGGTTCGACCTCAATTGCAGCCATTTGATCGGGATCCAGATCTCCTATTGCGTAATACTCGTCGTCGCCTTCAACAAGCCCTACTGCCTGCAGACTTGGCTCATCTTCATCGTCATACCAGAAGTCCATTTCATTTGCTTTTATGGCGAGAGTTTTGCCAACATTGCCGGAGTACGGCTTTGCCGCTTTCATGGAACCAAAAATGAGTTCATAGAATTCTTTATAGTTGTCAGCGTCATCGTAACGATTGTTTAGTATTTCCCAAACATCAGAAAATTCAACATCTTTTATAATCTCAGATAGGCTGGCCATATAAACTACCTCCTGTTTAACAATTTCTGATATGAAATATATTAGCATAATTCGACAAAATATGCTATAATTGTTTAAACAGACATTAACATTTCTAGCATTACCCGAAATATTTATAAAAACTATATTTTTTTGGAATTAATGCTTGCATTTACAAAAGAGTTATGTTAATATCAACTAGTTGACTTTTGGGTGGTCCTCTGCCTTTAGGGCACGAACGCCTGATAATATTAGGAGGAACCAGAAATGGATCTTATCAAAGTTCTTGATCAGCAGAACATGAAAGCCGAGCTGCCCACCATGAACGTCGGTGATACTGTCCGCGTACATGTTAAAATCAAAGAGGGCGCACGCGAAAGAGTTCAGGTTTTCGAAGGCACCATCATTGCTAAGAAGCACGGTGGCGTTCAGGAAACCATTACTGTCCGCCGCATCTCCAACGGCATTGGTGTTGAAAAGGTATTCCCTGTTCACTCTCCCAACGTCGTCGATGTCGTGACTGTTCGCCGTGGTAAAGTCAGAAGAGCAAAGCTGTACTACCTCCGCGATCGCGTTGGCAAGGCTGCCAAGGTCAAGGAAAGAGTTTAACTTTCCAAATAAAAAGAGGGGCTGTTGTTCAGCTCCTCTTTTTATTTTTGATGACTTTACAACTTACTCTTTATTATTTAACAAATTTCGTATATAATAAATTAGTTAAAGACAATTGTCCAAAGGAGCGAATTCAATGAAGCCGGACGAAGAAAGAAATGAAATAAATACCAACGATACCAACGATGAGTATATCGAAGCGTTCGAAACCGATGTCGAACTGCAAGGTGAAGATATTTACTCCGAAGAAGAAGCCGATGAGCCGGAGACCCTTGGCAAGGCATTTTATACCTGGGCTGCAGATTTGGTGACTTGTCTTGTGTTTGTTGTGCTGTTCTTTATCTTTGTTGTAAGAATTATCGGCGTTGACGGAACCTCCATGCTGCCTACCCTTGAACATGGCGATATGCTTTTGCTTCTGTCAAATGTGTTTTACGAAGCCGATGATGATGACATCGTCGTTGTTTACAAAGAAAGCTATGGTGCCCCTATCGTCAAGCGAATTATTGCAACTGAGGGCGAAACTGTTGATATAGACTTTTATACCGGAGATGTTTGGGTCGATGGCGAGCTGCTCTATGAGCCTTATATCCTTGAACCCACATACCTTTCAGGAGATACTCAGTTTCCGCTGACTGTCCCTGAGGATTGTGTATTCGTTATGGGCGACAATCGCAACGGAAGCCTCGACAGCCGTTGGAGCGAAATCGGTATTATAGATGAACGCAATATTCTTGGTAAGGTTCTGTTCAGAATATTCCCGTTCAGCTCAATAGGCAAAGTAAGGTAATCTCTAACCCAGGAAAGGTGAGGGCATTGATATGAACATTCAATGGTACCCCGGACATATGACCAAAACACGGCGTCAGATGGCTGAAAGCCTCAAATTGGTTGACGCTGTGTGTGAGCTGCTTGATGCTCGTATACCGTTGTCCAGCAGAAATCCGGATATTGATGAAATGTTTTCCTCAAAACCTCGCATGGTGATACTCAATAAGGCTGACCAGGCTGACCAGAATATCACTCGTAGGTGGAAGGAATACTTCAAATCAAAAGGCATGGCGGTTATTGAGACCGACTGCAAAACACGCCGAGGCATAAATGATTTTGCTCCTGCACTTCGAGAGCTTCTTAAAGACCAGATTGCCAAATGGAATGAGAAAGGGCAGGTTGGACGACCTGTTCGTGTAATGATAGTAGGGATTCCCAACGTAGGCAAATCTACCCTTATAAATCAGCTTGCCGGCAGGAAAACTGCCAAAACCGAGGATCGCCCCGGTGTTACCCGTGGTAAGCAGTGGGTAAAGGTAGACGAAAAGCTGGAATTGCTTGATACACCCGGTATTCTCTGGCCGAAGTTCGATGACCCTAAGGTAGGTCTGCGTCTTGCGTTTACCGGAGCAGTCAAGGATGCCATCATGGATACCGAAACCCTTGCCTTTGAACTGATGAAACTGCTTGCAACCGAGTATCCCGATAAGGTCAGAGAACGGTATAAAATCGAACCTGACCCCAATGCCGAAGGCTGGGAGATCCTTGAAGCCGCAGGTCGTAAGAGAGGTTTCCTTATTTCCGGCGGTGAAATTGATCTGGATCGTATGGCAAAAGTTCTGCTGGACGAATATCGAGCAGGAAAACTTGGTCGTCTCAGCCTTGAAACGCCCGAAATGATAGGAGAAAACAATGAGTGAGTTTGATCTGTGGGAGATAGAACGCTCCTTTGCTGACAAGGGTTACAATGTAATATGCGGTGTAGACGAAGCCGGCAGAGGGCCTCTTGCGGGACCTGTCTGTGCTGCTGCCGTAATTCTTCCCGGCGGTTTGGAAATTGACGGTCTGAAAGACTCAAAAAAACTGACCGAAAAACGCCGTGAAGCACTTTATGACATTATCTGTGAAAAAGCCGTAGCATACTCGATCGCTTTTGCTGAAGTCGAAGAGATCGAGGAAATCAATATTTTGCAGGCAACCTTCCTTGCTATGAAACGGGCAGTTGAAGGTCTCGGAGTAAGACCGGAACTTGCCCTTGTTGACGGTAACCGTGATCCAAAGCTGGATATCCCCTGTGAAACGGTGATTAAGGGAGATGCCAAAGTTGCTTCCATAGCAGCCGCCTCTATACTTGCCAAGGTTACGAGAGACAGGTATATGATGCAAATGGCGGAGACCTATCCCGGGTATGGTTTTGAAATACATAAAGGCTACGGCACCAAAAAGCACTATGAAGCAATTTTTGAACATGGTGTTTCACCTATTCACAGAATGAGTTTCCTGAAAAACCTTGAATCCAAACGTAAGAACTCCGATGGCTAAAACAGATTTACTTGGTCGTTGGGGTGAGGCTGAGGCAGCAAAATTCCTGCGTGCCAGGGGATATCAATTGATTTCTGCCAATTATCGCTGCCGTTTTGGTGAGATAGATATAATTGCCCGACAAGGGAATTATATTGCCTTTGTTGAGGTTAAACTCCGCAAAAATGATGAACATGGCACCGCTGCCGAGTTTGTTGATGCACGCAAGCAGAACAAGATACGGGCAACAGCGTCCATGTGGCTTGCTCAGAACGAAACTGAGCTTCAGCCAAGATTTGATGTCATTGAAATCTATGCTCCTTACGGTATGACCGACAGGGGAAAGAGGATAAACCATATCATAAATGCCTTTCAGTGAGGTAACTAAATGTACAAAATACCATATTTCGATTCTCATTGCGATACAGCTTTTTTAATGGCTGAACGTGGCTTCGGTCTTTATGAAAATGAAGGACATATTGATTTGAAACGGCTGTCACAGTATGGTCCTGCGGCTCAGTTTTTTGCGATCTTTGGCGTTCCCCGTTTTTCCAAAGAAGAAAAAACCTACGGTCAGATATTTGATGAAACTTACAGATATCTGATGGAGCAATTTGAAATCAATAAAGACTATCTGTCATTCTGCCGCAGCGGTCAAGATGCTGCAAAAGCAGCGGAAGACGGCAAAATCGCAGGGTTTGTTACTGTTGAGGGCGCTGACTTGTTGGGCTGCAGCGTTGAAGGCCTTGAACGCGGTTACGACCTTGGTGTCCGTGCCGTTGGTTTGACATGGAACTTTAAAAACGCTCTTGCCGGTTCCAATGTCGAAGACGGCGGGCTGACCGATGACGGAAAAAGGTTCGTCAAAAAGATGTACGACCTTGGTATGATAGTGGACGTTTCACATATTTCCGACAAGGCTTTTTACGATATCTGCGATATTGCCACAGGTCCTATTGTTGCAACGCACTCCAACTCCAGAAGCATATGGGCTCATTCCAGAAACCTTACTGACGATATGTACCGCCAGATAATCAAATCCGGCGGTACTGCCGGAATCAATCTCTACGCAGATTTTATCGGCGGTGAAGGTGTTGATGTGGATGCGGTGATGGATCATATTTGCCATTATCTTGACCTTGGCGGCGAAAAGAGCGTCAGTCTGGGCGGAGACCTCGATGGCTGTGATGTCCTGCCTGCAGGGATCCTCGGCGTTGAGGACGTGCATAAAATCTATGATGCCATGCTTGTTCGTGGTTTTGGTAAACAGCTGGCAGACGATATTTTTTATAATAATCTGATGGAGGTTGTAAATAGAGTATGCGATATGTAAGTACCAGAGATTCCGGTCTTAAGCTTTCTGCTTCTGAGGCGATAGTAATGGGTCTCAGCCGTGACGGCGGTCTGTTTATTCCTGAAAGCATTCCTGCACTTGAACAGGGGGCGATTGAAAAACTCTGTAAAATGAGCTACCAGGACAGAGCTGTCTATGTCATGAAAATGTATCTTGACGAGTTCAGCGAAGATGAACTGAAAGCCTTTACCACAGCGGGTTATGGCCCCAACAAATATGATGTGCCAGAAGTTGCTCCCATGTATAAACTGGACGACAAAACAGGTATTCTTGAGCTTTGGCACGGTCCTACATGCGCATTCAAGGATATGGCGTTGCAAATGCTGCCCTATCTGCTGACTGCATCTTTGCAGAAAACAGGGGAGACCAAGACTGTCTGTATTCTTGTCGCAACTTCCGGTGATACAGGTAAGGCTGCCCTTGAAGGTTTCTGTGATGTTGACAAGACCAAGATCCTTGTATTCTATCCCAAGAATGGTGTTTCCGATATTCAGGAGCTGCAGATGGTCACTCAGTCCGGCGACAACGTGGGAGTGTGCGCTGTTTACGGCAACTTTGATGACGCTCAGACAGGCGTAAAACGTATTTTCTCCGATGAAGATATTCGTGAAAAGCTTGAAAGAGATGGCTTTTTCCTGTCATCTGCAAACTCAATTAACTGGGGCAGAGTACTTCCTCAGATCGTTTATTACGTTTCCGCTTATTGCGACTGCATCAACAACGGAACCATAAAAAATGGCGAAGAACTGAATGTTTGCGTTCCTACGGGCAATTTCGGCAATATTCTTGCAGGATATTTTGCTAAACTCATGGGTGTACCTATCGGTCGTTTCATTTGCGCTTCCAATTCAAATAATGTTTTGACCGACTTTATCAATACCGGTGTGTATGACAAGAATCGTCAGTTCTATACAACTACATCTCCGTCCATGGATATCCTTGTATCCAGCAACCTTGAAAGACTTCTGTATAGCCTTACAGCTGATTCCGACGTTGTTAAGGGCTGGATGAACGAACTGAACAGTGTTGGCAAATACGAGGTTTCCGAAGCTGTTAAAACAGCAGTTCAGGCAGAGTTCTCCGGTGGTTTCTGCTCCGACGATGAAGCTGCCGAAGCTATTGCCAAGCTGAAAAACGAAAACAACTATCTTATGGATACTCATACTGCAGTTGCATACAAGGTTCTCGAGGATTACCGTATAGCTACCGGTGACGATCGTCCCTGTGTTGTTGTTTCCACCGCCAGCCCATTCAAGTTCTGCGAAAGCGTTCTGAACGCCCTTGGTGTTACCGAAATTCGTCCCGGCTGCGATGTTATAGACCAGCTCAGTGAAGTTTCCGGTGTGAAGGCACCTCTGCCATTGCTGACCTTGAAAGACAAAAAAGTTCGCTTTACCGACGTTGTTGAAAAAGCCGGTATGGACGATGCTGTACTTAACATGATTCTCAATTAATCGGAGGTCTTTATATGTCCCTTTATGCCATAGGAGACCTGCATTTGTCCTTTACGGCAGACAATCCCATGGATATCTTCGGCGACTGGGAAGGCTATGTGAATCGTCTCAGAGAAGGTTTTTCTGTTGTGACCGATGATGACACTACAGTACTTCTGGGCGACCTTTCATGGGGGATAGACCTTAACGAGGCGAAAGAAGATTTTCGATTCATTTCTCAAATACCCGGAAGAAAGATAATTATCAAAGGAAACCATGATTATTGGTGGTCCACAGCGAAGAAAATGAATGCTTTCTTTGAAGAAAACGGGTTTGAAAACATCGAGATCCTTCATAATAACTGCCTGTACTACGAGGATATAGCTCTTTGCGGAACCCGTGGCTGGTTTTATGAACTTGATGGAAAGGGCGATAACTCAAAGGTCTACAATCGTGAAATAATGCGGCTTGAAACATCATTGAAAGCTGCGGGTGACAGTGAAAAGATCTGCTTTTTTCACTATCCGCCGAAATACCGCAATTACAGTTGCCCGGACATACTCCGTCTGATGGTAAAATACGATGTCAAATCATGTTATTACGGTCATTTGCATGCAGAAAGCCGTCGTCTGGCAATTGAAGGATTGTCCGATACCATAGATTTTCACCTTGTTTCTGCCGATCATGTTGGTTTTAAACCGGTAAAAATCAAATAATCCCGAAATGTGAAAGGTTTTTAAAAAATAACAGTAGAAAAATTAATGTATATCTGATAGAATAATAAAGATTTATGGAATTATGCCCCGGTAGTTTGACCGGCGGCTTCATAGGAGGATTTTAAACAAATGGAACTCAAAAGCGTCACTAAAAAAGAAGGCAGCAGAGCAGAACTTGTTATCGAGGTTTCTGCCGAGCAGTTTCAGAAAGCTCTGAACACTGCCTACAATCAGGCTAAGAAGGATATCTATATCCCCGGTTTCCGCAAGGGCAAGGCTCCCAGAAAAGTTATCGAGGGTATGTATGGCAAGGAAGTATTCTATGAAGATGCCATCAATGTTCTTTATCCCGAAGTTTTCCCCGAAGCTGTTGAAAAGGCTGAACTCAATGTTGTCGGAACTCCCGGCGTCGATGATCTGAATGTATCCGAAGACGGTGTTCTGACCCTGACTATGTCTGTTGACGTATATCCTGAAGTTGAGATGGGCGAATACAAGGGCATTACCGCTTACAAACCCGCTGTTGAAGTAACCGACGAAGAAGTTGACGAAGAAATCGAAAACCTGCGTACCCGTAACGCCCGCATCGTTTCTGTTGACCGTCCCGTTCAGGAAGGCGACACCGCTGTTATCGACTTTGAAGGTTTTGTTGACGGCGTAGCTTTTGACGGCGGTAAGGGTGAAGGCTATGAACTGAAGATCGGTTCCGGCACCTTTATTCCCGGTTTTGAAGATGCTCTTATTGGCGTATCTGCCGGTGAAAACAAAGACGTTGAAGTTACTTTCCCCGAAGATTACACCGCAGAACTGGCCGGTAAGGCTGCTGTTTTCAAGTGCGTTGTTCACGAAGTCAAGGAAACCCAGAAGCCCGAACTGGACGACGAATTTGCTATCGACCTCGGCAGCGACAACCTTGAAGCTCTGAAGGCAGAAACCAAGCAGAAGCTGATCGATTCCCGTGAAACTGATGCCCAGAACACTTTCGAAAGCAACGTAATGCGTGAAGTCGCTTCCGCAATGAAGGCCGAAATTCCCCAGTCCATGATCAACGATCAGCTGGACAAACTGATTGAGAACTTCTCTTATCAGGTTCAGATGGCCGGCATGAGAATGGAAGATTACATGAATATGATCGGCGCCGATATGGCTTCCATGCGTTCCAGTTATGCTCCCATGGCTCAGGCTCAGGTCAAGAGCGAACTGGCAATGAACAAGATCGCTGAACTGGAAGGCATCGAGATTTCCGATGAAGACGTTGACGCTGAATACACCCGTCTGGCTGAAGCCTATGAGATGGATGTAGAAAACGTCAAGCAGTATATGCCCGCTGATGATATCAAGTATTCCCTCAAGCTGGACAGAGCCTCCAAGCTGGTCATCGAAGCTGCTGTTGCAACTTCCGAACAGCCCGACCTCTCTCCCGAAGATATAGAACTCATTCAGGAAGTTGCAGCTCAGGCCGCTGAACGTGCCGAAGCTGAAAAATCCGAAGAGGAATAAATAACTACGCAACAGGTTAGAATCTTCGGGTCTAACCTGTTGCTTGCTAAGCAACCATGTGAAAGGAGCAAAACTATGAGTTTCATACCTTATGTAGTAGAACAGACCAGCCGTGGTGAACGGTCTTACGACATTTTTTCCCGCCTGCTCAATGATCGAATAATTTTCCTGTCGGAAGAAGTGAATGATACCACCGCAAGCCTCGTGGTGGCTCAGCTTCTTTTCCTGGAAGCTCAGGATCCCGATAAGGATATCCAGTTTTACATCAACAGTCCCGGCGGCAGCGTAACTGCCGGTATGGCAATTTATGATACCATGCAGTACATCAAATGTGATGTTTCCACCATTTGCATTGGTCTTGCCGCTTCCATGGGCGCATTTCTGCTGTCCTCCGGCGCAAAGGGCAAGCGTTTTGCTCTGCCTAACGCAGAAATTATGATCCATCAGCCCTCAGGCGGCAGCCAGGGTCAGGCTACAGACATTGAGATCCAGGCACGCCGTATCCTTCAGATGAAAGAACACCTTAACCAGATCCTTGCTGAAAACACCGGCAAACCTCTGGAACAGATCAAGCAGGACTGCGAACGTGACTATTTCATGACCGCTGAGGAAGCTCAGCAGTACGGCCTTATTGATAAGGTAATTACCAGAAGATAACAGGAGAAGCCATATATGGCAAAGAATGAAAACAAAACTGTTCGGTGTTCATTCTGCGGCAAGCTTGAAAACCAGGTACAGCGCATCATTGCAGGTCCCAACGTGTATATCTGCAATGAGTGCGTTGCGCTTTGTGATTCTCTGCTTGAGGATGACCGTCTGATAGTTGACGAAGCTGATTACGAACTTCCCGAGAAACTGCCTGTCCCAAAGGAGATAAAGGCATTTCTTGACGAATATATAATTGGCCAGGATGAGGCCAAAATTGCTCTTTCTGTTGCTGTTTACAACCACTACAAACGCCTTATTTACGGTGACAGCGGAGATGTCGAACTTCAAAAGAGCAATATACTTCTCATAGGCCCCACCGGCAGCGGTAAAACTCTTTTCGCTCAGACACTGGCAAAGATACTTGAGGTACCTTTTGCCATAGCTGATGCCACAACACTGACAGAAGCCGGATATGTTGGTGAAGACGTTGAAAACATTCTTCTCCGTCTTATTCAGGCTGCTGATTATGATGTTGAGCTTGCTCAGCGCGGCATAATCTATGTCGATGAGATAGATAAGATATCCCGCAAGAGTGAAAGCACCTCCATCACCCGTGATGTCAGCGGTGAAGGTGTTCAGCAGGCACTGCTGAAAATCATCGAAGGTACTGTTGCCAACGTACCTCCTCAGGGAGGACGTAAGCATCCTCAGCAGGAGTTTATCCAGATAGACACCAGTAAGATCCTGTTTATCTGCGGCGGTGCTTTTGATGGTCTTGAAAAAATAATTGAATCCCGTACCGATAAGTCCGCTATTGGCTTTGGTGCAAATGTTACCAGCAAAAAAGAAAAAGATATCGGTCAGACCTTTAAAAATGTTCAGTCTCACGATATTCTGAAATATGGTCTTATTCCCGAGCTTGTTGGTCGACTGCCGGTACTGGTATCGCTCAATTCCCTTACAAGAGAAGATTTGGTAAGAATTCTGACCGAACCTAAAAACTCCCTTTGCAAACAGTATTGCAAGCTCATGGAATACGATAATGTGGAGCTTTCCTTTGAGTATGCGGCTCTTGAGGCTGTTGCTGATAAAGCTATCGAGCGTGAGATCGGTGCCCGTGGTCTGCGTGCAGTTATGGAGGGAATACTGACTGAGCTGATGTATGAAATACCTTCCGACCCGTCTGTTCGTTCCGTAACCATTACGAAAGGAACAGTTGAAGGTACCGAAAAACCTCTGATCATCAGAGAAGAAAATGCTCGTCAACTGAAACAACCCAACGGTCAGACAAAGTAACTTACTTTCCTCTTACTCCAATGGAGGTTCTCATGGCAAAATACGAAATCCCTATTTATGAATGTTATCCCGTTATGGCACTTCGAGGTCTGACGGTGTTTCCAAATATGCTCATGCATTTTGACGTGGGCAGAGAAAAATCTGCAAAAGCACTTGATGCCGCCATGCTGGAAGATCAGAAAATATTCCTGCTCACCCAGCGTGATATAGCAGATGATGACCCCAGCGAAGACCAGCTGTATAAAATCGGCATTATTGCCCATATACGCCAGGTTCTTAAAATGCCGGGCGACTCTATTCGCATACTTGTTGAAGGTCTTGCCAGGGGCACTGTACTTGATTTTTCACAGACAGAACCGTACTTAAGAGCAAATATCGAGGCGATAGACGAAACAAAACCTGCATCAAAAACCAAAAAGACGGAAGCAATACTGCGTACCAGCTATGATCTGTATGCTGACTATCTTGATGTTGTGGGTAAAAACAACGGTGAAGCACTGTTGAAAGTCATTTCTTCCTCTGATCCCGGTTTTATTGCAGACTACATTGCTCAGAACACTGCATTCAAGTTTGAAGAAAAACAGAGCATACTCGAAGAACTCAATCCCGCCCGCCGTCTTGAAAAACTTAACAAAATACTTGCCAACGAGATTGATATTCTTCAGATCGAGAGTACCCTTAATGAGCAGGTTCAGGCGAGCATAGCCAAAGGTCAGCGTGATTATTATTTGCGGGAGCAAATGAAAGTCATTAAAACTGAACTTGGCGAGTCAGACGACGATGATGAACTTGCTGAGTATCGCAAAAAGGTGGAAATGCTTAAAGCATCTGACGAGATCAAGGAAAAGCTCAATAAAGAGATCGACCGTCTTGCAAAGCAGGGATATGGTTCGTCCGAATCCTCTGTTATCAGAAACTATCTTGATACCTGTCTGGAGATGCCCTGGGGCGTTACAACCAAAGAACAGGTTGATATAGCAAAGGCCAAAAAAATCCTTGATGCCGACCATTATGGGCTTGATAAGGTCAAGGAACGTATTCTTGAATTCCTTGCTGTCAAGCAGTTGGCACCCGAACTCAACGGTCAGATACTGTGTCTTGTCGGACCTCCCGGCGTAGGCAAAACTTCCGTCGCAATATCCATCGCAAGATGCCTGAACCGTAAGCTGGCAAGGATATCTCTCGGCGGTGTTCGTGATGAAGCAGATATCCGAGGTCACAGAAAAACCTATATAGGTGCCATGCCCGGTCGCATCATCACTGCGGTAAAACAGGCTGGTTCCATGAATCCGCTGATTCTGATGGACGAGATAGACAAGATGGGTAGCGATTACAGGGGAGACCCTTCCGCAGCTCTTCTGGAGGTATTTGATACAGAACAGAATATGGCCTTCCGTGACCATTTTCTTGAACTTCCTTTCGACCTGTCAGATGTGGTGTTTATAACTACAGCTAACTCTACTTCCACAATTCCTCAGCCGCTGCTGGACAGAATGGAGATCATTGAGCTTTCCAGCTATACCGACGAAGAAAAGCTTCGGATAGCGAAGGATCATCTGCTGCCCAAGCAGTTGAAGAAACATGGCCTGAACAAAAACATGCTTCGCATCACCGACGATGCCATTCGTGAAATTATAACCGGATATACACGGGAATCCGGTGTTCGTAACCTTGAGCGTGAGCTGGCAGGAGTTTGCCGTAAAGCCGCAAAAAAGGTTGCCACCGACGGTGTTAAGCGTGTTAATGTAAAAGCAGGTCAGCTTGAGGAGTATCTCGGTGTCAGAAAATATCATCCCGAGACTCAAAGAATGAAAGACGAAGTCGGTGTTGTAACCGGTCTGGCATGGACGTCTGTCGGCGGCGAAGTTCTTGAAGTCGAAGTCAACGTGGTTGACGGTACCGGCAAACTTGAACTTACGGGCAACCTGGGTAATGTCATGCAGGAAAGCGTCAAAGCTGCTGTCAGTTATATCAGAAGCCGCTGCAGCGAGTTTGGAATACCTGCTGATTTCCACAAAACCAAGGATATTCATGTACATTTTCCTGAGGGTGCTGTACCTAAGGACGGCCCTTCGGCGGGTATTACTGTTTGTACAGCCATTGTGTCTGCGCTGACCGGAGTTCCTGTAAGACGTGACCTTGCAATGACAGGCGAAATATCACTTCGAGGCAGAGTTATGGCTATCGGCGGATTGAAAGAAAAAACTATGGCAGCACTGAGAAATGGTGTTAAGACCGTAATTATTCCCGCCGAAAACGAGCCTGATCTTGCTGAGATAGATCCTTTGGTACGAAGCGCACTGTCTTTCATAACGGTTACTACAGCCGATGCTGTTATTCATCATGCTCTTGATCTGCCTGATGAAGCAGTAACTAAAGACGATGTTTCTTTTATTCCCAACATACCGGCAGCCGATGAATCTGCTGTTTCTTTGAAGCAATAGGAAGGTAACATATGAACCTGAACAATGCTGAATTCATAAGATCCGCCGCAGCTGCGGCGGATTTCCCCCGGGACGGTTTGCCTCAGATCATCTTTGCCGGCAAGTCCAATGTTGGCAAATCCTCTGTGATCAACAAGGTTTTGAATCGTAAGAACTTTGCCCGTGTAGGTCAAAGCCCCGGAAAAACAACACATATCAACTTTTTCCTTATCGACAGGAAGGTCTACTTTACTGACCTTCCCGGTTATGGTTATGCAAAGGTTTCACAGGCCGAACGTGCCCGCTGGGGACGATTGATCGAAACATATTTCAACGAACCCGGAATGATAAGCCTTGGTATTATGATAGTTGATCACCGTCATAAGCCTACTAAAGACGATATTGTTATGGCCACATGGTTCAAAGAAACCGGTATGCCTTTTGTTATCGTTGCAAACAAACACGATAAACTGAAAAAGAGTGAAGTGGAACCCAATCGGGAACTTATTCGCCATACTCTTGAGCTTGATGATGACACGCCTATAATTTCTTTTTCTGCTGAAAAAGGCACCGGCAGAGATGAGCTTATGCGCTATATAAACGCCGCTGCTGAGGGTACGTTATGAGCGCTTTCAAAGCATGGCTCAGTCAGCTTCAGTTCGGATATGTGGGTGAGATAGCCATTGTTGTGCTGGCAAGTCTGCTGTGCATTACATTTCATGAATGTTCTCATGGATTTGTTGCATACAAGCTGGGTGACCCGACAGCTAAACGGCAGGGGAGACTCAGTCTTAACCCGCTGAAGCATATCGATGTTTTTGGTCTTATTATGATGGCCGTATTCAAGTTTGGCTGGGCAAAACCTGTGCCCGTTGATATGCGGTACTTTAAAAACCCCAAAACCGGCATGGCTTTTGTTGCTTTGGCAGGTCCTGTTTCCAATTTGTTGCTGGCTTATATTGCTCTTTTATTTCGGGCTGTTGTGATTTTCTTCTTTTACGGAACTGCTGTCGGCAGTATTATAATCACTTTTCTTGAATATGTGGCTTTGCTGAGCATAGGTCTTGCAATATTCAACATTATTCCTATTCCGCCCTTGGATGGATCGAAAGTATTGAACGCAGTCCTGCCTAACAGGGTTTACTACAAGGTGATGCGATTTGAACACCTTGGTATGATTGTTCTGCTGGCTATCATGTATCTTGGCATTCTTGATGTTCCGCTGTTTGCAGCCCGTACTTTTGTAACCAACATACTTTCAAGGCTTGCGTGGTTCCCGTTTACTGTTTTGAACAGTATATTCTGATTTGGATGTGATTCTTTGACTTCAGCTCCCACTTACAGACTGGAGAGCGTCGTTAAGGCAAAATCTGACGTTATGGAGGATTTTGTCGGTCCTCTCGACGTTATCCTGTTGCTTTTGTCTAAAAATAAAATAGAAATAAAAGATATAAAGATTGCTGTTATTCTTGATCAATATCTGGAGTATCTCGAACAGATGAAAAAGATGGACCTTGAAATTGCCAGCGAGTTCATCACAATGGCATCTCATCTTGTTTATCTGAAATCAAAGACGCTTCTGACTGTTGGTGATGATGAGCCGGACTCCGAAATGGAGCAGTTTATTAAATCGCTGGAAGAACGTCAGAATCAGGAAAGCTACGCTAAAATAAAGGTGTTGTCCGAACAGCTTCGTCCCAAATACGAAAGCAGCAAGAATCTGCTTCCTCATGAGCCGGAGCCGCTGACTCCCGATAATACCTACAAGTATCAGCATAATCCACAGGATTTGATAGATGCGTTGAATACAATTGTACTGCGAACTGAACAGAAACTGCCTCCTCCGGTATCAGAGTTTGAGGGAGTTGTAGGCAGAGAACCGTATTCGGTTGATGACAAAATGTCTGATATTATTCGAAAACTGTTAAAGAATGGTATAATGCGTCTGTCCTCTTTATTTCGCAGCAGCAAAAGTCGTTCCGAACTGGTTGCGACCTTTTTGTCAGTACTTGAGCTGTGCAGTAAAGGTAAGATAAATCTTGCCGGCTCTGATAATGACTGTACCATATCATACATAGCTGATGAAGGCGGTGAAACGGTAAATTGAGCACATTAAATATTGAAGAAAAGGTTTTGGAATCTTCCATTGAAGCGGTGCTTTTTGCAGCCGGTGAGCCTGTTGCTATTTCACGTATGGCACAAATGCTGGAGGTTTCGGAGAATGATATAGTTTTTGCAGCAACTAAGCTGGCAGATATGTACAGCTTTGAAAGAAGAGGAATACGTCTGATTCGCCTTAATGACTGCTATCAGCTTTGTTCTGCTCCTGAACATGCAGAACTTATCAGAAAAACTCTTGAGACCAGAAAACCTCCAAAACTCTCCCAGTCTGCCTTGGAAGCACTGACGATAGTTGCGTATTACCAGCCCACTACAAGAGCCTATGTAGACAAGGTCAGGGGAGTGGACAGCTCCTACACCATAGGACTGCTTCAGCAGCGTGGACTTATAGAGGAATGTGGACGCCTTAACGTACCCGGAAGGCCTGCACTTTTCAGAACCACACAGGATTTCTTAAGGGTTTTCGGACTTACTTCTCTTGACGAACTTCCACCAATGCCCGAAAGCGAGCTTCTGGAAGCTCCGGTGTTTGCTGAAATCACCGAAGAGGTGGAGCAATGATTGCTCTTTGTATAATTTTTGCGATTTTGGTTATCATCGCTTTGACACCTGTCGGCGTAAAAGCCAAATATGACGAAAACGGACCTGCTGTCTGGGCGAAGATTGGTCTTATTCGTGTTAAACTTTATCCCATAACCAGAAAAGAAAAGACGAAAGAGAAAAAGCCCGAAAAGAAAAAAGAAACTCAGGAAATGCCACAGCAAAAGGCTGCAAAAGGTGGGAATCTTGATCTGATAAAGCAAATTCTCCCTCACGGACTTACTGCAGTCAAACGCTTTTTCAAAGGCTTGGGAATAGACAAGCTTACTGTCTATTTTCAGGTGGCAGATGAGGATCCTGCCAAGGCTGCCATGCAGTATGGTTACGGTTGGGCTGCCATTGGTATTATTACAGGACTTATTGAAAATGCTTTTACTGTAAGAAACCGTGATCTTCAGGTGTTTGTCAATTTTGAAGAAAATGCTCAAAAGCGAATATATGTACTGGCTGAAATGTCGATTCAAATTTGGCGGTTATTCAGAATTGGTATTGGTTTTGGTATAGAGTTTTTGAAAATAATCATCAAAAACAGAAATAATAAAGTAGAAGTTACAGAAAGCACATCAGCTAATGCTTGAAAGGAATGAACACAGCTATGGAACATCATCTCAGCGACATGATGGGCACCACAATGTCCAAGATCAAGGATATGATCGACGTTAATACCATCGTCGGTACTCCTATCAACACTCCTGACGGAACTACTATTATCCCTGTTTCCAAGGTCAGCTTTGGTTTTGCATCCGGCGGCTCTGACTTCCAGACCAAAAACCAGACAGCAGAAGCCAACTTTGGCGGCGGCGGCGGTGCGGGCGTCACGATCACTCCTATTTCTTTCCTTGTTGTGAATAACGGAAACGTAAGACTTATCCCTGTTTCCGTACCGGCTAACAACTCTGTCGACCGCATTATTGAACAGCTGCCCGAACTCATTGAAAAACTTAAAGAAATGCTTCCCAAAAAAGAGGATAAAACTGTTGAAGACCCCTTCGTGAAGTAAAACAAATGCTCCACCTTTTCCGGTGGAGCATTTGTTTTAAAACTGCGGAAAAAAGCTAATAACTTTTTTATTGTTGCAGATACTATTTCCCGGTGATATTATGTATTTGAGAAAACTGTCTGCAGTGATTGCATCTGTTTTGCTTTTTACTTGTTCCGCTTCTGCTCTTGGTCTGAGCGCAGCTTCGGCTGTTTGCATTGACATGGATAGCGGAAGAGTGCTTTATGCTTATAACGAGAACACTCCAATGCAAATTGCAAGTACCACAAAGATAATGACTGCTCTTGTTGTATTGGAAAACTGTTCCCTTGAAGAACAGGTCAAAATACCTGCACAAGCTGTTGGCATAGAAGGCTCGTCCCTATATCTTAAAACCGGTGAGATTCTGACAGTACGGGATTTGCTCTACGGGCTTATGCTTCGCTCGGGAAATGATGCTGCCGTTGCACTGGCCGTCCACTGCGCAGGCAGTGTGGAAAAATTTGCCGATATGATGAATAGCAAGGCAAAACAGCTTGGACTTGAAAACTGCAGCTTTGTCAATCCTCACGGTCTTAGCGAAGAAGGTCATTTTTGCTCTGCCGGAGACCTGGCTGTTATATCTGTTGAAGCAATGAACAACCCCGATTTTGCAGCCATTGTATCAACCGTGAACTATACCTTTGGTAACCGTACCGTTGTCAATCATAATAAACTTCTTCGCTTATACGACGGAGCTGTAGGAGTAAAAACCGGTTTCACAAAATCTGCCGGACGCACGTTGGTTGGTGCTGCCGAAAAGGACGGGCAGACACTGATTACTGTAACTCTTAACGCTCCCGACGACTGGAATGACCATATAAAACTGTTTGATTATGGATTTGACAACTATCCCGAAACCGAAGTGATTTCAAAAGGGCAGGTAATGGCCAGACTGCCTGTATTGTCGTCTAACGAAGATACAGTTACAGTGGTTGCCAATGAAGATTTCAACTATCCATTGTCAACAGATGAAAAAGTAGAAATAAAGCTGCATATACCGGATTTCCTCTTTGCGCCGTTGCATCAGGGGCAATATGTCGGAACAGCCGAAATACTGTTTAATGGTCAGCAGATCGGTGAAGTATTGCTGTCTGCAGGTCACAATGTTGCGGTAAAGGAACCGACAAAGTCACCCGGAATTATTGATAGGATATTGGATTTTTTAACATGAATGAAAGACTGCAAAAGATACTTTCCGCTCGCGGAGTTGCATCACGAAGAAAAGCTGAAGAGATTATACTGCAGGGCAGGGTAACTGTTAACGGCATTATTGCTGCCCTGGGAGACAGTGCCGATCCATCTGTTGACACTATTGAAATTGATAATAAACCTTTACCGGAACTGCCCGATAAGGTTTACATAATGTTGAACAAGCCCAGGGGATATGTGACCACACTCAGTGACGAAAAAGGCAGAAAAACAGCATCTTCTCTTGTTGAAGATTGCGGTGCTCGTGTTTATCCTGTTGGTCGCCTTGATATGGATTCTGAGGGGTTGCTGTTGTTTACCAATGACGGTGAGGCTGCAAATAAGCTGATGCATCCCGGTTTTGAGAAGAATAAGACGTATCTTGTTACAGTTAAGGGCGAAATTGACGGCAAGGTTGCAAAGCTTGAACAACCGATGAATATAGACGGGTATATTACTTCCGGAGCTGAAGTTAAGGTCCACAGCAAAAACCCGTCAGGCGGCAAGCTGTATATTACTATCCATGAAGGCCGAAACAGACAGGTCAGAAAAATGTGCGACAGCGTAGGGCTAATAGTCATTCGTCTTGTGCGAATCGAAGTAGACGGCGTTAAGCTTGGGATGCTTCCGCCCGGGAAATGGAGATATTTGACCGGTGATGAAATAAAAACTCTAGGCATATTATAAAATGCAGGAAATTTTGAATTTCCTGCATTTTTTTCTTGCATTGATGAAGATTTGATTGTAAAATTATTTAGTTAGTTGTTTCATGAAAAAATATTGAAATGGAGAAGCAAAATGACTCAGGATATTCTTACCGCCATTCAATCCGGAATGAGTGGTTTTTCAAAAGGTCAGCGATTGATTGCAGGCTTTATTATTAACAACTACGATAAAGCTGCTTTTATGACCGCCAGTAAACTGGGTAAGACTGTTGGTGTCAGTGAGTCTACCGTTGTACGATTTGCTGTTGAACTTGGTTACGATGGGTATCCCAATATGCAGAAGGCTCTGCAGGAAATGATACGAAGCAAGCTCACTTCTGTTCAGCGTCTTGAAGTTGCAAACGACCGCATGAATGAACATGATATTGCTTCAAGCATACTTCAGAGTGATGTAGAGAAGATTCGTCTGACCATTGATGAACTCGATAGAGAAGCTTTTGATACTTCTGTTAAAGAGATTCTTGGTGCCAAGCATATTTATCTCGTTGCACTTCGTTCTTCTTCATCTTTGGCTTCATTCTTTGGTTTTTATCTCAGCCTGATGTTCGACAATGTCAGAATAGTAAATACACCCTCCACCAGCGAAATGTTTGAACAGCTTGTTCATGTAGGTCCCGATGATGTTGTGGTTGCAATAAGTTTCCCCAGGTATTCCAGCAAAACTGCCAAGGCAGTTATGTTTGCCCGTGACAGAGGTGCGAAGGTCATTGCAATTACCGACAGCAAGAGTGCTCCTATTGCCGCCTTTGCTGAAAAGGTACTTATAGCCAAAAGCGATATGCTGTCATTTGTTGACTCGTTAGTTGCGCCTTTGAGCCTTATTAACGCGCTTATTGTTGCCATTGGACGTGAAAAATACGGAGAAGTTACAGAAACGTTTTCTGAACTTGAAAGAATTTGGGAAGAATACGGAGTATATGAAAAAGTTCACAAGTGATGTTGCCGTTATTGGTGGTGGTCCTGCCGGATTGATGGCAGCCATAACAGCTGCCGATCGAGGAAAAAGTGTCATAATCGTTGAACGTAACAGTTCCTGTGGAAAGAAGCTGCTGATCACAGGCAAGGGCAGGTGTAATGTTACCAACAATTGTTCGTGCGATGAGGTTATGACCAATATCCCCAGAAATCCCCGTTTTATGTTCAGCAGTTTGGAAGCTTTTTCTCCCATTGATGTTATGAACTGGTTCGAGAATAGGGGAGTGCGCCTTAAAACCGAACGTGGAAACCGCGTGTTCCCGGAATCGGATAAGTCGAACGATATTTTGCAGGCTTTACTGAAAACAGCAAAGTCAGCAGGCGTGCAGATAATCAATGGCAGGGCTGTTGATATTCTGGCAGAGGATAATTCTGTACTCGGCGTAAAAGGTGAAGATTTTGAAGTTAAAACTGCTGGTGTTGTCCTCGCAACAGGCGGTAAGTCATATCCTCTCACAGGTTCAACCGGAGATGGGTATAAAATGGCTTCAAGACTTGGACATTCCATCGTGGAAGCAAAGCCTTCTCTTGTTCCGTTGGAGGAAAATGGCGATGATTGCGTCAAAATGCAGGGCCTTGCTTTGAAAAACATATCTGTAAAGCTGATAAACCAAAAGGGGAAGGCGGTATTTTCAGATTTTGGAGAGCTGCTTTTTACTCATTTCGGAGTTTCCGGCCCTGTGGTGCTCAGCGCAAGCGCACATATGAAAGAAAAAGATACCTATAAACTGCGTCTTGATCTTAAGCCTGCGCTGGACGAAAAAACTCTGGATGCACGTATTCTAAGGGATTTTGAAAAATACCAGAACAGAGACTTTTCAAACTCGCTTTCCGATTTGCTTCCAAGACTGCTCATCCCCGTCATCATCGAGAGAAGCGGGATTCCTTCAGATACCAAGGTCAATTCAATTACAAAGGCACAAAGAAGAACACTTTTGGAAGCAATAAAGTTTTTCGATATCGAGATTCTTGGTAAAAGACCCATAGAAGAAGCTATCGTAACTTCCGGCGGCGTAAAGACAGGGGAGATCAACCCTGCTACCATGGAATCGAAGTTGATATCCGGACTATACTTTGCGGGAGAGATAATTGACGTTGATGCTTATACCGGCGGCTTCAACCTGCAGGTAGCCTGGTCGACAGCTCACGCTGCGGGTGTGGCAGTTTGATTACCGTTTAAAATTGTCAAAATATCGCAACAGAAACTCTGTCTACTAACTGAGTATTACATTATATGGAGTAAAGTATGAAATTCTATTCTATTGCAATCGATGGTCCGGCAGGTGCCGGCAAAAGTACCCTTTCCAAGCTGCTGGCTAAGGAACTTGGATTTATGTATGTTGATACCGGAGCTATTTACCGCACAGTAGGATATTATATAAATCTCATGGGTATAGGTTCCAAAGATACTGATGGCGTTCGTCGACTGATAGACGAAGTCAACATTGATATTTATATTGATGAAAACAATGTTCAGCGTATGGTATTGAACGGACAGGACGTTACTGATGAGATCCGTACTCCCGAGATGTCCAAGTACGCTTCCGATGTTTCTGCAATGGCTTTTGTTCGCAGCTTTCTTCTGGATATGCAGAGGGATCTTGCCAAAAAGAACAATGTCATAATGGATGGCCGTGATATCGGTACAGTAGTTCTGCCCGAAGCTGACCTTAAGATTTTCCTTACAGCGTCTGCCGAAGAAAGAGCCAGACGCCGTTTTGAAGAATATGCTGCCAAAGGCGAAAAGACCACATTTGAACAGGTTCTGGCAGACATTAATCAGCGTGATTTTAACGACAGCAACAGAAAAGCTGCTCCGCTTAAGAAAGCGGCTGATGCCATCGAAGTTGATACTACCGGTGAAACCCTTGAACAGAGCGAGAAACGTATTATTGAACTTGTACGGGAGAAACTTGCAATATGAATCCCTGGTATAAAGGAATACTCAATGTAGGCTGGCCTTTTTTCACTCTTTATCACCCAATTAAAGTTGTCGGACAGGAGAACATACCCGACAGCGGCTGTCTTGTGTGCGCAAACCACAGCTCCATGTCGGACCCCTGCTTTGTTGTTGTGGCTTTTTCAAAAAAGCGTCAGCTTCATGTAATGGCAAAAGCGTCTGTAATGCGAATACCCATACTTGGTTGGCTGCTTAAAAAAGCCGGTATTTTTGGTATAGAGCGTGGTAAGGCTGACTTTAACGCTATAAAAACAGCCATGAAACTGTTGAAAAACGGCGAGTATGTTCTCATGTTCCCGGAAGGTACAAGGGTCAGGGAAGATGACGATGTGGAAGCAAAGAACGGCGCAGCAATGCTGGCTGTAAGAACAGGCGTACCTGTTTTGCCTGTTTATATTCCTGTTAAAAAACCTGCCTTCAAACGTCTTACTGTTATTATTGGCGAGCCTTATCATATCGTTGCCGAAACGAAAAGACCGTCACAGGTAGATTATCATCGTTATGCCAATGAGCTTTTGGATAAGATTTATAAACTTGGAGAAGATCAATGAAGATTACAATCGCTAAGACAGCAGGGTTCTGTTTCGGCGTCAATCGTGCAGTTGATATGGTTTGGAGCACTGTTGAAAACGGCAAAAAATGTGTGACCTATGGTCCTATCATTCACAACCGCCATGTTGTCAATCGCTTCGCCGAACATGGAGTATTTGAACTTGATGGTGAACCTCAGCCCGGAACGGCAGTTATTCTGCGTTCGCATGGTGTTTCCGCTGATGTGTATAAGCGCCTTGAAGAACTCGGTGTTGAATACGTTGATGCAACTTGTCCCTTTGTTGCCAGGATCCATTCTATTGTCAAAGATGCGGAAAACAGGGGAAGACTGCCTGTTATAATCGGTACAAGAACTCATCCTGAGGTGCAGGCTATTGCGGGTCATTGCAAAAGTTCTATAGTGTTTCAATCATCTGATGAAATTGAGGAATATGCAGAATCGAACCCTATTGATCCCGAAACTCCTATTACTGTTGTTTCGCAAACAACCAATACCAAAAATAAATTTAATTCGTGTATCGAAATATTAAAAAAACTATATACAAATCCTGAAATATTTGATACAATATGCAGTGCGACGGAAAATAGACAAACAGAAGCTATGGCTCTGGCAGCTTCCTGCGACGCAATGATCGTCATTGGCGACACGGGAAGCTCAAACACAAAACGCCTTGCCGAGATTGCGGCAGAGAATTGCCCGATTACTCAGTTTATCGACAATGCGGACGAGCTTGATCTTTCACTGTTTAAAAACTGTAATACCGTAGGCATCACTGCAGGTGCATCAACACCGCAGTGGATCATAAAGGAGGTCTATACAAAGATGAGCGAAGAACTCAAAATCCAGGAATCTGCTGAAGAGGTAGTAGAAGCAGTTGAAACTGCACCCGCAGCAGAAGAAAATTCTGTCGAGGAAGAGGAATCCTTCGAAGCTCTTCTTGACAAGTCCTTCAAAACCTTAAGATCAGGAGAGAAAGTCACAGGCATTGTCACAGCCATTTCCCAGTCAGAGATTTCTGTCGACCTTGGCGCCAAGCAGTCCGGTTACATACCTGTTGCCGAGTTCAGTGACGATCCCACTGCTAAGGTTGAGGATCTTTTCAAGATCGGCGAAGAGGTTGAGGCCTATATCCTCAGAGTAAACGATGTTGAAGGCACCGTAATGCTTTCCAAGAAGCGTCTGGACTCCGTCAAGTCCTGGGACGACATCGAAACTGCCCGTGAAGAACGCACCGTTATCGAAGCTGTTGTCACCGAAGAAAACAAGGGCGGCGTTGTTGCCAACGTTCGCGGTATCCGTGTTTTCGTACCCGCTTCCCAGACCGGTCTGGCCAAGGATGCTCCCATGAGCGACCTGCTGAAGCAGAAGGTTCGCCTCCGCATCACCGAGGTCAACAAAGCCCGCCGCAGAGTCGTTGGCTCCATCCGTGCCGTACAGTACGAAGAGCGCAAGGCAGCTGCCGAGCAGGTTTGGGCTGAGATTGAAGAAGGCAAGAAGTATCAGGGCACCGTTAAGAGCCTGACTTCCTATGGCGCATTCGTAGACATCGGCGGCGTAGACGGCATGGTTCACGTTTCCGAACTGTCCTGGAACCGCATCAAGAACCCCGCAGAGGTCGTTTCTGTTGGCGATTCCATCGAAGTTTATGTTATCTCCTTCGATACCGAAAAGAAGAAGATCTCTCTCGGCTACAAAACCGCTGAGACCAATCCCTGGAACATTTTTGTCAACAACTATCAGATCGGCGACGTCGCTGACGTCAAGATCGTTAAGCTGATGACCTTCGGCGCTTTCGCTGAAGTCGTTCCCGGTGTTGACGGCCTTATCCACATCTCCCAGATCGCAGACCGCCGCATCGGCAAGCCCGGCGACGTTCTGACCGAAGGTGAGACTGTTCAGGCCAAGATCATCGATATCGATCTCGAAAAGCAGAAAATCTCTCTGTCCATCCGTGCTCTGCTTCAGGACGAAGCTGAAGCTAATGTTGGTGAGGAAGACGAAATCGTTGCTTCCACCGAAGATTATGTGGAAGAAGCTCCTGCTGAAGAGGAAGCTGAATAAGTTATTAAAATCCCGGACTTATGTCCGGGATTTTTCTTAAAATATAGCTTCGACTAAAACCTATAATCAAAATGTATTAAAGGTACAATTATATGGAACAGAACACAATCGGTTATTTTGAATATAAACCCGCAAAAAAGATTGATACTCCTTGCATACCTGATCCAAGGGTTTATCCTTTCGTCTTTGACAGCCGCCTGACTACCGATGAACTGATAGAGTATCTTCTGGATGAAATTGGTGCGCTCCCAATGTCTCTTGATGATTTCAGTGGTGCTTATCTGAAGATGATAATAGAGAATATCTACAACCTCTATCCTGATATTCAGCCTGATACTCAGCATGATTTTGTGGCGTACAGGTTAAATAACACAGACGTTTATGATATGTCATATGGTAGTAACTCTGTCTATGTGATTTTTGACAAAGTAACCGGATACTGTGATTCAAACAGCAATAAGCTATTACGCTTGCTGACACTTAAACGGGGAATATCGAAAGCAGACTTGGAACAAAGAACACCAGCCTATTATCATCTTCTATTCTTGTTAAGCGAGACTGAAAAATAAAAAGCTGTCATACCTGCATTTACCTGTAATGCGGTATGACAGCCTTTTTATTCATAATAAGAGTGTTCAGAATGACAAGTTATCTTATGCGTATCTCTTGGCGATGACTTCGATCTCAACCAATCCGCCCTTAGGCAGGGCAGCTACCTGAACGCAGGAACGGGCAGGATACTTGGAAGTGAAGTACTGGGCGTAGATTTCGTTAAATACTGCAAAGTCATTCATGTCAGCCAGGAAAACGGTGGTCTTTACCACGTTCTCAAAGGTCATGCCGCCGGCTTCAAGAACAGCTTCGACATTCTTGAATGCCTGATGGGACTGTTCAACGATGCCGCCTTCGACCAATGCACCGGTTGCGGGATCAAGACCCAGCTGACCGGAAGCGAACAGGAATTCACCGGCTACGATTGCTGCATTGTAAGGACCCACTGCTGCTGGGGCTTTCTGTGCCAATACGATGTGTTTCATTTTCTTATTTTCCTTTCAATTTATATTTCTATTGTAGGGCAGGGGCTTCTCCTGCCGATTTTAATTACCTTTTCTTGTTTCCAGATACTCGTCGTAGGTGATGCGAAGATCTCTGGCTCCGTCTTCGTTGAATTCCACAATACGGTTGCACAATGTAGACAGAGTCTCGTGGTCGTGGCATGCGATGAACACGTTGCCTTTGAAATCGATAAGCCCGTTGTTCAAAGCAGTAATGGATTCCAAATCCAGATGGTTTGTAGGCTGGTCAAGCATAATGCAGTTTGCGCCGCTGAGCATCATTCTGGACAGCATGCAGCGAACCTTTTCACCGCCGGAAAGAACATGAGCAGGCTTGAAAACATCTTCACCGGAGAACAGCATACGGCCAAGGAAGCCACGCAGATAGGTTTCGGACTGATCCTCGGAGAACTGACGCATCCAGTCGATAAGATTCAGCTCACAGCCATCAAAAAATTCTGTATTGTCCTTGGGGAAGTAGGACTGAGAAGTGGAAACGCCCCAGCGGATAGAGCCGGAATCGGGTTCAAGTTCACCGGTAAGAATCTTAAACATGGCGGTCTGAGCGTTTTCGTTCTCGCCTACAAAAGCAATCTTATCTCCACGGTCAGCAATAAATGAAACGTGGCTCAGCAGGGGAACACCATCTACACTGTAACAAACGTCGTCCACAAAAAGGATATCCTTGCCGGCCTCACGGTCGGGCTTGAAGCCAACAAAGGGATAACGTCTGGAAGAAGCAGGTATTTCTTCCAAAGAGATTTTCTCCAGCAGCTTCTTTCTGGAGGTTGCCTGACGGGATTTGGATTTATTGGCAGCAAAACGGGCTATAAAGCTTTCAAGCTCAGCTATCTTTTCACGGTACTTTCTGTTCTTATCGCGAATAAGCTGCTGCATAAGGTTGGAAGCTTCATACCAGAAGTCATAGTTGCCAACATACAGCTTGATTTTGCCGTAGTCGATATCAACAATATGGGTGCATACGGTGTTGAGAAAGTGACGGTCATGGGATACAACGATGACGGTGCCTTCATAATCCAGCAGGAAATCCTCCAGCCATTCGACATAAATTGCGTCAAGGCTGTTTGTAGGCTCGTCCAGCATGATGATATCCGGCTCACCGAAAAGTGCCTGAGCAAGAAGTACCTTAACTTTGTCACGGCCATCCATGTCAGCCATCATCATATAGTGGTCATCAACGGGAATACCAAGACCTTGCAAAATACGGCTTGCATCGGATTCAGCTTCCCAACCGTTCATCTCTGCAAATTCAGCCTCAAGGTCGGCAGCACGAAGTCCATCTTCATCGGAAAAGTCCGGCTTCATATAGAGTGCGTCCTTTTCCTTCATAATGTCGTACAGCTTTTGGTTGCCCATTATAACGGTATCCATAACGGAATGATCGTCAAACATGAACTGATCCTGTTTCAAAACAGACATTCTTACATCGGGTTTGATGTAAACATGGCCGGAAGTGGAGTCCAGCTCACCTGAAAGAATTTTCAAAAAGGTGGATTTACCGGCACCGTTGGCACCGATAACGCCGTAGCAATTGCCTGCGGTAAACTGCAAGTCAACGTGCTCAAACAGTTTGCTTCCGCCAAACTGCAGGCCTACATCTTCAACTGTTATCATATAATAATCTCCGGAAAAAGTATTCTCTGCCATTTCTGATCTAACTTACCAAATGACAGCGTTTTCAATTTGTTTACAATTATAGCATATGTTTTGGTAAAAAACTACTTGAAAAACGGTATATATTGTATTATATTATCTTTAGCACTCGTGGTTGATGAGTGCTAAAATCTTTCAGGAGGTCGCCAAATGGCAAAGAAAAAATTCAAGGCGGAATCCAAACGCCTGCTGGACCTGATGGTCAACTCGATTTATACCCACAAGGAGATATTCCTTCGTGAGATCATATCCAACGCTTCCGATGCTATCGACAAGCTTAGTTATATCGCCTTGACCGACAACAATGTCGGCCTTGATAAAGATGACTTCAAAATCGAGATAAAGGTTGATAAAAAGCACGGGATTATAACAGTTTCCGATAACGGCATCGGCATGAGCGCAGATGAAATGGAAAACAACCTTGGCACTATTGCGTCTTCCGGGTCTTTTAGGTTTAAGCAGGAACATACCGACCTTGATGATGTTGATATTATCGGTCAGTTTGGTGTTGGTTTCTATTCTGCATTTATGGTTGCAGATACTATCACTGTTGTTTCCCGTAAATACGGTGAGGAAGCCGCCCATATCTGGCAGTCCTCCGGTGCTGACGGTTATACCATAGATGAATGCGAACGTGAGGCTCCCGGTACTGACGTTATAATGAAGCTGAAAGCCGATACCGAGGATGAAAAGTATTCAGACTACATGGATCTTTATACTATAAGAGGACTTGTTGCCAAATACTCGGATTATATTCGATATCCTATCGTTATGGACGTTGAGAAGAACCGTAAGGTTGAAGGCTCTGACGATGAGAATCCCGAATACGAAACATATATTGATACCGAAACCCTTAACTCCATGATTCCTATCTGGCAGCGTCCCAAGAACGAAGTTACTGATGATGAATACAATGCTTTCTATCAGGACAAGTTTTATGACTATACCCAGCCGGTCACTCACTTGTCCGTATCGGTTGAAGGTGCGGTAACTTATAAAGCACTTTTGTTCATTCCCGGCAAAGCTCCGTATGATTTCTATACCAAGGACTACGAAAGCGGTCTGCAGCTATACAGTTCCGGTGTTATGATAATGGAAAATTGCAGCGATTTGCTCTCTGACCATTTCCGTTTTGTTAAGGGCGTAGTTGATTCCCAGGATCTTTCTTTGAATATTTCCAGGGAAATGCTCCAGCATGACCGCCAGCTCAAGGTGATTGCAAATAACCTTGAGAAGAAGATAAAAACAGAGTTGAAGAAACTCATGGATAACGAGCCTGAGAAGTATGAACAGTTCTGGAACGCCTTTGGACTTCAGATCAAGTATGGCGTTGTATCCGAATACGGTAAGAATAAAGATGCCCTCGCAGATCTTCTGATGTTCAGCAGTTCTGCTTCAGACAAGCATACCAGCCTTGAGCAGTATGTTTCCCGCATGAAAGAAGAACAGACAAGCATCTACTATGCTTCGGCAGACAGTGTCGCAAAGGCTGCCAGACTTCCTCAGACAGAAAAACTGCTTGAAAAAGGATTCGAAATACTTTACCTTACCGATGAAGTAGACGAGTTTGTTATCCAGATGCTTATGGATTACAAGGAGCATGATTTCAAAAACATCTCCACCGACGATCTTGGTCTTGATACCGAAGAAGAAAAGCTGGAAGCAGAGAAAAAGTCAGAAGAAAACAAGGAACTGCTTGAGTTTGTGAAAGAAGCTCTTGGCGATAAGGTCAAGTCCGTTCGCCTTTCCGACAAGCTTGGAAGTCACCCTGTGTGTCTTGTAGCTGATGGATATCTCAGCTTTGAGATGGAAAAATATTTTGCGCAGATCCAGCCTGACAATGCTCCTAAAGCCGACCGTGTTTTGGAACTGAACGCAGATCATGCAATTTTTGGAAAGTTAAAAGCAGCTATGGAATCCGATCCCGACAAAGCCGGAAAGTATGCCGAGCTTCTGTATTGCCAGGGTTTGCTTATTGCCGACCTGCCTTTGGAAGATCCCACGGCTTACACCGATCTTGTTTGTGATTTGCTGTAAAAAATAAATACAGTCGCTCATTGTTTGACGAAATCCCCACCTTACATTTCTTCTGTAAGATGGGGATTATCATTTCTATTCAGGCGTTCTTTAAACCAATTCAGATTGTATTGATTTTGCAACAACGGATAAATAATACTACTTTCGCAGAAATATAAGTTTTGGTACCATTTTATAAAACGGTTATCGAAAGGAGTACCAAAATGAAAAAAATACTTGCAATGATTCTTGTCCTCCTCCTTATGCTGTCTGTATTTGCAGGCTGCGGACAGGATGATGTACAGGAAGAACCTGCAGTTGTAGAAACTGCTCAAACCCCTGTTGAAGAAGTTCCTGCTGAAGAAGAAGTTCCTGCTGAAGAAGAAGCACCTGCTGAGGATATAGCACCTGCTGAAGATCCTGTTGAAGAAACTCCCGCTGAGATGCCTCCTGTGGAGCTGCCTTTGTGCGAGGAAATGGAAACTCTCACATGCTATGCAACATTCCCCAACTTTATGGGTCCCACTTCTGCATGCGGAGTTGAAACCAATGCCGACCTGCTGGTAGTTCAGGAAGCAGAGAAACTGCTTAATGTAAAGATCGACTGGTATCACGTTAACTTCATGACTTATCTTGAACAGTTCAATGTTTACATTGCCGGCGGCGAGTGGACCGATATGATAAGCGGTATTATGGCTTACAGCGGCGGTATGGCAAAGGCTTATGAGGACGATGTTGTTGTTGACTTACGTCCCATGCTTGAAGAATACGCTCCTCATTTTAACTACTACATGCAGAACGACCCCGAAGAATTCAAGTCCCGTCTTACTGACGATGGCGTTCTTGGATGGATTGAATCCTACACTGTTAACGAATATAAAAACGGCGGTCTGGCAATCAACACCGAGTATTTTGAAAAATGGGGCAAGGAAGCTCCCACGACTTATGATGAACTTCATGATTACATGATGTTTGCAAAGGACGAATGTGGTGCAGATATCGGCATGTGGTTCACCAACCAGTGCGCAGAAGATAATTTCAGCTATGGTTTCGGTGTTGAACCCTTTAAGGCAACCGGAACAGCTCTGCCTCTGTTCAAAATCGGCGACGAAGTAAAGTGCAGCCTTGTATCCGACGGTTACAAAGAGTACATCGAAATGCTCAGACAGTGGTATTCTGATGGCCTCCTGTATCAGGAATTCGTTACAACCACATGGAACCCCAACAATAATGAAATTACCAATAACCTTTATGAAGGCCGTATTTCCCTTTACAACGCCAACGCTATGAACCTGTCCAACGTTACTGCCAACATCGCTCTCACTCCTATTGTACCTCCCACTGTTGAAAAGGGTGGCATGAACCACAATGAAGGCAGCTCCAGCTCTCAGGCTGAGACCATGGCAATCACTACCCAGGCTAAGAATCCCGAACTGTGCCTGAAGTGGATCGACTTCTGGTTCTCCGATGTCGGCGGTGCTATGTATAACTACGGTATTGAAGGAGTAAGCTACGAAGTTGTTGACGGCAAAATTCAATACACCGAAGCTGCTATCAATAACCCCTATGGTGACTCCGTTACCAACTATATCCGTACATTGTCTCTGTTGGGCAAAACCGTTGGTGCAACTTATGCAGAAGCTAACCTGATGACCTATTCTGACGATATGATGGAATTCATCAATGTCTGGAATACTGAAGTCGGTGACAGTGCCAATGTATATCCCACAGGAGCTCAGCTGAGCGTAGCAGAATCCGAAGAAAGCTCCACTCTGTCCAGCGATATCACTACATATGCCACCGAACAGATTCCTCTGTTCATCATGGGAACTCTGAATATGGACAGTGATTGGGACGCATACTGCGCTCATATTGAAGAAATGGGGCTTGGAAGACTGGTCGAAATGTACCAGGGAGCTTATGACAGATACCAGCTTAGATAATTGCTTTATACAATAAGTAAAACTTAAAGATAATTTGCTAAGATAACTAATTGTGGCTTTCATCACCGAATCTGTGGGGAAAGCCACAATTATTAAAGGAAGGAACTATTATGTCGCAAAGATATGCTGCACTGAATTCACCTTTGAATGTTAGAGGTAAGATGCTGAAAAGCCGATTTGAATATCCCGTTGCTCAGCCTCACTTTCTTCAGGGACCGGAAACTTATCCCGGAGACCCTGTAGTGGCCTATTACACGGAAGTTTGCCGCAAAGGGTCTGCACTGCTGATCGTTCACGATCTTACAAATCCCAATCAGCGCAAGATGGGTTCTGATATTGCTCATTTCTGTATGTATGACCTTGACGATTTCGGCAGCCAAAACTATTTCACTCAGTTTGCACATTTTATACATTGTCAGGGCAGCTATGTTGGTACCGAAATTTGCTGTGACTTGCGTTTGCCCTGGTGTGTAAACGATCCAAATCTGCCTGAACCTGAACGTGAAGGACCCGGAGGTCCTTTTGGCCCCGGCGGTGCCATGTTTGAAGACGATTACGATGAAAACCTTCGCCCTGTAGCTACTGTTAAAGGTTTCCCCGGAACTCCAGGAACACAGACAGAATACTTCACTAAAGAGAATATCCAAAAGTACATAAAGGTTCTCAGTGACCGTGCCCGCAGATTCAAATCCTTTGGTTATGATGCCGGTATGATTGAAATGGGTGCCGAATTCTACTTTGCAAAGTTCATGTCAAAGAGGGAAAACAGACGTACTGACGAATACGGCGGAAGCTTTGAAAATCGTTCACGTTTTGCCATCGAGGTTCTCAAGGGTTTGCGTGAAGGAGTAGGGGAGGACTTTATAATCTTTGCCAATGCTCCCGATATTGCGTTTGATCCTTCAAAGTCCAGAGGCGGTGAAGCTCTTTCCATCGACGAAGCTGTATGGCTTTTTGACCAGATTGCACCCTATGTTGATATAATTCGTCTCCGCGGCGAAGAACAGGATAATGGCGGTGAATGTGAATGCGCAAAGATCGCTGCGGAACTGAAAAAACGCGGTGTCAAGGAATACCTGTGCATTAATACTCCATATATGGATCTCGACCGAATCAATGCCATCGTTGCCGAGGGTAAGGCTGACATGATAAGCTCTGCAAGAATGTTTATCTGCAACGAAAACCTTGGCAGCATTCTCAAAAACGGCAACGGCGAAGATCTGAATCCTTGCATCGAATGCGGTGTATGCCGTGGCAGTATCGGTGACGGTGACTGGATGAGCCATTGCACCATAAATCCCGAGCTTGGTATGGAACATCGCAAGGACAGTTTGAAAATGCCTGTTGAGAAACTAAAAAAGATTGCTGTAATTGGCGGCGGTCCGGCAGGTATGAAATGCGCCATGTGGCTTAAGGAAAGAGGACACACTCCTGTTATCTTTGAAGCTTCCGATGCTTTGGGTGGTCAGATCAAAACTGCACGGTATCCTCAATTCAAATGGAAGCTATGTAGATATCTCGATTTCCTTATTGCACAGGTTGATCGTAAGGGTATCGAAGTAAGACTGAACACATATGCGACGCCTGAGATGATCAAAACTGAAGGCTTTGACGCAGTTGTTGCGGCACTTGGTGCAGAACCCAAGAAACCCGGCGTTGTCGGTGCTGAGAATGCGAAATGGAACACTGTCAACATTTACGGCAATACTGAAAACATTGGTAAGCGAGTTGTAGTTATAGGCGGCAGCTCTGCACCCTGTGAAGCAGCTGCTTACTTGGCCGATACAGGTCACGAAGTAACTCTACTCAGCCGGAGAAGCAATCCCAACTATGATCTGAACCCCATCAGAACCCAGCGTTCGATGAATATGATGATGCTTCAGAAAGGTGTCAATATCATTGTCAAGGCAAAGACAACCGAGATTGGTGATGGCTATGTCAAATATGTCGACAAAGACGGCGTTGAACATACCATTGAGTGTGACGATGTACTTGCGGCCGGTGGCATGGCTCCCAATATGGACGCTGCAATGAAATTCTATGGCTCAGCCGAAGAATTCTACGCTATTGGTGATTGCAAGGAAGCAGGAAATATGCGCACTGCCATTCGCGACGCATATGCCCTTGCAATGAGAATCTGATATTTAAAAACAAACTGCCAACCTCAGAAATGAGGTTGGCAGTCACATTTATATTCTTTCGTAATCAACATATCTAAATTTCAGTCCTTTTTCCTCCATAACTTCACTTTCGGAAACTATTTTCCAATCTGCCATGGAATCAAGGTTTGGAAAGTACTTTTCGGCAGGGACAGATATATCAGTCCTGGTTATGTATGCCTTATGGCAATAGGGCAGGAGTTGACGGTAAACAGCTTCGCCGCCTATAACGCACAAATCGTCATCAGGCAAATCCTTGACCCGCTCCAGAAGTGCATCTATCGAAGCAACTCCCTCACAGCCTTCGGGAAGGTCATCAGGTCGGGAAGTCAGAATAATGTTTCTGCGGTTTTTTAGAGGCTTTGAACCGGGCAAAGAGATAAGGGTACTTCTTCCCATGATGACAGTTTTGCCCTCTGTAATGGCTTTAAAACGCTTCAGATCGGCAGATATATGCACAAGCATATCTCCTCCAGCTCCAATACCCCAGTCAGAACTTACATTTACTATAGATTTCATATGTTACCTCAAATTGCCACGGGTATCTTCTTATCAAAGTGATGATACTCATAACCTTCCATTTGGAAGCTGTCTCTTGTGAAATCGTAGAAATCAGTGATTGATTTGTCAATAATAAACTTCGGTGCAGGTTTGGGTTCATTTTTAATTATTTCTTCAATAAGGGGAATATGACGGTCGTATATATGGGCATCAGCTATTACATGGACCAGTTCACCAACCTGCAGTCCGCTTACTTGAGCCATCATGTGAACTAGAACGGCATACTGGCACACATTGAACTGATTGGCAGCCAGCATATCCTGAGATCTCTGATTAAGAATGGCATTAAGTACGTTTCCGCTGACGTTGAATGTCATGCTGTAAGCGCAAGGGTAGAGGTTCATTTCGTGCAGGTCGGCAAAGGTATAAATGTTCGTCATGATTCGACGGCTGGAGGGGTTGTGTTTCAGGTCATAAATCACCCGATCGACCTGATCAAACTCACCTTCGGCATATTTATGCTTAACACCAAGCTGATAGCCATAAGCCTTGCCGATAGAACCGGTCTCATCAGCCCAGGAATCCCAAATGTTTCCCCGCAGTTCGTTGATGTTGTTGGACTTTTTCTGCCATATCCAAAGCATTTCATCAACTGCTGTTTTCCAGTATGTACGGCGTATGGTGCAGATAGGAAACTCCTTTGACAGGTCATATCGGTTAACAATGCCAAACTTTTTAACTGTGTGGGCGGGTGTACCGTCATCCCATCGGGGACGCACATTCAGATCAGTGTCCCAGAAGCCGTTATCGATTATATCCCGACAGTTTTGAATAAATACTTCATCAGCGTAACTCATGGTGATACCTCCCGAAAAGCGTACATTTTGTACTATATTAGAATATACCATAAATTCTTGAGGTTGTGTATAGAATGTGATAAAATAAACTGAGAATAATTTTGGGAGACATTTATGGAACGCATAAGATTTGATGAGCTTGAGATATCTCATGATATTCTTAAAGCTCTTAACGATAAGGGTTATATATATGCAACACGAATTCAGAAAGAAGCTATACCTCCGTTGATTCAATGGGAGGACGTAATTGCAAAGGCACCTACCGGAACCGGAAAAACTTTTGCTTTTGGAATTCCTATAATTCAGCATATCAATTCTGAATCCGAAGAAACTCAGGCTCTTATTCTTGCGCCGACAAGAGAACTGGCTGTTCAGATAACCGATGAAATTCGTGGCCTTTTGAAGTACAGCAAAGGCGTTCGGGCGGTTTGCCTCTATGGAGGGCAGAAGATAGATAACCAGATCCGCAGCCTTAAAAAGAAGCCTCAGATCATTGTTGCAACTCCCGGCAGATTGTTTGACCATATAAAACGTAAAACAGTCAATCTTGCTCAGGTTCAGACTCTAATACTTGACGAAGCTGACCGTATGCTTGATATGGGATTTATTAAAGAGGTAACAAAAATAATTGAGCTTTGCAAAAACCGCAAAAACCTTGGCTTGTTTTCTGCCACTATATCACAGGAAGTAATGACCATCAGTTGGAAGTATCAGCGAGATGAGGTTGAAATAACTGTGCCGGCAGAAGCGGAAGACAAGCCCGATATAACTCAGTATTCCATTGAAGTCAATTCGAGCGATAAGATTGAAACTGTTTTGAAATTACTTAATACTCAGGGTTATGAACGTGTTATGGTATTCTGCAATACCAAACATATGGCTGCAGCCCTGTATGAGTCGCTGAAAAATCAAAAACTTACCATCGATCAGCTCCATGGTGATATCCCTCAGAGAAAAAGAGAAGAGACTATGGAGAAGTTCCGTAAAGGCAATCTGAATGTACTTATTGCCACCGATGTGGCGTCAAGAGGTATTGATGTAGATGACGTTGAATGTGTTATTAACTTCGATATCCCCGACGAAAACGAATACTATGTTCACCGCATCGGCAGAACAGGACGTGCAAGGCGGCAGGGAGTGGCAATTACAATTATCAGTTCTATCCTTGAGCGTGCAAAGCTTAAAGAGATTGCAACATATTGCAGGTTTGATATAACCGAAATGCGCTTTGCAGAAGACGGAAGTCTTGAAAAAGCCCCGGAGCGCAAGGCGATCAAGCGTTCAACCAGAAGATTCTGATATGCTTAGATCAACTGAAAAGATTATGCTCCTGCTTTGCGGTGAGTTCAATGATGGTCTGACGCCCCTGGGCATCAAACAGTTTCGAAAATTAAGCGAAAGAGTCAGAGAAAACCTGTTTTTTTCACCATCAAAAAATCTGACTCCTGCCGATTTGACTGAACTGGGTTACGATGAGGAAGAAAGCCTCAGGATTTATTCTCTGATTTCCCGGGAAAAGCAAGTTGATATTGAACTTGAACGGTATTCACAGCTAGGCATATTCCCAATGACACGGATAAGTCAGAATTACCCAAAATCTTTTCTTGAAAAACTTGGAGATTCGGCTCCTATGGTGTTGTTTTATTCCGGTAACACAGATCTGCTGAACAATAATGCAGTTGCTTTGGTCGGTTCACGGGAGCTTGGTGTTCAAGGTGCCGGTTTTGCACGGGATTTTGGTGAAAAGGTTGCCAAATCCGGTTTTACTCTGGTTTCCGGCGGTGCCAACGGTGCGGATACAATTGCTCAGGAGTCTGCCCTTTCAAATGGTGGGACTGTTATATGTTTTCGACCCGACAGTCTTGTAAATAATGTCAAAAAGCTTTCCGTTGCAATTAATGAGGGAAAACTTTTGGTGATTACCGAAAGGGGAGCGGATATTGCTTTTTCTTCTGCATCTGCAGCCGGTCGGAATCGTTTGATACACAGTTATTGCGACAAGGTTTTCGTGGCAGGCTCCGGTTTTAAAAGCGGCGGCACATGGTCGGGTACAGAAACCAATCTGAAGAAAGGATTCAGTAAGGTATATGTATTTGACGACGGTTCCGCAGGTTGCAGCGGCCTTATTGAATCTGGCGGTATTCCTGTTACTTTGCGGGATTTGGATAGTATTATAGGGAACGGCCATAACCATTCCCTATAATAACAGATAGTATTTATTTGTTTATTGCTTTTTCGAGCCTGTCAAGCGCAGCTTCTACGTATCTTCTTGGGCAGGCTATGTTGAATCGTATAAAACCTTCACCACCGGGGCCGAAGCTTTCGCCATCGTTGACAAAGAGTTGTGCTTCTTCACGGAGCATCTTATGGAGGGAATCCTTATCAAGACCGAGGGCAGACATGTCAAGCCACATGAGATAAGTACCTTCAAGCTTGGTGGTCTTTATCATGGGAAGCTTTTCGTGAATAAAGCTTTCGGTATATCTTCTGTTCTCATTGATGTAATCCAAAGCTTCATCAAGCCAGCCTGCAGCGTCGTTATATGCAGCTTCGCAGGCGGCAAGACCGGGTACGTTGAGGAAGTGACCGCAAAGACTGTCGAACTTTGCTTTCAATTCGGGATTTTTGATGATGATGTTGCTGGTGGCAAGACCTGCGATGTTGAATGTCTTGCTTGGAGCGGTGCAGACAACACACATATCTTCCAGTCCGGGAATGATATTTGCTGTAACTATGTGTTCATATCCCGGCATGATAAGGTCATTGTGTATCTCGTCTGCCACAATAATGACGTTGTTATCCATACATATCCGAGCCATGCGCTCCAGCTCTTCACACCGCCAAACACGTCCGACAGGATTGTGGGGGGAGCACAGCAGGAAAAGCTTAGCTTCCCTTGCTTTGGCTTCAAAGTCATCGAAATCTATCTCGTATGTATCCCCAACACGAATAAGCTTGTTCGCAAGAGTCTTTCGGTTATTGCCGCCCACAACGCCGGAAAAAGGAGGATAAACAGGGCTTTGGAGCAAAACACCGTCTCCTTCTTCGGTGTAGGCCTTTACGCAGTTGGCAAGAGCAGATACGATACCGTAAGTATTGCTTATCCACTCCGGTTTGATATCCCAGTTATGGCGTTTTTTCATCCAACCAACAACGGCCTCGTAATAACTGTCTCCGGGACCGGCATAACCGAAGTTGCAGGCATCAACGCAGTTATGCATACCTTTTCTGATCTCGGGTGCTATGTCAAAACGCATCTCGGCAACGGAGTAGGGAATTAGAGACGGGTCAGAAACACCGCTATCCTTCAAAAATGGATGAATGACATTCTCTTTAGGGTTTCTGGTTTCAAAATCGTACATCATTTAGTAACTTCCTTTTCAATATCTTTATGGATTAAATATATAAAAATATTGTATAACTGTCAAGAATATCAAACTATTTTGAGCTTGGAGGTCATTATGAATAATAATGAAATCAAAATAATTTATGGCGATAATTCATATGCGTCAACAAGTCCATGCGACATTTGCAGTTTCGGTTGTCCTGTACGTTCTTTTGTTAAAGACGGTCAGATAGTCGGCGTTGAGCCCGACAGGGACAGTCCTGTGGGCAGAGGGTTTCTTTGCGCAAAGGGTTACGCATCGAGGCAGTATGTCTATCGGCCTGACAGAATCAGAACTCCTTTAAAGCGAGTGGGCAAACGGGGAGAGGGAAAATTTGTTCCTGTCAGCTGGGACGAGGCTTTAAATGAAATTGCCGAAAAGCTTAATGGTTATAAAAAGGATTTCGGTGCAGATAGTGTTGCGTTTTTCTCCGGTTACACAAAATGGTACCGCCCTTATCTGCACAGACTGGCCCACAGTTTCGGAACACTCAATTATGGTACTGAGTCCAGTTCGTGCTTTCAGGCAACGGTTGTTGCTAATAAGTGTTCTTCCGGCTGCATGACAAGTCCCGACGTTATGAATGCCGGCGTTGTGATTGGTTGGGGATATAATACATACTACTCGAATCTGCCAATGCCAAATCTTGAGCCTGCAAAGGCCAGGGGTGCCAAGATAATAATTGTAGACCCCAAGCAGACTCCTGCCGTAGTTCGGTTGGCTGACGTCCACCTGCAGATCAAGCCGGGCACCGATGGCGCACTGGCAATGGGTATTGCACGAGAGCTTATTAAACGTGGAGCGATTGACAGGGACTTTATTGAAAAATACGTCATCGGTTTTGAAGAATATGCAGAATATGTTGAACAATTCACCCCGGAACAAGTTAACATAATTACAACTGTTCCAATAGAAACCTATCTGAAAGCAGTTGACATAATTTCTGCAAATCTGCCGCTTTGCATGATCGAAGGCAATGCGGGCATGATACATCATAAAAACGGAGTTCAGAATTTCAGGGCAGTAAATGCTCTGATGGCACTTACAGGTGCTTATGTAAAAAGTGGCGGCAACAAGCCGTTCAAAGCCCAGGATCCCGCAGCTTTTACAATTCTCAATGAGGAGAAATTTGTTGATGCTGTTCGGCCTGCAACCGCAAAGCCCAAAATTGGCAGCGACAAATACCCTCTTTGGAGCGAATGTATTGACGAATATCAGGCAATGGAGCTGGCAGGTCAGATAATGACCGGCAAACCTTATCCAATAAAAGCCCTTTTTGCGCTCGGCATGAACGCAAGATTATTCCCGGACAGCAGCTCCATGTTTGAAGCTTTGGAAAATATCGACTTCTTTGCCTGTGCCGACATCTTTATGTCTGATACAGCAAAATATGCCGATATCGTTCTTCCTGCCTGCACCTCCTTTGAACGCAAAGAATTGAGGGCATCAGGCCGCAGACTGGTTTATTACAAAAATGCTATCGAACCGCTTTATGAAAGCAGATCCGATACTGATATTGTTTGCGATCTTGCAAAGGCTCTTGAGCTTGATGATGATCTTCTGACTTCGGGTTATGATGCCTGCTGCAGAAGTATGCTTGACCCTCTTGGTGTTGACCTTGATGAATTGAAACAAAAGGGAATAATATCTTTGCTTCCTGCTATGGGTGATGATGAACTTCGGTTTTACACTGCTTCCGGAAAGTATGAGCTGCATTCATCACTTGCTGAAAAGCATGGATATGAACCGATTCCCAAGTATTATGATCCTTATGATGATGCCGATCCCGATTCTTATCCGCTAATTCTTTGTTCCGGCGGCAGACTTCCCAATGCATTTGCCTCGAGATTCCATGACATTCCGTGGGCAAGAAGCTTGCGTAAAGACGCTTCTGTTGACATAAATATTGATACTGCAAATGAACTTGGAATAGAGCAGGGTGACATAATTCGATTGTCTACTACTGCGGGAAGCCTTGTTGTAAAAGCAAATCTGACTAACCTCAACCGCAGGGATATGGTTGTTCTTTATCATGGTTACAGGGAAGCGGATGTCAATTCAATTATTCCTGCAGGTCACAATGATCCCTATTCCGGTTTCCCGGGCTATCGTTCCGTAAGATGTAAAATTGAGCTGGTTGAAAAGGGTGTTCCGAATACTCCTGCCGTATCTGTTTCCGACAGCTGCGGAACATTTACATTCAACAGCGAAAAATGTACCGGCTGCGGTGCGTGTGTTGTTGCCTGCATGGACAGGAATAATACCGACCTTTGCAATCAGAAGCCGCTTAGATTTGTATGGGAACGTAAAGATTCGGACGCTTTGCATTTTGAAATGAACTTCTGTGTCCACTGTAATGAACCGGAATGTCTGGCTGCCTGCAGCTTTGGCGCAATCAGTAAAAATGAGTTCGGTATTGTCCTTATAGACTCGGATAAATGCAAGGTTTGTGGGGCATGCGCAAGAGCCTGTCCTTACGGTGCTGTCAGAAAAGGCGAAACTGCCTACAAGTGTGATGGCTGCATCGACAGAGTTCGGCTCGGTCTTAAACCGGCATGTATTGATGCCTGTCGATTCGGTGCGCTGGAGGCAAAGTTTTAATGAAGATAGCCAACACTTCCGCAGTAATTCTTGCAGGCGGAAAAAGCTCAAGAATGGGCAGAGATAAAGGTCGGCTCAAAATAGGAGACACCACATTTTCAAACAAACTTCTTTCTGACTTTTCTGATTGCTTTGAAAACGTATATCTCTCTGTTGCAGTCGATTCCAATTTGTCGGGTACCAACATTATTAAAGACGAAAAATACGGCCTTGGACCACTGTCGGGGCTGTTGGCGGCTATAAAGGGTACAGTGGGAGATAACGTGTTCATATGTGCCACTGATATGCCTTTTGCAGATCCGCAAATTGCTCAGAAACTTGTTGAAATGCTGGGTGATTTCGATGCTTGTGTTGTCAGGAGAACCGACGGAAAAGTCGAAACCGCTTTCGGTGTTTTTTCCAAACGTATTCTTCCTAAACTGAATTTGGAGCTTGATAACGGTAAACGCAGTATTATGGGACTTCTTGACAGAATCAACACAAGGTATGTTGACGAGTCTGAACTTGGCGAAATATCCGATAAATCCTTTCTGAACGTCAACACTCCCGAGGATTATGAAAAACTGTTCTGAAACCGCATAAGTTTCAGTTATAACACTCCTCATGAATCATAATCGCCCTTGTGCCAATTTTCTATTGACATTTATTTTTTGATATTTTATTTTAGTTTTAGCCAATTTGAAAGGAGAAAACATATGAAGATATATATTGACACTCCGGAAAACATAGCCAAAATGGCAGCTAAAAGATATGTTGATCTGCTGGCAGAAAAACCCGATGCCGTGCTCGGTTTTGCCACCGGTTCCACTCCTCTTGGCCTTTATGGTGAGCTTGCTCAGCTGTGTGCTGATGGAAAGGTTTCCTTTAAGAATGTTACTTCCTTTAACCTGGACGAATATGTTGGTCTTGATGGTACTCATGACCAGTCCTATCGTTACTTCATGAATGAAAACCTTTTCAGCAAGATAGATATAGACATTGCCAATACAAACGTACCTTCCGGCCTGGATACTTCTGCCGAAACTGCTGCTGCTTATGATAAGGCCATTGAAGCTGCCGGTGGAATTGAGATTCAGCTCCTTGGAATCGGCAACAACGGTCATATCGGCTTCAACGAGCCTGAGACTCCCTTTGGCTCCATCACTCATTTGGTTGAACTTACTGACTCTACCCGTCAGGCAAACAAGCGTTTCTTTAATTCCATCGAAGAAGTTCCTACCCACGCAGTCACCATGGGAATCAAAACCGTTATGAATGCAAAGAGCGTTATCCTTATGGCTATCGGCTCTGCCAAGGCTGATATTATTAAGGCTACCATTCAGGGCGATGTCACCGAATCCGTTCCCGCATCTGTGCTGCAGCTGCATCCCAATGTTGAAGTTTATCTTGATTTTGAAGCTGCTGCCGCTCTTTAATTAAAAACCTACACCAAACGCAGTATGTTTCATGTCAGCACAATGACAGGAGCACTGCGTTTGTTGTGTGAATATGGAAAGGAAAACGATATGTCAAAATATTTCGGAACTGACGGCTTCCGTGGTGAGGCCAATGTCGATCTTACTGTTGACCATGCTTTTAAAATAGGTCGTTTCCTTGGCTGGTATTACGGCAAGGACCATAAAGCCAAAATTGTTATCGGTAAAGATACACGCCTGTCCAGCTATATGTATGAATGTGCGCTCACTGCAGGTATAACTGCCTCCGGTGCCGACGCTTATCTTATGCATGTTACCACAACTCCCAGCGTTTCTCATATTGCCCGAACCGAGGATTTTGACTGCGGAATTATGATTTCAGCCAGCCATAATGCCTATATGGATAACGGTATTAAGCTTATCAACGGTAACGGCGAAAAAATGGAAGACGCCGTTATTGATGCTGTTGAGGCTTATCTCGACGGAACTGAAGATGCTCCTCTTGCCAAAGGGGAGGATATCGGCAGAGCGGTTGATCACGCTGCGGGACGAAATCGTTATATTGCTTATCTTATCAGTAATGCGCTTAACTCTTACAAAGGCATGAAAATCGGTCTTGACTGCTCCAACGGAAGCACATGGTCTATGGCAAAGAGTGTTTTTGATGCACTGGGCGCTGATACTTATGTAATAAATAATTCGCCTGACGGCACCAATATCAATCGTGGCTGCGGATCTACTCACATTGAAGGACTGCAGAAATATGTTATCGAAAACGGTCTCGATGTGGGCTTTGCTTTTGATGGCGATGCCGACCGCTGTCTTGCCGTTGATGAAAGCGGTGAATTGGTTGACGGCGATAAGATAATGTATATCATCGGCAGCTACATGAAAGAAAAAGGACAACTGGGCGATACCAAGGTCGTAACCACCGTAATGTCCAATTTTGGACTTTACAAGGCATTGGATAAGTTGGGTATAGGCTACGAAAAAACTGCCGTAGGCGATAAATATGTCTACGAGAATATGCGTGAGAACGGTCATCTTATAGGCGGTGAGCAGTCGGGTCACATCATATTTGGCAAGTTGGCTAACACAGGTGACGGTTTGTTAACTGCAATCAAGGTAATGCAGGTTATCATGGATAAGAAGATGAAGCTGTCTGAGCTTGCAAAGCCTATGGTAACTTACCCTCAGGTTCTTAAAAACGTAAAAGTTACCGATAAAGATGTTACCATGAATGACTCAGACGTTCAGGCTGCCTGCGATGCCGTTACTGAGGAGCTTGGTTCTGACGGCCGAATCCTGCTTCGTAAAAGCGGCACCGAACCTGTTCTACGTGTTATGGTTGAAGCCGGCACCTTTGAAATGTGCGAGAAGATGGTAGACAGGGTGATCGATGTTATGGATAAAAAAGGTCATCTGATCGAGGTGAAAAAGTAATGTATAAAACTACTGAGTTGCTGGATCTTTCCAAAACTATTGCTTCCGAATTGTTTGAAGGCAGGGAATACCCATGGGAAGTTTTGGACGATATCAAAGATTTTATTCTTAAACTTGGCCCCACTCTTGACCCGGAAAAGTACGATCACGCTGCAGAGAATATCTGGATAGCCAAAGATGCTATGGTATTTCCTTCGGCATTTATTGCGGGCCCCTGCATTATAGACAGCGGTGCGGAAATTCGCCACTGTGCGTTTATCCGGGGAAGTGCTATTGTAGGCAAAAACTGTGTTGTGGGCAACTCTGTTGAGCTTAAAAATGTTGTTCTTTTCGACAATGTACAAACCCCGCACTACAACTATGTGGGAGACTCTGTTCTCGGTTATAAAGCACATATGGGTGCCGGCTCCATTACTTCCAACGTAAAGAGTGATAAGACTCTTGTGGTGGTTAAAAGCGGTGATGAAGCTATTCCCACAGGCAGAAAGAAGTTCGGTGCAATTCTTGGCGACAATGTTGAGGTAGGCTGCAACAGCGTTCTCAATCCCGGCACAGTGGTTGGCAGAAGCAGCAACATTTATCCCACTTCTTCTGTTCGTGGTGTAGTTCCAGAAAACAGCATTTATAAGTCTAAAGATCAGATAGTTACAAAGAAATAAATTTTTAGCTGCCATAGAACGCAAAGGTTCATTATGGCAGCTTTTCTTTATCCACAATTAATAAATCCACTTTTCAACAGCAGATTCGTGGAGAAACCTGTTATCCACTACTAAACTGTGCAAAAGTGGAAAAACATTTGTGGAAAAAGGGCGGGAGGGACAAAAGCTTAAGTTTTTCGCACTCACAATTATAGTTATTGTTATAGTTATTGTTTGAGTTAGAGTTATAGTTATGGTTATTTTCGGTTTAGTTCGGTTATTTTTAACCCATTGGGTTTATTCGGTTTTTTGAATAGAAATATCCCCCGGTTCGGCTGAACCGGGGGAGCTAATATTACTTGTTGTTGATTGCAGCCTGAGCAGCGGCAAGTCTTGCAATGGGTACACGGAAGGGGGAACAGGAAACATAGTTCAAACCAACCTTGTGGAAGAACTCTATGGAAGCGGGATCACCGCCGTGCTCACCGCACACACCAAGCTTGATATCGGGTCTGGTGGTACGTCCCAGCTTGGAAGCCATGTCTACCAGTTTACCTACGCCGCTCTGGTCTACAGAAGCGAAGGGGTCTTTCTCGAAGATATTACGTTCATAGTAAGAGGGGAGGAACTTACCGGCATCGTCACGGCTGAAGCCAAAGGTCATCTGGGTAAGGTCATTGGTGCCAAAGCTGAAGAACTGAGCTTCCTTGGCAATTTCGTCTGCAGTAAGAGCAGCTCTGGGAATCTCGATCATTGTGCCAACAAGGTAGTCAACCTTGACATCGGAAGCGGCGATAATAGCATCGGCAGTTTCAACAACGATCTTTTTAACGAAAGCAAGTTCCTTGACCTCGCAGGTCAGGGGGATCATGATCTCGGGTACGATCTCAAGGCCGGTTTCACGTTTTACATTGATGGCTGCTTCGATGATGGCAGTAGCCTGCATTTCAGCGATTTCGGGATAAGTAACAGGCAGGCGGCAGCCGCGGTGACCCATCATGGGGTTAGTTTCGTGGAGGGAGGCTACTGTTTCTTTCAGCTGATCAAAAGTTACACCCATCTCATCTGCCAGTGCAGCGATATCTTCATCGGCAGTGGGCAGGAACTCGTGGAGGGGAGGATCAAGCAGGCGGATAGTAACGGGACGACCTTCCATTGCTTTGAAAATGCCCTCAAAGTCGCCTCTCTGCATAGGCTGGAGCTTTGCAAGAGCTGATTTACGCTGCTCGGTGGTGCGGGAAATAATCATCTCGCGAACAGCGGGGATACGATCGGCATCAAAGAACATGTGCTCGGTACGGGTAAGGCCAATACCTTCTGCACCAAAGGCAACTGCTTGAGCAGCGTCTGCAGGAGTATCAGCATTGGTTCTGATATTGAGAGTGCGAATTTCGTCGGCCCATTCCATTATCTTGCTGAAGTCACCGCTGACGGTGGCATCAACAGTGGGGATCTTACCGATGTAAACCTTACCGGTTGAGCCGTCGATGGAAACAAATTCGCCTTCCTTAACAACATTACCTGCGATAGTGCAGTATTTTTCAGCTTCATAGATAACAAGATCTCCGCAGCCGGATACGCAGCAGGTGCCCATACCACGGGCAACAACAGCAGCGTGAGAAGTCATACCGCCGGTAGCAGTGAGGATACCTTCAGCGAGGTTCATGCCTTCGATATCTTCGGGGGAAGTAAGTGTACGAACAAGAAGTACGGGTCCGTTTGCAGCAGCTGCAGCAGCGTCTGCGGCAGTGAAGTAAACAGCACCGCAAGCTGCACCGGGAGAAGCTGCAAGACCGGTGGCAACAGCGGTTGCAGCCTTAAGAGCAGCATCATCAAAGTTAGGATGAAGCAGAGTATCAAGCTGCTTTGGCTCTATCTTCATAAGAGCTTCTTCCTTGGTAAGCATACCTTCATCAAAGAGCTGAACTGCGATGCGAAGTGCAGCCTGTGCGGTACGCTTACCGTTACGGGTCTGGAGCATATAGAGTTTGCCTTTTTCAATGGTAAACTCCATGTCCTGCATATCACGGTAATGGTTTTCCAAACGATTGGCTATATCAACAAACTGGCTGTAAACTTCGGGCATGACCTCAGCCAGCTGATCGATAGTCTGAGGGGTACGTACGCCTGCAACAACGTCTTCGCCCTGAGCATTCATGAGGAACTCGCCATAGAGCTTCTTTTCACCGGTGGAGGGGTCACGGGTAAAGGCAACACCCGTGCCGGAATCGTCGCCCATATTGCCGAACACCATAGACTGTACGTTTACAGCAGTACCCCAGCTGGAGGGGATATCATTCATTCGGCGGTAGTAAATGGCACGTTCATTGTTCCAGGAACGGAAAACAGCCTTAACAGCTTCGATAAGCTGAACATTGGGGTCGGCAGGGAAGTCTTCACCCATTTTGCTTTTATAATAGTCTTTGAACATGACTACCAGTTTTTTCAAATCATCGGTATCCAGGTCTTTGTCAAACTTGACGCCTTTGGATGCCTTGATCTGGTCTATCATGTCTTCAAAATCCTTTTTAGGAAGCTCCATGACAACATCGGAGAACATCTGAATAAAACGACGGTAAGCATCGTAAACAAAACGGGGATTACCGGTGAGTTTTGCCATAGCTTCTGCAACAGAATCGTTCAGACCAAGGTTAAGTATGGTATCCATCATGCCGGGCATGGAAGCTCTTGCACCGGAACGAACAGAAACCAGCAGGGGATTGGCAGTATCACCGAATTTCTTGCCGCAAATATCTTCCATTTTACGAAGGTAAGCAAAAATATCAGCTTCGATTTCGGGTGCGATAGTTTCTCCGTCTTCATAATAACGGGTGCAAGCTTCTGTGGTAATTGTGAAACCTTGAGGAACAGGCATTCCAAGACCTGTCATTTCGGCCAGGTTGGCACCTTTGCCGCCAAGAAGTTCACGCATATTTCCGTTGCCTTCAGAAAACAGATATATGTACTTAGTATCCACTTGAAAACCTCCAATTATAATTTGACTTGTTCAGCCATAATTAGACATTATATTACTCATATGTATTTATTATAGCGTTTCGCCATGGATAATCAAGCGGTAGGGAATAGAAAACCTTCAAAAAATTTATAGATTATTTCGCCTGCATATTGAAAATTTCTGTTCAATATGCTAAAATCATATTAGTACACAACTGAACAAAATAAAAATTTTGTTCAGTTGAGGGGAGATGTTTTTTTATGATGGACAACAGAAACGACTATTTTACTATTTTAAAGGACTTTCTATCTTACCACGAGACTATCAAGGGTCAATCCAAGCGTACTATCAATGAGTATTATTTGGATCTTCGTATGTTTTTCAGGTTTATGAAGCTTCATAAAGGAATAGTTTCTGCAGATACCGAACTAGAAGATATCTCCATCAGCGACATTGATATTGAATTTATAAAATCAATATCAATGTCTGATGTCTATGAATACATGTCTTTTTTAAGTAATGACCGTGTAAAGAACTCTCGCAGCCGTTACAGCGAAAACGGAATTGGTTCTGCAGCTCGTGCCCGTAAGGTTTCCTCCATACGTTCATTCTATAAATACCTGACCAATAAGGTGCAGCTTTTGGACGAAAATCCTATGGCAGATCTAGAATATCCCAGGCTGCGAAAAACTTTGCCCAGATATCTTTCTCTCGACGATTCTGTTAAATTATTAACAAAGGTTGACGGTCAATATAAAGAACGTGATTTTGCAATACTAATGATTTTCCTGTCCTGTGGATTGCGAATCTCCGAACTTGTTTCACTGAATATTTCTGATTATCGCGGAGACCACCTCAGAGTGCTTGGCAAAGGTAATAAAGAACGGATTGTCTATTTGAATGACAACTGCATAGATGCCATTGACGAATACCTGGACGTTCGTCCCAATAACCCTAATTGTGACCCCAAAGCACTGTTTTTATCAAAAAATTATAGCCGGATCACAAAATCCGGCGTACATTATCTCGTTAAAAAGCATATTGGCGAAGCCGGGCTTGATACTACGCAGTATTCCACCCACAAACTTCGCCACACAGCTGCAACTCTTATGCTTGACAGCGGCGTAGATGTAAGAACTCTGCAGGAAGTTCTTGGGCATGAAAACCTTAATACCACTGAGATTTATACTCATGTTGATAATGACGGTCTGCGTGTTGCAGCCAAAGCAAACCCTCTGGGTAAAGTTAAGTTTGAAAACAAAGAATAGTCAATCCAATCTGCATATCTTTATACCGATTTCGTTGTCTGAAATATCAATAATTCCATACTGTTTCATATATCCTGCGCTTCCCGGATTAAGGACGTGCATTCCCCTGTCAACAAGATATAACTGCTGATGAGTGTGACCAAACAATAATACGTCGCAATCATGAGTGTGTGCAGATTCTATAATTGAACCTATGCCGGATTTAACGGAAAATGTGTGACCATGACATATGAACAGCCGCTTCCCTGCTGATTCATAAATCAGTTCAGACTCGAGCCTGCTTCCCCAGTCGCAGTTACCACGAACGGAAACAACTCGTTTTTCAACTGAATAACCGAGATCCTCGGCCTCTTTTGCACCGTCTCCAAGGTGAATGATGAGGTCGGGGTTTTCTTTTTCTGCTATATCATAAATAGCATCAAAATTGCCATGGGAATCAGATAAAACAAGTATTTTCAAATTAAGCACCTTTTCAATAATTTCGGAATATATTGTTACTGTATACAGTTATGGAAAGGAATGATAAAAATGGCCGATAAGGAAAAACTGGTATCGAAAATCAAAAGCGACCCGGATATGTCTCAGATTCTGATGAACAAAGATAAATTAAGCTCTGTTCTGAACAGTGATGACGGCAGGAAACTGATATCTATTCTAAGTCAGGACGGCGGCGCTGCCTTGAAAAAAGCAGCAAATGCCATCAGTGCAGGCAACAATGAAGAAGCCAAGCGTGTATTGGAACCGCTTATGAACCGGCCGGAGACTCAGCACCTTGTTGATGAACTGAACAGAAAAGTAAAATGAGCGATTTCGAGGACAAACTCAATGCGGTATTAAATGACCCTGACAGTATGGCACAGATAATGAAACTTGCACAGTCAATCGGAGAAAAGAATGACGATGAAGAACAGTTAAAGGACCATGGACCGGAAATAGGCAAAATACTGTCGATGGCAGGTCAGCTTGGCAGCACAGAAAGCAAGTACTCTGCCCTGCTGTACTCTTTGAAACCCTATCTGAAAGAAGAGCGACAGAGAAAGCTGGAAAGGGCAATAAGAATTTCCAAACTGTCAAAGCTGGCAAAAACCGCACTGGAGAGCGGATTGATTGGGGAACTGTAAATGTATAATCGTTACATACCGGACTCTGACGGCTGCAATTTTCAGCCATGTTTTGAGGAAAAAGTTCAGCATCACAGAGAAAACAGTTCCGCATTTTCTCTGTTGCCAAAAAATATTTCTTCAGTTCTTCGGTCTGTTCTTCCGGATAAGCTCGATGCTGCAGACCTGATACTAATACTCATCCTCGTCCTTTTGTTTCTTGAGGACGAGGATGAAGAACTGCTGATAATATTATTGTTTATGCTTCTGGGGTGACAAACTTGTTGTCAAATTCGGAGTCGGTTGCGGGAAGCAGCTGCATAGAAGTCTCTTTCATGGAATAAACAGTTTGACCATCAAACAGGGTAACCGCTTCCGCAAGAAGCCCTGTTTCAAGAGAAACCCAATAACGATACTGATACATATTGTCCGGTGAAACGAACTCAACATAAAGATATGACGCATCATCGTTTCCCGTAACGTAATCAGCAGAAGTGATCCGATTTGATTCTATACTCAGCACATCTTCATATGTGGGTATGCCGATAAGATCGTCGGCAGAAAAGTATTCGTTTTCCTCATAAGAATGAACGGTATCTTCCCCGTCGTACCACATACTGACTTTACCGTCTGCAATAACGATATGCTGTTTTTCTGAGTTATCCGTGATTTCAAAATACCTGCTGCTATCTCTGACCCATACCTCTGCCGTCTGTGTTGCAATAGAATTGCCGCTGATAATATCAATTTTCAGTGTTCTGTGATAACTTGACGGACGACTAACGGTGGAAAGGACACTTTTGACATTTTCGGGGCTTACGCTGAGCAAAGTGTCAGGCTGCTCAGATTCCAAAATATGATCTGTTTCAACATTCGGAGTCTGAGACGGCAAAACTATTTCTACATCAGTGTCGTTATTACTGAGAATATAAGTGAGGATAAGTCCGGTTGCTACCAGAGCGACTATGATAATTACAGGAATGACCCTCTTGGCGGCACTGCTTTTTTCAAACATCGGACTTCTCCCCTTTCCGTATCATTTATCAGCCCTTGAAATCTTCCGGCTGCTTATCGCTTACACCAAAATGCCACAAAATAGCGTCAACTATACGTTTTGAGGCGTTTCCGTCACCGTAGGGATTAACGGCTTTGGCCATCTGCTGATAAGCTTCTTCGTTGGTAAGAAGTTCGGAAGCCATATCAAATATTACGTCAGTTTCAACGCCTGCCAGTTTAACCGTACCGGCTTTTACTGCCTCGGGTCGTTCGGTCTCCTTGCGTACTACAAGGACAGGCTTGCCCAATGCCGGAGCTTCTTCCTGCAGGCCGCCCGAATCGGTGATTATCATATAGCTTCTTGCCATAAGGTTGTGCATCTCATCAACAGGCAGCGGGTCAATAAGGCACACTCTGTCAAGCTCACCGATTGTTCCGAAAACGGTTTCACGAACAACCGGGCTAAGATGTACGGGGTCTACAATTACAACATCTTCGTAGGTCTCTACCAGCTTTTTGAGCGCAAGCATTATGTCCTGCAGCGGTTTACCGTAGTTCTCACGGCGGTGGCATGTTACTGTAATAACTTTTTTGTTTTCAAAATCCAGGGAGTTCAGTGCATCAGATTCAAAAACGTAGTCATCACGAACAGTGTATTTCATGGCGTCTATAACAGTGTTGCCGGTGATAAAAATACCTTCGGTGACGCCTTCCGCCCTGAGGTTTGCAGCGTTGGAGGAAGTGGGGGCAAAATTCAGCTCTGCTATACGCCCGACAAGGGTTCGGTTTATCTCTTCAGGGAAAGGTGAATACTTGTCCCATGTGCGCAGCCCGGCTTCAACATGACCAACGGGAATCTGCTGATAGAATGCAGCCAAGGCACCGGAAAATGTTGTGGTCGTATCGCCGTGGACAAGCAGTATATCCGGCTGCTCTTTTTTCAGTACATCTTCCATGCCGGCAAGAGCCTTGCAGGTAATGGTGGACAGCGTCTGGTTTTTCTCCATTATATCAAGGTCGTAATCGGGAGTAATACCGTAAACCTGCAGCATCGAGTCCAGCATCTCACGATGTTGACCGGTAACACAGCAAATGCTGATAATTTCGTTACGGCTTTGCAGTTCCTTGACCAGAGGAGCCATTTTAACAGCCTCCGGTCTGGTACCAAACACGGTCATAACTTTAATCTTTTTCATTCTTCATTTTCCTTTTCGTGATGATGAGACTTCTCGTGGATCCATCTGGTGATAAAGATAACAAGAACAACGTCAATTGCAAGAATCAAAAACTTTACCCAGCCTTCAGTGGTCAGCATAACAGCGGAAAGTCCAAGAATTGCGGTTACAAGATACAATATGGCAACGCTTTGCTTCTGACTGTATCCCATGTCTATCAGCTTATGGTGGATATGACTGCGGTCAGCTTTCCAGGGCGCCTGACCTTTGATAATGCGGCGGAAAAACGCAGTAACAGTATCAAATATGGGTACACCAAGAATAAGGAACGGTACAAGGAAAGAAATGATGGTGTAGAATTTAAACAAGCCCTGAATAGACAGTACTGCAAGGATATATCCCAAAAAAGTGGCACCGGTATCGCCCATGAATATCTTGGCGGGATTTATATTGTAGGGCATGAATCCAAGACAAGCACCAAGAAGAGCTGCAACCATAATGGCAACATTAACATCGCTGACAAGCAGTGATATAACAAGAAGGCTTGCTGAGTTGATGGCAGAAACGCCAACAGACAGTCCGTCAAGACCGTCTATCAGATTGACAGCGTTGGTAATGGCGACGATCCAGACAACAGTAACGGGAACAGCAAGGAATCCGAGATTAAAATACAGGCTTTCTCCGAAGAAAATCGGGTTGGAAAGGAACTGGATGACGTTGCCGTGAGCTACGGCAACAACAGCCGCCAGAATTTGAACTGCGAATTTAAAAATTGCGTTCAAAGGGCGGATATCGTCGATAACTCCCAACAGGACGATAATTACAGCGCCCAACAGCATGCCCTTGATCTGGCGGTCTATCTCGGCAAATAACAGTACGGCAAGCATGAAAGAAAGGAAAATCGCTAATCCGCCAAGCAGCGGGACAGGTTCCTTATGCATGCGGCGATCGTCTTTTGGTATGTCGACCGCACCCACTTTATTGGCAAAAGCCTTTACAACGGGAGTGAACAGGAAAGACGCCAGAACAGCCACGCCAAGAGTTATCAATACATGTGAATATGTTTCTAAAGTCATAGTTTATTTACCATTCGGCAGAACAAAGCCGATTTTCTTATATACCTTTTTCAGTGTTCTGTTTGCTACACGGGAAGCCTTTTCGGCACCGTCTGCCATGAGTTTATTGAGGTAATCCTTGTTTTTCATAAGATCCTCGCTCTTTTCACGGATAGGACGGAGCATTTCAACAACAGCCTCGCCAACAGCGGGTTTGAATACACCGTAACCGGCTGAAGCAAATTCCTTTTCGATTTCGGCAAAGGTCTTGCCTGTAGCACAAGAATAAATGGTCATCAGATTGGATACGCCGGGTTTATTCTCGGGATCGTAATGGACACATCCGGCACCGGTATCGCTGTCGGTTATGGCACGCTTGAAAGTGCGCATGATATCCTCCGGCTTGTCGGTAATAAGGATACGGCCTTTATCCTCGTCTTCAGACTTTGACATCTTGGAGGTGGGATCGGCAAGACTCATGATGCGGGCGCCGACCTTTGCAATATAAGGCTCGGGTACCTTGAAAACATCACCGTAAATGCCATTGAATCGGTTGGCGATATCACGGGTAAGCTCGCAGTGCTGCTTCTGGTCCTCGCCTACGGGAACATAGTCGGCATTATAAAGCAGGATATCACCGGCCATCAGAGCAGGATAGGTAAAAAGACCGCCGTTGATATTGTCGGCATTTTTTGCACTTTTATCCTTAAACTGGGTCATGCGGCTCAATTCACCGAACATGGCATAACAGTTGAGAACCCAACCCATCTCAGCGTGAGCCGGCACATGGCTCTGAATGAAAAGAGTATTTTTCTCCGGGTCAAGACCGCAAGCAACATACTGCGCCAGCTGATTGGTGGTACGACGGCGAAGATCTGCAGGGTTCTGACGAACGGTTATGGCGTGAAGATCGGCCATGAAGTAATAGCAATCATATTCGTCGGCAAGAGCTATCCAGTTTTTGATGGCGCCTATATAGGAACCAAGAGTAAGGTCTCCGCTGGGTTTGATTCCGGAAACCATTATTTTCTTTGCAGTATCCATTGTGATAACCTCTTATATCTTAATTAACGGAAAAATCCGCCTTTTATTCCAATAAAACATTGTATCATATCTTATCGTTATTGGCAACTTGAATATGTTATTCAGAACATCGTGTCAGTAATTGAAAAATCCCCATCTTAAAAAGCTGCGAGTGCCGTAAGATGGGGATTTCTCAGCGACAGTATCGTTTATCCTCTGAGTTTTGATGGACAAACGCCTTCGTATCGTTTGAAAGCACGGTTCATTGTAAGCGAGCTTGAAAAACCGCAGCTGTCTGCAATATCTTTAACTGTATCGGTGCTTGACAACATCTGCTTTGCTGCTTCAAGACGTTTTTTCTGCAGAGCATCAAACAGCCGCTCTCCCCTGTACTGGCGGTAGATTCTTGAGCAGTATGCGGGGCTTAGATTAAAACGATCGGCTATATAATTTACAGACAGGTTGAAGTCACGGAAGTTCTCGTCGATAAACTTATCAATTTCCACTACCCACTGGGGCGGTTCTTCTTTCTTTCGGGTGTTGAAGTGTTCCTCTATCTCGTCGATTATTGCATCGGTAGTCAGCAGAAAATCATTAAGAGTGCGTCCTGATTCAACAAGCCTGTGACCGGGGTTGAGCTGCATATAAAAATCAAAACCAAGTATATCCTTAAGGGCGTCGGTCATATAAAGCATGCTGTTGACCATACCGTAAATTCTGAATTTAAAGGTATTTATTGACGGCTGTGTATCAATAAACTCCCTGGAAACAAGCTCGTGTATGGACTGACGAAGTCCGTCAAAATCCTGAGTTTGAATACAATTGAGCATTTTTGTTTCAAGGCTTAGATATTTTGTTGATGAAGGAGGAAGGTTTGTATGCAGAAGATCATCGTAACATATGAGCTGAACATCATCATCGCACACAAGTTGCTGATACTCAAAAATATCAAGAGTCTCATTGAACATTTCGGGTATCTTCATGGCATCTGAATATACTCTGCTTGCTGCAATCGTGATACTGATATCAAAATTAGTTTCAAGAAACTCAATTGCATTGACGGCAGACCTCTTGATTGCATCAAAACTGCCGGGAACAGAGGAATCAAAGTTGACAATTACGACCGTATATCCCATATACTCTGCAGCTGCAGCAGATACAGATGAATCAAAGACATCTTCCAACACATTTCGGAGAATAAAAAACATGTCACGATAGTCAATGTTGGTTTCATCTGCAAAAAGAGGCCCCCACTTTTCAGTTCTTGAAGTAAAAATAACAAAATCGGGGCGTGAAAGATCTATGTTTGAAAGAGAAGCATCATTCGAAAGATGCTCGATAGACGGATAAAACCCACCGCCAAGAGCATGGACAAAAAACATATCTCTTCTGAACGAGTTGTATCCCCTGCTCGCCTGTTCAAGCTCGACCTTAAGCTCGTCCAGCTCGGTTTGTAAATTCTTGATCTCCAATTCCAGATTCTTCAAAGTCTACCTCCGAAATATTTTCCTTTGTATAATAATAGAACAAGATTGATGTTTAGTCAATCAAACAATTTTGTATCCATATTAATTATCAATCCACAAATTGATAACAAATCAAGCTTTTTGAGCCTTTATCTCAGTATAGATTTCAATTAAACTTAAACTGTAGAACAGATGTCGGGAATTCATTTTCTTTCTTTTCATAATAAAGCGGCAGCCGCAGGCATAAAACCTGCGGCTGTTTGCTTACATATTGACATACCTAAACTGTAGGAGTAAACTGATACCATACTTGCCTGACCTCAGGTGGAAAGGAGACTATAATAATGACTGTGTACGAGGTAATCGCCGTATAACTGAATATGGGTGCGATAATTTTGGGAGGCTGTGACCTCCTACGTTGTCGTGCATTCAATTAAGTAACCTTTCAGCCGCAGTAAGCAGCCAATGAATCAAAGGTTGCTTTGCCGCGGTATTTTTGCGCCCATTTTCAGACGGTATTTGAAAGGAGTTGATGTGTTATGAAGAACACAACATTCAAAATATCAAAGCTGAATTTGGAGGATATAAATTTTGAATATAAGCAACTACGGTTTTGAAAACCTGAAAACAGAAGATAATACCTTTCCTGCAAGGATAACATCAGTACACCGCAATCGATTTGAAATCGTATTTGAGTATGGAAATGCTTATGCCCAACTGAAACAGGGAGCTTTTTATAATGATTTTGGGCCATATCCAACTACCGGAGATTTTGTGAGTTTTATCTACAATCCCTATGGCGACAGTTTGATAACAAAAACACTTCCAAGAAGAACATACTTTGCACGAAAAGATCCTTCTCCCGGACGAGGAGAACAAGCAGTTGCAGCTAATTTTGATTATGTATTCATCATGCAGTCTTTAAATCAGGATTTTAACAAGAATCGTCTTGAGCGTTATCTGACCCTTGCTTGGCAGTCAGGAGCGCAGCCCGTTGTGATACTTACAAAATCAGACCTGCCGGGAAGTCACAATGAAATCATAAATACGGCTAATAGAGTTGCTATCGGCGTACCTGTTCATGCAGTCAGTTCTAAAACAGGAGCAGGACTGGAATCGTTAAATACTTATTTTATGCCGGGAAAGACCATAGTTTTCCTTGGGTCATCAGGTGTTGGAAAGTCAAGTCTTGTAAACGCTCTGTCAGGTGAAGAAGTTATGCTTGTCAACAGTATACGGGACAATGACGGCAAAGGACGACATACTACAACTCATCGCCAGCTTATTATGCTAAACAACGGAGCTATGATAATTGATACACCCGGAATGAGAGAACTGGGACTTTGGAATGCTGCTGACGGAATTGAAGATGCTTTTGCCGATGTTGAAAAATACATCAATAATTGTCGTTTCTCAGACTGTCGACATCAGAATGAACCCGGTTGTGCTGTCATTGCCGCAATTGAAAACGGATTGCTTTCTGCCGAACGATGGGAGAGCTATTGCAGCCTAAAGCAGGAAGCAAAATTTGCCGATGATAAGGCCGAGTTTCTGAAAGCTAAATGGGAACGTAACAAGACCATCGCGAAAAAAAGCAAAAAAATGAAAAAAGACGGCCTAATAAGAAAATAATAAAACCTATCCCCCATCTTAAAGAGCATTGTACTCAATAAGATGGGGGATTTTTAGCATCATAGTCGTTAGAGTAATGACATTATTTATACAACAATCGCAGCAGTGCTATTTCCCTTGCATATCCGTCAAGTTCGTTAGGAGTTTCAAGATAAAATGGCAGATCGCGTAATGCGGGGTGATTTATTATCCTCTCAAAAGCATCAATACCGATACTGCCCTCACCTATCTTTTCGTGACGGTCCTTATGGCTGCCGAATGGATTCTTGCTGTCGTTGATGTGAATGGCTTTCAGTCGCTCCAGCCCCACTACCCTGTCAAATTCATCAAGAACTCCGTCCAGATCATTTACTATGTCGTATTCACCGTCGTAGACATGACAGGTATCAAGGCATACGCCCATATGTTGCCTCAACTCTACCCTGTCGATAATGGCTCTGAGTTCTTCAAAGCGTCCACCGACCTCACTGCCCTTGCCTGCCATGGTTTCCAGCAGAACAGTGGTTTGCATTCCGTCGAACAATACACGGTTCAGCATTCCGGATATCAGCTCTATTCCCTTTTCAGTTCCCTGTTTAACATGACTGCCGGGATGGAAATTATACATGGTTCCGGGTATCAGTTCAAGACGTGAAATATCTTCGGTCATAACACGGTATGCAAAATCCCTCAGATCCTCTTTTGCGGCGCAGGCGTTGAGCGTATAGGGCGCATGAGCAAGGATTACACCAATGCCGTTGACAGCTGCAAAATCGTTATAGGCGGCAATATCAGACGTGTCAAGGGGTTTTGCGTTACCGCCTCTTGGATTGCGTGTAAAAAACTGAAAAGTGTTTGCATTTATTGAAACGGCCTCTTTAGCCATGGCAAGATAGCCTTTTGAAGATGAAAGATGACAGCCTATTGTTAACATGTTTTACTCCTTCATGTGTTATTGCATTTATTATACCATACATGGGTGAATATAAGAAAGCAAAAAGCAAATAATACCATGGAAAGGAGCGGATAAAATGTTTAAACACGAAAAACAGCTGTTTCACCCTGTAGCCGTAGAGAAAGCAAACCCTCAGTATGCAGCCTTGCTGCAGGAACAGCTTGGCGGCGGCAACGGTGAGCTTAAAGCTGCCATGCAGTATCTTTCACAGAGCTTCCGCATCAAGGATCCCGAAATCAAGGACCTGTTTATGGATATTGCTGCCGAAGAACTTGGCCACATGGAAATGGTGGCGCAGACGATCAACCTTCTCAACGGTCATGATGTCGAGGCTCAGCAGGTTACTGCAGGAGAGATACAGAGCCATGTAATTCTTGGTCTGAATCCCGGTCTTATTAATGCATCCGGTTATTCATGGACTGCGGACTATGTTACCGTTACCGGTGACCTGTGTGCTGATTTGCTTTCGAATATTGCATCTGAACAGCGAGCAAAGGTGGTATATGAATATCTGTATCGTCAGATCAATGATAAAAAGGTTCGTGACACCATTGACTTTTTGCTGAACCGTGAGGAAGCTCACAACGCCATGTTCCGTGAAGCATTCAACAAGATTCAGGACAGCGGCTCAAACAAGGATTTCGGTGTGACTGCAGATTCAAGAATATACTTTGACCTTTCAAAGGGAACCAATAACCTTAATCCTGATAAGGTGGAGCCTCCAAGATTCGGGGCAAGCAAAAAATAAGCATAAAACCGTTGTGGTGTCCTATCATCCACAGCGGTTATTTTGTTCATTACGCTTATTGATTACGAAACGTATAGGTGCTAAAATCGGCATACAAGGAGTGAATAAAAATACATGGACGTTAAACAAAAAGGAAAACGACTTAAAGCTCTAAAGGCTGCCTTTCCTCATACCATACCGATTCTGGCAGGTTTTGGTTTTTTGGGTATTGCCTATGGAATACTTATGAATGTCTCGGGATTCAGCTTCTGGTATCCCCTGCTGATAAGCATAATTGTCTTTGGCGGCTCGCTTCAGTTTGTCATGGTAACAATGCTGCTGAGCGCATTTGCGCCTGTTCAGACGCTTATTATGGCTCTGTTGGTTCAGGTAAGACACCTCTTTTACGGAATTGCAATGCTTGATAAATATAAAGGTCTTGGCTGGAAGAGATTCTATCTTATTCTTGGACTTTGCGACGAAACATTCTCGATCAACTGCAGTATTGAACCGCCGGAGGACGTTGATAAAGGATGGTTCATGCTGTTTGTAACAATGCTCAACCGACTGTATTGGATAACCGGTTCCCTGTTGGGCGGTTTGCTTGGTTCTTTGATAGAATTCAATACAGAAGGTCTTGACTTTGCTATGTCAGCCATGTTTGTGGTCATTCTTCTGGAACAACTGATAAAAGAAAAAAGTCACATTTCATCAATAATCGGTCTTGCAGCTTCGATCATATGCCTTATTATCTTTGGTGCTGATTCATTTATGATACCCACCATGATCACCATTTTGTGCCTGCTGACATTTTTGCGTAAGCCTATTGAGAAAGCAGGTGATCCGATATGACAGGAACACAGCATATAATCACCATCGCAATTTGCGCTGTCGCAACTATGGCAACACGCTTTCTGCCATTCATCATCTTTTCTGAAAAGCGCACTACGCCCAAATATATTGAGTATCTTGGCAAAGCACTGCCTGCTGCCATCTTTGGTATGCTTGTGGTGTACTGTCTTAAAAACGTAAGTATTCTATCAGGAAGCCACGGTATTCCCGAGCTTATTGCTATCGCAATAACGATCCTGCTGCATCTTTGGAAACGTCAGATGCTGCTTTCCATCGCCGGTGCAACAGTGTGCTACATGCTGCTTGTGCAGCTTGTTTTTTAACACAAAAGAATCCCCATCTTGTTTTTGTTCAAGATGGGGATTTCTCCATTGCCTTCAGCGATGTTCGAAATGACAGGCAAAGCGGAGTCTCTGCAGATAATCTGCGGGGATTAATTATATGATCATTTATATCAGATGAGTTTTTTGTGAAGCTGCCATGAGTAAACCACAGGAACCGCAATAAGGATCACCAATACAGATACCATAATTGCCACCATCGATTCATCAGGCAAAAATGCAGAAGTTGCCATAACGATACCGCCAACGACCCACAGCCTTCCGCACAGGCGATGAGTTCTGTTCCAAACTTCCTCGTTGTTGAGTGTCCATGGCAGTTTGATCCCAATAGTATAGTTCTGCTTACACTTCGGCAGATAGTTTCCTATAACGATAAACACTATACCGACAATAATCGGCATAAACCGATTCATATCCATATCAATACCAAAAGAATGAGCATAAGTAGCTCCGCAGCAAGCGATGGAAAGAACCGGACTGATCCACAAAACCAGGTTCAAAATCTTACTCCCGTGATTCTGGTGTTTGGGGTCAATGGCGGTCATTGCAATGCACAGAAGGTGGACGCCAAGAAGTATAGCAGGCAAACCCAGCACCGCAAAGGACTTGCTGCTCCAGCCATCAACCTCACCTGCTGCGTTCCAGTGGGTTGCAATCTCCGTTGGCAGCTGATTCCAAAAGATAAGGCCAAAGAGCGCAGGCAGCATAATTGCAGCGCTGGTAATGATTATCAGGAATTTCTTTTCTCTAAACACGTTGTTACTCCCCTTTCAAATTGGTTAACCAAAGCATTATTTCTTCCAGAACAGAAGCATTAAGCTCATAATAAATGTACTTACCCTCACGGGTATCACGAATGAGATCTGCATCTTTCAGTACTGAAAGATGCCTGGATATTGACGGACCTGATACATCAAATTTTTCTGAAATCTCTCCCGCAGACAATCTGCCGTCTTTGAGCATATTCATGATCTCACGGCGAATCGGATCGGCTAAGGCTTTAAGAGTATTTTGTAATGACATTCAGACTCCCCTCCTTCATTTAACATTTAACCTAATTGTTAAATGAATTATATCACACAAATACAAAATGTCAATATATAATTTTTGCTGCCATCTCAATAGTTTGAGATAGCAGCTAATTCAAATTTCTTATAAATCCTGAAGATCGGCAGCAGAAAGGTCGTTTTCAATATTATCCCGGGCAAGGTCATTGTCTATCACGGGATAAATCCTTGAAATGGGACGTTCTTTGGCTTCTTTTTTGTAGTACGCTGTATCTGAATCAATAATTATATTGTCCATGAATTATCACCTCACAAATAGAATCTCCTGATAAAAGCTAAATATGAGGAAAGAAATAACTTCCAAAATACCAAAACAGACTGCCCATAAGGACAGCCTCTATTTGATCAATGCGACCGGTTCTCTCAACAAAACAAAAGCAAAAACACGGCAGCCCATAAGGACTACCGTGTTTTGGTCCGAGTGACTGGATTCGAACCAGCGGCCTCTTGAACCCCATTCAAGCGCGATACCAAACTTCGCCACACCCGGAAATCAGCCCCGTTATAGTACCACAAGGTTTAGAAAAAAGCAAGCCCTTTTTTCAAAAAATTTAAAAAATCTAAAAATATCGTAAAATGTCAAATCGTGTAAGAATTTATGATAAGTTTAAACCCCCGGAAGTGAGCAGCTTCCGGGGGTTTATGCTGGGGTATTAGAAAGATAATCAGTTATTCTCGTCGAAATTTGTTATTTCGTCGGTTACAGATTCAGAGGTCTCCCCTTCCTGCTGCGCAAGAATAGGATCAACAAGGTACTTCCTGATCAGCGGATATGTTGCAAATACGCCGAGATAAGAAGTAAATGAGAAAATCAAACATGCAAGAATAGGAATTTCAAGCATCGAGAAAGTTACGATAAGGATGATGGTACCAACCCATATAAGACCGTTTACTATAGAAACACCAACGTTTCTAAAGATACCGATAAAAGCAAGCAGCCATGCGTTTTTGAAAATGTCAAAAACCGAAAGATTGACAGTTACTATCATCTGATAGATATATCTCTTCATGAATCCGTAAAAAACAAAGAACAGGATAGATAGATACTTTGCTATGCGCATCATACCTTCGCCGTTTGCATATGCCAGGTTGTAGAACACGACAAGGTAAACTATTATATCAAGGATACCGAAAAACAATCCCTGACGGAAGTTTTCCTTAGCCTTATCAAACATATCCGACAGCCACGAATGACGTTCATTGGTGAAGTTGCGAAGCACATAGGTCATGCCAGCCTTGGCAGGTCCATAGCATATGACCGAAGCAATAAGCAGAATAATCTGGATAAATACCGGGACATATTCAAAGTACATCATCGCAAGATGAAGTATCAGAGTATAAAAATCACCAAGTACTATTCCTGCTGACTCAAGTGCCTGAAAGGAACTTTGATAAATGAAGGTATAAATGTACAGAATGATCGGCAGCAGTATAAGAAAATAGACGAGGTTGAGTTCAATGTATTTCCAGAACTTCCTGCCAAACAGTTCAAAGAACCTTACAGGTGCAATTTTCTGAGGTTCGTCCTTTTCAACACCCGGACCGGGTTTATAAAACTTCTTGGAATTGAAAAACAGCGACATTGAAACACCTATGCTTTCGGATGGTACTTGTTATATACGTCTTTAAGATGCTGGTTGGCAAGCTGAGCATAAATCTGAGTAGAACTGATGTCGGCATGTCCGAGCATTTCCTGGATAGATTTTAAATCAGCACCGTTTTCAAGCAAATGAGTAGCAAAAGAATGCCGCAACGTATGAGGAGTAATATCCTTCTCTATCTGTGCTTTTTCCTGATAATGCTTGATTATTTTCCAGAAACCCTGACGGGTCATACGTTCACCGTTCATGTTTACAAAAAGTGCAGTTTCCTGCTCATTTGCAATCATATTGGGACGAATATTCTGGATATAATCAGTCAAAGCCTTGATAGCACCGGGATAAAGGGGAATTATGCGTTCCTTGGCTTTACTGAAGCAGCGAATGAATCCTGCTCCAAGATTTACATTGGCCTCATCAAGAGAAATAAGCTCAGTAACTCGGATTCCTGTCGCGTAAAGAAGCTCAAGCATAGCTTTATCACGATAGCCCTTCATATCGGTACACTTGGGCTGCTGCAAAAGCAGTTCAACCTCCTGACCGGTAAGAATCTGCGGAAGCTTTCTTTCTACCTTTACAGCCGTTACATTTTTGCAGGGGTTGGTTTCAACAACTCCCAGCGTGATCAAATAGGCATAAAAGCTCTTGATGGAAGCAACACTTCTGGTTACGGTTGCGGCTGACTTGCCTGCTTCAGTAAGCTTTTCGAGATACTCAGCAATGACATCTCTGTCAGCATTTACAATATCGGCAGCACCGGTACGATCAAGATAATCGCTGTACTGGCGAAGGTCACGCATGTACGAACTCAAAGTGTTGGCTGACGCATTCTTTTCAGTTGTAAGGTATTCCTCATACTTTTTCAGGTAATCCTGCATACCTAACGTCCTCTCCGCGGTAAAAACCGCATTGAATTTTGGCAAACACCGTGTTACTCAAGAATAAAATATTCTAAGCAATACCGGGCAAAGATACATATCTGCAAAAACTGCCGGAACCAGCAGCAAGAGATATCTGACAGATGATTTGCCGTTATTTATTCTGCCGCTTCCCCGATGACCGCTTTTGGCCAGCAGCAGCATACAGGGCAGCGAGAAAATACAAGATGGTAGTAAAACGCAAAAACTTGCAACGAGTGCAGTTCTTCCGGTTACAGTAGAGATGCAACCGGTAAAAAAGGTCATTAAAAAACCTTGAACCGCAAAGACAGGACCGGTTATAAGTTTTCCAAACGAAGACATGCTCAGCAGAAAAACTAATATCGGAAACTTCCCTACCGTTGATAAGCTGTTGAGCAGTCGCTCAAAAGTTGTAAGCTCGATGTTACCGTTCAGTAACCCATCTGCAACTTCTTGGGCTGCAGCAAGACCGCTTCCGGATAGGTTTAAAGAAACAAAACGGCCCAAAGCACAACCGCAAGCAAACATAGCAACCAAAAACAGCAAATAAGGAAGCTCGTCCTTGAATAATTGATTCCTTGTCATAACGCTCACCTCATATTATTAATATGAGGTAACAAAACAAACAAGAACTATTTGCCTAATTCATAAGCTCTCTTGGTACAACGCAAAACAGCTTCATTTACCATATTTTCAAAATGGTAATCATCGAAAGCAGATAGCGCAGCAACAGTGGTGCCTCCCCTGGAAGAAACCTGTTCAACCAGATCAGCAGCAGATCTGCCGCTGTTCAAAAGCATGAAGGCAGAGCCTAACATCGTATTTGCAGCCATTGCAAGAGCGGTGTCGGAATCAATGCCAAGAGAAGCAGCAGAATCAACAATAGACTGAACAAACCTGAAGAAAAACGCAGGAGAAGAACCACTGACAGCAATTATCTCATTCATCTTATCTTCGGGAACGATGAACACCTTACCGGAACAGGAAAATATTTTCAAAACATTTTCAAAAATCTCATTCGGTACGGCTTCATTTTTACAAACAGCTGTGGTACCATTACCTACAAGAAGAGGTGTATTCGGCATTGTTCTGACAACATAAGCATCGGGACATAAATCCATGATGTGTGCAGTACTTATACCGGGAGCAAGTGAAACAAGACACTTGCCGCACACTACAGAAGATATCTCACGAAGGACTTCATCATAGTTCTGCGGTTTGACCGCAAGAATGATTATGTCACCAAACTTCGCTGCTTCAACATTATTTGTAGTCGTTGATAACTGTAAAGCGTCATACTTTACAAGCTTCGAGCAACCACTATTTGAGATACAAATATCCGAAGCGTTGTAAAGTAAAGAACTTGTCACGCCCGTGAGTATGGCATCTGCCATATTACCTGCACCTATAAAGCTGAGTCTGGACATAATCTTAGGTTCCCTCAATTGACATAATGCTTTGTGAACATAATATACCGCAAAATACAGTGTTTTTCAAGGAAAATCAACAGGTTTAAATATTTTTTGTTAATTATGGCTAAGGTGTTATGTCAACAATATTATGTCTACTCTTGATTCTGGTTTGCTTTTTTAAGCAAAAATGACACTGTGTATCGCAACATCTAGTGTACGCCTACCGGTGTAAAGTACAATTGGTTGCATGATGCTTTTAGGCTGTTTCTAACATGAATTGACCAATATTTGTTTTTGATTTTTTAAGTAAAAACAACACATTTGTGCATCTTGCATAAATGTGTCGTTTTTTACAAAATGGTTACAATGCCGTTTCTTGGGGTTACAAAAGGTTTACAGCAAAGTTTTCCTATTTTATTTTACGTTTTCGACCTCCGATAATGCCTGCGGCTGCTCCTGCTGCCAGGCAGCCTCCAATGATGGCGATTGATATATCTCTGCTTCCCTTAAAGAACAGCGACCCTGTGAGCAATAAGAGCACCGTAATTATTGATATGGATAAACCACTGATGAGTGTTTTCCCTTCCAGTTTGTTGACTGCCAGCAGTGCCGAAACCAACGTCATTATAATTATGACTACCTCAGAAACCACTTCTGATGCTTCGGGAGGCAGGCTTTCTTTTTCAATGAGAAGAGAAAATAAAAACAGAATCATTACCGTAATAACTATTGATAAAAATGACATAACAACAGACAGCTTTACTCTTGTAATTATTTCTTGCCGTCCGTAAACTTCTTTTTTGCGCATAAAACACCCTCCCGTCATGGTGCAAATTCTTTGTACACTCTATTTTCCGGGAGGGTGTTTTATTCTTGTTTTTCAGAAAACAGTTTTACTGTTCAGAAGTCTGGGTTCCCTTAGTGGAGATGGCCCAGCGGGAGAACTGGATGCGAACCTCGTCAGCACCGGTTTCGATGGTAATAAGGTCATCCTTAATGTGGCAAATCTTGCCAACGATGCCGCCAATAGTGGTAACCTCGTCACCGACTGAAAGGCTGTTACGCATATCGGTCAGCTGCTGTTTCTTTTTCTTCTCGGGACGGAGAAGAAGGAAGTAGAAGATGACGATAAGAATTACGAATGGCAGAAGAGTTGCCAGCAGAGAAGAAGTTTCGGCTCCCATGGTTTTCCTCCTAATAGTAGTTCAATAAGGCTATTATATTGTCAATAAAGGATATTTTCAAGTGTTTTTTGCTTTTTATATCCTTCTTGACAGTTTTTCTGAGTATTTATCTCTGAATTCTCCAAAAGTACCGTTATCCAGAGCATCACGGATACGCTCAGTCAGCTTATTATAGAAGTATAAATTGTGGCAAACAGCAAGTCTCATTGCCAGCATTTCATCCGCCTTGAACAGGTGCCGTATATACGCTCTTGTATATCTGCGGCACACCGGGCAGTCACATTCCGGATCAATAGGGCTTGGGTCTGTTTCATATTTGGCATTTTTCATATTGATTGCGCCGGACCAGGTAAACAGCTTTGCGTGTCGCGCGTTTCTTGCAGGCATAACGCAGTCAAAGAAGTCAACGCCTCTGGCAACACCCTCAATGATATTTGATGGTGTACCGACCCCCATAAGATATCTTGGCTTGTCTCCAGGCATATAAGGCTCAACAGCATCGATGATGCGGTACATTTCTTCGGTGCTCTCCCCTACCGCAAGACCGCCAATAGCATATCCGGGCAGGTCATACTTTGCGATCTTTTTCATATGTTCAATTCGCAAATCGGCATAGGTTCCGCCCTGATTAATGCCGAAGAGCATCTGACCCGGATTTACAGTATCAGCCATCTGACTTCTGCGCTCCAGCTGATCTTTACATCTGCCAAGCCAACGGTAAGTCCGTTCACAAGACTGTTCAACATAGGAACGGGGTGCAGGATTCTCAATACATTCGTCAAAAGCCATTGCAATGTCAGAACCGAGATTGGACTGGATATTCATGCTCTCTTCAGGACCCATGAAAATCTTGCGGCCATCTATATGGGAAGAAAAGCTTACGCCCTCTTCGGTTATCTTCCTGAGTCCTGCAAGTGAAAATACCTGAAACCCACCGCTATCGGTAAGTATAGGGCGATCCCAGTTCATGAACTTATGAAGTCCACCCATTTTTTTGACCACTTCATCGCCTGGACGTAAGTGAAGGTGATAAGTGTTGGACAGCTCGACCTGGCACCCAATATTCTTCAGGTCAAAAGCCGACAGACCGCCTTTTATAGCAGCCTGAGTGCCTACATTCATAAATACAGGCGTTTGTATTGTGCCGTGAGGTGTTTCAAAAATACCTCTTCGTGCTTTATCTTCTTTCTTTAATAGTGTAAAGCTCACGATTCTTCTCCTGTTCTAGCTGATAAACATGGCATCGCCAAAGCTGAAGAAACGATAGCGTTCCTGAACAGCTTCATCATAAGCGGCAAGAGTGTTCTCTTTTCCTGCAAAGGCGGAAACGAGCATTATCAGCGTACTTTCGGGTAAATGGAAGTTAGTTACAAGTGCATCAATAGCCTTAAATCTGTATCCGGGATAGATAAAAATATCTGTCCAGCCTGACCGCTCGATAAAGCTGCCGTCTTCATTGACAAAAGATTCCAGTGTTCTGCATGTTGTGGTTCCGACTGCGACAATTCTACCGCCGTTTTTTCGGGTTTCGTTAAGAATATCAACTGTTTCCTTCGGAATAACGCAGTATTCGCTGTGCATCTTATGCTCATTAACATCATCTACTTTGACAGGTCGGAAAGTGCCTATTCCCACATGAAGTGTCACATAAGCCAGCTTTACTCCTGACTGTTCAATCCTTGAAAGCATTTCCTTCGTAAAATGCAGACCGGCAGTGGGGGCAGCTGCAGAGCCGACTTCTTTTGAATACACTGTCTGGTATCGTTCGGGATCTTCCAGCCGTTCCTTGATATAAGGCGGCAGCGGCATGTTTCCCAGACGTTCAAGCACCTCAAGGAAGATTCCATCATATTCAAAACGTATCAGTTTATTTCCGCCATCAAGGCTTTCAACAACCTCAGCCTTCAACTGACCGTCACCAAAACTCAGCTTTTGACCGGGCTGAGTTTTTCTGCCGGGTTTTGTCATACATTCCCAGCACTTATCTCCCATGTCACGCAGCAGCAGCACTTCAACGTGACCACCACTGGGATCACGAACACCGAGAAGTCTGGCCGGCAATACTCTGGAGTTATTCATAACAAGACAGTCGCCCGGTTTGAGCATATCAATAAGCTCATAAAAATGATGATGCCCGGTCTTTCCTGTAACCCTGTTGAGTGTAAGAAGTCTGGAACTGTCACGTTTCTCTATAGGTGTTTGAGCAATAAGCTCCTGAGGAAGATCGTAGTAGAAATCACTTGTTTTCAAAATTATATCCTCACAGATCAATAACTTATCCGATGGTTACGCCGGTAAAATAGAATTTGATAATTTCGTCATAGGTTTTACCAAGCTCAGCCATGGCTTTGGCACCGTACTGACTCATACCAACATTGTGGCCCCAACCACCGCCTGTAATAACATACTTATCCTGACTGAGGACAGTACCCGTTGAAGAATCCGTTTGGGTTTCTGCTTTGGAAATTTGGCCACTTCCGGTAATTACGCTAAGTTCTCCTGACGACTGAACAACGCCAACTGATGTTAAAACGGAATAGCTTCCCGAAGAAATGGAATTACGTCCGTCATTAACGAACAGCGCAGCTGACGAAGATGCATCAACAGCTTCACCGGGTCCAAATATTTTAAAATGTCGGCTGAAAAACTTGCCCGAAGACGAGTTTTCAAATATACCTCTGGTATCGTCACCGGTAATAACTATCGTGTTTCCGTTTTTAGTTGTAAAAGTAAGCTCATTTACATTTCCGGACGCAGAATACTCGGTCACTTCAACATGGGCAATGCCGTTATTGCTGTAACCTCTCTTGTTCAAAATACTGGTGAAATCATCAAGGGTATAATAATAGGTCCAATTGGCATTGGGGTTAGATGTTTCTTTTTCGTAAGGGTCGATCTTGCCAACGAGATAAGGTCTTTCTCCTCCCCAGGTGTTATATGAGCTTTCTGTTGCCCCGCCGTCAGAGGAATGAAAATATGCTTTGATTACTTCACCGTTATAATATATACACTGGCCTGAAGTTTCTTCAACAGCCTGTCTGATAACAGCTTCATTGCTGCCGGAATATACTCCCCTGTAAACCTGGCAGGAGGTGGTGGGACAAACATCGAATGTCTTATGGTTGTTGCAGGATACTGCGTAACTTCTTGCACAAAGTGCCTGGGCTTTAAGAGCTTCCAGCGGCCATGAGGAACTCATCTCATAAGCAATAACACCGGCTGCATAATCGTCAATATCAACGAAATTCATAATAGTAATGTCATTACCTTCGGCTCTGGTATACTGAAAACCACCATGATATTTATATCCTTTGAACCATGTAACTGCCTTCTCGCCATGAGATACGGGCATTACTGCAAAATTAGAAAACTCTTTGTAATCAAATTCAAAAATGATATCATTTGTTGTTAGTTTGCATACAGTGATACAGGTAGTGCTCTGACCAACAGCAGAAGCCCCGAGATAGTCTGATGCCGCATTCTGCGCATCTGCTGATGAAGCATAATGACCTATACGAACAACAAATCTGCCGTTTTCATAAGCAGGAAAAGCATTATCGTAATTCATTGATGCTGTATAAGCATCATCATAATCACTGTATGTATCTGCAAGCTGAACGTGCCATGCTCCAAGCAAGCTGCCTGTGCCGTTTTCATTGTAAACAGAACCGTTGAGGTAAAGGTTACTGTCTTTTGCCATGGTTATGGCTGTAATATCTGTATGAGCAAGAGAAACAAATCTGTATTCACTGTCGAAATATCCAAACTCAAATCCTGAACCGATATAGTTCTGAAGATTGGCAGTTGGGAGTGCATCATTGGCATAATAAAGACCTACCCGAATAATATCGTGGTCGTTATCACCAACAATCTGAGTGTTTGAAATTGCAGGATTTGATGCATTTATAGTACTGTCAGTTAATACTATGTCAGCTGCTGAAGCAGTAAAAAGAACAGTATTAAGGCAGAAAATCATCGAAAATAACACTGCAATTACTGCCGAGCTCTTTCTTTTTAGACTATGTATGAAAAATCCAATCATTATGGCCTCCATTTTTGGTTGCGTTGGCAAGGGTGAATCATTGACACAATTTTTGTAATATGTTAACATTAAAATAAGCAATTGAGAACACTGAAACTTTTTCCAATCCTTGTTTTTGCAGGGTTTCATTCTTGTATTATATTACATAATCCCTTATTTGGGAAGTGTTATGATAACCAAAAATGACATTCAGTTAGTCAATTCCGCTGTAAATTAATAGTTTCTTGAAGGAGTATTAAGTAATGAATAAATATAAAGTCGGTATTGTCGGTGCAACCGGTATGGTTGGCCAGCGTTTTATAACCCTTATGGACGGACACCCCTGGTTTGAAACCGTGGTACTTGCTGCCAGCAGCAGAACCGCCGGTAAGGCCTACGGTGAAGCCATTTCCGGCAGATGGAAGATGGACGTTCCCGTTCCCGAATGGGCCGAAAACATGGTCATCATGAATGCCGACACCGATGCAGAAAAGATCGCAGGCATGGTTGATTTCATTTTCTGTGCCGTTGATATGAACAAAGACGAGATCAGAGCACTCGAAACAAGATATGCTCAGCTTGAATGCCCCGTAGTTTCCAACAACAGCGCCCATCGAGGAACTCCCGATGTCCCAATGGTCATTCCCGAAGTCAACCCCGAACACATCAAAGTCATTGATGATCAGAAAAAACGTCTCGGAACAAAACGAGGATTCATAGCAGTAAAATCCAACTGCTCTATCCAGAGCTATGTTCCTGCCCTTCATCCCCTGATGAAATTCGGTGTCAGCAAAGTATTGGCCTGTACATATCAGGCTATCTCCGGGGCTGGCAAAAACTTTGAAACCTGGCCGGAAATGGTTGATAACCTTATTCCCTATATCGGCGGTGAAGAAGAAAAGTCCGAGCAGGAACCCATGAAGGTTTGGGGTAAAGTTGAAGGCGGTGTTATCGTGCCCGCAGTCAAACCCCAGATCACAACCCAGTGTCTTCGTGTACCTGTAACCAATGGCCACATGGCAGCAGTCTTTGTCAGTTTTGATAACTGTCCCAACATAGAAGAAGTTAAAGAAATTTGGAAAAACTTCAAAGGCCGCGCCCAGGAACTGGAGCTTCCCACAGCTCCCAAGCAGTTCCTCCATTATTTCGAAGAAGACAATATGCCTCAGACCAAGCTTTGCCGCAACCTCGAGAATGGCATGGCAGTCTCCATCGGTCGTCTTAGACCGGACACACAGTATGATCTCAAGTTTGTCTGTCTGTCCCACAACACTCTCCGTGGTGCTGCCGGCGGTGCAGTTCTGCTTGCCGAGCTTCTCTGCGCAGAGGGTTATATCGACGCTATCCACTGATTTGCTGAAAGGAGTTTAAAACTATGAAAGAACCTATTTTTACCGGAACCTGTACCGCACTGGTCACTCCCTTTAAGGGCGATTTCATCGATTTTGAAAAACTGGGTCAGCTTATCGACCACCAGATAGAAAACGGCGTTTCCGCCCTTGTTATTTGCGGCACCACAGGTGAAGCATCCACCCAGAGCATTCCTGAGCATCTTGCAGCTATCGACTATGCTGTAAAGCACGCTGACGGCAGAATTAAAATCATTGCCGGCACCGGCAGTAACGACACTGCTCATGCTCTGAAAATGTCTGACGCTGCTCAGATATCCGGTGCCGATGGCCTTCTTCTTGTTACCCCTTATTACAACAAGGCAACTCAGAAAGGTCTGTATGAGCACTATATGTACATTGCAGACAGAGTAAAGATCCCTATGATCCTTTACAATGTTCCCGGTCGTACCGGCGTTAGTTTCACTCCTGAAACCTACAAGAAGCTGTCTGCCCACCCTCTTATCAACGGCATCAAGGAAGCTTCCGGTTCCACCGGTATAGTTGCCAGAACACTGGCACTTTGCGGTGACGACATGAATATCTGGTCCGGCAACGATGATCAGACTGTTCCTTTCATGGCAATGGGCGCAAAGGGTGTTATCTCTGTCCTCTCCAACATCTGCCCTGCCGAGACTGTAAAAATGACTTCTCTGTGTCTTGAGGGCAACTACGCAGAAGCCGGCAAAATGCAGGTAGATTATATGGAACTCATCGATGCTCTGTTCTGCGAAGTTAACCCTATTCCTGTAAAGACAGCTCTCAACCTTATGGGTTGGGATGTAGGTATTCTCAGAATGCCTCTTTGTGAGATGGAAGACAAGAACCTCGAAGTTCTAAGAAAGCTCTCAGAAACAAAGGTCTTATCGACTAAGAAATTAATATAACAAAAGAAGTTGGTGCACCAATGATAAAGATTATTATTTCCGGCTGCAACGGTTTTATGGGTAAAGTTCTTACTGAGCTGTGTGCTGCCGATGAACAGGTCACTGTTGTTGCCGGTATTGATCGTTATACTGAAAAGCTCTCTGATTATCCCGTTTATGCCGATATATTCGAGTTTACGGGCGAAGCCGACTGTATTCTTGACTTCTCTTCCCCTGCTTCTCTTGACAGCCTGCTGCCCTATTGCGTAGAAAAAGGCGTTCGCCTTGTAGTCGGAACGACCGGTCACAGCGAAGAACAGCTTGCAGCTATTAAAGCCGCTTCCGAAAAAGTAGGAATTTTCAAAAGCGGAAATATGTCTCTGGGAATCAACCTTATGATGGAGCTTGTAAAAAAAGCAGCCTCTGTTCTTGGTGTGAATTACGATGTTGAAATCATCGAAAAGCATCATCGCCGTAAGGTAGATGCTCCCAGCGGCACAGCAATTATGCTGGCTGATGCTGCCAATGAAGCACTCCCCTACGATGCTGAATATGTTTATGAACGCAACTCAGTACGTCAGCCCAGAGGCGATAACCAGATAGGCATCAGCTCACTTCGCGGAGGCACTATCGTTGGTGAGCACGATGTGGTTTTTGCTGGTCGTGACGAGGTTCTTACCATATCTCATCAAGCTTTTTCACGTGAGGTCTTTGCCGTAGGAGCTGTACGAGCAGGTAAATTCATGGCGGGAGTAACCGAGCCGGGGATTTATGATATGTCTGATCTTCTTTCGGAGGTATTGAAATGAGCAGCATTATCAGTGAGATCACTTATTGCAGCGGTATTGCCCTTGTAACTCTTCCTGAAATACAGTGCGACAGCGGAATTATCGGTGAAATTCTCACTGCCATTGCCGATGGCGGTGTAAATGTTGATATGATAAGTCAGACTGCTCCCAGAGGCAGCGAGATAAGTGTTTCCTTTTCTGTATCTGCCGACTCCGTTCCGCAATTGCTGCCTATCATCAATGCTCAAAAGGTCAAGTATCCCGGCTTGAAGAGCGATATTTCCATGGGAATGTGTAAGATCAACTATTATGATGCCAATATGGTGCATACTCCCGGTGTTGCAGGTAAAGTTTTGTCCGTTTTGTCTCAGTTCGGCATTCATACAAAAATGATAACTACCGCAACAGTGGATATTTCAATCCTTATTGCAGAACACGAATTGAATGATGCTCTTTCTGCTTCCGAGAGTGCATTTGGTACACTTCCGCAAGAAGTAGAGTTTTAACAAAATGATAGTGGATGGATAGTTTTCCATCCACTATCATTTCTTAACGGTAAATCTACAAAAAGTACTTGTTATATCATGCGTAAGGCATTATAATATTAATTTGGAAATAATAAGCTGCAATACCTTCCCGAAAGGAATCCTTTGATTTTCAAAGGCTGGGTTTTTCTATATGTCTCAAATCGAATCTTATATTGTGCCCGGTAAGCGCTGCCACCTTGTTGGTATTGGCGGTATCTCCATGCGGGCACTGGGGGAAGTTCTTCATGGTATGGGCCTGATCGTTTCAGGTTCCGATATGCAGGAAAGCGATGCTGTTAAGCAACTTCGCAGTATGGGAATAAATGTTGTTATCGGCCATCTTCCCGAAAGCGTGATAGGTGCTGATTTTGTTATTCGTACTGCTGCTGTACATGACGACAACCCCGAAATCGCTTCTGCTTTGTCTCTCGGAATCCCGGTATTTGAACGTGCTCAAAGCTGGGGTTCTCTGATGAAGAGCTACAAAAACGCACTGTGTATTTCCGGAACTCACGGTAAGACTACCACTACTTCCATGGCAACACATATACTTATGGAAGCCGGCAGAGATCCTACTGTTATGATTGGCGGAATCCTTCCCGCCCTTGGAACCAGCTTTCGTGTTGGAAAGAGCGACACCATAGTGCTGGAGTCCTGTGAATACTGTAACTCATTTTTGAACTTCTACCCTACCATCGCTGTTATTCTGAATGTTGAAGCCGACCATCTTGACTTTTTCAAAGATCTCGACGATATAGTTGACAGCTTTAAAAAATTTACTGCTCTTACCCCTGCTTCGGGCACAGTTGTTGCCAATGCTGATGATGCAGGAGCCATGCTGGCAGCTGCCGATACCGGCAGAAAGCTTGTTACCTTTGGGTTCAGCGAAGATGCAGATGTCCGTGGTGTAAATGTCGCAGACGACAGCTACAGCGAATTAGATGTTGAGTATAATGGGCAAGTTTATTGTCACCTTTCACTTAACGTATTTGGACGTCACAACGCATCAAATGCTCTTGCTGCAACGGCAGCCGCCATCGTTATGGGCGTATCCCCGGAGCATATTTCAACCGGTCTTGCCCAGTTCAGAGGAGCAGGCAGAAGAATGGAATATAAGGGTGAGTTCAACGGAGCAAAGATATACGACGACTATGCACATCACCCAAGCGAAATCAGCGCAACCCTGACTGCCGTAAAAGCCTTGCCACATAATCGGATTATATGTGCTTTTCAGCCTCATACCTACAGCCGAACAAGAGCTTTGTTTGATGATTTTGTCACTTCCCTGTCCCTTGCGGATATTACTGTTCTTGCCGATATTTACGCTGCAAGAGAAAGCAACACAATCGGCGTGTCTTCGGCTGAACTTGCGGAGCACATTCCCGGTTGTACTTATTGCGGAGCTTTGAATAAAGTCGCCGATCATCTGAAAAGTATTATTCAGCCCGGAGATATTGTATTGACTGTAGGCGCAGGCAACATTGATTCTGTTGCAGATATGCTGTTAAAATAATGCCACAATAAAACCCCCGAAGCCGAGGTTGGCTTCGGGGGTTAGTATTTTAGCCTTAGATCTGGCTTGCGGTGGAGAAACCGTGCTGGATTGCAAAGTGCATGTTTGCAACACGGAAACAGTCACCGATGTAGTTAGTTTTCTTGGCAACGCCGTAGAACTTGGCAGCCTCAGCGGGTCTGGGTTTGGCACCGGTGGCCAAAACAACCAGATCAGCATCTATATGACATTCGTTACCGGCCTTATCTACGTAGTTAACGCCGGTTTCGTCGATGGAGGTATATTTTACACTGGTAAGCTCATGGAAATCGGGAAGTGCTCTGTAAGCAGCCTTCAGCATTTCAACATAGTGAGCATGAGCAGCATCGGAAGCAAGCGAAGACTGACGGCACATAACAGTAACATCGTGACCGTTTTCGGCAAGATACATGCCGGTTTCAACACCGGTCTCACTGCCGCCGATAACAACGATCTTTTTGGGCAGTTCTGCTTCATGGCCGTAAGTTTCGATAGCCAGCATGGTGTTGGGGCCGTCTGCACCGGGCAGGTTGGGACGTACAAATTCAGGTCCGATTGCAACAATAAGTTCGTCGAAATCGAACTTAGCCAGCATTTCGGGAGTAGCTTCGGTGTTCAGACGAACATCAACACCGTTCTTTGCCAGCTGTTTTGCCTGCCAGTCAATGTAATCCTTAATGGGCCACTTGAAGGAAGCATATTCTGAATGGCTCAGCTGACCGCCAAGCTTAATATCCTTTTCAAACAGGACAACGTCGTGTCCCCTCTTTGCTGCGGTAACTGCAGCCTGCATACCGCCGGGGCCGCCGCCTACTACGCCGACCTTTTTCTTTTCGCCAACGGGCTTGACCATGCGGTCGATTTTGTCTTCCAGACCCATAACGGGGTTGACAGAGCAGAAAGAGCGATACTTGTCGGTATCGTTGGGAACGTGACATTTGTTGCAGCGGACGCAGGGAGTTACGTCCTCGCCACGGCCTTCATACAGCTTTGTGCCGTATTCGGGGTCACAGATCCATGTACGGGCAGCAGCAATAATATCACACTTCTTGTCGCGAATAGCGTTATCGCAGAAGGTGGGGTTCTGCAGACCGGCAGAAGCAGCAACAAGGATCTTACCTCCACGAGCCATAACGTCTGCCTTAACAGCAGCAGCAACGTCAAGGTTGGGGCAGGGATTTTCACGAGTAGAGGTGAATCCGGTGGGATGCTGAGGATCCTGATCGCCGTTGCGGATATGGATAACGTCGATAATTCCTTCGGCAAGACGTGCAAGCTCGATAGTATCAGCTACAGAAGCACCGCCCTTTTCGTAACCGGAAACAAGAACTTCCAGAGGGAAGTCTTTACCAAGAGTCTGACGCAGTGCGTCAAAGAACTCAAGCATGAAACGGGTACGGTTCTTTACGGAATCGGGACCATATTCGTCCTTTCTCTGGTTGGTGATGGGGCTCCACAGCTGAGCTGCTATACCACCGCGGTAAGCATTATGTACAGAGAAGAATTCAAAGCCAAGACTCTTAAGATCAAGAGCATTCTGAACAGAAGTGTCTATATACTCCTGCATCTGCTTCTTGGTGATGGTGTTGGCACCCTGACGACGAGCCATCATTTGCTTCATCATTTCTTCGCTCAGTTCAGGCATGTCACCACCGGGACCTCCAGGACCACCGGGACCTCCAGGTCCTCCAGGTCCACCGGGACCACCCGGTCCACCCGGACCTCCAGGACCACCGGGGCCGCCGGCAGACTCATCCTGAGTATATGAGCCTGAAACGCCGGTAACGGCAAGTGCACCGTAATAGCGCAGACCGTCGATCATCTGGCAAAGATAATTGTGAGTAGAAAGGTCGTTCATATCCATAATGGAGAAGTGGTTGGGTGTCATGCCGATGGGACCCTTCTGGGGAGAACCATTCTCAAGATGGTTGATGTTAACAGCTGCAGCACCGTTCTTGGCACGGTTAACGATCATTGTGATCCACTTCTCAGTGGGGAAAGGTTCGGTGCCCTGAATGAAGTGGGGAGTTGCAGCTGTAGCTTCCATACGGTTCTTCATAAGAACGCCTGCTACCTGAATAGGAGAAAGCAAATGTTCATATCTGATATTGCTCACGGGATATCCTCCTTACATTTTATTTAGAGCCAGATATATTTTATACTTTTTCTGAACACATGTCAATAAAAGGCTCTGCATTAGAAGAATATTGTTGTTGAGTTTTGAAATAGTTTATCATTCTTCACAAATGATAATACGCAAAATAGGTAATAATTGCTTCAAAACTTTACCAAAAAAGTTTGTATACAACAGAAATCCGTGATATAATAAGATTTGGTAAATTACCAAATTTTGTACACAGGAGTGAAAGAAATGAAGAAAAGAGCTTTATCTCTGGCACTGGCTATCGTTATGATGCTGAGCCTTGCAGTAACTGCAAACGCTCTCACCCTCGGTTCCATTGCCGACATGGGATACAAAAAAACCGCAGAAATCGTAGTCGCTGCCGCACCCGACATCAGCGACCTGGAAGTATCCGAGTATGCTACTCTCGACAGCGACAGAGGACGCAGAAAGGTTGATATCGGCCACATTTATGTTGGTTATGCAGTTGAAGATGGCGTTATTAATGCCGATAACTCCAACTGGATCAAATCCAACACCGAAAGCATAGTTTTTAAGAATTATGTCAGCGGCGAGGGCTTCACCGCTCTTTATGCCACCGGTAAAGGCACTAAAGCTGATGTAAGCGGTAAACTTACTCTCGTTGACGGCAGTGACGGTCAGTATGCTTCCGACTTTACCGGAACCGGTGTTGCTATCGTTGTTGACGATTATGCAAAGGTTCAAGCTCATGACCTTACCATTTACACCGAAGGCTTTGTTCGTGCTGCTGCCATCGTTTACAACGGTGCCGAAATGACAATTAAAAACAGCAGCCTTATCACCGTTGGTGCCAACCCTCTGACCGAGGCTTATGACGGTTACAAGAACAGTGCCAATACCAGCAAGATGATCTCTCCTCCCTGGGTACTTGGCATTCAGGGCGGTATCCGAACCATCAACGTATTGGGCAAAAAGCCCACTCTCAATGTTATTGATTCTTATCTTGCTACCGGCGGATGGGGTGTTCTTTCCACCGACGGCTGCAGCCAGCCTCTTCTTAACATTGTAGATTCCACTCTTGAAGTTCTTCCCGAATCCAAGGGCGGCATGAACTCCGGCTGGGAACTGTTTGGTTATGATAAAGACAAATACGGTTCCGGCTACGGCTCCTACATTATCGGCGATTCCACCGAACTGTTCTATGGTGTAAATATCAAGGGCGGTACTTACGGTGCTATCGGCCGTGGCGGTAAGGCTGTATATGCTTCCACCAACGGTAATATCGACCTCTACAATGCTTATGGCACCAAGATGGAAACCGTTGAAGGCAAAGGCCGGGTTTCCGTTATCGACTGTGTTTACGGTGTTATGACCCATGCAAACGAAGATATAGCAATTTCCTATATCGACGGCACTGTTGTTAATGCAGAGGAATCCATTTTCATGTATCGTTCCAGCGGTACTGCTGATTTTGTTGCTGACGAAGCTTCCCTTAATGCAGGCAATGGAATCATTCTTCAGATGATCGATGACGACGACAGCACTGTCGGCGGCTTTAACCCCTTCAATTCTTACCTGTATGAAGATGCAGGTGTTCCCTCCAGAAGCGGAAATGAAACCGGCAAGTCCAAGAAATGCGACACTGTCAATATGACTCTCACCAATGGTGTTTATGAAGGCGACTTCTACAACGGAACCGGCTATTACAAGCAGGCTCCCGACGCCATGAATGTCATTATCGGTGAAGGCGCAACAGTAATTGGCGACATCGCTCTGACCGAAACTTTCCACGGTGTTCACTACTCTGAAAAAGCAGTTGAAGTTCTCGACAGCTATGGCAATGATGTTTCCTACGTATTCCTCGATGCCGATTACTATGTAACCGAGAATGAGGCCGATGCAGAATACATCCAGCTCACCAAGTTCTCAATTAATCAGTACTTTATGCTCTGCCATCTGCTCAACAGAGTCTATTACAACGGCTATTCCAAGGCTGATGTTGTTGTTGAAGACGGCGGCATCTGGATGGTTGAAGAAGAATCCCTTATCACCTCTCTGAAGATTGAAAGAGGCGCCAAGGTCTATGGTGCTGTCAAGTACAACGCTGACGGTACCCTTACCCTGACTCCCGCAGACAAGCTTCTGGCTGCAGATTCCTACTAAAAGACAAAATAAAACCTCGGGTCTTTGACCCGAGGTTTATTTGAGACTGTCAAAAAAGTACCGTCAATGTCATTGCGAGGAGCGAAGCGACGTGGCAATCCGTTCATACTTTTACCTGTCCGGCAGGAGAGTACGGATTCCCACGCAAAAACCACATGGTGGTTTTTGCTCGGAATGACACAGCGGGGTCACTTTGACACACTGAAATAAAACCTCGGGTCTTTGACCCGAGGTTTTATTTTTTATCTTACTTATTCAGATATCTTTCGTATGCAGCTTCATATGCAGCCTGAATATCTGCCATCTTCATGCTTTCGCAGGTAGCAATATATTCTTCCCATGCTGCGTCAGTCAGTTCGTCTTCCTTGCAGAGCCAACGGAAAACAGTGCTTTCAACATAGGTCTCAAGGTCGGCGATCTGGCTGGACAGAGTTTCGCTTTCTTCGGCAGTCAGACGAACTGCGGAAGGCAGGCTCAGATAAATTGCAGATTCGGTAGAAGTATCGCTTACCCAGAGGTCAGCAGCCTTCTTCTGCATTTCATCAGCAACATAGTAAGTAATGTTGATATATCTCAGACCAAAGTCACCGTCAGAGGTGTAAACACTCTTGTTGCCAAAGCCGAGATCACTTCTTGCTTTGTAGAAATCGGTGATGAACTTCTGACCATCTTCAACATAATAGGTTTCGCCTTCGTTCCAACCGAAGTTGCAGATATCAGCACCTTCGTCGCTGTAGCACCAGTCGAAGAATTTCATTGCGCCTTCAATATCTTCACAAGCAGTAGTGATGGCCATACCGCCGCCGGCACTGACACGGGAAGTAACTGCGCTGACAATAGCTTTCTGGCCGGGACCGTAGCCTTCACGGCGAACAATGGGACAGGGTTCAAGGTTAATGCCGTATCTTTCAAAGTTTACGGAAATATGCTCGCCCATTGCGTCCTTGGTAGCAAGAAGTCCCTGATTGAACTTGGGATTCTCCATACCCGCATTAACGGTCCAGTCGGGATCGATCCATCCCTTATCGAAGCAGTCGATAAACAGTTCGATATACTCTCTGGTTTCGGGAGTAGTGGGACCAAACACAAACTCTTCGGTCTCTTTATCGATAAGGAAACCTGTGGTCAGGCTTGCACCCATAGCGTTCATAAACTGACCGTTCATAATTGCGCCGGCAGAGTTGGTATCGATGGGATACTGAACACCATTGTTCTTCATGGCCTCAGCAACAACCAGCCACTCATTGATGGTTGTCGGCATTTCAAGACCGGTAGCAGCAAGATAGTCAGCGTTTACACAAAGACCGAGGCTGGGTTTCTCATCTTCATTTGCAATGGTAAGGAATGCGCCGATATGGCCGCCGTCTGTTACAATGACCTTACGGTTAGCTTCATCAGCAAGACCATAATAAGCATAGTTGGGGGCGTATTCAATGTATTCCATAAGGTCAACGTAAATATCGTCCTCAATGGCCTTGTCATAACCGCCGGTGTAGGCAGAACCTTCCATGGAGATCATGTTTTCACATACAATATCAGTGAAATCTCCGGAAGCTACCATCAGATTAAACTTCTCGGTGCCAACCTGTTCGCCTGGTTCCTGGAATACAAAGTCAACATTGAGTTCTTCCTGAACCTTAGTCCAGAATACGTTAACTTCATCGTCACGACCGGGCATGCTGGAACCCTGGCCGCCACGAAGAGCATAGAAGAAAGAGAATTCCGCGCCATCAGGGTACAACGGCAGCTCATAAGCTACCTTTTCATAAGCGGGAGCTTCTTCTTCAGGTTCAACCTCTTCAGCAGGGGGAGCTTCTTCTGCTTCAGATTCTACTTCAGGAGCCGATTCTGCAGGAGTGCTTTCTTCTGCTGCAGGTTCATCAGTTTTTGATGCGCAGCCTGCAATGAAAGTAAGCATCATCAGTGCTGCCAAAAGCAGTGCCAACAGTTTTTTCATTTCTTTTTCATCCTTTCACGATATTTGCATTTTCTTCATAATGCCTACACACAAATTAGCATAATTATTAAATTTTATCAAGTCAAAATAAATGTTACAGGTCACATATTTCACATATGGGCAAAAAAAGACAGGGCAGAATATGATTATTCAGTCCTGTCTTTTCATTTTCAGCGTTTATTGGATCTGATCCAGATTTTCTGTTTTTCCGCCTCTTTGATCAATGAATCTCTGAAATCAGGGTGCGCAATGCTGATAATACCTTCGGCTCTTTCCCATGTAGTCAAACCTTCAAGGTTTACTATCCCCTGTTCTGTAACAATATAGTATGACTGACTTCTCGGAACAGTAACAATATCAGCACCAAAATGGGCTTTAACATTTGAGTGTTTGTTACCTTTAGAGTCCGTATAATAGGATTTCATGCATATAAATGCTTTACCACCGCTGGACATAGAAGCACCTGTCAGAAAGTCCAGCTGACCTCCTGTACCGCTTATATGTCTTGTTCCCGAGCTTTCGGAAGAAATCTGACCATACAGGTCAACGGAAATGCAGCTATTGATGGAAACCATATTATCGTGCTTGGCAATGGTACCGGGATCATTGACATATTCAAGCGGACACCCAATAACTCCGGGATTCTCATTGACCCAGTCATACAGGTCACGAGAGCCAAATACAATTCCAGTAACGCCTTTATTCCTGTGCAGCTGCTTTTTCTTATTAGTGAGTTTACCCGCCTTGAAAAGCTCCAAATAAGCGTCTGAACAAAGCTCGGTATGCATTCCCAGATCTTTGATATCTGTGTCAGCAATCAAGGTACCAACAGCGTTGGGCATGCTTCCTATGCCTAATTGAAGTGTTGCACCGTCGACAATATATGGTATAATACTCTTGGCAATAGCATTGTCATCATCTGATGGAGGTGCTGATTTCATCTCCATTATGGGAGCGTGCTCGCCTTCAACAATACAGTCAACATCAGAAATATGAATACACTCATCAAACCCACCGAAAATTCTGGGCAAGTTTTCATTGACCTCAACAATAACGTAGTCGGCATGTTCCAGTACACCATATGCTCCGCCGATTGAGCATGACAGGTTGAAGTATCCATGTTTATCCATAGGTGTTACAGAGACCATTGCCACATTTACAGTAAGGAAATGCCTGTAATAAGGCACATAGTGTCGGAAAATCATGGGTATCGGGTTACAAAGCCCTTTATCGCAAAGGCTGCGTTCATAGGAAGAACAGTGCCAGCTGTTATAAATGAAGTGTTCCCTTTCCGGGTCGCACTCAACGACCTGAATTGGGCCAAAAATAAGGTTGCCACGCAATTTGACGTCAAACAGCTCTTCCTTGCGTTTTGCAAGGGCTGCATCTAGCAATTCAGGAAATCCGAGAGTGATAGTGTAATCCACCCAGTCTCCTGATTTTACTATTTTAACTGCTTCTTCAGGGGTTTTAAGTTTTTTCTTATACTCGCTGATCAGATCAAACATACTATCAGCCTCCCAATTTAATGTATCAATATTTTACCATTACACGACTGTTACATTCAAGTATTTTTATAAAGGAAAATCAAATGAACAAAAGTATCGAAATCACTCCTATTGCGCATATTCATTCCGACTTCCCTACTAAGTTTGGTATTCCGCGTCAGAGCGGCATTGTATCCGACTTAAAATCCATGATAGTTTTTCAGCAGGATTATCGTGACCCGGAAGCACTTCGCGGAATAGAAGGCTTTACTCACCTATGGCTCATATGGCAATTCTCAAAAGCAGTGCGAACCGATTGGTCACCTACTGTACGGCCACCTCGTCTTGGTGGAAATACAAGAATAGGTGTATTTGCAACACGTTCTCCCTATCGTCCAAACTCCCTTGGTTTATCTTCAGTAAAGCTCGAAGCTGTTGAACACCATGATGAGTACGGCACCGTGCTTATAGTGTCAGGTGCCGACTTGATGGACGGTACTCCAATATTTGACATCAAACCATATATTCCATACACCGACAGTCATCCGGATGCCGTTGGAGGCTTTGCATCAGAACCGGCCGGAGAAAAGCTTGATGTCAAAGTTTCTGATGAAATGCTGAGTTTGGTTCCGGAAGAAAAAAGAAACGGTCTGGTAAGCGTGCTTGCGCTTGATCCCAGACCGCAGTATCATAATGACCCCGAGAGAGTATATGGTTTTGAATTTGCAGGATTTGAGGTAAAGTTCAAGGTTTCGGAAGCTGTCCTGACAGTGACAGCGATTCAGCCTCTGCAATAAATCTGTCAAGCTGACGTTGATTTTTAATAATGCGCATTTTTGAAGCATACTTCTGTTTTAAAAATGCGCGTTTTTCTTCTTTCTCAGCGGTTCTGCTGGAAAACAGAATCCATGTAATGAATTCTCGATCCAGCTTCTCATCACAACCGTCTGTCATATCAGGTCTGCTCTTTCCTTTATAGTTCTTATAACGCTTAAATGCACGATAAAGACAGTTGAATCTGTTGAACAGCATAAACACAATCAGATCAGCGTTATCAAGACGTTCCTGCTGAAACTGCCAGGTATAGTTGCCGTCAATCACCCAACTATCATTGAAGTCCATAAATGCTCTGCACATCAGACGAGCCTCATCTTTATCACGTTCAACCCAGTTTGATTCAAACTGCAAAGTATCAAGATGTAGAACAGGAAGATCATAAAGTTCGCCAATTTTCCTTGCCAGCGTGGATTTTCCGCTGCCGCTATGACCAAGTATAGCAATTCTCATGTTTTACCTCCTTGATACCAACAAAAAAACCTTGAAACTTGCGTTTCAAGGTTTGTGGAGCTGCTGACCAGATTTGAACTGGTGACCTCATCCTTACCAAGGATGCGCTCTACCGCCTGAGCTACAGCAGCATTTTGGCGACCCGGAACGGGCTCGAACCGTCGACCTCCAGCGTGACAGGCTGGCGTTCTAACCAACTGAACTACCGGGCCATCTCTTAGACAGCTTCGTTATTATACTCATATAACACCATTTTGTCAAGCATTATTTTCGAAGTTTTTCTATTTATTTTTCGCCCGGCAATAATGCCGGGCGATTACAATTTTTAGAAATTATCTACTTCTTCCTGACTGATCATACCAATACCACAGTCGGCAAAAGCTTTGGCTCCCTTGTCTTTATCGGAAGGTCTTACAATAAGTACTGCATCATCAAGAGTGCTGCGGCAGAATGAATAAGTATACTCAACAGAAATGTCATTATCTTCCAGAACTCTCAGTGCATTGGCAAGACCGCAGGGCTTATGAGGAATACGCATGCAAATAACATTGTTGATTTTTGCTACGTACCCCCCCTCTTTAAGTGCTTCCATAGCAGGCTCAACATCAGAACTCTTTACTATACAGCGAACAATACCAAAACCAGAGGTGTCAGCAACAGACATTGCAAGCAAATTTATGTTGTTTTCCCCCAAAAGCTGAGTCAGCTCACGAAGAGAACCTTTTACGTTTTCAAGATAAATTGATATCTGCTTAATATACATTATAATTCTCCTTTGATGCAGATTGGATAGTGATTTCCTATCCCCGGTATAATTATAACACTAATTTCCAATTATGTGTAGTGTTTATTTATGAAATTATGAATAAATATAAACAAGGCAAGAGGAAAATCCTCTTGCCTTGAAAAATTAAAGCTTGTTTCTCTGGATCTTGCCGCTGATGGTTTTGGGAAGTTCGTCCTTAAACTCAACGATTCGGGGATATTTATACGGAGCAGTATGTTCTTTAACATAGTTCTGAATTTCTTTTTTCAGTTCTTCAGTGCCTTCAGTACCGTTAACAAGAACAATGCTTGCTTTTACAACCTGACCACGTATCTCATCAGGTGCTGCAGAAACGCCGCATTCAAGCACATAAGGAAGTTCCATAATGACATTTTCGATTTCGAATGGTCCAATACGATAACCGGATGACTTAATAACATCGTCTGCACGGCCAACATACCATAGGAATCCGTCTTCGTCACGCCATGCAAGGTCACCGGTGTGATACCAACCGTCATGCCATGCTTCTTCGGTTTTTTCAGTGTCTCTGTAGTATTCCATGAACAGACCGCAGGGAATCTTTTCAGAGGTACGAATGACGATTTCACCGTTTTCGCCGTCGTCAACAAGATTGCCGTCGCTGTCCATGAGTTCAACATCGTATGTGGGAACAGGTTTACCCATAGAACCGAGTTTATTGGGATGACCAACAAGATTAGCGATAGTAAGGGTTGTTTCGGTCTGACCAAAGCCTTCCATGATCTGAAGTCCTGTAGCTTTCTGGAACTGAACAAATACTTCGGGGTTTAGTGCTTCACCGGCTGTTGTAGCATGTTTAATGGAGCTCAGATCATACTGAGAAATATCCTGCTTGATAAGCATACGATACATGGTGGGAGGAGCACAGAATGTTGTAATGTTATATTCCTTAAACAGAGGCAGGATCTCGGAAGCATTGAACTTATCAAAGTCGTATACAAATACTGCGCCTTCGCACATCCACTGACCAAAGAGTTTGCCCCACAATGCTTTGCCCCAGCCTGTATCGGAGATGGTAAGATGCAGACCGTCACGCTGGCAGCAATGCCAGTATTTAGCAGTAACAAAATGACCAAGAGGATACTTGTGATTATGGGCTGCAATTTTGGGATAACCGGTAGTACCGGAAGTGAAGAACATGAGCAGGGGATCTTCGCCGCAGGCAGTTTCTTCATCACGATGGAACTTGCGGGTAAACAGATAATATTCGTTATCGAAATCACGCCAGCCTTCCCTGCTTCCTCCAACAAGGATCTTTGTTTTGAGTGTGGGAGAATTCGGTTCGGCAAGCTCGACCTGATGGGCACAATCACCGTCTGCAGTGCAAACGATGGCAGAAACACCGGCAGAATTAAAGCGGTATTCGTAATCGTGCTGAACAAGAAGATTGGTGGCAGGAATAGCAACTGCGCCAATCTTGCTCAAACCAAGGAAGGCAAACCAGAACTGGTAATGACGTTTAAGAACGAGCATTACCTTATCGCCCTTCTTAATGCCCAGTGATTTGAAGTAGTTGGCAGCCTGAGAAGACTTCTCCTTGATGTCCTTAAAGGTGAACCTGTTGACATTCATGTGTTTATCAAGATGGACCATAGCCAGCTTTTCGGGATACTTTCTGCCAAGTTCATCAACTATATCAAAGGCAAAGTTGAACGTATCTGTGTTCTTGAAATCAGCTCTTATAAGGCCGCCCATTTCATTTTCAACAACATCAACAAAGTTATTGACCAGCAAAGGTTCATCGGTCTTAGGTGTTGCTGCAGGCTGGAATACGATATCAGCTTCCTTTTCATCGCCGTGCATAACGACTGCAAGAAAAACGCAGTCTTCACCGCCAACAGCAATCATACCATGCGGACGATCAGAGTTATAGTAAATGCTGTCTCCGGCTTCAAGGTATTCATAGTTTCCGCCGATTTGAATTTTCAGTCTGCCGCTGATAACATAGTCAAGCTCCTGACCTGCGTGGGTAGTTAGGTGGATAGGAGCATTTTCAAGCTTTGGATCATACTGATATCTACAAAAATACGGATCAGCAAGCTTATTGACAAACATAGGAGCCAGGTTATCTATATCAATACCGTTTTCTCTGGCAGTGGGCTGACCTTCACCTTTTCTTGTAACAGTATAGGTGGAGAGCTTGGCACTATGGCCCTCAAGAATATCGGTAATACCAATACCAAAAGCCAGAGAGCATTTGTGAATAAAGGTAAACGGAAAGTCTACAAGACCGGCTTCATAGGCTTTGTACTGTTCAACAGTGGTATCTGTTTTTTCTGCCATTTGTTCAACAGAAAAACCGACGATCTCGCGCATTTCACGAATACGAAACGCTACTTCAAACAGCTGATTCTGAGCATTGCGCAATTCCATATATAGTTCTCCTTTCAGCAAAAAAGCTCGTCTCAAAGACTAACTTTGAGACGAGCATAAATTCTTATTACCCGCGGTACCACTCAAATTGCAACAATCAATTGTTACCACCTTCAGGCTCCAACAAGCCCTATGCATTAACGCAGCAGTCACGGAAGGCGCCTACATAAATTTCGGACCTCCAGCTCGGAAGTGATGGGAACCTGAAATGTTCTTTATCGGGATCACACCATCCCCGACTCTCTTAAAAACAACAATTTCGTCCGTCTTCGTCATCGCTTTTCTATTAAATTGTTGTGATAATATTAGCATTTAAGCATTAATATGTCAACAGTGATTTTGCACACAAAAAGAAATTATCATTAACTTCAAATCATGCTGTTTCAACAGAGGCTGCGTCCTGCAGACCAAGTTTTACTATTGCATCTTCACGCATTTTATATTTAAGTATCTTACCCGCAGCATTCATTGGGAAGGATTCTATAAAGTCGACATACTTGGGAACCTTATGCTTTGCCATATGATCGCGAACATAGGTCTTCATTTCTGCATCGGTCATCTGCTGACCTTCCTTGAGGATAACACATGCCATTATTTCTTCGCCAAGAGCTTCATCGGGAACGCCTATTACCTGAACATCACTTACCTTAGGATGAGTGTAAATGAATTCTTCGATTTCCTTTGGGTAGATGTTTTCGCCGCCACGAATGATCATATCCTTGAGTCGACCGGTAATGCGATAGTTGCCCTCAGGAGTACGACAAGCAAGGTCGCCGGTATGGAGCCAGCCATCTTTATCAATGGTAGACGCTGTTGCCCGTGGCATTTTATAATAACCTTTCATGATATTATAGCCTCTGGCAACAAATTCACCGGTAGCTTCATCAGGCAGATCCTCCCCTGTTTCAGGATCAATTATCTTACATTCTATTTCAGGCAGAGGACGTCCAACGGTAGAAACACGAACTTCAAGAGGATCATCTGTGCTGGACATAGTACATCCGGGAGACGCTTCTGTCTGACCGAAAACAATGGTTATCTCCCTCATGTTCATTTTTTCAACTACATCTTTCATAACAGAGATTGGACAGGGCGATCCGGCCATTATACCTGTTCTCATATATGAAAAATCCGTTTTATCAAAATCGGGGTGCTCAAGAAGCGAAATAAACATTGTTGGAACGCCGTTGAAACAGGTAATCCGTTCCTGATGTATGCACGCAAGAGACGGTTTTGCCGAGAAATATGGCATAGGATAAATTGACGAACCGTGAGTCATGGAAGCAGTCATAGACAGAACCATGCCAAAGCAGTGGAACATTGGCACCTGTATCATCATGCGGTCTTCGGTGGAAAGATCCATACGGTCACCGATGCATTTACCGTTATTGACGACGTTATAATGAGTCAGCATAACCCCTTTGGGGAATCCGGTCGTACCTGAGGTATACTGCATATTGCAAACATCATCGGGTGAAACATAGCTTGCAAGTCGGTAAACCTCCTCTACGGGAGTATGATCAGCAAGCTCCATGGCTTCGTCCCAGGTCATACAGCCCTCCTGTTCAAATCCGACTGTAATAACATTTCGTAAAAACGGCAGACGCTTTGCATGAAGGGGGTCTGTTTTCTTTTTGCTTTTGATCTCAGGACAAAGCTCATTGATTATCTGGGCATAGTTGGAATCTCTATATCCGTCAATAAGGATAAGGGTATGAGTATCAGACTGGCGAAGCAAATACTCCGCTTCATGGATCTTATATGCGGTGTTCATGGAAACCAGAACAGCACCTATTTTTGTAACTGCCCAAAAAGCAATATACCACTGAGGAAGGTTAGTTGCCCAGACAGCAACATGAGTTCCTGCTTTAACGCCCATAGATACCAGTGCTCTTGCACAGTTATCCACATCGTCACGGAATTGCGAATATGTTCTTGTGTAGTCCAAAGTTGTGTAATGGAAAGCTATCTGGTCGGGGAATTCCTCGCACTGAGCATCCAAAACCTGAGAAAATGTTTTATAAATGAGAGTCTCTTTCTTCCAGATAAACTCACCGGTGTTTCGGTTGTTTTTATACAGATGTTTTTTGGCCCTTGCAGTGGAATCAAACTTGGACATATAGTCTTCAAAATGAGTAAGGATGATCTCAAGATCATCAAGCCCCTCTATCCAGGCGGAATCCCATTCCAAAGCAATATATCCCTTGTAATTTACGGAGCGAAGAGCATTCATCAGTTCAGTCATTGGAAGCTGCCCCTCACCGATAAGCTCGTGGGTCATGTTGCCATCTGATACACTTGCATCAGAAAGAATGACCAGTTTGACATACGCACCAAGGTTGGTTATGGTAGTTTCGGCGTCCTCTCCACCGTTAAAGAAGGTGTCGTGCATATTCCAACAAGCTGCAAGGTTGTCGCTTGCGAACTCATTAAGAGCATCACGAAGCTTTGAAGTATCGGCAAAATAGCCGCTGGATTCAATCAACAATTCTATCCCGCTGGACTCTGCATACCTGACAATCATTTTCAGTGCAGAAATAACTTTGTCACGGTCATTTTCATATGTATGAACCATTACATGGTCGACACTCAGATTCTTTGCCGTTTTGATTGCCTTGCTGACTTCACTGTCGTCATCAACAAAATCGCAAGTTGTATCGATACACGGAATACTGAGTTTTTGCTTCTGCATCTGTCTGACAGTTCCTCTGGCAGAGTCAGGGCTGATGGGGCTTCCCTTACCCTCGAAAATCGGATTGAAAACACTGTCTATAATAATACCGGAAATTTTTGATTCAGCTGCATAATTGCAGTAATCTGTAAAAGCAGGAGATTTCCAGTTTTTTATACTAAAGGCAAGATTCAATTTCAGCCCTCCTCGTAAACGATTTTGTTCAAAGCGTTAACGTATGCAATAATGCAGGCACCAATAATGTCTGTGGAAGTACCGGATCCGGAATAGAGCTTACCGTTTGCTCTGATCTTCAGCATTGCGGAGCCAAGAGCTTCACGACCTTCGGTTACGGCCTGGATCTGGAATTCGTCCAGTTCATAGTGATGGCCGACTATCTGTTCGATGGCGAGAAATGCAGCATCAACAGGACCGTCACCGGCAGAAAGGCCCTGACGTTTGATACCGTCTTTGATAAGTGTAATACAGGCAGTGGCAGTAATATTATTGCCGCTGTTTATCATATAGGTGTCGATATGATAGGCAGAAGGCACCTGCAGCGCAGTACTTGCAATGATCGCCTCAAGGTCACGGGCAACAACGTACTGTTTTTTTGCAGCAACTACTCTGACAGCCTCATAGACCTTAAAATTATCGTCTTCAGACAGTTCATAACCAAGAGATTTAACTGCACTGATAACCTCTGAAATATCATCATTGAGGTCGAGGCGGATCTCAGGAGTATCAACAGATGCAGCTGATCCTGCACCATTATCAAATGGAGATCCTTCGCTTCGATTGGTCTGCAAAATCCACTGGAGCTGTTTGGCAGAGCGGTTGATATCTGCGGTTTTGACATAGGATTCAACGCCAAGAGACCCGCCCTTTGTTGCGATCAGTTTAACAACGTCCTCCAGTTTTGGATATCCCATATCAGCAACTGTGGATTTGATTTCAGTAACGCCGCACTGAATAGCTGCAGTAAGGCAAGCCAATGCAAGATTAAGTGAATCAGAAAGCTGCATAGCAACGTAAACATCTTTCAGTTCCGGAACGGCGATATAGAGTTCATCAAGAAAGCTGGCAATCTCGGAGGGCATGATTATGCCGGAAGTATCACAAAGCGTTATCTTTTTGGCTCCGGCTTCAATAGCGGTTTTGACTGCTCCCACAAGGTGATCGAATTCTGCACGGGTGGCATCAACAGCAGAAAACTCAACGAAGTCTGAGTAGGAACTGCACTTGGAAACAAGTTCGCCTATCATTTCAACTACAGCATCGATTTTTTTGCCGCAGATATATTCCATCTGAGCGGAAGAAACAGGAACCATAACATGAAGTGCAGGTTTCCTGGCATTCTTGATGCTTGCCCATGCTTCATCGACAGACTCAGCGGTAAATCCAACAGTAGCGGAAACATAGCTGTATTCAACGTCAGACGCAATAGTCTTATTTATAAGAGTATCTGCTTTTGCATCTTTTATCTGAGGTAGTTCGATTACATTTACTCTAAGGCTGTCAAGAGTTTTTGCTATTTCAAGCTTTTCCTTAAAACTGAGGCTTGAACCCTTGCCCGGGACAAATTCTCTAAGGGTAATGTCTGCAATACTTACTGTTCTCATTGTAAATTTCCTTTCCTGGTTGGATTCATTATTACTGATTAACGAAATACTTCAATGCAAAAAACAAAAACCCCAGAAGCGAACTTCTGGGACGATAAAATTACCGCGGTACCACCCGGATTACTGCATAAGCAGCCACTTTCAGACTCAATAAAGTCGTTAGCCATGATAACGGGGCATCCGTAGTCCCCTACTGAAAGTTCAGGAACTCTGCTCAGGCGGGAGACTGTCGGAACCATACTCACTGTCTTGCACCAAACGACAGTTCTCTGAAGAGTACTGCGATTCTGACTTAACGCCTTCAACGCATTTGAATTATTTTGTTAGTCATAGAGTATCACAGCTTTAAATCATTGTCAACTGTTCAAATAAACGATGATGAAGCAGCAACTCATAATAAATTTTGTACATTTGGACTTGCAGATTCCGAATAAGATTTAGCATATCTCTTTTGGGAGGAAATACATGCTTTCTGCTTCATTAATACTCATACTAAACAGTATGTTCTGCACTCTGAGGCTTTCCTCAGGAGCAGGATCGTTTCCCAAACCGCTTACAACAGAAGAAGAAAAGGAATATCTGATCAAGGCCGCAAATGGTGACACTGATGCCAGGAATGTGCTCATTGAAAGAAACCTGAGGCTTGTTGCGCACATAGTAAAGAAGTACTATACACAAACAGACGACCAGGAAGATTTGATATCTATCGGTACAATAGGACTCATCAAAGGAATTTCAACTTTCGATTATACAAAAGGTGCAAAATTAGGAACTTATGCCGCTCGATGTATAGAAAACGAAATACTTATGCATTTTCGCAGCAAAAAGAAGACGGCAGGAAACATTTCATTATCAGACGATATTGAAACAGGTAAAGACGGAAACAGTCTTTCAATACTTGATGTGCTCAGCACAGAAGAAAACATGTTCGAAGATCTGTGCAGCCGTGAAATGACTGCAAAACTGATGGATTCAATAGACAGTGTGCTTGATTCCAGAGAACGGGAAATTATCAATCTGCGATATGGTCTTGGCAACAATACTCCTCTAACTCAAAGAGAGATAGCACAGCGTATGGGCATCTCAAGAAGCTATATATCACGTATCGAAAAGAAAGCTTTAGGAAAGCTCTATGAAGCAATAAATGAATAGGTCGGAAAATTTTTCTTGAACCCTTAATAATAATATCGTACAATAATAGTCACGAGAGAAGATAGTGGGGAGTGATTCCGATGAACGCCTGGGGGCATTTCAAAACGATAACCAAACATAAATTCATAGTTATGATATACTGCTTTCGGGCAGGAATGATAAAGCAGGGTCTTTTGCATGACCTGTCGAAATACTCCCCTTCTGAGTTTCTTGTCGGTGCAAAATACTATTCCGGCGTAAGAAGTCCAAATGTTCTTGAACGTCAGGAGCTTGGTTACTCTACTTCATGGATACATCACAAAGGCCGCAACAAACACCATTTCGAGTATTGGGTAGACAACAGTAAAGATGGGTTCTACCCCGTCCCTATGCCTAAAAAATATATTGCAGAAATGGTTTTTGACCGTATTGCTGCATGTAAAACTTATAACGGCAAAGAATACACCGACGCTTCTCCACTGAACTATTACAAAATGGGTTTTGATTCAAGAATCATGAATCCCGAAACAAAAGGCCAAATTGAGATGCTGCTGACCATGCTTGCTGAGCAAGGTGAAGAAAGGGTCATAGCTTTTATTCGCAAGGAATACCTGAAATAGTCAATTATTTTCGACACTGTTTGTTTCCGTAAGGGTCAAACAGTGTCTTTTTGTTTCTATTTGTAAATAAAAACTCAGATTAAAAATATTAAACCACAACATTTGTCTTATTTTCTTGATTTGGATACAATATACTGATATAATCATTAATAACAATACAACGTGCGGTGAATTTATGGATACTCAGCTCAAAACACTATATATTGTCGTCCCCTGTTATAACGAAGAAGAAGCATTGCCGGAAACCAACGATGTTTTGCTCCGGTTGCTTGACCGGTTGCAGTCGTGCGGTAAGATTTCTGACAGCAGCAAAATATGCTATGTGGACGACGGTTCCAAGGACAACACCTGGAATCTCATTTCAGAATACTGCTGCAGCCGCAAAAACGTATCCGGCATAAAGCTGTCCCGCAACCGTGGACATCAGAACGCAGTCATGGCCGGACTTATGACTGTCCGCACCTGCTGCGACATGGCTGTCAGTATTGATGCCGATCTTCAGGACGATCCCAATGTAATTGAACAGTTTGTAGATCATTATCTTAATGGCTGTGAGGTCGTATATGGCGTTCGAAACGACCGCAATTCAGACACTTCATTTAAGCGTTCAACGGCTCAGCTATATTACAGATTCTTGGAACTGCTGGGAGTTGAAATAATATACAACCATGCCGATTTCAGATTACTTGGCAAACGTGCACTTGATGCGCTTGCCGAATATGGTGAAAGCAATCTGTTTCTTCGCGGCATTGTGCCTCAGCTTGGTTTTAAATCTGCCGCTGTTGAGTATGCACGCTCTTCCCGTAATGCCGGTCAGTCAAAATATACCTTGGCTAAAATGCTCTCTCTTGCATCAGAAGGTGTGACCTCTTTTTCTGTAAAACCACTCAGAATGGTATCGGCTTTTTCTGTCCTGTTGTTTACTGTATGTGTTTTGTGCTGGATCGTTAACCTCATTTCAGGCGTTAGCTTTTCAGAAGCGATGATACTTTCAGTTTGGTCAGCCTGTTCACTGATCCTTCTGGCAATTTCCATCATTGGTGAATATATCGGAAGAACTTATATTGAGGTAAAACGGCGGCCAAGGTATTTCATCGACGAATATATCAATCAATAATTGAGGTGATTACCCTGAAGCGAATACTGATTCTAACGGCAGTGCTGCTGTTACTGCTTTGTTCCTGCTCCGCCGAACCCTCCCTCGTCATAACCGAAGGAGCAAACTTTCATACTGTAACCGCAGAAAAATGCTGCGAATCCGAGCGTCTGGAGCTTACTGCTCAGGAAAGTGCAGAAATCACCGTAAACGTATCGGTTCAATCCTCAAAGGGTTCAGTCGACCTGTTGTGCAACAACTCCGCAGGAGACATCGTTTCGCAGTATGATGAGTTGAAAGAAGGTTCATACTCTTTCCGCCTTACCGGACCCGATACTTTCTATATTACCGTGACTTGTGACAGATTCAGCGGTACCTGTAATATTTCCTGGGAAACGATTGGTGCCGTGTCTACTACCGAGGAGACGCCCGAGGTCGTTGTCGTTGACCCTAAAGCCTGATAAAGTAATAAAAATGGGGTACTGATCGTACCCCATTTTTATCATGCTTTGACAGATATAGGTGGTCTTACATAACGTATACTTGAATCAGACTCCGGTCTCTTATGAATACCGGAAACTATCCCCATAGCCGCAAATGTCATAACCAGCGAAGAACCGCCATAACTAAAGAACGGTAAAGTCAGACCAATAACAGGCAACACTCCAAGATTCAGTCCAATATTTACGATTATCTGAAACATGAGCATGCCTGCAATACCGATACAAACAAGCCTGTTGGTGAAATTGGGAGTTTTAAGTCCAACATACAGGCATCTGATGACTATTGCCGCAAGAATGATCATTACGACCATGCATCCCATAAACCCAAGTTCTTCGCCTATAACAGAGAAGATACAGTCAGTATGCTGAGCCGGTATGCTTCCGGATCCTGTCATTTTTCCGTTACCGTAACCCTGGCCAAACATCTTGCCGCTGCCAAGAGCGGTCTGAGTCTGCTCCATCTGATAACGCTCATTATTCGCCATTGGATCTATCGCAGGATCATATACAACAAGTATTCTGTTTTTCATATAATCCCTGATGATACCCGTGGACCATAAAACCGGGACAGCTGCGCACAAAGCAGCAAAGCCTCCAAGAAACCAGCCAAAACTGATACCGGCACCAAGGGCAAGAAATACAAATATTGCAAGGAATGTCAATGCAGAACCTGCGTCATTTGATGCGTCCATATAAAGTCCAACGATAATTATTACAAGGGCAGCAAAGACAAGGATCGAAACAGGAGAATTCAACTTATCACGGCGAATTGTCATTTCCTGGGCAAGAACAATAATGAATATTACCTTACACACCTCAGAAGGCTGAATACTTACGCCAACATAAGGTATTACCATCCAGGCACGGTTACCTGTACCGTCGTCACGCCCCCATATGTATAGCATTGCGATAAACACAAGGCAAAAAAGATAAAGCAATCTGTTCTGTTCAGCAAAAATATCCAGATCAATAACTGAAAAGAAAAGATAGGCAATGATGCCCAATAATAAAGCAGCTATCTGAACAGTAACCGATCCGGACATGCTCGAGCTGTATGAAGTTGCACTGGCAATAGCAACAATGCCATATATCGAAGCAACACAGCACAGACCAAGTAAAACCCAGTCTGAACCCTTCAGATACATAAGGCATTTTTTGATAAATAACCTCACAAGCTACCTCCTGCAGAATAATCGACAAAAATATCAATCATTATTGTATCATTATTTTTCAATTCCGTAAACTAAAAAGATTGCCAAACCGTCACAATATGATATAATCATTTGTAGAATTCCAAAGCGAGGTGCAAAATGACGTACATCTCTCACAGTGTTGAAGAGACCGAGAATCTTGGAGCTTCCCTTGCCAAGGCCCTGTCTCCCGGTGATATAGTTGCCTTTACAGGCGACCTTGGAGCGGGCAAAACCGCATTTATCCGCGGTATGGCTGCCGGATTGGGACTTAACGATCGAGTTACGAGTCCCACTTACACTATCGTTAACGAGTATGTTGGCTCTGTTTCTCTGTTTCATTTCGACCTGTACAGGCTTGGCGGCTCAGATGAACTTTTTGATATCGGTTGGGAAGATTACATTTCAAGAAACGGTATTTGCGCTGTTGAGTGGTCTGAGCGTGCAGAAGATGAACTTTTAGACTGTGTTAAAGTAAACATCAGCCGCATTTCAGACAATGAGCGTTGTATTATGATCGAAGGAGTTGATTTGAATGCTTTTACTGGCTCTTGATTGTTCTGCAAAGGCAGCTTCAGTTGCATTGGTGAAAGACGATCAGCTTTTGGCTCAGTATTATCAAAACAGCGGGCTTACCCACAGTCGAACTCTGCTTCCCATGGTTGAGAACATTTTGTCTAATAATGAGCTTAGTATCAGCGATGTAGACTGTGTGGCTGTTTCCAAAGGTCCCGGTTCCTTTACCGGACTTCGCATAGGCATTTCCACCGTTAAAGGTCTGTGTTGGGGCAGAGATATTCCATGCCGTGGTGTTTCAACCCTCGAATCAATGGCATATAATCTTATACATCAAGAGGGTCTCATCTGCTGCGTTATGGACGCCAGAAGGAATCAGGTTTATAATGCACTGTTCCTGTCAGATGGCAAAAACCTGACCCGTTTATGCGATGACCGTGCAATATCTACCTCAGAACTAGACGCTGAACTTAAACGCCATCAGAAGACCACTTACCTTGTGGGCGACGGCACCGATCTTTGCAGTCGGGAATTGACGTATGAAAATATAGTACTCCCCTCTCAACAACTAAAAATGCAGTCAGCCTACGGTGTTGCAATGGCTGCAATCGCTGCCGGAACTAATATCCCTGCTTCGGAACTTACTCCAAGTTATCTTAGGTTGTCACAGGCAGAACGTGAACGCCTGGAGAGAATAAATAATCATAAATAATAAACCAATGAGGTGCAAAAATGGGAAAAGTAACTGTATACGACCATCCACTTATTCATCACAAGCTCACCATTCTCAGAAACAAAGATACATCTGTTAAGGATTTTCGTGAGTTGATTGGTGAGATAGCAATGTTTATGTGCTATGAAGCCACCAGAGACCTCCCTACCGAAGAAATCGAAGTCGAAACTCCTGTAGCACCGGGCAAATTCAGAGCGCTTTCCGGCAAAATGCTGGCCGTCGTTCCGATTCTTCGTGCGGGTCTTGGCATGGTAGATGGCATGATAGCGATGATTCCGTCTGCCAAGATTGGTCATATCGGACTTTATCGTGACCCTGATACTCTTGAGCCTGTAGAATACTACTGCAAGCTTCCCACCGACATTTCAGAACGTGAAGTATTTGTTGTGGATCCCATGCTTGCAACCGGTGGTTCTGCCTCGGCTGCAATTACCTTCCTCAAAGAACACGGCTGCAAAAGTATTCGTCTTATGAACATTATCGCCGCTCCCGAAGGAATTGCAGTAGTTCAGCAGCAGCATCCCGATGTAGACATTTATGTTGCCGCAGTGGACGAGTGCCTTAACGATCACGGTTACATCGTTCCCGGCCTTGGCGATGCCGGCGACAGAATATTCGGCACCAAGTAAATATCTATACTCAAAAACGGAAAGCAATTGCTTTCCGTTTTTTGTTGAAAAGAACAGGCTGTTGGACTATAATATAATTAACAATAAGGGAGGTAATGCTATGATTTTGGCTATGGACGTGGGAAACAGCAACATTGTCTTGGGTTGTATAGATAACGGAAGTATAAAATGTATTTGCCGCATGGCAACTGACAAGCATAAAACCGGAGACCAGTATGGTTATGAGATCAAGAATCTTTTGAGCATGCATTCGGTACATCCCGATGATATAGATGGTTGTATTATTTCCTGCGTTGTACCTTCACTTACCGATTCAATTTCTCAGGGCGTTAAGCTGGCACTCATGGTTGATGCTTTGGTCGTTGGTCCCGGCATAAAGACCGGACTTAACATCAGAATGGATAATCCCACACAGGTTGGTGCAGATCTGGTGGTTGAGTCTGTTGGGTGTATCCATAAATACCAGCTTCCGGTCATTATCATTGATCTCGGAACAGCCACAACTATGGCTGTTATCAACGCAAAGGGCGAGTATATAGGCGGTGTGATTTGTCCAGGTGTAAATCTGTCACTTACCGCTCTTTCGACAGGTACTGCCCAGCTGCCGGATATCAGTCTTGAAACACCAAAACGTGTTATTGGCAGCAACACCGTAGACAGTATGAGAAGCGGACTTGTTTACGGCATGGCTTCGATGTTGGACGGTATGGCATCACGTATGGAAGAAGAGTTAGGACAACCTGCCACCGTTGTTATGACGGGCGGAGTTTCATCATTGATCGCACCCGTCTGCAAACGGGAAGTAATTGTTGACGAGAATCTGATACTGGAAGGATTGTATCTGCTTTATCAGAGAAACACATCAGACAGGAGACATCACCATGAATAAAGTTCTTGGTAAGGATATCATAATTCTGGACGGTGCTACCGGCACAATGCTCCAGCAGTTGGGGCTTCGACCGGGAGAGTCACCCTTAAACATGAACCTTAGAGCCCCGGAGCTTGTAAAACAGCTTCACGAAACCTATCTCAAAGCAGGTTCGAATATAATTTGCAGCAACACTTTCTCCGCCAGCGAGCATTATGGTAAAGGCTCCGATGTTTCGGAAGCTTTTATCGCCGCAATTGAAATCGCTAAATCAGCGGCGAAACCCTACGACGCACTGGTAGCTGCCGATATTGGCCCCATTGGCAGACTGTTGCAGACGTTTGGCGATTTATCTGCAGATGAAGCCTATGAGATTTTTGCTAAACAGGCTAAGATGGCTGAAGATGCAGGTGCCGATATTATTTATTTTGAAACAATGACCGATATTCTTGAGACAAAGATTGGAATACTCGCCGCCAAAGCTTCCACTTCCCTGCCGGTGTTTGCCTCAATGAGTTTTGAGTCAAACGGAAAAACTTTTCTTGGCTGTTCCCTTTCATCTATGGCTTTGACACTTCAGGCTGCAGGTGCCAATGCTGTCGGCATCAACTGTTCAGTCGGCCCCAATGAAGCTATTGCCATGGCGCAGGAAATTGTTAAATGGACTGACCTGCCAATAATAGTCAAACCCAATGCGGGTCTGCCGGCAACAGAAAACGGAGTCACAGTTTACAATGTGACCCCGTCAGAATTTGCTGATACAATGTCCTCGTTGCCTTCCCTGGGCGTTTCTCTCATGGGAGGATGCTGCGGTACTTCTCCCGATTTCATTTCTGCACTGGTAAACTCAGTTAAAGATAAGGCAGTTGGAGAAAGACCCATGCCAAATACTTCTTCCCGCTGTTCAAGCAGCGTTGTTGATGACGGCACCGAACCGGATCATTCTCTCGATTGTCGAGTATCAGACGATGCAAAAGACGCTTATTCGGACATTGATGACCTTATTGACCTTGCCATGGATGCCGACGATACTTCTCTTGTCCTTTATGTCGACGGTTTAGAAAACGGACGTGAGATACTGAAAAATGCCATCACAGAACTGCAGGCAGCTGTCAAAAACCCATTGATTGTTGAATCACAGGAAGCCGACATGATTGCTTACATCGATCGTTATTACAGAGGAAAACTTTAGGTATTAATAGACATACTTCGAATAATGTCCCGTTTCAAACGGGACATTATTCTTTTTTCAAGCCTTGAAATATATGATTGTGATATTCCCATTTTATCTGCTACTTCTTTTTGTGTCTGTTCCTTATGACCACCTATTCCATATCGCATCAACACGATCTCACGCTCACGTTGACTAAGCCTGCCCAGAGCTTCAAAAAGAAGCTGTTTATCTGCATCGTCCTCAAGCGGTCTCATCACCGTATCATTTTCTGTTCCAAGCACATCAGATAAAAGCAGTTCGTTCCCGTCATAATCCGTATTCAAAGGTTCATCGAATGAAACCTCTGTCTTTTGTCCGTTTGTTTTTCGCAGATACATAAGGATCTCATTTTCTATACATCTTGAAGAATATGTGGCAAGTTTGATTTTCTTATCCGGTTTGAACGTGTTGACCGCCTTTATAAGTCCGATAGTTCCGATTGAAATAAGATCTTCAATGTTTATGCCTGTGTTTTCAAATCTTTTAGCAATGTAGACCACCAGTCTGAGATTGTGCTCAATCAGAAGAGATTTAGCATCAGCATCATCAAGAGCCAGTTTATTAATTGCAGCCAATTCTTCATCGGCTTCCAACGGAGGAGGCAGTACATCACTTCCCCCTATGTAGTGAATTGACTGTTTGTTTAATCCAAATACTCTCAATAATAATTCTTTTATTCTCATTTTTATCCTCCTAAAAGTCCAGAAATTGCTTCATAACTGCCGTCACTACTTATCCTATTTGGCGAAAAAGCTATCAATCCGTCTTTTATTTCACGCCCATCAAGTTTAATGCTGTCACACTTCAATGCAAGCATAAGGCCGCTGCTTTTTCCCACTGAGTTGAACGGTATAAGCCTTGTTTTTGCATTTGGGTAGACCAAACGAAGTCTTTCCAAAAGCAATACAGGGTCATTACTTGGAGCAAGTCCTGATATTCTACTGAATATGTCCATTGATACAACAGTCACAGGTGCATTTGTCATAGGATCTGTTAGAGCATTGCCTGTATCACAAAGGTATTTTATCCGAATTATTTTTCCTAAAGCTGCAATTTCAGCAGTCCCAAGACTTCTTGCTATTTGAGATGCTGTCTTTTTATACACATAACTTAAAACAACATAGGCAATGGCTGTTATTAAAAGCAGAGTTTTTAAATCGACAGGAATATACAAAGTTGAAATATTGGCAAGCATATTTCCACCCATCATTGAAGCCACAATTGCTGCCCCTGCAAAAGCAAAAGAAACTCCTGCAGTTATTAATGTAAGTCTGATTATTCTCCTATTCATACCGAAAGCTATAGCTGTCATAAGAAAACAAATTGCAGATTTACCGGCAACGCCTGACAAAAAGTAAAAACACGGAAGCAATACCGTTGCAGAATATACGGCTCCGACTGCAGCAGCAATCAAAAGCCTAAATCTTGAGAATATTGCTCCACTTATTTTGGCTGTGGAAAGAAGCACAAGATAGTCTACTATTGTATTAAGCGTAATCAGACTGTCTACGTATATGATCACGGCATCACCTCCATGTAGATATTATATTTGGACAAGATCAAAAAACAGGTCAAAAAAAGCCCCGGTGCAAACTAAATTTGCACCGGGGTAATTAGATTCAATTGAATTACAATCCTCTTGCAAACTCGCTTCTGATAGCGGTTTTACCTTCGATTGCACTTTGCAGCAAAGCCGAAAGCTTTGCTTTATCTTCAGTAAGAGTTCCCTTAATGGGCAGATAATTGGACGCATGATCAGACGTAAAGTGAAGCTTTTCAACTGTCAGATTGTCAATCAATTTTTTTGTTTCGATCAGTGATTCAACTGCGCTGAGCACCTGAAACTTCCCCTCAACTATCTCACTATAAAGTTTAGTGCCGGGAACAGGTGTATAGTTCATTGAGGAAAGATGATTCGGATGCATCTTATTGATGATATCTGCAGTAGCCAGAATATGCTCATCAGATCTCTCGGTTCCGCCAAGACCTACAAGAATAATCGCCCAAAGGTCGATTCCGGCCTCAACAAGACGTCTCCCGGCTTCCAGCATTGTTGCGGAATCAACGCCCTTGTTTGTATGTTTCAGAACGTAGTCGCTTCCGCTTTCAACTCCAAGATATGCCCTTCCAAGACCTGCATCTGCCAGTTCTTTCAATTCAGAAAGTGATTTAGTGAGTGTACTTCTCGGTCCCGCATAAGTGGAAATCAGCCGTGCGTAAGGAAAGCACTTTTTCAGCTTTTCGATAATTCTCAAAAGTTCATCGGTTTTGATAATGATAGCATCACCGTCACAGAGAAAAATCTTTTCATAACGGTTATAAATCATAGCCGATTCTTCAATATCGCGAAGTATATCTTCTGTAGGGCGTATTCTGAACTTCTTATCTTTATACATACCACAGAACGTACAGCCGTTGTGGCTGCAGCCAATAGTAGCCTGAATCAAAAAGCTGCGCCACTCTCCGGGTGGACGGTATACGTTGCCTTCATATTCCATTGTATCATTCCCTTTCTATGGATTTGATTCTTTTTTCAACATTTGAGCGTGCCAGCATTACCTCGTGTCCACAGGTCAGGCACTTCATTCTGATATCCGCTCCCGTTCTCAATACCTGCCAGCTGTAGCTTCCGCAGGGATGAGGCTTTTTCAAAATTAATTTATCGCCAACTCTAATATCCATAATTTGCTCCTAAGTTGGAAAATCAAGTATAAACATATTTTGCCTGGGGAAAACTCCTTTCAGACAGATGAACCTATAGTTCTGTAAGCGAAAGGAAGAAAAACATGAACAGAAAGATTTCAGCTGAATTCGACAGTGCATATATGGCAGACAGAGCATACGGACGAATAAAGGCCTTGGGCATTGCAGCGGCAGGAATTAAGTATTCTCATCGAGAATCAGAACCCGAGCCTGGTCTCTTCATAACTCAACCATATCCACGTCAGCAATATTCATATTATAACAACCTATCTTTTGGATTGCCGGAAACAACAGGTACAAGCATCAGAATGGATACAACAATTCTGGGAAAGCTTGGTGACTCCGGCGGCAAAAGAGACAGCGTAAGAATTGAAGTGACCGTTAATGAACACGACCTCAAAAATGCGAGAAGTATCCTTATCAACAGCGGTGCCAGAAGCATACGCTGCATAAACTGAAATGGAGCAGAATATGAACAGATATCTACCGGAAGGAATGGCGTTACATACGCCGGAAAACAAAGACTATATTACCAGTCGTGGACTCAGTAAAGCTATGGCAGAGAACAAAATTATTGAAGCCCCCGCCATAGTATGCACCACAGATCACGATTTGAATGTACGTTTGGGAGACTCCATAGGAGTAATTCCCAGAGATATGGCTGCAATTGGAATAACGGAAGGTGTTACAAGGGATATTGCCATTATATCTCGGGTTGGAAAACCGGTTTGCTTTAAGGTTCACAGCACCGAACCAAAAATACTGCTTTCAAGACGTGATGCTCAGGAAGAAGCCTTAAACTGGTTTCTTGAAAACCTTCAACCTGGTGACATTCTTCCATGCGTTGTAACTCACACTGCAGCTTTTGGAGCATTTGTAGATATCGGCTGCGGAATAATCGGTCTTATAGGTATTGAAAACCTTTCTGTTTCTCGAATTTCACATTCATCAGACAGGGTTTATGCAGGTCAGCATATTTTTGCTGCAATTCTTACTGTGGACAAGGCTGAAAGACGAATTACGCTCACCCACAAGGAACTGCTTGGTACATGGCAGGAAAATGCAGAAATGTTTCACACCGGTGAAACTGTGTCCGGTATTGTCAGAGGTAAAAAAGATTACGGATTATTTGTCGAACTGGCACCGAACCTTTCCGGGCTTGCGGAATACAGGGATGATATTAACGAAGGTGACTTCGTATCAGTCTATATAAAATCGATCATACCGGAAAAAATGAAAATCAAGCTTATTATCATAGATAAAACTGCTGCGCAGACAAAGCATAAAGAACTAAAATACTTCAAAAGCTGCGGTAGAATACAGCAATGGAATTACTGCACTGAGGAAAGCGGAAGGAACATTCCCGGCACGATATTTTACTGATCTCCCTTAATAATGTCCCAATACTTCTTAGCGGCCTGTTCAGTTTTGTTCAGGCCGTATTTATAATACTGCCTGTCTTTGATCTCGTCCGGCAAATACTGCTGTTGAACATAATTATTCTCAAATCCGTGGGGATACTTATATGTCAACCCCCTGCCCATTTCTTTTGCTCCGCTGTAATGAGCATCTTTCAAATGCGCAGGAATGTCACCACTGCGGCCATTTCTGATATCGTCAAGAGCTTCGTCGATAGCGCAAATGCCCGAATTAGACTTGGGAGCTGTACAAAGCAGAATTACAGCATCAGCAAGCGGGATCCTTGCCTCAGGAAGTCCCAGCTGTAATGCGCTGTCAACGCAGGATTTTACAATTGACAACACCTGAGGATATGCAAGACCAATATCTTCAGCAGCAGTTACAAGCAGTCTTCTGCAGGCCGAGAGCAAATCACCTGCTTCAAGAAGTCTTGCAAGGTAATGGATACCGGCGTTGGGATCAGAGCCTCTTATGGATTTCTGAAATGCAGACAAAATGTCGTAATGGGAATCGCCATCTCTGTCGTATCTCATTGCCGATTTCTGTGAAACAGCCATACAGTCATCAAGGGTGATATGCATAACACCGTCTTTAATCCTGTTTGCCTGACATATCAGTTCCACGGCGTTGATGGACTTTCTCACATCACCGCCGCAGGCAGAAGCGATATGGGCAGTACAGCCGTTCTCACATTCAATAATGCAGTCAAGCTTCTTTTCCATTTCAGAAAAGGCACGAATCACTGCTTTTTCAGTTTCAGATGCCGAAACTTCTTTGAACTCAAATACGGTGCATCGGCTAAGAATAGCGTTGTAAACATAGAAATATGGATTCTCGGTAGTAGACGCTATAAGAGTGATTTTTCCGTTTTCTATGAATTCCAAAAGGGACTGCTGTTGTTTCTTATTGAAATACTGGATCTCATCAAGATAAAGCAGAATACCGCCGGGTGCAAGGAAAGTATCAACATCGCCTATGATTGCTTTGATATCATTGATAGAAGCTGTGGTTGCATTCAGTTTATGCAGAGTTCTGTTAGTTTTGGCCGCAATGATGTTGGCCACGGTAGTTTTACCACAGCCTGAAGGACCATAGAATATCATATTTGCAGAAGTTCCGTTTTCAATAAGCCTGCGAAGAACAGAACCTTCGGAAAGAATATGCTCCTGCCCTACGACATCATCAAGACTGATAGGGCGAATTTCATCTGCCAACGGTCTATACATAGCCAAAACCTCTTGTTAAAACTTACGGTGCGCATGAGTGCGCACCGTAATATAATGATCAATAAATAGGATACTTATCGGTGAGCTTGGCAACTCTGTCACGAATCTCGTCTGCCTTGTTATCAAAGTCAACAACTGTCAGATAAATGAGTTCGGCGATCTCTTCCATATCTTCGGGAGTGAATCCACGGGAAGTAACAGCAGGAGTGCCAATACGAACGCCGGAAGTAACAAAGGGACTTCTGGGGTCGTTGGGAACCTTGTTTTTATTAACAGTGATGAACACTTCATCGAGACGCTTTTCAAGTTCCTTACCGGTAACGTCTTCAAAATTCTGAAGGTCAACAAGCATCAAATGGTTGTCGGTACCGCCGGAAACAAGATTGAATCCACGCTTAACAAGACCGTTTGCCAGAGCCTGAGCATTGGCAACAACCATCTTCTGATACTCAATAAACTCGGGTTTTAGAGCTTCACCAAGAGCAACAGCCTTCGCAGCAATAATATGCATAAGGGGACCTCCCTGGGATCCGGGGAATACTGCACTGTTGATCTTCTTGGCAATAGCCTCATCGTTGCAGAGTATCATGCCACCTCTGGGTCCGCGAAGAGTCTTATGAGTAGTTGTTGTAACAACATCAGCATAAGGTATGGGGCTGGGGTGCAGACCTGCAGCAACAAGGCCGGCAATGTGAGCCATATCAACCCAAAGATATGCGCCAACTTCCTTAGCAATTTCGGAGAACTTTGCAAAATCTATAATACGGGGATAAGCGGAAGCGCCGGCAACAATCATCTTTGGTTTGCATTCGTGGGCAACACGACGCAGCTCATCGTAATCGATGTAACCGGTATTTTCATCAACACCATAGGCAACAATATTGAAATACTTACCGGAGAAGTTTACAGGGCTGCCATGAGTGAGGTGACCGCCATGATCAAGATTCATGCCGAGGACGGTATCGCCGGGTTCGCACAGAGCCATATAAACAGCATAGTTTGCCTGAGCACCGCTATGAGGCTGAACATTGGCAAAATTGCAGCCGTAGAGTTTTTTTGCTCTTTCTATGGCAAGATCTTCTGCGATGTCTACACACTCGCAGCCGCCATAATAACGCTTGCCGGAATAGCCTTCAGCATATTTATTGGTAAGTACTGTACCCATAGCAGTCATGACTGCTTCACTAACTATATTTTCAGATGCAATAAGTTCAATGTTTCTGCACTGACGTTCATATTCTTTTGCAACGGCATTACCCAGCTCAGGGTCAGCCTGCTGCAGGAAAGAAATAGTTTCTTTGACCATGATAGATTATCCTTTCTAGAGCAAATAAGAATTCACAACAAGATTATAACATTAAATTAAAAAAACTCAATCAAAATTTTATAGTCATAACGTCGATTATATGCTAATTATGTGCTATAATTATTTAAAAGAGAACCACGAGGTTTATTATATGAAAAGCAAATACGAAATCGACGAGATTATCACTCTGTTAAAGCAGGACTATCCGCTGGCTTATTGCGAACTTACATACACAAAAGACTATGAACTGCTGTTTGCAACAAGGCTCTCCGCGCAGTGTACAGACAAGCGTGTAAATCAAGTAACGCCCAATCTTTTTTCAAAATATCCCACCCTGGAATCACTGGCGGAAGCGGATATTGAAGACATCGGAAAAATAATCCACTCATGTGGGTTTTACCGCACCAAAGCCAGAGACATTGTTCTTGCTTCAGCAATGCTGCTCACTGAGTTTGGCGGTAAAGTGCCGGATAATATGGACGATCTGCTCAAGCTGCCGGGCGTTGGCAGAAAAACCGCAAACCTTATACTCGGTGATATTTATGGTCAGCCCGCCGTTGTTGTTGACACGCACTGTATTCGTCTGGTTAACAAGATCGGTCTTGCTTCAGGGAAAGATCCTGAAAAACTTGAATTTGCACTTAAAGAAATCATTCCCCCCGAGGAGCAGTCGGACTTCTGTCATCGTCTTGTTCTTCACGGTCGGGCAGTATGTATAGCAAGACGGTCCAAATGTGAAAAATGCTCCATAAGAATGTACTGCGACGAATACAATTCTAATTCTCAAAACGCATAATTTTCCTTATATGTAAGATAATAACCCCGTAGAAAGAACCATCTTGATATGGAGGTCATTATCGTGAATACAAGAAGAAACAGAATTCTGGCAATATGTTTGTGTACTGTTTTGGTATTAAACATTACTGCCGCAGCAGCAGACATCACTACTTCTTATGATGCACCGGCTAACCTGTCTTCTGAATTTGACTCCGACCTTAACGGAATCATTTTAACAGAAGTACCAGCATCATATAAGGCAGTTCTGTCCAACGGCAGACGCAACCTCAACGCCGGTGACGCTGTAATGAAGAGTGATTTTGAGAAACTCTCTCTCATTCCAATGACACAGGCAGATGCTACAGCTCAGTTGTGCTATATTCCCGTGTATGCAGACGGTGCCATTGGCAAAGAAACCCAGATTGAGGTAGGGTTTTTTTCAAAGAAAAACAGTGCACCAACCGCTGACGATCTTAGCTTTACCACTTATAAAAACATTGCAATAACCGAGAGCTTCAGCTCAACGGACCCTGACGGCGACACAGTGACCTACGAGATCACCGGCGCTCCCAAGCGAGGTGAAGCTGTAATGCACGATGACGGAAGTTTTACCTACACTCCAAACAAAAACAAAGTCGGAAAAGACAGTTTTACCTATACAGCAACAGATTCTAACGGAAATGTCTCTGAAAATGCAACGGTAGAAATTGAAATAACAAAACCTACCTCCAGGCTAACCTATGCAGATATGGAAAACGAACCTTCTCATTATGCAGCGTTAAGACTCAATGAGGCCGGTGTGTTTACCGGCGAAAAGCTAGGCAACGAATATTTTTTCAAACCTGAACAGCTTGTAACAAGAGGAGAGTTTCTAACAGCTGTAATGTGTCTTGCTAATACTGAAATTTCAGAATCATCCGTATCTTCCGGATTTGCAGATGATGATGTAACGCCAACATGGGTCAAGCCTTATATTACAACAGCTCTCCAAAACGGAATAATTACCGGTGTGACTACCACCGAGGGTGATTTGGTATTTCGCAGTCAGGCATATCTGACAAAAGCCGAAGCCGCAGTTATTATTGATAATATACTTGGTCTCGGAGACTGTACGCAGGTTATGAATTTTGAAGATGTTGTTCCGGCATGGGCAGTTCAGGCAACAGCTAATCTCGAAAGCAACGGAATATTGAAAAACAACCAGATAACCGGCATGAGCGCAAGCATTACTCGGGCAGATATGGCAATCATGCTGTCATCAATGATGGACGTAATTGATAAAACCAACGCAGGACTGCTGTCCTGGGTGTTTGAATAGGATCGTTGCGGGATGTTCTGATTGAACATCCCGCTATTTTTTAGTATAATAACAAAAAATCAAAAGGAATGGACGAAATGAAAGCGTACGAAAGATTTGTAAAATATGCAGCTGTCCACACGACCAGCGATGAAGACAGTACAACATCTCCATCTACCATGCGTCAATTCGATTTGGCAAACATGCTGGTTGATGAATTGAAATCACTGGGCATAAACGATGCATACGTTGACGAATACTGCTATGTCTATGCTCATATCCCCGCTGCTAAAGGTTATGAAAAAGCAAAACGAATCGGATTTATTGCCCATATGGACACTGCTCCGGATTTCTGCGGAGAAAACGTAAAGCCTCAGATCATTGAAAACTACGATGGCGGCGATGTTGTTCTGGGCATCAGCGGACGGACGCTCAAGGTTAGTGACTTCCCCCACCTCCCCTCTCTTAAAGGCAGAACACTCATAACCACTGACGGTAATACACTGCTTGGAGCTGATGATAAAGCCGGCGTTGCAGAAATAATGACCATGGCTGAAAAGTTGATGTCTGAGAATATCCCTCACGGTCCTGTTTGTATCTGTTTTACTCCCGATGAAGAAATCGGGAGAGGTACCGAACATTTTGATCTTGATGCATTCGCCGCTGATTTTGCCTATACACTCGATGGCGGAGAAGCCGGCGAAATAGTTTATGAGAACTTTAATGCGGGAGCAGCTGACTTTGAAATAAATGGATTCAACATACATCCCGGAGAAGCAAAGAACACAATGATCAACGCTCTTTTAGTAGCAACAGAGATCAACTCCATGCTGCCCAACGGTGAAACTCCAAGAGATACTGAACGCTACGAGGGCTTTTATCACCTTGTCCGAATTGGAGGAACTGTAGAAAAAGCGTATGTTTCTTACATCATTCGTGACCACAGCGCAGAGATTTTCAAAGCACGCAAAAACACAATGCAGCATATTGAAAAGCTGCTGAACGAAAAATACGGAGAAGGTACCGTGAAGCTCACGCTGTCTGACCAGTATCGTAATATGGAAGAAATGGTGCGTCCTCATATGCATCTTATCGACAACGCAAAAGCTGCCATGACAGAACTTGGTATTGAACCTTTCACCGAACCCATAAGAGGCGGTACCGATGGTGCAACTCTGAGTTATATGGGACTTCCCTGCCCTAACCTTGGTACAGGCGGTTATGCGTTCCACGGTCCTTTTGAGCACATTACAGCCGAAGGTATGGACAACGCTTTGGCAATAGTTTTGGAAATCATCAAAAAATACGCTGAATAACTCAAAAAGCCACAGTCTTTTGACTGTGGCTTTTATTTGTTGACTTAGTAGCTCCAGGTCTCCTCAAGGCTCTTGAAAGGCTCGGGAATGCGGGGCATTTCGACCTGCAGACGAGTTGCGCTGTAATCGGTGAAGCGACCGGGTTCGTCCTTTTCAACGCTTACTTTACCGCCCATAGCGGGAGAAGCACCCTTGAGGGGTTCTTTCTTTTCTTCCTTCTTCTCTTCGGGAGGAGGACCCATGGGCATTCTGGGCTTGGTCCAGTCGCCGGTGTCGCCGCCGGTAGACATATCCATGCAGATAAGCAGACGCAGGAACTTCCATTCGCCGTCTTCGTAAATAAAGTCAGCACCGTACTTTTCCCACATCCAGGCTACGTCCTGAACATCTCTGCCGGTATCGGCGCGAAGTGCAAAACCCGGAGTATACCAAAGACCCTTGGCACTCATGCCGTCTTCAGCGATTTCAATAACGCTGGAGCAAAGCACATGAGTGGGCATTTCGGAAAGACGACGTCCGTCGATCTCTTCGAGCTTTTCGGCATACTCGGGATGGATCTCAAGAATCTGCTGTTTCTGGATTGCAGCCATTTCATACTTATCGTCGCCGGCGTACATGGGAAGAAGTTTATGCATACCGATCCAACGACCAAAGTTCTGAGACCAAACAACTTCATCTGCACGCTTCTGAGACCAGAGAGTTGTGACTTCTTCTCTATTCATATCAGCTGCATGATAATAAGTATGGCGAGACATGAGGTTTTCAATCTCGGTGATAGCTAAAGCTTTATGGGCTCTCAGTTCAAAATCAGTCATTTATTTGCCCTCCTTGTTGAGAAACGGTTCGGGACCGTAACTTACGGTCTCACTGAATGTTGCATAGGGCTTGGGGAACGGAGGATAATTAGGCCAACCGAACTTGGGATCGGTAATGCCGGGAATACGCAGGACATTGGGATCTGGTTCCTGCTCGCCTCCGGGAGGAGGACCTCCGGGACCTTTCTTGGGGTCGGACAGCTTTGTTCCGAATTCCATGGAGAAGTCGGTGCCTACAAAGAAGTGCCAGATCTTCCATTCGCCATCTTCTTTAATGAAGTCGATAGCGTAGCGTTCATGCATCCAGTTTACTCCGCCGTCAGGGCCACTGCCGTAACCGGGAGTGTACCACATGGCCTGAGCAGTCTCACCATCGTCTGCAATTTCAATAAGAGGAGTGGTAAGGGTGTGCATAAACAGTTCGCCGGGTTTGGGTTCTGCGCCAATGTGAGGCTCAACATAGTATTTGATAAGGGTCTCACGGCCCATCTGATAACCGCCGTTATTACCCCAGGAAACGTCATCACGTTTGCTCCAGATATCTTCAAACTCTTCGGGATGCATGCCCCAGGAGTGATAGTAAGCATGACGACCCATGACATTTTTGATCATGAAGGCATCGTATGCTCTTGTTGCCTTTTCTTCAGCAGTAAAAATTTTGCTCATACCAAATGCCCTCCTTAATAGCTGAATGTTTCGGCAAAGGTCTTATACTCAACAGGCATTTCAGGCTTTCTGAGAGAAGCTGTTTCTTTGGAAAGAGCAGTAAAGAATACGCCTTCTTCAGAATAAGCGGGCTGTTCAATGCCGGATACAGAGATATTACCCTTGACGTTGTTGAATTTCTGACCAACAGGAGTTACGAAATCGGTAAAGAACTGCAGATGCCACAGTTTCCAAACACCGTTTTCCTTAACAAAGTCAGCACCGTAACGACCCATGTTCCAGTAAGCAGCAAGACCGTCATCGGTAACAACAGTCTGCTCACCGTAGCAATACCAAACACCTTTGGCAGTTTCACGGTCATATGCAAGCTCAATAAGAGGAGTGGTTGCATTCAGAACTTCATTAAATCCTGCACCAAATGTTTCTGCTTCGGACAGAGAGCCAAGTTCCTTTGGATATCTTTCTCTCATAAGAGCGTTTGCCTTGGCAGTAATGGCGTTCTGATAGTCAACAAACCAGCTCTTAACAGCTTCGGTTCCAACATATTTGCCGTCATTCAGAGTAAGGGTGGGCTCGTTTTCCTTGCACCAAAGGGTTTCCCAAGCGTCGGAATAACGACGATAGGACATAAGGAAAACCAGCTTGCCCATGATGTTTTCAACGGCACGCAGATCTTCAAGTCTCTCAATTTTCTCGAGAGGCGAGAATTCGGGATGCTTGTACAATTTAGACTTCCTCCTTATTTTTTATTTCAGATTATATTATATTTCCAAATCACAAAATCATCAACCATCACAAACTGCTATATAGTATCAACTTGTGCTTTAATCAATAAGGAGGCAGGACACCCTGCCTCCTTATCAATAACTGAAACTTATTTTGCCAGATATCTGTCAAGAGCACCCTGACGGATGGTCATGATCTCTTCATAACCAAGTTCCATGATTGTGTTCACATATTCATCCCAAGTTGCTTCAATGTCAACTTCACCCATGATGAACTTCAGAGCCATCTCTTCCTGATAGGTTTCAATGTCAGTCTGGAGAGTTGCAACTTCGGTGGATTCCTCAGGGCTGAGAGAATAGTTGGGAACAGTCTTGTCATAGCTGTTGAAAGTGCTGATCCAAATATCAACAGCTTCCTTCTGTGCTTCATCATAGGTCAGCTGATTAACAGAAAGGTCAACCAGTCCGGGAAGACCGGGGTTGATGAAGGCGCTCTGGGCACCCTGATAACCGAGCTTATGGTTCATAATGAAATCGGTAAACATGGGAGTGCCGTCTTCCTGATATTCAAATGTGGTGCCTTCAATACCGAAGTTGCCCAGGATACGGCCTTCTTCGGTAAACAGATAGTCGATCATGCCAAGAGCAAGAGGAATGTTTTCTTCTTCGCAGTTGGTGGAGATGGACAGAGCGTACTTGTCGGAAACCTTGCTGGGGATCTTGCAGGTGTCGAGTACCTGACCTTCTTCCAGAAGCATCTGAGGCATAGCTCTCAGTTCAAAATCGGGATTGGAATGGTTTTTGCGATAGGTGGATATGGAGACAACGTCCTCATTATACATACCTGCCAGATCCTGATATACGCAGGCCTCAGGAGGCTTGGTCTGGCTGTAATCGTTGGAAAGGAAATCGTGATAGATATAACCCTTTTCGTACCATTCATTCATCTTGAGGAAGTAATTCTTTGCATTTTCGGTAATGGAATAGTCAACAAGATCACCGTTTTCCATAACGGTTCCGCTTTCATAAGCAGTTGCAAGGAACTCAAGTCTGGGAGATGCGGCCAGCAGAACGATGGGCTGTTCAAGTTCAAGTTCAGTCTTGAAAGCTTCAAGAACTGCGTCATATTCTTCCAGAGTTACAGGCATATCCATACCGATCTTGTCGAGGAAGTCCTGACGGCACCAGAAGCCCTGGTCCTGATAGAAATAGTCTGAATAAAGTCCGTAGATATTACCGAGCTGACCTTCATCATCAAGCATATATCGACGAATGTTTTCGTCATCACCGATAGCATTGCGGAAAGAAGGCATGCATTCTTCGACATAAGGCCAGATGTCTATAACAACTTCTTCAGCAATAGCCTGAGTTATACCACCGGTATAAACCTTGTTGGCTCCCTGCATAATATCGGTCATATCGCCTGCTGCAACCATCAGGTTAAACTTTTCGGACTGAGTCTCGGTATCAACTACGGTTATATCGAGATGTACACCGGTGATCTCTTCAAGTTTTGCAAAGGTTTCACATTCAGTGGGGCTGCAGAAAGTGGACAGGAAAGGAGGCCATGCCTGCCAATAAGTCAGGGTGGTCACTTCGTCACAAAGAGGATAGCTCAGGGGCTCGAGAGGTACATATCCCTCCGGTTCGGCAGGTTCCTCAACTTCTGTTTCTTCAGCAGGAGCTTCTTCAGGAGTTTCAGCAGGAGCTTCAGCTTCTTCTGCCGGTGCTTCTTCCACAACTTCGGATTCTACGGGTTCGGCTTCTTTCGAGCCGCAGCCGGCAGTAAGAGCAAACAGCATAACAAGCGCAAGAAGCATACATATTAATCTTTTACTCATAGTATTTCTCCTTTCTCAAATAAGAAATAAATATGTATCCAAACAAATTGTAATACTAATTTCATGATGCTTCAACAGACATAAACGTAAATATACTATCACTTTTCACACTTTCAACACAATAAAAGTTTTACAAACCGAAGTGTTTTTACTGCTGATCATATAATGACACGTTGTTGCAACGACATTCCGAATCATGAGTGAAGAATTAAGAAACAAATGCACAAAACAGATAATAAAATAAACATTAGTACATAATTGACATTTTTACTCCAAGGTGGTAACATTAAAATTGCACATTTGTACAAAGAATGGAGGAAATAGAATGAAGTGTACAAAGCGTTTCGTGAGCATCATGCTGGTTCTCTGCATGGCTCTCACACTGCTCCCCATGAGCGTTCTCGCCACTTATACTTACGCTGATAACGGCTTCAAACCCGTTGAGGTATATGGCGAAAACTCTCTGTTCATTTCTGACATCCATGCCGAAGGCGAAACCAATGCCAGACTTGAACAGCTGCTCAAGCTTGCTGACCCCAACAAGGAAATCGCTATCATTTCCGTTGGCGGCGACTACGAAGCCGGTATGGATTACCGTCTTGGCGACGTAACCGACTCCCGTTCCGGCGCAGCTTGTATTGTATCCACCAACAAGCTGATCGACGAATACTATGGCTCCTCTGAAAAGTGGGGATGCGAAGATCCCGACTGCAACAACTGCCATGTTTCCATCGTCTACACCAAGGGCAACCACGAATCCGGCAAAGCCGACTGGAAAGGTTATGGCAAAAGCACCGACGCATATCTGAATGCAGAAGCTGCAGCTCTGAACGATCAGATCAATGCTGACTTCCTCGCTTTCACCGAATGGCCCGACTCCGGTCACGTTGCAACCGTTTATGCCGACGAAACCAAGACCACCGTTGTTTACTATCTGTATGCAATGGGTTGGCAGTGCAACGGCGGCGACAAGTCCATGCAGTTCAGCTACGACGAAAGCGTCGGTCTGATGAAGGACTTTGAAAAGTGGTATGCCGAAACCGGCAACGATGGCAGCATTCCCGTTTTCATCGTTTCCCACAGCCCCATTCACTACTACAATGATCGTCGTACCCCCTATCATGCAGCTAACGCTATCGAAACTTTCAACAAGTATCCGAACCTCGTTTTCTGCTGGGGCCACAACCACACCGAACGCGATCCCCTTTACACCACCGTTCTTGAATCCGGTGACCTTATGACCGTACAGCTTGACGACGGCACCGTCGTTGAAAAGGAGATCCTCTTCTCCTACACTGGTCTTGGCTCCATCCGTGCCAACGGCCACATGAACGAAACCGGCTTCCTTGCTCAGTATAAGGGCATTGGCGAAGCTGACCTGACCGCCAAGAGTGTTGAACTGACTTTCTACTTCCTGGAAAACAAGGAAAACATGAAGGTTCTTGAAAGCAACGGCAACCCCCTTGTTGACGAAGACACCACCATCAACTTCTATGATCCTGCTGTTATCTCCAGAGCCGCTGTTGAAGTTGCTGCTCCCGTAACCGGCGCTGCTCCCGCTGCCGAAGTTGAATTCAGCGATCGTTTCAGCGCTGCTGTTAATTGGTCTCCCGCTGTTGAAGGCGAATTCAAGGCCGGCGTTGCTTACACTGCTGAAGTCGTTCTGACTGCTGAAGAAGGCTACAGCTTTGCTGAAGCTCCCGAATTCAATCTGAACGGTGCTAAGGCTAGCGATGTCAAGGTTGAAGGCAACACTGCTATTCTGACCTTTGAATTCGACAGAACTCTGTACTACTCCGACGTTGCTCTCGATTCTGCATACTATAACGCCATCGGTGCTCTTACTGAGATCGGCGTAGTTAACGGTTATGGCGATGGTACCTTTGGTGTCGCTGATAAGATCACCGAAGCTCACTTTGATCTCATGATCAGCCGCTCCGGCGCTACCGGTGTTGAAATGGTTGCCGGCATGACTCGTGGTGAGGCAGCAAAGGCTATTTATGAAGCCCTTGGTCTGGCACCCGTTATCGTCCCCAGAGAAGGCAACTGCATCGTCACTTTCTCCGACGGCAGAGCTTTTGAAACAAAGATTGGCGAAGACTTCGTGTTCTTCTTCCAGTGCAACGCTCCCGGCGACATGGGCGCTCCCGCTGAAGGTGAAGAAGGCGCCGGCATCACTGTTTCCGAAGGTAATGTTACCTATTCCAATGTTGGTGTAGGCGGACCCTTCAAGTATCCCACCAGCGAGAAGGTAATCATCTCCGGTTTCACCGGTGATATCACTGTAACCATCACTGAAGCTGCTACCAATATGGGTGCCACTTATTCCATCTACACCGAAGAGGCTGACATAGCTGCTGCTATTGCTTTTGCTGAAAAGATGGCTGCCCAGATGGCTGCAAATCCCATGCATTAAGGTAACAAAGACCCTACCAAAACGCTTTCTAAGTCTTAACCTTTAAACGATAATAGTTTTAGCTCCCGCTGCAATAGCAGCGGGAGCTTTCTGCGTGCAATCAGCAAGTAAATTCATAAAAATGTTTGCCTTTAGTATACGAAAGATGTAAAATGAATAAGGAATGAAGCAAAAACCAATGAAAATAATGAAAGGAAAAATAACATGAAAGAAATACTTACAAAAGCTCTCCCGCCTTATGGCATGCCATTGAAAGATGAGATCGGCGATAAGCCTGAAAAAGTTATGATGGGCTTCCCCGGAATGGGTCCCGGCCCGGGTGGCCCCGGTGGCCCCGGAGGACCTGGCGGACCCGGTGGTCCTTCAAATGATCCTACTGACGACCCCATGTTCCCTCGTTCTTTCAAGGCTATACCATCCTATGTCATAGAAGACAATAAGGTTACTGATTTCCCCACTGTTCATGCTCTGGAAGGTGAAATTGGCGATACAGAAGCTAAAGGAATCAAGTTCACCACTGAGGAAAAGTTCATTAACGGCATCATTGTCAAAGGCAGCAGCAAATACACCATTTCTGATGCTTATTTCAAGCTCGATGGACAGGGTGTCAACGACTTTGATGGTATCGGTTCCGCAGTCATGGTAACCGACGATGCCGAACTCACTGTTAAAGACAGCTATATCGAAACCAACGGCGTTATTCGCCCCTGTACTGCCTGTGCAGGCAAAGCTACTCTTATCGTTGATAACTGTAAGGTTTACGGCAACAGTGGTCCCCTGCCCGACTACTACGACAAGGAAAATCCCATCAAGGGACCCGGTATGATGGAACCTCCTGCAGGTCTGTTCCTGGGCGGTACCTGTCGTACTCACCTTTCTGTTGGCACTACCAAGACTTATTATAAGAACACCTATATTGAAGCCGAAGGCTGGGCAGCACTTTCCACCGATAATGGACGTGATTTGTATCTGCAAGCAGATAACTGCGATGTAATTGTTCGTAATGTTGGTTATGGCGTTTATGCTGACGGCGGCTGTAATGTAGTGCTGAATGACTGCCGCATTAAAGTAGCTACCCACGCCGGTATCCTCGCCGGAGATTTTACCGCTGTATTCAAAGGCTGTACCGTCACATCCGGCCGATATGACTTTATGTGCCACGATCTTTCAGGCGGTGCTTCTTCCGCTGCTCCTCTTGAGATACGCAACTGCAGCTGTTATGCGGAGGACGAAGTTATCCGCATTAAGAGCCACAATGTCCATATCGACATTGCCGACTCCAAACTGAAATCCCCAAATTACATTGTACACGCTTTCGTGAACGACGACTCTGACGGCGGAGTTCTTCCCGAAGATGCCATACCTTATGGAAATAAACTGTATGTTACGGGATCTGAATTGGAAGGTGATATCGTTAATGAGGATATTCGCTGCATGGCAATAATTCTCAAGGATTCAAAAGTTAAAGGCGCTATTGTAGGTTCATACCTTCAGATTGAAAATTCCGAATGGTTTGCAACGAAAGATTCAGTCATTGCTCTTGTAAATTGCAAAGCTGTCGACGGAATTGACGCTGCTGACGGTGTTACCATCAAGGCGATCGCTTCCGAAGGAACCACCCTTTCCGGTGAATATGATCTTCCTTCAGGCGGCAAACTTATTGTTGAATAATATAAAATCGGCATCCATTCGGATGCCGATTCTTATTATTCATGATGGTGATCGTGATCACCGTGATTATGATGGCAGACAGCACCTGTGGATTTAAGTTCTCCCTTAAGGTATGCTTCAACGGCAGCAGTAGCATCACCCTGAGCACCAACAATTACTTCGATGTTTCTGGAATTGAAAATCTCAACTGCAGCGGCACCCATACCGCCTGCGATAATTACTTCTGCTCCCATATCACCAAGGAAATTGGGCAGAAAGCCGGGCTTATGACCCGGATTGGGAATGGTCTGTACATCGATAATTTTTCCGCCCTCAGTGAGGAAAATGGTAAAGTTTTCGCAATGTCCAAAATGACCGGATACCTGTGTTCCCATACAAGCTACAGAAATTTTCATAAAAAACGTCTCCTTTAGTTATTAAGTATTTCAATAGTGTTTTTATATATTTCAAACAGCGCGTTTCTTGCCGGACAATCAAAGTATGCAATACTCTTTCCGCTGTTTATAGCCTCAGAAGCTTTTCGGTCAAACGGTACACAACCGACAAAGGGTATTGACAAATCTTTGCAGAAATTCATAATTTCCTTGGTTTTTTCAAAAGAAATATCGAATTTATTGACACATACCGCAATTTTAACTTCAAGCGAGCCTGCTGTTTTGACAAGTCTTTTCAAATCGCTTATTCCGGAAACCGATGGTTCAGTTACAATAAGTGCCATGTCAACACCGGCAACCGAAGCAATTACGGGGCAGCCGATACCCGGTGAGCCATCAATGATCTGAAGTTCACTGTCCTGGGCTTCCCTTTTCAAAGCTGCTTTAACTTCCGTGACCAATTTACCGGAGTTTCCCCTGCCCATTTTTAATCTGGCAGTGGAGAATACCCTGTAGTCCTTATAAAGTTCCATCTCTCCTGCTTCATCAGGCACCATAGATATAGCTTGCTGCGGGCAAACATGAGTACATACAGCACAACCTTCACAGGCAAACTCTTTGATTTTATATTTTCCATCATTGGCTTCAACAGAATCGAATCGGCAAACTTCAAGACACTTTCCACAGCCTGCACAAAGGTCAGTGTTTATTGAAGCCTTTTTCGAACCCATATAGACAGTTTTATGTCCCACTGAGTCAAATGATGAAACCAAATGGAGATTGGGCGCATCAACATCGCAATCCGCAAAAGCTTTGGCACCTGAAAAGCCAATGAAAGCAGCGGCAGTGGTAGTCTTGCCTGTACCGCCTTTACCGCTGAGTATAAGCAGTCTTTTCATATTTCGGCCTCCTCTTCAATGCGTTTAAGGAGGTCAGTGAACATACTAAAAACTCCGTTATCTTCCCGCACAGCAACTTTACCTGCGGAACACAGGGAAGCTGTTTGTTCACTGAATGGTATTCGCATCAGAATGTTAATGTTATTATCTTTACAAAACTGCTCAAGAGGTGCGTAAGCTGAAGTTTCTTTATTAATGACAACACCACATCTTTTGCCAAGCAGAGTTACCAATTCATAAACCATTTTAAAATTGTGCAGTCCAAATGCAGTTGGTTCCGCAACAATAACACAATAGTCTGAATCCATGACGCTCTCCATTACTGAACACCCACTGCCGGGCGGGCAATCAATTACAATAAGAGTGTCATTCTGGTGCTGCAATGCCTGTGAAATCACTTTAACACCTGATGCCTCACCTGTATCAAGTATTCCGGTTACAACAGTTACATTCCCTGATACCCCTGTTTCAACAACACCAATGTGTTTTTTGTCCTCATATATTGCGTTTTCCGGGCAGAGCACTAAACAGCCTCCACAGCTGTGACAAAGCTGCGGGAAGAATCTTGGCTTGTCCTTTATAAACAGGACTGAATTGAACTGACATACTTCTGCACATTTTCGACAGCCAATACACTTTTCAATGTTGAATCCGGGAATCATTGTGAAAACATCTTCTGCAACTACATTCTGAGGCTTTAAAAAAAGATGACCATTTGGTTCCTCAACATCACAGTCGATATATGCAGCTTTAGACGATGCGGCAGCCAGATTGACTGATACAAAGGTTTTGCCTGTACCGCCTTTTCCACTGAGAACAGCAAGCTTCATAAAATCCCTATATAACCTCCGTGAAATGATGTAAGCTCTTCCAGCTTACCGGCTTTAAACGCAGAAATATTATCATCTGCAAATTCATATGCAGACTTGAAAATCTGAATTTCCGCTGCTTTCATAACTTCCGCAGCGTTTTCACCGCATCGCTTTGTGATCAGAACATCAGCTTCAGCGTCAACAACACACTGGGCAGCTTTCATACCTGCTCCCCCCTGTGCCTCTGCACCGGGATTGGGTAAAAAGCTTTGTTCTCCGGTTTCAGTATTACACACCAGAAACAATGGTGTTCTGCCAAAAGCAACACAAACACTCTTTTTATCGTCATCAACGGGAATTGCGATTATCACTGCATACCCTCCTTAATTTCACAGGCTCTTCGATGTTTTCTGCAGCCGCCGCAGGCACAGTATGTCTCTTCACCACTGCAAAGCTGATATTCTCCGCCTTCAATTCGCAATGTCAGCCCCATAACCAAAGCACGGGCAACTTTTCTTCTGGCATTGTTATAAATCTGCTGCGCAGTGGTTCTGGCGACTTTCATATATTCACTGCACTGTTCCTGTGTAAAGCCTTCGTTATCAATGAGCCGTATAGATTCATATTCATCGACGGTCATAATAATGATTTCGTCAGACACCTCATCAGTATTAACAGGTGCAAACTGGTTGACTCTTGGCAGGCAGCATACTTTTCTGCATTTTCTGGGGCGCGGCATAAGCGTCCCTCCTTCTGTTTATGGCATATGTCACTTTAATTATACAAAATAATTGGCATATGTCAATAATAAAAATGACATATGCCAATTATTCAAATTACTACACTGATATTTTCGATACCGTAAATATCAAAAAGCTTTAAAGCTTCTTCTGTTACAACTTCTCCGGATACAACGATCGGTATAGCAGGAGGACAAGATACAGTAGGTGATGCACAAATCCTGCCAATTGAGTCTTTTGCATTGAGTATTTCCTGTTTTGAAAATACAGCATCACGAACGGACATTACTCTTTCACCATGTGGTATTGCCAAAGCGCCGTCATCATTATACGGAAGCTTATTTTCACCCAAAGCGAACATCAGCTTATCAAAATCATTCATACTGTTTTCAACAGACACCATAAGGACTAAATAGTCGTTATCAGCATACTCGCATTCAATGCAGTTTGCTCTTAAGGAATCTGCCAGATCTGAGCCTTTCATTCCAAAAGGAGCTTTAATGGTGAGTTTCAATGGATCGGAGTCAATAGTCTCCCAGCCGGCTCTATTAAGCTTTAGTCTTAAATCATCAAGCACATTCACAGTACTCCTAAGAGAATTGCGAAACTCACCTGCAAGATAGTCATTGCACATATCCAGTGATGCCAATATAAGATACGAAGGGCTGGTGGAGCCAAACAAACTCATAGCAGCCTTTGCATCGAGATTCATCAGGTTTTGTGATTCCTTATGAATATGCAAATACGCTCCACCGGTTAGAACCGGAAGTGTCTTATGCGCAGAATCACAACAGATATCAGCACCAAGATCCATCGGATGTGAAGGTTCAGGCAAAAAATGCAGATACGCACCATGAGCATTATCAACGGCAAGAATCGTTCCGTACCGATGGCAAACATCAGCCATGGTTCTGATGTCCAGCATTCCACCTAAATAGTCAGGACTTGTAAGATAAACAGCTGCAGGTGGTTCAGGCAGCGCAGCCAGTGTATTTTCAAGCGTTTCCGCAGAAATATGGCAGCTGCACAACGAATCAGACTTACTACCCGGCAACAGCCATACAATATTCAAATCAAGCAAAGCAGCAGCGTAAATAAAAGATTTATGTACGTTTCTGCCGGCCACAATAGTTGCGTTTCTGCCGGCCATCAATGCCAGATACAACATAGCACGAATACACTGACTGGAGCCTTCGGTAGAGTATAGAGTTTTTCCGGAACCAAAGAGTTTTGAAGCATTGACTTCACTTTCGTCTATGATGCCATTTGCTTCATACAAAGCGTCTGCACCTTTTATCTCGGTTATGTCAAAAGGTTCCGGCCCCAGAAAGGCATTTCCTTTATGACCCGGCATATGAAATCTTGTCATTTGTGCAGACCGATACTCAAATAAAAAATCAGCAATCGGTGTTCTCATTTTTCGTCAGCCATAGCAGACTGAGCAACTTTTATCATTATAGCACATTCGATGCGCTTGCGGAACAGTTCGCAACCTGCTTCATATACACCCTTAATGGATCCGGTAGCGTGGTATGCATTAGCAGCGCATCCACCGGAGCAGTACAATTTTGCCCAACAGTCTTTACATTCTTCCCTGGCGTAAGCGTTGCAGCTTCTGAATTCGTCACGAAGCTCATCATTGGTAACGCCATTCCAAACATCACCAAGCTTATAGCTTTCCTCACCGACAAACTGATGACAGGGATACAAATCTCCCCATGGAGTGACTGCCATGTACTCTGTTCCGCTTCCGCAGCCGGAGATGCGTTTGTAAATACAGGGGCCATTTGTCAGGTCAAGCATGTAGTGGTAGAAAGTAAATCCTTTGCCTTCTTTTTCACGTTTAAGCATTTCCTTTGCCAGAATTTCGTAGTGTTCCTTGACGATTTCAAGATCCTCTGCAGTAAGAGCAGAAGGATCATCGGGAGAACATACAACAGGTTCCATACTCAGTTCGGTAAACCCAAGGTCTGCCATATGGAAAACGTCTTTAGTGAAGTCGGGGTTTGCATGGGTAAAGGTGCCGCGCATATAATACTCTTTGCCCTCTCTGGCCTTAACGAGTTTCTGAAACTTGGGCACAATTCGGTCATAGCTTCCGTTACCTGCATAGTCAACACGGGTACGGTCATTGATTTCTTTGCGACCGTCAAGACTGAGGACTACGTTTGTCATTTCCTTATTTGCAAATTCGATAACATCGTCATCAATCAGCATGCCGTTCGTGGTGAGTGTGAATCTGAAATTCTTTCCTCTTTCCTTTTCCACACTGCGTGCATAGGCAACAAGCTGCTTGACAACTTCCCAGTTCATAAGCGGTTCGCCGCCAAAAAAGTCAACCTCAAGATTGGTTCGGGTTCCTGAATTGTCCATCAGAAAATCCAGTGCCTGTTTGCCAACTTCAAAGCTCATCAACGCCCTGTCACCATGGTATCTGCCCTGACTTGCAAAGCAATAAGAGCAGTTCAGGTTGCAGGTATGGGCAACATGGAGGCACAAAGCCTTGATTACATTGCCGGAACGTTCTTTGAATGTGCCGGCAAGATCAGCAAAAGAATCGGGAGTAAACAGCTTTCCCTGCTGTTCAAGATATGCAACATCTGCTATACAAAGGTTGATTTCTTCTTCTGTTACATCTTCCCTATCACTGTATTTATCCAAAATCTTCTCAACAATTTCCTCATGGTGATTATCCTTATACATCTCAATAATGTCATAAGCCACCTCATCAACCACGTGAACCGAACCGGAGCAAGTGTCGAGCACAATATTGAAACCGTTGAGTTTATACTGATGAACCATCGGATTATCCTCCTGTTTACACAAAGAAAAGGTGCAACTGACGGCTGCACCTTTTCCAGTAATAGATTATCTTACTTGTTGGTGTTTTCGCACTGCTGGTTAGCAACACCGCAGCTGGTCTTGCAAGCGGACTGGCAAGAAGTCTGGCATTCACCGCAGCCACCGTTCTTAGCGCTTTCACACATATTTCTGGTTTCGAGGGTTTTAATTCTTTCCATCATTATAACTCCATTCGATTTGATTCTTGTTAGCGACCGGGACCAATCCACAGTCGGTTTTTCTTCCTATAAGTTATCATATCACAAGCTTTAAGTCAAGATATGGAACTGTCATTTATTCAATATCAAAATCAGATTATATTCTTCCCGCTTTTTGCATATAGTCTAACGAAGAAGCTTTGGGAGTGGTGTTATTGAACGCAAGCATAGAGCAGCGAGCAATGGATCTTGCAGCGTACATAATTGAGAACAGAACAACAGTCCGAGCTGCAGCAGCCCATTTCGGTATCAGCAAATCTACGGTGCACAAGGATATTTCTGACAGGCTTAAATACATCAATAAGCCAATGTATATACAAGTTAAGGAAATACTGGAAATAAACAAAGCCGAGCGCCATCTTAGAGGTGGTATTGCAACAAGAAAGAAATACAAGGGTGAATAGAAAAGTGCCATCGCAATTGATTTGCGATGGCACTTAAAGTTTACTTCCTCTCGAAGCTCATGCAATCGGTGCACTGCTTGACCTGAGGGTCAGCTTCATGAGTACCTACAAGGATCTTGCTAAGAGTGCAGTAGTTTTCCTTATCACTGTGGTATGCGCACTGATGCACAGTACATTCGATGTTGCGGTTTTCACCGCAGTTGCAGCTAATGTCCATTATTAATACCTCCAAAAGATAATGGCAAACGACAATTTACCTGTTATAGTTTGCTCATTAATCGCAAAGGTATTCATAACTGCTTACTTAATACTGTCAATATAGTCAAGCATATTCTGCGCATCATTGTCAGGCTTGACCTTCATGTCAATTTTTTCAATTAACCCGTTTTCGTCAATAAGAAAAGTGGAGCGAACAACACCCATGGAAACCTTACCGTAATTCTTTTTCTCCTGCCACACTCCGTAAGACTGTATTGCAATCAGTTCCGGATCTGAAAGCAGAATAAACGGCAGTTCATACTTCGCAGCAAACTTCTGATGAGATGCCTGTGAATCCTTACTTATACCGATAACAACAGTGTTTCTCTTTGCAAACTCAGGAAAAAGTGCTGCATAAGCCTGTGCCTGACGAGTGCATCCGGGAGTATTGTCACGAGGATAGAAATATAAAATAACCTTTTTACCTGCAAAATCTGAAAGACTGACAGCGTTGCCGTCTTTATCAAAAAGGGTAAACTCGGGTGCTTTTGTGTTTATCTCAGGCATAGTATTACCTCCGATGTTTTTTCTTTATTCTACCGCAAAAATGGTAAAAGTAAAGTGATGTGGTCACAAAAAAAGGCTGCCAAAATGACAGCCTTTTATTAAATAATTATTCGTCCCAGTTGTGCCAGACGTTCTGAACGTCGTCGTTATCCTCGAGCATATCAACCAGCTTCTGCATGTTCTTGATATCGTCTTCGTTGGACAGTTCAACGTAGTTCTGGGGAACCTGCTCAACCTGAGCGGAAACAAAGGTATAACCCTTTTCGGTCAGGGCAGCGGAAACAGCGTTGAAGTCAGCGGGATCGGTGTAGATGGTGAATACGGTTTCTTCAGCCTCGAAGTCGGCAGCGCCGCAATCGAGAGCGTCCATCATGACAGCGTCTTCTTCGTATTCTTCTTCCTCATTATCGATTACGATAACGCCCTTTTCGTCAAAGGACCAGGCAACACAGCCGGAAGCGCCGAGACCTTTGCCGTACTTATCGAAATAATGACGCATTTCGGAAGCTGTACGGTTACGATTATCGGTCATGGTTTCAACAATAACAGCAACGCCGTTGGGGCCGTAGCCTTCGTAGGTAATGCTTTCGTAGCTGGAGGTATCACCGGAACCGAGACCTTTTTCGATGGCTCTCTTGATGTTGTCGTTGGGCATGTTGGCAGCCTTGGCTTTAACGACTACAGTAGCCAGTCTGGAGTTATTGTTGGGGTCACCGCTGCCGCCTTCTTTAACAGCAACAATGATCTCACGGGCAATCTTTGTAAAAGCCTGAGCTCTTTTGGCGTCCTGTGCGCCCTTAGTTTTCTGAATATTATGCCATTTGGAATGACCGGACATTATATTTCAACCCTTTCTGAGCAATTTTCGCAATATATTTTAGCATATATAACGCATTATAGCAAGTTTTTTAAGCGTTTTGAAATTTCTTTAGCAGCTGTTTTAACAAAGTCGTCCATTTCCGACTTGGTCATGTATCTCCCAGTTCGACCTGTTTCAAAGTCATTTTCATTGTAAAAGCGTTGGATATTACCCATTTGCAGCATTATTGCGCCTTCGGGATAAAAGTCCAAAGCAGACTGGTCAATATCAGTCACCGAACAAACAGCCCTATAACCACTGAAGTTCGGGTTTTCCACCAGATAATCGTGATCAAGACCATACCAGTCTTTCTTAACATTTTTCCAGAACAATTTCTTATCTGAAATCAGTTCATCTGAAAAACTTTTTTTTACAGGAATTGCCACAAGATAACTCCACAGCAAATCCGTATGCAGGTGGCAGTAATAACCAAGTAAAAAGGATTTATGTATTTCTTTGCAGTCTGCCACATATTCAGAGTAAAAGCGTTCGGGGTCAGCAGAAGCTTTGCCTTCTCCGGAAAGAAAATGAGTAACTTTCTGCGGCGGCTCGAAATGGTTGTCCTCTCCGGTCGGAATCCCGCAGTCCGGCGCAAGGTTACCAATATAAAACTTTTCCACATCCAAGTTGGGAAACTGCTCAAGAATCAATTGAGCAACCCGTAAATGTACTATCCAACTGGCCATATCACACATGATATCGTGCCAGCTCGTTCAAAGCAGACGAGGCGGCAACATCAAGTTCGGGAAATGCTTCCTCAAGTTTCTCAACAATAACCGGGACAATAAGGTTTTCGGTGCTGAAATGACCTGCGTCAACAAGATTGATCCCGAAAACTTCGGCTTCAACAAAAACGTCGTGTTTAATATCACCCGTGATCAAAGTATCACAACCATTCTGAACACAGTAACTCAGATAGCCTCCGCCGCTTCCGCATACAGTGGCAATTCTTTTAATAGGTCTGCCGGAATCGTAATAACGCAGTCCCGATGTATTCAAGGACTTTTTGATTCGAGGGAGAAGTTCAACCAGAGAAACGCTCTCAGCAAGTTCGGAGATACGTCCTCCTTCTTCAGACAAAGGCAGTGAATCTCCAAACCCAAGAACTTCAGGCAGCGTTTGATCTACACCATCAGGTGCAAAATCAAGATTTGTATGCATACAGATCGCAGCGATTTTGTTCTCAGCCAAATATAGGGCACGCACAGCGTCTGCATTATATTCCGTAACCGAGGTGATGGGCGAAAAAATCACAGGATGATGAGCTACTATAAGCTCCGCACCGATTGCAGCAGCCTCTTCCATTACTCCTTTGGTTATATCAAGTGCAACAAGGATTTTTGAAACCGTTGCATCAAACCTGCCAACCAGCAAACCTACGTTATCCCAACTCTCGCAAGACTCAACAGGCGCCCAGGCGTTCAAGTATTCAAAAACATCTCTGATTTTAGTCATGGCAGATTTTCCTTTTCATTTCTATTACTCCTTCCAAAGCCTGTCGGAAGAATTCGCATCGTTCAACATCGTGCGCTTTTGACGAAGCTGCTGTACCTCGGTATGCGTCTTCCAATATCCCCTCTATCCTGTTAAGATATTTCTCAAGAAGAGGGTCTCCTGAAACAAGTAAAGCGGGACTGACATATGTTTCGGCAGGAGATGGCAAATACACATTACCCGGTCTTGCTTCAATCACATTGTACATTAATCCCGAATCCATTACAAGCCGTTCGGAAACTATCTCCATGCCATTGGAATAAAGAAAGCTTCTGAGTTGATCGGCTTTTGATGCCGGATTCAAAATCAAACGTTTTTTCAATGACCACGGTGAATCTGAGAGTATGGTGGAAATAACTTCACCACCCATACCGCAAATTACTATTTCATCAACTTCGGATTCTTCGATATCAGCCAGCCCATCGCACAAACGAAATTCGATTTTTTCATCAACACCAAATCTCTCTGCATTGTCCATGCCTTTCTGCAGCGGACCTGGTCGGATATCAGAAGCAATTATTCTTTTGCAAACATCATTTTCTACCAACCAAATGGAAAGATACCCATGATCGCAGCCAACATCAGAAATACAGGAGCCGGGTGTAACAAACGAAGCCACCATAGCAAGACGATCAGATAAATGCATGAGTCCTCCAATAAAATAAAAGGCGGTCAAAGGACCGCCTTTTAAGATAAATTACTTATCAGCAAGAAAAGCGTTCAGCTCTTCAAGGAAGCTGTCGCAATCGATACCGTGAACTTCACAGGCCTGCTCGATGGTTTCGCCTCTGGAAGAGGGGCAGCCAAGGCAGTGCATACCGATGGACAGGAAGAAAGGTGCGGTTTCGGGAGCGATGTCCAGAACGGAACCGATGATGGTTTCTTTAGTAAGCTGAGCCATTATAATATCCTCCAAAAATGAGAGATTACTTCAGGCCTGCGGCTGCAGCGACTTCAGCGGCGAAATCGTCTTCTTTCTTTTCGATGCCTTCGCCCTTTTCGAAGCGGGTGAAGCCGAGAACCTTGATGGAGCCGCCAAGTTCTTTAGCGACGTTAGCTACATGACCTTCAACAGAGACCTTGTTTTCCTTAACAAAGGCCTGCTGCAGGAGGCAGTTTTCTTCGTAGTACTTGCCGATACGACCCATGACCATCTTTTCGATGATGGCATCGGGCTTGGGCTTGGCAGACTGTTCGTTTTCCATTTTAGCCTGAGCAAGGAGAACTTCTCTTTCCTTGTCGAGGGTTTCCTGGTCAACCTCAGACTTATCGCAGAAAGTGGGACGCATAGCAGCAACCTGCATAGCAATGTCCTTACCGAGTTCAACAACAGTGTCGTTTCCGGCGATATCGTCGGAAACTTCCATGTTTACGAGAACACCGATCTTGCCGCCCATGTGGACGTAAGCAACGGTCTTACCGGTTTCGTAACGAGCGAAACGACGGAGCTTCAGGTTTTCGCCGATAACAAGGATCTTTTCCTGCAGGGTTTCCTGAACAGTCAGTTCGCTGCCGGGATACTTGCAAGCCAGCAGAGCATCGATGTCGGCAGGATTTTCAGCAGCAACAACAGCTGCCAGATCGTTACAGAAAGTGGTGAAAACTTCGTTTTTTGCAACAAAGTCGGTTTCGGAGTTAACTTCGATCATAGCACCGACGTTACCATTAACAACAGCGGCAACAACACCTTCAGCGGCGATGCGGCTGGCCTTCTTCTGAGCAGCGGCAAGACCTCTTTCGCGGAGGTAGTCAACAGCCTTGTCCATATCGCCATCGGTGGCGGCCAGAGCTTTTTTGCAGTCCATCATACCTACGTTGGTCATTTCACGCAGGCGTTTTACATCTTGAGCGGTGAATCCCATTGATATATTCCTCCAAATTAAGAATTGTATACGTTAATAATCAATAAGGCGCCCGCAGGATCTGCGGGCGCCGAAAAGCCAATTATTCGGCAGGAGCGGCCTCTACTTCGACCTTCTCTTCTTCAGCAAGAGCGATTTCTTCGCCCTGCTTGCCCTCAGTAACAGCGTTGGCCATGGTAGCGGAAATGAGCTTGATGGCGCGGATAGCGTCGTCGTTGCCGGGGATGACGTAATCGATCTCATCGGGATCGCAGTTGGTGTCGACGATAGCTACGATAGGAATGTGCAGCTTGCGGGCTTCGGCGATAGCATTGCGTTCCTTGCGGGGGTCAACGATGAACAGAGCTCCGGGAAGCTTCTTCATGTTCTTAACGCCGCCGAGGTACTTTTCGAGCTTGGCGATTTCGCCGGTGAGCTTAATGACTTCCTTCTTGGGAAGCATTGCGAAAGTACCGTCTTCTTCCATCTTGCGCAGCTGAGCAAGACGCTCAACACGGGTACGCATGGTCTTGAAGTTGGTGAGCATGCCGCCCAGCCAACGAGCGTTGATGTAGTACATGCCTACGCGCTCGGCTTCTTCCTTGATGGCTTCCTGAGCCTGCTTCTTGGTACCAACGAACAGGATGGTCTCGCCGTTGGCGGCCAGATCACGAACGAAGGAATAAGCCTCTTCCAGCTTCTTAACGGTCTTCTGCAGGTCGATGATGTAGATACCGTTACGCTCAGTGTAAATGTAGGGTGCCATTTTGGGGTTCCAGCGGCGGGTCTGGTGTCCGAAGTGGACGCCGGCTTCCAGCAGCTGCTTCATAGATACTACTGCCATTTTTAATTTCCTCCTTAAGTTTGACCTCCGCCTGACTCATCCCTTGAACCAAACATTAAATGCCACTTAAGTTCAAGGTCTCCAGACGTGAGTATTGTCGGGCGGCAAAACCCGAGCCGAATTATATTAACATAATGATATGCTAATTTCAAGTACTTTTTTCAAGTAAAATCAAAAACCTACTGCACTTTCGGAAGTTCTTCCCGATTCAGAGCCATATTCACCGCCAAGAGAATCAATGACTTCCTGTCGACGGTCTTCATCTTCCTCTTCGGTATGCTCCTGTCCTGCCAGTATTGCCTCTATTTCCTCAGGTGTAAGTCCTTCCTCGTCTTCTTCCTGATCAGGTTCCGATTCATCAGGTTTATGCAGTTCACATTCTTCTGCAACAGGATTCTCTACGCCATAGGCTGCAGGGTAATTCCCCGGCTCAATTTCGTCATAGTTATCACCAACCATATACTGTTCATCGAGCACAACGATTCCGGACGTTGGGAACTGACGCAGGTAATTAACAAGCGAAGAAGCAGTTTTTGCAACACACTGTTCTGTGTGAAGCTGACCACTTTCTGCGCAGATATCTACCCTGACATGACGGTCACAGTATTCCTCAGGGACATCTTCAATATCGATCAACGCAGTAGACTGTCTGCTTCCGCGAACATCACGACTGCAAAGTTCAGTAGCAAGAAGTCCGCTGTCCAGGCAGTATGTAACCTCTACCATTGAAGCCGGTTGGTAGAAGTCTTTGTATGGTAAACCTTCGTGAGCCTGTTCCATAACAAGTCTCCACAAAGTTGCAGCGGGGTTAACGGAGGTATCTGATAGAATGATTTCCTCCTGACTGTCGTATCCTACCCAAACTGCTGCACAATAATACGGAGTGAATCCGCAGAACCATCTGTCATAATCATTGCTGGTAGTACCTGTTTTGCCCGCAACAGGCATGCCAGGCATCGCAGCATCGGTGCCGGTTCCGTATTTAACAACATTTTCCATCATGTTGGTAAGGTAATATGTTGTTTTTTCCTTCATGGCTGTGTTGCTGACAGTTGTGTTGTCAAGCACTACTTCACCCGAAGCGTCCAATACTTTTGTATAGGTTCTTGATTCTCTGTAAATTCCTTTATTGGCAATAGCTTCATATGATTCAGCCATCTTCTTAACTGTAACACCATTAGTAAGTCCACCGAGAGCCATCGGAGCCACGTTTATATCGGACAATGTTCCGCTGCTGATTTCTTTGGCAGCAACAAGATCAAAGCCAAAACCGCCGGTAAGGTAGTTAAAACTGTATTCAGGTGTAAGCTCAGTAACAATCTTTGCTGCTATAGTATTGGTTGAATACGCCATAGCATCGTTTACCGTCATCAACCCACGATAAGTCCGATCGTAGTTCTTTGGCCACGGATCACCATTGAATGTAAGAGGTGTGTCATCATAGACAGTAGCAGGTGTAATGATTCCCAGATCGAGCGCAGGTGCAAAAACAGAAAGCGGTTTTATGCACGAACCCGGTGAACGCAAGCTCTGGGTAGCACGGTTAAGAGTAAGGCTGCCTTCCTTTTCACCAAGTCCTCCGCACATTGCAACAATGTCTCCCGACTTGTTGTCGATAACCACCATACCAGCTTCAAGTTCCTGATATGTTCCGACGGGTTTGGGAAGGCTGTTTTCGTTATAGAAAACCTCTTCAATTGCACGCTGAATATCTACATCGACAGTGGCATAGATAGAATAGCCTCCGGAATTTACCATTTGATTGACAACATTATAAGAGTAACCGGTAGCATCCATCATATCACTGACTACATCACGAATGACCTGATCAACAAAATAAGAGTAGACAGCACCGCCGGAACTCTCTTCTCCGACAGCTTTCTGAAATACCAGTTCTTCAGCAACCGCCTCATCATATTCAGCCTGAGAGATATAGCCCTGATCGAGCATTGCGTACAGTACATTCAGCTGACGTTCTCTGTTTTTTTCCGGATTGATGTAGGGGTCGTATATGGAAGGGTTGTTAGTGATGCTTATCAGGCTGGCACATTCCGCAAGCGAAAGTTCAGAAACATCTTTACCGAAATAAGACAGGGACGCTGTATATACACCATAGGCACGTTGGCCAAAATAGATTGTATTGAGATACATTTCGAGAATATCGCTTTTGGTATATTCCTGTTCAAATTCCAATGCCTGAAACATTTCCACCAGTTTCCGGCGAACAGTAGCCTCTTCCCTGCCGGTAGTGTTTTTAATGAGCTGCTGTGTGATCGTTGAACCGCCGAAAGTATCACGCATACCGATAAACATGTTTACAAAGGCAGCTGAAGTACGGTACCAGTCAACTCCGTTGTGTTGGAAGAATCTTTTATCTTCAATGGCAACTGTAGCAAAAATAAGGTCTTCCGGAAGATCCTCATACTCTGTCCAAATTCGGTTTTCGGAGCCGTAAAGCGTCTGCAAAACCTTATAGTCACCAGTATTCCTGTCCTGATAATAAATAACCGAAGTCTGATTAAGCGCAAAACTGTCATAATCAAAGTCCAGTTGAGGTTTAAGAAAGGTTTTGACATAAACGGCAAAAATACACGCGAATATCAATGCAGACAAAAAGCATACTAATGCTATCGTTCCAATTATTTTACCGGCTTTTTTCCAGCCAAAACGTCGAGAAATATTTTTACTCATGGATACCCTCCAAATGGTCGGGGTTTGAACCGACCCCCAAAGCTAAACCTGCTATTTAGTATAGCACAGATTGTCAATTATATCTAACCGAAAATGGGGCAAACTGTCGTTGAGGTGTAATTTATGAATATATTCAGAACCGTAATGATACTTGTTCTTCTCTTTGGCGTTCTTCTGATCACCGTTTCTGCGATTGCAGGACCCAAAGATAGTTTCACTTTAAAGACAATCGACTCCTATGTTACCGTATTCAGGCAGGGCGATACTTCTTCGCCATATATGACAACTCAGATAAATGAACGCTCACTTCCGGAAACAGATCGTTTGCTGCTTTCAATAGGTATAAATGTAGACAGCGAATATGAACTTTGGTCTATTTTGGAGGATCTGGGTTCATAATGTGTTTTAAAGACAGATGATTTTGCTTGATTTATTATTGTACTCGGGTTATTATAAAACTATAAAATACTAACTGATAAGGAATGGTAAAAACGATGAGCGAAGAATACGGAAGTGACTTCATCCAGATAGTTGACGAAGAAGGAAACGAATACGACCTTGAGGTACTCGACACTCTGGAATACAACGATACCACCTATATGGCTCTCATTCCTGCCGGAATGGAAGAGGAATCTGATGACGATGAACTTATCATACTCAAGGTAATAATCGAAGACGGAGAAGAGATCCTTTCCACTCCCGATGATGACGACGAACTGGATAACGTATACAATATGTTTATGGATCGTCTCTTTATCGAAGAAGATGAATAGTCGAATTTTATAGGCGACTTCCATAACAATCCACTTAATCACAGTTGATTTTTTGGTTGTTATGTGGTATTATCATTACAACAAACCCTGCTCTGTTCGTGACGAGCCCATTTAAACCCACATTATATTTTAGGGACGACTGAAACTCTTCATTCGGTTTGCAGGCCTCCCGGCACGCTTCCGTGCCGGATGTTGGAAGCAGTAAAGACTGAAGGCGTCGACCCACCTGCGCGGATGTGCAGGTTATAACTGGGTTCGCACGGCAATAGCGGGGCTTTATTTTTGGTAAATAATGCAAATTTGTCGGATTTTTCATTAAAACAAACTTTACACTTGAAACATCATGCGACATAAGTTATAATTAGCGAATGTGAAAATCGCTATAAGCGAATATGTACAGCTCATTGATAAGAGAGGAATGAATCACCCATGAGTGCATCCAGAGAAAAAAGAAAACGCCGCGAAGAGCGTGCAGCCGGTTTCGGCGTCGAGTCCACTTCCAAGAAAGGCTTGACCGCAAAACAGAAAAGCGTTTTGACCTCGGTAATTTCCATTGTTATTGCCATAGCAGTATTTGTGGTTATCGTTGCCAACTCCGGTATTATCCAGCAGAAGGCTGTTGCCGTATCTGTCGGTTCCGAAAAGGTAACTGCTGCAACATTCAACTACTATTATAAAGACGCATATTACAACTTCCTGAACACCTATGGCGATATCGCCGGATACTTCTTCGACGCTTCCCTGCCACTTGAAGATCAGCAGTATTCTGAAGATCAGACCTGGGCAGATTACTTTACCGACACAGCCGTTGCTTCCGCTGAACAGACCATGATTCTCAGCGCTGCAGCAAGAGAGGCCGGATTTGAACTGTCTCAGGAATCCATCGATACCATCGATTCCAGCCTTGAAACACTCGAAGCCAATGTTCAGTCTGTAGGTTACGCCAGCGTAAAGTCTTACCTCAGCACCTACTATGGTAAGGGTTGCCGGATCGACAGCTATCGTTCTTATCTTGAAGACAACTATCTCGCTTCCGAATATGCTGCCAGCATCACCGACGGCTTTACCTATGCCGACGACCAGCTTGGTGAGTTCTACGAAGCCAACAAAGATACTTACGATACCGTAGATTTCCGTTACTTCACCGTCAATGCCGAAACCGCAGCTGAAGATGATACAGATTTCGATGCAGCTGCAGCTCTCGACGACGCAAAGGCTATTGCCGACTCCATGGCTTCTCAGTCCCAGGGTAACGAGCAGGCATTCATAGATCTTGCCCGTGAAAATGCTCCCGAAGGTTCTGAAGAGCTTTACGAAGACGATGCATACACCCTTAACCGTTTCAAGACCAAAGCCAATGTCAATGCAGCTTACGCCGAGTGGCTTTTCAGCGCCGATCGTGTTGAAGGCGAAACCACCGTTATCGAAAACGGTACTACCGGTTACTATGTTGTAATGTTCCTGTCCCGCAGTGCCAACGATTACGATACCGTCAATGTACGTCATATCCTTGTCACTCCCGAATCCGACGGTGAAGATGTGGAGCCCACCGAAGAACAGTGGGCAGCTGCCGAAGAAATCGCCAACGACCTGTACACCCAGTGGCAGGACGGCGAAGCCACCGAAGAATCCTTTGCCGAGCTGGCCGATGCCAACTCCGACGATACCGGTTCCGTTGGCAACGGTGGTCTGTACGAAGGCGTTTACATGGGTCAGATGGTCACCGAGTTCAACGACTGGTGCTTTGACGACGCCCGTGAAGTCGGCGATACCGAAATCGTTAAGACCAGCTACGGCTATCACATCATGTACTTCTCCGGCTACGGCGATCAGTACTGGCGTTCCCTGGCCGATTCCGGTCTGCGCAACGAAGACTATAGTGCATGGTATACCGAAACCGCTGCTGATTATAATACCAACGTAAAATCCTTTGGTATGAGCTTTACCAGCAAATAATGAAATCTCAATATCTCAGAACTGCCATGCTTCTGGGAACAGAAGCTATAGAGATACTGCGTCGCCGCCATGTTGCCGTTTTCGGCCTTGGCGGCGTCGGCAGCTATTGCGTTGAAGCTCTTGCACGCTCCGGAGTTGGTGAACTCACCCTTGTTGATCACGATGTGATTTCAGAGACCAACATCAACCGTCAGCTTCAGGCGACTTTATCCACCGTTGGAAATCCAAAGGCATCGGAACTGCAAAAGCGGATTTTGGACATAAATCCAGATTGTGTTGTTCATGTAAGACAGGAGTTTTTCAATAAGGAAAATGCTGACAGTTTCTTTAGCTGTCGTTACGACTATATCGTTGATGCTATCGATACTGTTTCATGCAAACTGGATCTGATTCAGCGAGCCATTGAGGAAAACATTCCCATAATTTCTTCAATGGGTACAGGAAACAAAACCGATCCAACAAAGTTTGTTTTTACAGACATTTCAAAGACGGAGTTTTGTCCTCTTGCAAGAATTGTCAGGAAAGAACTTAGAAACCGCGGTATTATTAACCACCGTGTACTATACAGTACCGAACCTGCCAGAGATCCGCTCCCTCTCGAGGAGCCGCCTCCCGGAAGAAGAAGTGTACCTGCAAGCGCTCCTTGGGTACCCGGTTGTGCAGGCATGATGCTCGCCGGTGATGTTATAATGTCTTTGATCGATCAAAACAACTAGACGAATAAAATCGCCTCTGCCGATAAAAATATCGGTGGAGGCGATAAGTTTGACCAAAAGATGGAAGTGTGTTTTGTCCGGTGCGGCAGCAGGAGCTGCAAACGGTTTTTTCGGGGCCGGAGGCGGAATGCTGCTGATTCCCCTTCTTACAGCATGGGCAAATGTCGACGAACGAAAGGCATTTGCCAACTCAGTGTTGATTATACTGCCCATGTGTATCGTTTCATCAATTATTTACTATTTCAGAAGCGGACTTGATCTTCCGGCTGCCGTGCCCTATTTGATCGGAGGTGCTTTCGGCGGGATCGTCGGAGGACTGGTTTTCAAGAAAGTATCTGTCAATCTTCTCAGAAAAGCTATGGGCATTCTCATCATATATGGCGGTGTAAGGAGCCTGATATGATGAATATTACATCTGTCATTGCCGGTGCAGTCACCGGAGTATTGTCCGGCTTTGGTATAGGCGGCGGAACTCTGCTTATGATATGGATGACTCAGTTTGCAAACATAAGTCAAACAATCGCACAGGGTATAAATCTGCTCTACTTCATACCCACATCAACCGCTTCCCTTATTGCACATTTCAAAAACAAGTTCATTGATCTCAGAACCGCAATACCTGCAGCAGCAGGCGGAGTAATTACCACAACAGCCGCTTCATGGTTTGCCACATCACTGGATGTTAGCCTTATGAAGAAAATCTTCGGGGGATTTCTGATTGCAGTGGGTGTATACGAATTATTCAGAAAAGTTCACTGATTTTTTAAAAATCCAAGATACCCCTCAAGTATCAACGATGCCGCAACAGCATCGACCTTTTCCTTACGTTTCTTTCCGTGTCTTGAGTTCTCTGTAAGTATTCTGTGTGCATCAATGGTAGTGCGTCTTTCGTCCCAAAGCACCACTTCAAGTCCGGTACGTTCCTTAAGAACTTCTGAAAAAGCAGCACTCTTTTCAGCACGAGGTCCTGCCGTTCCGTCCATGTTTCTCGGATAACCCAATACGATGCGTTCAACATTTCTTGTTTTTACAAGTTCCACTATTTCACCCGCTGCTTTATCCGGGTTGTAGGACTGGACAACCATGGTTTCACCGGTAATGCTCCCGGTAATATCAGAAATTGCGATGCCTGTTCTGGCATCTCCAAAGTCAATAGCCATTATCTTCATAGAATTTTTCCTTTCAAACACAACATACTGATGATTATATCATTAATAGCTTAGAAAAACACTATATTTTTCCGAAAATAATGGTTGACCTTGCCCGATTGATGTGGTAGAATGGTTCTACCTGCGAAAATCAGGGCTTTATTTTTGTGCCCATTTGCAGATTTCCGGTGAGCTTGCCCGGGTCTGCTATGCAGGGAGGCAATCGGGCTGATTTCAGCCAAAATATTAATAGGAGGTGCCGTAATGCGAGTTAAAATCACTCTCAGATGCAATGACTGCAAGCAAAGAAACTACAATACCGTCAAGAACAAGAAGAATGACCCCAACCGTCTTGAAATGAAGAAGTATTGCAGATTCTGCCGCAAGCACACACTCCACAGCGAAACCAAGTAATTTGACAGAAAGGTAGTGTACAAATGGCTCAGGCAGAAAAGAAACCCGGCTTTATCAGCAAGGTAAAAAAGTACTGTCGTGAAATGAAGAGTGAGCTGAAGAAGGTCGTATGGCCCTCCAAGAAGCAGCTTCTCAACAACACAGGCGTCGTTGTAGTCTGCTCCATCTTTGTTGGTGCTTTCATCTGGATATTCGACGCTGTTGGCAGTCTGTTCGTTCAGGGTCTTATTTCCCTGTTCAGCTAAGGTGTAGACATGGCAGATAACGCTAAATGGTATGTGGTCCACACTTATTCCGCATACGAGAATACTGTTAAGGCTACCCTTGAAAAAATCGTTGAAAACCGCAAGCTTCACGATTACATCCTCAACGTGTCTATTCCCATGGAAACCGTCACCGAAGTTACCGACGAAGGAACCAAGACCGTTGAAAGAAAAGTTTTCCCCGGATACGTCCTTGTCAAGATGATTCTTACCGACGAAACATGGTACATCGTTAAAAACGTTCGCGGTGTAACCGGCTTCGTAGGTTCCGGAGACAAGCCCACTCCCCTTACCGACGAAGAAGTCGCTCAGCTTGGTGTTGAGAAGATCGAGATCGTTGTCGGATACGACGTTGGCGACAATGTTCGCGTAATAGACGGTCCTTTGACTTCTTTCTCCGGCATAGTCGAAGAGCTTTCCGTGGAAAAGAACAAAGTTCGCGTTGTAGTTTCCATGTTCGGACGCGAGACACCTGTCGAGCTCGAACTCGACCAGGTCGAACCCATTACCGTTTCAGAATGATGTTTTAGCCCATCGGGCTTTGCATATCGGTCGCAGACTTTGTCTGCGGGTTCGTGGGAGGAATATTAAATTATTCCGCCAAAAGGCGAAGAAGCATGGCTTCTTCCCATTACCACATTTTATCAGGAGGTGCTTTCAATGGCACAGAAGGTCACAGGTTATATCAAACTTCAGATCGACGCTGGTAAGGCTACCGCTTCCCCTCCCGTAGGTCCTGCTCTCGGTCAGCACGGCGTCAACATTTCCCAGTTCATTAAAGACTTCAACGAAAGAACTAAGGATCAGATGGGCTTTAAGATCCCCGTAGTCATCACTGTCTACGCCGACCGTTCCTTCACTTTCGTCTGCAAAACTCCCCCCACTGCTACCCTTATCACCAAGGCTGCCGGCATCGAAAAAGGCTCCGGCGCTCCCAACAAGGATAAGGTTGGCTCCCTTACCCGCGCTCAGGTTCAGGAGATCGCTGAGAAGAAGATGCCCGACCTGGTCAATGCATCTTCCCTTGAATCTGCTATGAATATGGTTATGGGTACCGCTCGTTCCATGGGCGTTACCATCACCGACTGAGTTAGGAGGGTAAACAATGACTAGAGGTAAAAAGTATGTCGAAGCTGCAAAGCTTATCGACCGTTCCGTACAGTATGACGTAAACGAGGCTATGGGCCTTGTTATCAAATCTGCTCCCGCAAAGTTCGACGAGACCGTCGAAATCCACATCAAGCTGGGTGTTGACTCCCGTCACGCTGACCAGCAGGTTCGTGGTGCTATCGTTCTTCCCAACGGCACCGGCAAGACCCGCCGCGTTCTGGTTTTCGCTAAGGACGCCAAGGCTGATGAAGCTGTTGCCGCCGGCGCTGATTTCGTAGGCGCTGCCGACATGGTCGAACGCATCACCAAAGAAAACTTCTTTGATTACGACGTTGTTGTCGCTACCCCCGACATGATGGGTACCGTCGGTCGTCTCGGTAAGGTTCTTGGTCCCAAGGGTCTGATGCCCTCTCCCAAGGCCGGCACCGTCACCAACGACATCACCAACGCCATCAAGGAGATCAAAGCTGGTAAGATCGAGTACCGTCTCGACAAGACCAATATCATCCACTGCCCCATCGGCAAGGTTTCCTTTGGTCCCGAAAAGCTGACCGAGAACTTCGAAGCTCTCATCGGTGCTGTTATTAAGGCTAAGCCCGCAGCTGCCAAGGGTCAGTATATCCGTTCCTGCGTCGTCGCTTCCACCATGGGCCCCGGCGTTAAGGTCAACACTGCAAAGTTCTAATTAAAACATGATTTCATAAAGGCTGTTGTTTTCTTCAGCCTTTATGAAATTGTAAAAATAGCTGTTGACATATTATTGTTGACCTGCTATAATATTCGAGCGCCGTAGACAGCAGGAGGCTAAAGCCGTAACCGTAGTTCCTGCCGAGGAAGCAACACTTAACTTAACTGTTACTGTGTCCTCATGTCTTCTGGCGTGAGGACACTTTTTTCATTCATCATCACGGAGGTGAAATTTCAATGCCTAACGAAAAGATTCTCCAGTCCAAGAAGGAAATCGTTGATGCTCTGGCTGCCAGAATGCAGAATGCTCAGGGCGGCGTATTCGTAGACTACAAGGGTATCACTGTCGCCGAGGATAACGAACTGCGTAAGCAGCTGCGTGAAGCCGGTGTTGAATACACTGTTGTTAAGAATACTCTTACTCGTCTTGCCGCTAACAAGATCGGCTACACTGAGTTCGACGAGCTTCTTAACGGAACCACTTCCCTCGCCACCTGCGAGTCCGACTGCATCGCTCCCTGCCGCGTCATCGGCGAATTCGCCAAGAAGACTGCCGGTAAGTTCGAGATCAAGGGCGGCTTCGTAGAAGGCAAGGCTCTGTCCGTTCCCGAGATCATCGAGATGTCCGCTCTTTCTTCCAAGGACGCTCTTCTGTCTCAGGTTCTGGGTACCTTCCTCGCACCCATCTCTTCTCTGGCCGTTGTTCTCGACCAGATCGCACAGTCCAAGGGCGGCGCTCCCGCCGAGGCTGCTGCAGAATAATGCAGCTTGACTGCAATCCTATTATACTAAAATTATTTACGGAGGTTCATTAAAATGGCCAGCGAAAAAATTACTGCCCTTATCGAAGAAGTAAAGACTCTTAGCGTTCTGGAGCTTGTTGAGCTCGTACACGCTCTTGAAGAAGAATTCGGCGTTTCCGCCGCTGCCGCTGCTGTTGCTGCTCCCGCCGCCGGTGCTGGCGAAGCCGCTGCTGCTGAGCAGACCGAGTTCGACGTCGTTCTGACCGAAGTTGGCGCCAACAAGATCAACGTCATCAAGGTTGTCCGTGAAGTTACCGGTCTTGGCCTGAAGGAAGCTAAGGAAGTCGTTGACAACGCTCCCAAGGCTATCAAGGAAAAGATTTCCAAGGAAGACGCTGACGCTCTCGTTGCTAAGTTCGAAGAAGCCGGCGCAAAGTGCGAAGTTAAGTAATTATACTTGCATTATCAAAACTCCCGGAGTTATTCCGGGAGTTTTTTGTTTTTTATATGTATATTTTGATGTCAATTTCATTTTTCCATCTTTGTACACCAAATCTTCACAAAAATCATCTTTTTATGTTTGCATATTGCAAATTTAAATACTATAATGGACTCGTTATTTGTGCTTTTGTCCCTTTAGTATACGAAGAATCCTAAACATCACAAAAGCCTGGAATCATTGTGGGAGGTTTTTAATTAATGGAAATTAAACAGATTAAGGTTATCGCTGACAAGATCAGAGACAATGTATCAAAGGTCATTGTCGGCAAGGAAGAAGAGCTTGACCTCATCATGGTCGGACTTTTCTCCAGCGGCAACATTCTGCTGGACGACGTACCCGGCACCGGTAAAACAGTACTTTCCAAAACTCTTGCCAAATCTGTGGACTGCGACTTCAAACGTATCCAGTTCACTCCTGACCTGCTTCCTTCCGACGTAACCGGTCTTAATATTTATAACCAGAAGTCAGGCGAATTCGACTTCCGTCCCGGTCCTGCCTTTACAAATATAATGCTGGCTGACGAAATTAACCGTGCCACTCCCCGTACTCAGTCCTCTCTGCTGGAATGTATGGAAGAAAAGCAGATAACTGTTGATGGTGAGACTCGCAAACTCGACGCACCTTATTTTGTCATTGCCACTCAGAACCCTGTTGAATCTTCCGGCACCTTCCCCCTGCCCGAAGCTCAGATGGACCGTTTCCTTATTAGAATGAAACTTGGTTATCCTGTAGGAGCCGACGCAAAAAAGGTACTTGACCGTTTCAATGACGCCAACCCTTTCAACGATCTTGAAGCTGTTGTAACCAAAGACGAAATCATTGATATTCAGAATTCCTACGCTAAAGTTTTTGTTTCCGAACCTATTAAGGATTACATAGTGCGAATTGTTGATGCTACACGCAGCCTCGAAGACGTATCTCTGGGTGTAAGCCCCCGTGGTATGTTGGCAATGATGCGTGCTTGTCAGGCTTATGCCGCAATTAACGGTCGTGACCACGTTCTTCCCGATGACGTAAAGCGTCTTGCCGAACCCGTTTTTGCTCATCGTCTTGTTCTTCGCAGCAGCTACGGTGCTTCCGAGAAGTCTGTTGAACTCATCGAACGTCTCATGGGACGTATAAATGCTCCCACTGAAGAACCCGGCGCAAGACTTTCTGAAGAAAAAGCCGAAACTGCCGAAGAAGAATAATAAGGAGCTAATAATCTCATGGGCAATATTTTCTGGATAATTATTGTCGTGGGACTGCTGTGTCTGCTGCAGGTTCGCTATTATTCTTCTGTTGGTTTCAAAAAGCTCAGTTATCGCAGGGCCATAAGCAGGAAATCTGTCTTTGAAGGTGACAAGCTGGAAATGATTGAAACCCTCGTCAACAAAAAGCTGACTCCCCTGCCCTGGGTCCGTGTGGAATCTAAAATATCAAAATGGCTGCGCTTTAAGAATACCGAAAACCTTGATATAGCCGATGAACGTTTCCACAAAAGCGTATTCTTTATGAACGGCTACAGCAAGATTACCCGTCGTCATGAAGTCAGATGTCTGCGAAGAGGTTATTACGACCTCTCCAATACATCAGTCACCATAGGCGACATGTTCGGTATGAACTCCATCGGCAAGGAATACACCGGCGACGCTAAGCTTTTCGTTTATCCCCGTCTTCTTGACTCCGACGCTCTTTCCAACGATGCGCTTAAATGGCAGGGTGATGTTGCCGTCAAGAGATGGATACTGCCTGACCCAATGTTGGTCAACGGTATCCGCGAATACCAAAGCGGAGACAATATGCGGGATATCCACTGGAAAGCCTCTGCCAGAACTGGCGAACTGCAGGTCAAGACCCACGACTACACCTGCTCCCCTCGCGTTATGATCGTTCTCAACTGTGAACCGGAAGACAACTTCTGGGGCTACCTTACAGAAGAACAGGCCGAATCACTTGAAGGTTCTCTGCGTATTGTGGCGACCTTTGCTCATTGGGCTGTTCACAGCGGCATCGACGTCGGTTTTTATACCAACGGTATGAATGCTCTTAACCCCAAGGAACCCATCGGTCTGAATGCCAACTGCTCCGAATCACATCTGGAATCCATATTCCAGATCCTCGCTGCACTGGTCATCAAACAGAATGAAACTATTCATCAGACTCTGGATCGCATGATGGAAGACCGTGTCAGCAACTGCGATATTATGGTGCTTTCCACTTTCTGGAACGAGCAGTTGGAGAAGCGTGCCGATCATCTGCGTTCCAATACAAATACAGTTACCCATATCCCCATCAGAAGGGAGGTCATTGATTTTGAGGTTCAATAAACAAAGAGCACTGTTTGAGTGCATCAACCTTATCCTCTCAATCCTGTTTGTCTTCCCCCTGGCTCTGCTGTTTGAACGTATGTTATTCCCGTCATCTCCATTTATGGTACTGACAGCTTCCGCCTGCCTTTCGGTTATCGGTTATATCCTTGGCAGGATGTCCATGTACAAGACGGGAGAAATAAGCATTATTCTCTGTGCAATTGGTGCTGTGGGCATATGTGCGCTCATCTTGATAACAGCACCCGGCGGATATCTGTTTTCAAGAATCTTTTACGCTCTCTTGTCCGGAGGAATGACAGTTCTGTTCTTCTTTATGGCAAGAAAAGCCGGTTATGTTGTTTATGCGCCTTTTGCTGTTTTGGGAATTATTATCTATCTTCTCTGCATGATAGTATACAAGGCAGGCGAAATGTCTCCCGAAGCCAGCAATCTGACTAACTGGGCTGCAATAGTCTATTTTCTGCTTTCACTTTATGCCCTGAACGCCAAAGGTCTGCGCAAGAGTCTGCATAAAGGCATAGATGAAAAATCTGTTCACTATCCTGCGGGTATGCAGATGAATAACTTTATCATCATCACCGCCTTTATAATTCTGGCCATGCTGGTTTCCAACATCTATCCCCTGTTCAAGCTGTTCCAAATAGCCTCAGTTTACTTTGTAAAGGGGTTTGGCACAGTATTCGGATTCATCAACGAACTACTTGACCAGCGTACAGGTAATCAGAAGCCTGTCGAGGACGATACTGCCACCGAGGTTGGTGCAAGCATCTTTGAAGATATGCCTGAAAGCAACATTACAATGCTTGAAGACATCATTTTCTTCACTGTTGTCTTTGCCTGTTTGGCAGGAATTGTATTTATTTTCCTGCGTTGGCTGTTCAAAAAAACCGGCAAGGGCATAAAAAAGCTTCCGGCGTTCATGAATAAGCTTCGTTCGATGTTTGATCCCGAAGGTGAAAGCGAATTCATTGATGAAACTGAAGACCTTTTTGACCTTAAAACCGTGCTTTCAAATATTGGCACATCCATTAGGGAAGCAGCAAAGAAGATCACTCAAAGGCCTGAAAAGATTGAGGATTTCCCCACCAATCGAATGAAAGTCCGATTTGCATATAAGGAACTGCTCAAAAAAGGTCAGGCAAAGTATCCTAAGGTGGTCTGCGAAACTCCAATCGAGTTTTACGAAAAAGAGCTGAAGGCTGATCCCGAGCTGATAGACTTCATACTTTACTACAACTACGCACGCTACAGTCAGGACGATATTCCCGACCGGGCTGTGGAGTTGGCAAAGGAAGCCATGAAGACAAGAATACAGTAAAAAATATCCCCGGAGACATTATAGTTTCCGGGGATATTTAGTTAGATCATTTTCAATTTGTTCCACATTTCTTCCAGATCTGCAGTGGCACATTCAAGCTTCGGCCAAGCACTTACACCATCGTCATTTTTGCGGGGTATGATATGAAAGTGGAGATGAAACACAGTCTGCTGAGCGCAGGCTTCATTTGCGTTGAGAATATTGATCCCGTCATAACCGAGAGACATATAGTGATTTGCAACGGTTTTGATGGTCTTTGCCACATGAGCCAAGGTCTCATCATCGGCATCAAGCACATTTCTGCAGTGCTTCTTCGGGACAACAAGAGTATGGCCGTCAATATCCTTTGCTATGTCGAGAAATGCAAAGGTATATTCGTCCTCGTAGATTTTGTATCCGGGAAGCTCACCGGACACTATTTTACAAAAAATGCAGTTATCCATTAAACAAGTTCCCTTTCTTCGGTTGATTCTCCGTTTTTGAAGAAACCAATAAAGATTATCAGAGCAACAATACCCCAGAAATACGCCATCATATACGGCTCTTCAAAGATATTCTCAAAATAACAATGCACAAGCACACCGCACAGGCCTGAGAACATACCTCCCGCAATATATCCCATAGGATCTTTTCTTGTCTTGCAGCGTGAAATGGAACGCAGGCAGTTATAAAGCATGCATAACAGAGTAATTAAAAATACGGTAATGCCGATGTAACCCATTTCGGTCATTATTTTGAGATAATAGTTGTCTACATAGCAGTAGCTTATCCACAGATAAGGCTTGAACTGCATTGCCACTGCACCGCCAAACATACCCAGGCCAAAACCAAACCAGGGGTTTGAGAAGAATGTCAGATACAGAAGCGCAAGAGCTTTTCGTCCCGCACGGCCACCACTCTGACTGGCAAACTTGAAATCATCGGTAAACAGAAAATCAATTCTGCTGGATACAGCCGGAATATTCAAGGCAATCAGTATTGCAAAAGCGCAAAGAACTAGAATCTTCTTATCGTTGATGAGTCCGAAAATGAACACTGCTATTGCCAGAGCAAACCATGCGCCGCGAGAGAGCGTAAACAGGCACGCAAAGCACATCAGCACTACGCAGCCCCACATTACAACTTTAAGCCTGTAATCCTTAAAATAATAGGCCAGAGAGGCAGTTATAGGTGCCATCAACGCCATGAAGTCACCCATAATATTGGGACTACCGAAGATCGAGAACACTCGGGTTCTGATACCATACTCGGTGGAGGTTGTCCAACTGTCGGGTATGGGAACAGCCACGATATACTGATAAATGCCATGAAGCGCAATCAGCGTGGTCATAACAGTAAAGATACAACAGACAATGACCACGTCTTTCTCCTCCTGCACCAATCGAAGCACTACGAAGAACCACAGAATATACTGAACGGTTGCTCTGTAGCCTGCAACAGCAATATTGAAGAAAGGCGAAACAATGAACATTAGAGCAAGGCCCACACCCATGAAAGTAAGTATAGGCATATCCAGAGGCGATACTCTGGGTTTTCTTGCTTTAACAGAGAAAATCAGATCAAGGACAAGATAAGCCACACTGCCAAGGAGGAATATCTCATCCCAAACAGAAGCAAGGAAACTGATACGAAGTACGTCTCTCAGTGCCCAGTCGATAGGCAAAAACAGAGAGAAAACAACAAGCAGTACCCTCTTCATTCCGGGTTCAAAAACTGCATTGCCAACAAGGCTGTTTGAAATAATCTCGGATCCGGTCAATTTATGATATAACCGCCCCGGGATGCTGCTGTCCAGTATAGGACGCCACCGATCATGCAGGCTGTGGAGCTTATTATTGAAACGCTCACACCGGCCGTAGATCCTGCTGCAGCGAGTTATTCCTGCACTGCAAAGGAACAGTTTGTCCATTATTCTTTTCAGGACAGACTTGCCATACATCTTTGAGAAAAAGCCGGTTATGCGAGCCAGCACAGAAAACTCATAGCATTTGGCGATAAATCTGACAAACCTTGCAACAAGACAGTTCAGTATTGCCGCGCTCATTGAGGAACATCCAGGCTCATAACGATGCCTGTGACTTCAAAGTATCTTGTCTTGACGATATGCTCCTTGCCGAGACGAACTTCCTGCGAACCTACAGGCAGGTTGACAGAGCCTTGGGGAACCTTGGCCTTGGCAGTAAAAAGAAGATCACACATGGTTTCATCTTCATAATAGACCACGTTGCCGAATTCATCTTTTCCCTCAGTGACATATCCAAGGAACTCAACATCGGTGAACTCACCGTCAACGTAAGTTCCGTTGGTCATAATGGTGGCAGGAACGGTATCTTTAATACGTTCGTAAAGTTCAACGTCTACCTGTTCCACCTTAACGGTATATGTGATCTCCATATCGGCAGCTATGGCATCGGAAATCTTGTTGAAACCAATCTTCCAGATAACACCAGCCACAACAGCCACAATTACCAGAATAGCGATAAGGTCAACGACATTGATAATGCCAAAGAGCTTACCTTTTTCGTTAATGATTTTCATATTTACCTCCTGCGAGTCTTATAGGGTACGCTTGACCCATAACACCAAGTATTGTATAATAAATTGTTCAATTTAACAAGATATATAATCAAACTTTTGGGAGAATGTACATGAAGGTCGTCCATCTTATAAGCGGCGGCGACGTGGGCGGAGCAAAAACTCACGTCCATTCACTGCTAAAAGAACTGAATAAGACCATTACTGCGGAAATGATCTGCTTTACCGATGGTCAGTTTGCCGATGAAGCAAGGCAGCTCGATATTCCCACCCACATAATCTCCGGAAGCTTTTTCTCAACTCTGAAAAACCTTACTGAGTTTATTACTTCCGGTGGATTTGAGATTATTCATTGCCACGGTTCTAAAGCGAATATGTATGGCGCTTTACTCAGAAAAAAGCTTGGACTTCCGGTTGTGACCACAGTTCACAGTGATTACAAGCTGGATTATATGGGGCGTCCGTTCCATCATTTGACCTACGGAACCATCAATTCCGTATCTCTGCGTATGCTTGATTATCGTATTGGTGTTTCCGACCCAATAGCGGATATGCTTGTTTCAAGAGGTTTTGACCCCCATACAACTTTCTCTATTTACAATGGTATAGACTATTCACTGAATCAACCATCCGTCTCAAGAAAAGAATTCTTTGAATCATTTGGATTTGACGTTTCTCCCGATGATGTTGTGTTTGGTATTGCAGCACGTTTGACACCAGTCAAGGATATGCCAACACTCATCAAGGCCTTCGCAAAAACTCACAGGGAATTACCTGACACCAAGCTTATTATTGCAGGTGACGGAGAACAGCACCAGGAACTTTTTGATCTTGCTTCTTCGCTTAATGTGGCAGACAGCGTTTGCTTTGCAGGTTGGGTTACCGACACTACTTCTTTCTACGGAGCTTTGGACGTCAATATGCTCACTTCCCTGTCTGAAACTTTCCCCTATGTACTGACCGAAGGCGCAAGAATGGGCTGTGCAACCATCAGTTCTAAAGTTGGCGGGGTTCCCCTGCTTATCGACCACGGCGTCAACGGTCTGCTGTTTGACCCGGGCGATGTGGATACTCTCAGTACCCACATGACGCTGCTTGCGTCTGACAGTGAACTCAGGGTAACTATGGGTAAACTGCTCAATGAGAAAGCCCGTAAGCTGTACTCCATAGAAACCACCGTTTCCCGTCAGCTGGAAATTTACAAAACCATACTTCGCAGAAAATCCGCTTCAAGCGAAAAACGCAGCGGTGTTCTCATCTGCGGAGCTTACGGCAAGGGCAATGCAGGTGATGATGCAATACTTGAAGCTATAGTAGCCGAAATGCGTTCCATCGACCCGGATATACCGATTTACGTTTTGTCACGCACTCCCGAAGCAACCAGTGTTTTTTATCGTGTACGCTCATGCCACACCTTTAATGTGCCGGGATTTTTACGGATAATGCGTAAAACCCGCCTATATTTAAGCGGTGGCGGCAGTCTTATTCAGGACGTAACCTCAACACGCTCACTGATGTACTACCTGTTCAGCCTGAAGTGTGCTAAAAAACTTGGCAACAAAACTATAATGTACGGATGCGGAATCGGTCCTGTTTCGATTCAAAAGAACAGAAAAAAAGCAAAAAAAATCATCAACAACTGTGCAGATATTATTACACTTAGGGAAAACAGTTCCCTCGATGAGCTGCGCTCTATGGGAGTAAACAAGCCGGAAATAATTCTGTCTGCAGACCCTGCGCTTACCCTGTCGCCTGCTTCAGACAGTGCTGTGGAAAGCTATCTTGTCAGCAACGGACTGGATCCCAACGGCAGCTTTATATGTTTTGCTCTTCGCCCCTGGCAGGGGTTTGAAGAAAAAATACCCTGCTTTGCTAATGCTGCAGACTATGCATTTGAAAAGTACGGATTAATACCCGTGTTTTTACCTATCGAACCCGGTAGAGACATTCCTGCTGCACAAAAGGTATTGTCCGGAATGAACTCCGATGGATACATTCTCCAACGTCCCGCCAATGGCAGTATGGCTGTTGGTGTTATGTCCCGAATGAAAGTCCTCGTTTCCATGCGGCTTCATGCGCTTATTTTTGCAGCCGGCAGCGGGATTCCTCTGGTAGGTGTTGTTTACGACCCCAAGGTCAGTGCTTTTCTTGAGTACATTAACAGGGATATCTACTCCGATCTTTCCGAGCTGACAGATGATCTGCTCAAAGACGAAATAGACAAAGCTGTTGCCCTGGCAGATGAAAGTGATACACTTAAATCTGCAGTAGACAAATTGTTGGAAATGGAAAGTTCCAATACCGATGCAGCTGCACGACTGCTTGAAAGAAGGCAAAACTAATGAATCAGATAGTATGCATATCAACCTCTCCCTGGAAACCTCTGCCAATGAGCAAGCAGCAAATACTGTCACGTATACCAGAAAGCGAAATTATCTACTTTGACCCTCCTGTGACATATCTCGCACCGCTGAAAGACAAGTCTGCAAAGCCAAAGCTGAAAGCTCATAAACTCCCGGCGGACAGGATCAGCGACCATATCGTGACTTATACACTTCCTCCGGTCATACCATTCTTCAATAAATGCCGACTGATCAACAAACTGAATCAGAAAAAGCTGGCACGGTTTGTCAAAAAAAAGATGGTTCAGCACGGTTTTGATAATCCAATACTTTGGGCTTATTCTCACACCTGTGCAGATATTACCGAGCACATTCCCCACAGTGCGCTGGTATATCACTGTGTTGACCGCCATTCCGCATTCAAAGGTCTGATTGACCCCGTATTGGTAGATTCCATGGAATACGACCTTACCCGAAAGGCAGATATGGTATTCTGCACAGCAAAGGGGCTGCAGCAGCGCCTTCTGCCCTACAATGACAAAGCTGTTTTTATCCCCAACGGTGCCAACTATGAGCTGTTCTCAACAGCTTCCGTTGATCACCCCTGTCCGGATGAATTAAAAGACATTACCGGTCCAATACTGGGATTTACAGGGGCATTACAGGAATGCATAGAATACAGCTTTGTTGCGTATGCGGCAAAAATGCGACCGGACTGGACATTTGTATTTATCGGAAACAGACTCCCTGCCGCAGATCTTTGCGGCATCGATTTCATGAGCAATGTGCGCTTTTTAGGTGTTAAGCCTCAGAGTCAACTGCCTCAGTACATTTCTCATTTTGATGTCTGTTTGAATCTTTTTAAGTCCGACGAGCTGACGAAAGACGTAAGTCCATTGAAATTCTACGAATATCTCTGCACCGGGAAACCCATCGTAACGACCCCCGAGCCCCAGCAGGTCATGGAATTTAAAGACTTGATATATGTTGCTGCCACAGCTGAAGAATTTGTTGAAAAATGTGAATCTGCCATAAGCAAAAGCACAGATGAACAAAAGCGTCTGCGTATGGATGCCGGCAGGAGCTGCAGTTGGGATTCAAGGGCAAGTCAGTTTGTTTCAATACTGCGTCAAATGAATATTCTGCAATGATTACCTTGACTAATTGTCAACGGATTTAAGTGTTGTTCCTTGTATAACCATACAAATTTGGAATTTTTATCTTAGTTTTCTTGCAAAGACACCGGATTTGCTTTAAATTATAGTATATGTAATTATTAAAACTGACAATTCTTATTGGAGGAGTAGTTTTGAAAAAAGTTGCCGTAATTATGGGTTCAGACAGCGATCTTTCTGTCATGAACGGCTGCATCGAAGTATTGAAGCAGTTTGAAGTTCCCTTTGAGGTTCGCATTATATCAGCACACCGCACTCCCAACACTGCCCACGAATTTGCTTCCAAAGCAATTGAAAGCGGGTTTGGTGTTATCATCGCTGCCGCTGGCAAAGCTGCCCATCTTGGAGGTGTTCTGGCAGCCTACACAACTTTGCCCGTAATCGGAGTTCCCATCAAATCCTCCACTCTCGACGGGCTGGACAGTCTGCTTTCCATCGTGCAGATGCCCAAAGGCATTCCTGTAGCCACAGTGGCTATCAACGGTGCTGAAAACTCTGCACTTTTGGCTATCCAGATGCTTGCACTGTCTGACGACAGTCTTGCCATAAAACTTGCTGAATACAAAGAGAAGATGGCTGCTGAAGTTGCGGCCAAAGACGAAAAAATCTGCCGGGAGGTAATGTCATGAACAAAAACAGCAAAAGCGAAAGCTACGCCGCTGCAGGTGTAGACGTAACTGCCGGATACGAATCCGTTGACCGCATCAAGCCTTTGGTACAAAGCACATATATCCCCGGTGTTATTGGTGACCTCGGTGGCTTTGGCGGACTTTTTAAACCCCAGCTCGATGGTATTGAAGAACCTGTTCTGGTTTCCGGTACCGATGGCGTTGGCACCAAGCTGAAAATAGCTTTCCTTACCGATAAACACGACACTGTTGGTATTGACTGCGTTGCCATGTGCGTCAACGATATCGTCTGCTCCGGTGCCAAGCCTCTGTTTTTCCTGGATTATCTTGCAGTTGGCAAAAACTTCCCCGAACGTATCGAAAAAATCGTTTCCGGCGTTACCGAAGGCTGCCGTCAGGCAGGCTGTGCTCTCATCGGCGGTGAAACTGCCGAAATGCCCGGATTCTATCCTATCGACGAATATGATCTTGCAGGTTTTGCTGTAGGTCTGATGGACAAGGCAAAGGTTATCGACGGAAGCACTATCAACGATGGTGACATTCTTATCGGTCTTGCATCTTCCGGTATTCATTCCAATGGTTATTCTCTGGTCAGAAAAGTTCTTGACGTCGAAAACCGTGACCTGGGTGAGTTTATCCCCGAACTTGGTAAAACCCTTGGAGAAGAGCTTATTACTCCCACCCGCATCTATGTTAAGTCTATCCTTGGACTTATCGAATCCGGTGTTGCAGTAAAGGCCATTTCCCATATTACTGGCGGCGGTCTTTACGAAAACGTACCCCGCATGCTGCCCGACGGCATTGTTGCTTCCATCGAGAAAAAATCCATTCCCGAAAAGCCTATCTTCACCCTCATTGCCAAAGAAGGCAATATTCCCGAACGTGACATGTACAATACCTTCAACATGGGCGTAGGTATGATAATCGCTGTTGCTCCCGAAGAAGCAGACAAGGCTGTCGAATTCCTGACTTCCGCCGGTGAAACCGCATTTATCGCCGGCAAGTGCGTCAGCGGAGAAAAGGGTGTTGAGCTTTGGTAAACATAGTAGTTCTTGTTTCCGGTGGAGGCACCAATCTTCAGGCTCTTATTGACGCTGAAAAATCCGGTCAGATAACCGGCGGTAAAATTACTGCTGTCATCTCCTCCAAACCCGGTGTTTTCGCACTTGAAAGAGCTTCAAAAGCCGGTATTCCCGGTCACGTTCTGGAACGAAAAAAGTATTCTGACAGCAACGAATACTGCAATGCACTGTTGAAGCTTCTTGATGAGCTGAATGCAGACCTGATCGTTCTGGCAGGCTTTATGACCGTACTTACCGCAGATGTTACCCGCAAATATGAAAACCGTATAATCAATGTCCACCCTGCTCTTATCCCCTCCTTCTGCGGAGACGGATATTACGGACTTCGTGTCCATCAGGCTGCCCTTGACTACGGCGTTAAGCTTTCCGGTGCCACCGTGCATTTTGTAAATGAAAAAACCGACGGAGGCCCAATAATTCTCCAGCAGTCAGTACCGGTCCTTTCGGGCGACACTCCCGAAATTCTCCAGAGACGTGTTATGGAACAGGCAGAATGGATATTGCTCCCCAGAGCCGTTTCCCTTTTCTGCGAAGGTAAACTTATAGTAAACGGACGTACCGTGGAAATAATCGATTAGAAAGGAATCTGATTATGAAAAAGAGAGCTATACTCAGCGTTTCCGATAAAAGCGGAATTATTGAATTTGCAAAAGGTCTTGTTGACCTGGGTTTTGAAATCGTTTCAACCGGCGGCACAGAAAAAGCACTTAAAGATGCCGGACTGGAAGTTATCTCCATCAGCGATGTGACCAATTTCCCCGAATGTCTCGACGGTCGTCTGAAAACCCTGCACCCCAATGTACACGGTGGTCTTCTAGCCATGCGTGACAACGAAAAACATATGCAGCAGCTTGAAGAACTTGGCATCAACACCATTGATGTTGCCGTTATCAACCTGTATCCTTTCCGCCAGACTATCTCCAAACCCGGTGTTGCATTGGAAGAAGCTATTGAAAACATCGACATCGGCGGCCCGACCATGCTGAGAGCTGCCGCAAAGAACTGGAAAGATGTTCTGGTCATCACCGACCCCGCCGATTACAGCGTAGTACTTGACTCACTTAAATCCGGCGAATACGACAGAGATCTCCACTTCAGACTGTCTGCCAAAGTCTTTGAGCACACCGCTCACTACGATGCAATGATAGCTGAATATATGCGTAAGCAGTTTACCGAAGAAATGCCCGAGCTTCTTACCGTAACCTACGAAAAGGTACAGGAGCTGCGCTACGGCGAAAACTCCCACCAGAAGGCAACCTTCTACCGTGAACCTTTCTTCAAGGAAGGCTCCATCGCCTACGCAAAGCAGCTTCACGGCAAAGAACTGTCCTACAACAACATTGGTGACGCCGATGCTGCTATCGATATCGTTCGTGAATTCTCCATGCCCGCAGCTGTAGCTGTCAAGCATGCCAACCCCTGCGGCGTAGCCACCGGCGAAACCATCTACGAGGCTTATACCAAGGCTTATGAAGCCGACTCTGTTTCCATTTTCGGCGGCATCGTTGCCCTTAACCGTCAGTGCGACAAGGCAACTGCAGAAGAACTTGCAAAGATCTTCCTCGAGATCATTATTGCTCCCTCTTTCACCGACGAGGCAATGGAAATCCTCACTCAGAAGAAGAATATCCGCCTTATGGAGCTTCCCGGTATCGACACTCCCAAATCTGCTGATATTATTCTCAAAAAGGTTTCCGGCGGCATGCTTGTTCAGGACTGCGACACTCTTCTTGGAGATGAAGAGCTGAAAGTAGTTACCGACCGTGCCCCCACAGAAGAAGAACTTAAGGCACTGGCATTTGGTTGGAGAGTTGTTAAGCACACCAAGAGTAACGCCATCGTCCTCACCGGCGACAGCCAGACCTACGGCGTTGGCCCCGGTCAAACCAACCGCATAACTGCTCTTGAACTGGCCATCAACTACGCCGGCGATAAGGCAAAGGGTTCCTGCATGGCTTCCGATGCTTTCTTCCCCTTTGATGACTGCGTTGAGGCTGCTCACAAGGCCGGAATTACCGCTATCATTCAGCCCGGTGGTTCGATTCGCGACCAGGATTCCATCGACGCCTGCAACAAATACGGCATCGCTATGGTCTTCACCGGCGTAAGACACTTCAAGCACTAAGGAGTTATCCCAATGAAAGTTCTTGTAGTCGGCGGCGGTGGTCGTGAACACGCCATCTGCACCGCCCTTTCAAAAAGCAACAAGGTCAGCGAACTTTACTGCGCTCCCGGCAATGGTGGTATATCCACCATTGCCACCTGCGTTCCCATAAAGGCAACCGATATCGACGGCATTACTGCTTACTGCACAGAAAATGCAATAGATTTTGTTATGGTTGCTCCTGATGATCCACTTGCACTTGGCATGGTCAATAAGTTGACCGAAGCCGGTATACGCGCTTTCGGCCCCACTGCCGAAGCTGCACGCATTGAATCCAGCAAAGCTTTTTCCAAGACTCTTATGAACAAATACGGTATCCCCACTGCCAAATACTGCGTGTTTGACAATGTCAACGATGCCATAAACTTTGTTGAAAAGCAGGGTGCCCCCATCGTCATTAAAGCTGACGGTCTTGCTCTCGGCAAAGGTGTTATCATTGCTGAAACAGTAATGGAAGCTAAAACCGCTGTCATTCACATGATGGAAAACAAAGCATTTGGTTCTTCCGGAGACAAAATCGTCATCGAGGAATTCATGACCGGCCCCGAAGTTACCGTACTTTGCTTTACAGACGGAAAGAACATAGTTCCTCTCCCCTCCTCCCAGGATCACAAGCGGGCTTTTGATGGTGACAAGGGCCTTAATACCGGCGGTATGGGTGCTATCTCACCTTCGCCTTATTACACCGAAGATATTGCTCAGCGCTGTATGGACGAGATTTTCCGTCCCACAATTGATGCTATGGCCAAAGAAGGTTACCCCTTCAAGGGCGTTATATATTTCGGTCTTATGCTTACACCCAATGGCCCAAAAGTCATCGAATACAATGCCCGTTTTGGCGATCCTGAAACTCAGGCTGTACTTTCACTGCTTGACAGCGATATTATGGATATTTTCGAGGCCGTTGTAGACGGTACTCTGGATAAGATAAGTATTCGCTGGAAAAATAAATCTGCATGCTGTGTTGTTATGGCAAGCGGTGGATATCCTCAGAAGTACAATACCGGCTGTCCCATCAGCGGTCTTGACGCAGTACCCGAAGATATCACTGTATTCCATGCCGGAACCAAGCTGGAAAACGGCCAATATCTTACCTCCGGCGGTCGCGTTCTCGGTGTTACCGCCCTTGGCGATGATCTTAATGCAGCAATTGCCCGGGCATACCACGGTGTTGGCTGTATCAGCTTTGATAACGCACATTACCGCAAAGATATCGGTCGAAAATAGACCATCATTGGAAGGATTGTAAACAATGAAGAGAACTCTTGTATCTGAGATTTTTGCTTCACCCGAAGCCTTTGACAAAACCCAGATAACCGTTGGCGGTTGGGTCAGAACTATCCGTGACCTTAAATCCTTCGGTTTTATTGAACTTAACGACGGCAGTTACTTTAAAAACCTTCAGGTTGTTTTTGAAGACGGCGTTGTTGAAAATTATAAAGAAATTGCTAAGCAGAACGTGGGCGCTGCCCTTGTAGTATCCGGCACACTGGTTGTAACGCCTGAGGCAAAGCAGCCTTTTGAGCTGAAAGCTTCCATCATCGATGTTGAAGGTGCTTCCTCTCCTGATTACCCCCTGCAGAAGAAACGTCACTCTCTTGAGTTCCTGCGCACCATTGCTCATCTGCGCCCCAGAACGAATACTTTCTCTGCTGCTTTCCGTGTACGCTCCGTAGCTGCTCACGCTATCCACACCTTCTTCCAGGATCAGGGTTTTGTGTATGTTCACACACCCATCATCACCGCCAGCGACTGTGAAGGTGCAGGCGAGATGTTCCGGGTAACTACCCTTGAACCCGCTGATCCTCCTATGACCGAGGACGGTCAGGTTGATTTCACCCAGGACTTCTTCGGCAAGCCCGCAAACCTTACCGTTTCCGGTCAGCTGAACGCAGAGAGCTTTGCCATGGCTTTCGGCAAGGTCTATACCTTCGGTCCCACTTTCCGTGCCGAAAACTCCAACACTCAGCGTCATGCAGCAGAGTTCTGGATGATCGAGCCGGAAATCGCATTTGCTGACCTGGAAGACGATATGGAAATGGCTCAGGCCATGATCAAGCATGTTATTGCAACAGTTATTGAAAAATGCCCTGCAGAGATTGAATTCTTCAACCAGTTTATGGATAAGGGTCTTATTGAAAGACTTACCCACATCGTAAACTCCGATTTCGCCAGAGTTACCTATACCGAAGCTGTTGATATCCTTGCTGCCGCAGGTGATGTGTTTGAGTATCCCGTATCCTGGGGCTGCGATCTGCAAACCGAACACGAACGCTATCTGACCGAAAAGCATTTCGGATGTCCTGTATTTGTTACCGACTATCCTAAGGACATCAAGGCTTTCTATATGCGCATGAACGACGATGGCAAGACCGTTGCCGCTGTCGACCTGCTTGTTCCCGGTATCGGCGAGATAATCGGCGGCAGCCAGCGTGAGGAACGTCTTGACGTTCTGGAGGCCCGCATGAACGAAATGGGTCTGAACCCCGAAGATTACTGGTGGTACCTTGACCTTCGCCGTTACGGCGGCACCAAGCACGCCGGTTTCGGTCTCGGCTTTGAGCGTCTGGTAATGTATCTTACCGGCATCTCCAATATCCGTGACGTTCTGCCCCATCCCCGTACAGTAGGCAACGCTGATTTCTAATCCCGCACCAAGGAATGATTAAAGATGATCAAAACACCCTTTGTTAGTAACGAACAGCTCAAAGAGATTGTTGCAAAATACCCGACTCCTTTCCATCTTTACGATGAAAAGGGAATCCGTGAAAACGCCCGCAGAGTTTATAAGGCTTTCTCATGGAATAAGGGATTCAAGGAATATTTTGCTGTTAAGGCAACTCCAAACCCCAGCCTTATGCAGATACTGCGTGAGGAAGGCTGCGGAGCTGACTGTTCTTCTCTGACCGAGCTTATGCTCTGCGAACGCATCGGTATCAGCGGTGATGAGATAATGTTCTCCTCCAATGCCACTCCCGTTGAAGATTTTGTAAAGGCTGCTGAGTTGAACGCAATCATCAATTTTGACGATATTACTCACATCGCCTATTATGAGAAAAACGTAGGTCCCCTGCCCGAAACTGTCTCCTGCCGATTCAATCCCGGCGGTTACTTCGAGCTTGGCAACACCATAATGGACTCTCCCGGCGATGCAAAGTACGGCATGACAAGAGGTCAGATGGCCAGCGCATTCCGTCTTATGATGGATAAGGGCGTCAAGCATTTTGGAATTCACGCTTTCCTTGCCAGCAACACCACAGCCAACGACTATTATCCCACGCTTGCTGCCCTGCTGTTCAAGACTGCTGTTGAACTTCACCGTGAGACAGGAGCGCACATCAAGTTCATCAACTTGTCCGGTGGCGTTGGTATCCCCTATCGCCCTCTGCAGGAACCCTGCAACATCGAGGCTATCGGCGAAGGTGTCCGTAAAGCATTTGAGGAAATACTTGTTCCCGCAGGTATGGGTGACATCAGCATATGCACCGAAATGGGACGTTTTATGCTTGGCCCCTACGGATGCCTTGTTTCAACCGCTATCCACGAAAAGCATATTCATAAAGAGTACATCGGTCTCGATGCCTGCGCATGTAATCTGATGCGACCTGCCATGTACGGCGCATATCATCATATCACCGTTTCCGGCAAGGAAAATGCACCAAGTGACCATGTATACGATATCACCGGCGGTCTTTGCGAAAACAATGACAAATTTGCTATCGACCGTGACCTGCCTAAGATAGACATTGGCGACCTTATCATAATACATGATACCGGCGCCCACGGTCACTCCATGGGCTACAACTACAACGGCAAGCTCCGCAGTGCAGAGATTCTTCTTTGCGAAGACGGTTCAACCCGTATGATCCGCAGAGCCGAAACTCCCGAGGATTATTTTGCCACCCTTGATTTCTGATTTATTGCGTCACCGCCCACCAACGGGCGGTGACGTTTTCTTATACCGACTATACTGTCATTTTGAAAGATGGAATCTTGTAAAGATAAGTAACTTTGCTGACATTCAAAATAAAATTGCATAAAAAAGAGCCGATGCAGTTTCCTGCATCGGCTCAAAGTATTTACTTACTGCTTTTCAGCCCAGCGGTCATAAGCAGCCTGCTGGATCTCGAGGCATTCTTCGAGGCCAACAGCATATACGCTCTCAACAAAGGAATCATAATCGTCAAGAGACTTGGTGCCCATAATGAACTGGGTGATGTTTTCCATACACATAGTTTCAACGTCAGTGTAAATGGCGTTCAGTCTTTCCTGCTCTTCGGAAGTCAGGGAAACTTCGGAAGGAATCTTGAATGCATCATCCATGCCGGTGTTCCAGATTTCGGGAGCAGCAACGTCTTCTGCGGAGTAAGCGGTATCCATAGCGTGGGAGTCAACTACGCAGCAGATGGTGTTGTTGGAAGCATAGACCAGCAGAGCGTCACGGACGGAGACACCGGGAGTGTTCAGAACCATGTCGGACAGGCTGGGATTGCCGTTTTCATCGTATTCGAGGCCACGGCCTTCGATGCCGTAGTTAGCCAGCAGAGAGCCTTCCTCGGTATACCACCAGTCAGCCCATTTGGCAGCCAGTTCGGGATATTCGCAGTTGGTGGAGATACGGAAGCCGTTGCCTGCGCTCTTCTTGCTGTAGGTGGCGAAGTGGTTGATGCTGTCTTCGGTGGCGTGAGCGTCGTAGGTAGCTTCAGCCCAGAAGCCTTCAACCTCGCTCAGAGAGTTGTAGTTGCCGATGTTGCCCTTATCGGAGAACCAGATACCGGCCTGACCGCTCTGGATCTTCTGACCATACTGGGGGCTGTTGAAGTTGGAGTTGATGGAGATGAAGTCCTTATGGATAAGGCCTTCGTTGTACCACTGGTTAACAAGGGTCAGATAATCCAGGTAACCGGGTTCAACAACGCCGTACTTGATGGTGCCTTCTTCAACGTACCAGGGAGCAACACTCATGGGAAAGTTGGAGATATAGCCGTTGACGCCGAAAGCGGAGCAGATGAAGTTGTCCATGGCGCAGCCGTTGGAAGCCAGTACCAGAGGCTCTTCAAGACCAAACTCGGTCTGGAAAGCCTTCAGAACGTCGTACCACTCGTCGATGGTGTAGGGCTTTTCCATGTCCAGCTTTTCAAGCAGGTCAACACGGATCTGGGGACCATAGGAACCAAGCCCGTTCTCGGTAACAACAGCAAGGAAGCCGGGCAGATAGCCGGCATCAGTCAGAGCGGTGTTGAGCAGCTCGTCATCAGTGGAGAGAATCTTATAGTAGTTGGGAGCGTACTGAGCAACCAGATCACGAACATCAAGATAGATGTCTTCTTCGATGGCCAGTTCGTCGCCGCCGGTGTAGTTCAGGCCCCAGCCAACAAGGTCGGGATAGTCGCCGGAAGCCATCATAATGTTGAACTGCTCTGAAGAAGCAGAGGTGGACAAAGGCATGTAGTTCATGGCAACGCCGGTAACTCTTTCAGCTTCCTGATAAATGTCGCAGTCAGCCATGCCTTCAGGATAGCTGGCAAACAGAGGATCGGGGAAAGTAGCGGCCAGAGTGATCTCTTCGCTGCCGTCAGACAGAGGCAGAGTCCACTGTTCAGGCTGTACGTTTTCGCCAAAGGTAGCGATAGCGAGAGCGGTGGGGCCTTCGCCGTCAGCCACGGGTTCTTCGGGAGCGGCTTCCTCTTCGGGAGCAGATTCTTCAGCAGGTGCGGATTCCTCTGCAGGAGCAGATTCTTCGACAGGTGCAGAAGACTCAGCGGGTACTTCTTCGGTCTTGCTGCCGCAGCCGCTCATAACGGAAGCGATCATAACAAGAACAAGAAGAAGGGCAATGAGTTTTGTGTTTTTCATTTTTTCACCTTCTAATGTATTATAAAAACCGGAAATAGTCCGGAATTTATTCTAAAACAGCATCAATTATGTAATTATTATTTCAATAATGTTACACCAGAGAGAATAATATCATAACTAACTTTTCAAGTCAACTTTTCGTTGAAAACACATTGCATTCTTTATTTTTTGCACACATTTATTCTCATATTAAACAAAACGATAATACACATTGACTAAAATAACCAACAGTTGTATAATATTTTCATCTAAAAATATTGAATTGAAAGGAAGTTTAATTATGCCAAAGCTTAAAGGTATAGCACCGGAAATAGTCGAACGTATCCCCTACATTCCTCTTGGACCCGAAGAATGGTTCAAGGAAATGGGTATTGAAGATAAGGGCGGCCCACCTCCCATGGGTGCAGGTCCCGTTATGAAGCCCACCGTTTACGTCAAAGACGGCAAGCTCTGCTCCGAAGGCGCAAACATCGAAACCCTTTACGGCGGCGAATTTGAAGACAAATGTGCAAAGGATCTGCGCATCGTTTCTTACGACGGCATGGTAGGCGGCATCTTCTGCGAAGGCGCAGACACCGATTACACCGTTGAAGGCGCAGTCATCTCCCTGTCCGGTGACGGCAGCGGCCTTGGTGAAAAGAGTGCAGGTGCGGGCGTCAGCGGCAATGCTACTCTGACCCTGAAAGACGTACTTATCGACGTTACCGGTCTGAGCCGTACTTGTACCTCTGCCAGCGGCAACAGCGTACTTAAAGTGTATGATTCTGTTCTTGCCTCCCACGGCGCTCCCTACGGCAAGGACTGCCCCGGTGAAGCACCCAAGACCTCACCTCCCGCAGCTCTTGAAATCGAAGGCAACAACCGTACCCACTGCACCATTCAGCAGTCTTACAGCTATTTCTATAACAGTCTGATCACCTGCGACGGCTGGGCTGCCCTGTCCACCGACGCTTCCGCCGGTTTTGTTTACCTCGAAGCCAACGACTGTAAGGTCGTTGCCACCAAGAGCGGCTACGGCTGTTACGCCGACTGGGGCTGCCACGACGTATTCAACAACTGCTTCTTTGACGTAGCCTGCATGGCTGCCATCATGGCAGGTGAAGCTTCCGTCACCTTCAACAGCTGCGAAGCCAAGTGCGGCAGCTACCTCGGTCTTATCCACTGCGTAATGGGCCGCCATACCGAAGTTGGCGAGTTTACCGTTACAGACAGTAAGATCAAGACAAAAAAGGAAATATGCATTGTTAAAAGTCAGAACGTCATTATCGACTTCAACAACTGCGAACTGCAGCCTGAAAACGGTATCCTTGTCCGCACCATTAAGAATCCTGACCCCCATGCAACTCAGGTCAAGGGTCGTCCCGTATTTGGCGACGAGGTATGGTTTACCGACATGAACGCCAACGGCGATATTCTCCACGAGGACTACGAGCGCGAAATGCGTGTATATCTGACTTCCGCTGTCCTCAAGGGCGCTGTCAAGAATGCCACCATACTGTTTGACCTAGGCAGCAAGTGGTATGCCACCGGTGACTCCGAAGTTGTCATCGGCTGCGAAGTCGACGTCGCTCAGATCGACGCTCCCGCAGGTGTTACTATTACCGCAAAGGCAGCTGACGGTCAGGGCGAATATGACCTGGCTTCCGGCGGCAAGCTGATTGTAAAGTAAACTTTTTCTGTCATTTCGAGTGAGGCAACGCAGTTGGTGACGAGAAATCCCCTGCTGTTTGCGTATACCTTGGGGATCCTCACGTTGCTTCGCTCCTCAGGATGACAGAAAACTCAAAGGCTGCATCAATCTGATGCAGCCTTTTTGGTTTCAAAGCAATTATTGACATATATAACATTGGACAAAGCGATAATTACACTTCTTAGCATATCCTTTTCATCGGTATCAGTTTGGCCGATTCTGTCTAAATTATCTTTAAGGCCGCTGATATACCGAAGTATGTTCTCAAACTCACAGCAAAAATAGTCATAAGCAGTGGGCGCATCATACACCAGCTTCTGCATTGAAAACAGCTGAGTAATGTTTTCAATGGACAGCACAGTCTTTCCGATAGTCACAAACATCAGATAAGCGATCTGGTCTGCATTATACTGCTTCTTGACAGGCGCAGTAACCACGCCCTTTTTGACATAGTTGCTGACCATGGACGGCGTTATCTCTGCCAGTCCTAAAGGTGTGATATACCCGTTTATATATTTTGTAACCTGATCAAGATACAGCCCCATGTTTGGAAGTTCATTATAACGCGGTAATCTGAAATCGGCAATTATAGCCGCAAAAGATTCTTTAATATTCATGCCTCAATAATAATCCAATTTTAAAAATCTGTCAATCGGTTTTTTGATAACCCTTGACACGATTTGGAAAAGCATATATAATAACAAATAGAGTAATCGGTTTTTCAAAAACCGATTATGTGATTTACGACATCATTTGTGTGAGGACTTTATGAAATATAGAATTGTATCTGACTCTTCTTCGGATCTGCTTACTTTTGAAAACTGCGATTATTGCTGTGTCCCCCTGAAAATAATAACCGATGAGAAGGAATATATTGACGATCATAAGCTCAATATTGACGAGATGATAGATGACCTGTCAAAGTACAACGGCACTTCTCACTCTTCCTGTCCCAATATGGAAGAATGGCTGGATTCCTTTGAAAATACAGACGGTGTATTCTGCGTCACCATTACCAGCGGGCTGTCCGGCAGTTATAACTCCGCATCAATGGCAGTTTCCGAGTACCTTCAGAAAAACCCGGAAAACAATGCAGTAGTGCTTGACACCTTGTCTACAGGTCCCGAATCAGCTTTGATCATAGAAAAAATCAGGGAGCTTATCCAGGAAAATCTTCCCTTTTCAGTGATTGAATCAAAGGTCAGAGAATACATGAAGTCTACTCACCTGATATTCTGCCTTGAATCTCTAAAGAACCTTGCCAATAATGGCCGGGTAAACAAGGCAGTTGCCAAGGTTGCCGGAATTATCGGCATACGTATTCTTGGAAAAGCAAGCAACGAAGGTACTTTGGAAATAACCAACAAGGTTCGCGGCAGCGAAAAGGTGCTTTCCGAAATAATCAAAAACATGAAATCCAGCGGGTTTATTGGCGGCAAAGTACGTATCCATCATTGCCAGAACGAATCCGCCGCCTATACACTCCGGGACAGAATTAAAGACGCCTTCCCCAACGCATCAGTCTTTATTCAAAAAACCGGCGCACTGTGCAGCTTCTATGCTGAGTCCGGCGGATTACTTGTAGGCTTTGAAGGCGGAGTGAAATAAAGTATGTACAGCACTGCCAATGTCATCCTGAGCGAATGCGTAGGATCTTTAAGATTCTTCGTCACTTCGTTCCTCAGAATGACAGCGCAATTGAGATGCGTAAATAGATGATGATTTCTCACCGGTGAGAAATCACATAGTTCCCTACGCTTTTGCTTTCACCCTGAACCCGGATTGCAGGGAGTGAAAATCCCCATCTTGTTTTGCATTGCGTTACAAGATGGGGATTTCTCTTCGCTGCTTACAGCAGCTATCGGAATAACAGCACATTTGTTTGCGGAACGACAGCTTTTTCAATACACATCATTTATACTTCACAGGTCTAAACATATCCACGATAATTTGCCGCAGAGACCGTTTATAAATTATGTACCTGTATTCATCGCGGATACCGCTTTCTTTGAGAGACCGGAACTGGGTCAAATTTCCATACAATTCCAGCCACCGTTCCATACTTTCCTCATTCCAGATTTGCAGATACTCCTCATAAATCCGTTTTTCTTTCCGGGTTTCAAGTATAACACTCAAAACCATTATTCCAAGAATAAGACAAATACTGCCAATAGTTATTGCTCTCCATATCAGCTGCTCATTCAATGGATAATCTGCAGGATTCCATATACCATAATCAAAAATCTGCTTGTCTATGGATCGAATGACCTGCTTTGCTGATTTTTTGTTCAATACATTACCTGTCAATTTTTCAAACTCGTCTTGCAAACCCGATGATTCAATATAATTAAGATACATGCGTGCCAAAGCAGAGGTTTCGATATATCCTTCATATGTTCTGGTGCCAACAGTGATCTCGGTCTTTCTCCAGCCTCCGTGTCTCTTGTCCGAGAAAGACTGAAAGTTCAGTGTTATAGGCTCTCCTTTTCTGCCTCTTGCAACTTCTGCGTTCTCATTACCTTTATAAATCGGAAGTATATAAAGTTTCCAGTTTTTATCAGGAATTATCTCAACAGAATCTTCAACGCAGGGAATCTGAACCTTAACACCGAGTGACTCTATAAAATCTGCAACAGCCGACACATCATTGAACTGCTGTTGATTACCATGGTCAAGAGGACTGAATTGAGGAACAAAGAAACTAAGGAAAACTGCCATACATAATACCACAACAGTTATCAACAGGAACGAGTAAATCAACGCCTTTTTCATTGCAATACTCCTTTCTTTGCTTGGTATATCAATCGGTTTATATGAATAAAGTCTAACATTGTTATTCTTTCATGTAAACAGCAAACCGACAAAAACCTAAAAACAGACGCTGAAATGTCGTTTTCAGCGTCTGTTTTGTCGCATTATGGCAAGGTGTCGTTCTGTAGAGAAATCCCAGAAAAAAACGGACACCCGAGGACGGGTGTCCCTACGATGTGATACGTTACGTTGTGCGTCGTAGGGAACGACGTCCTCGTCGTTCCGTTTGTAGAACGGCACAAAGGTCGTTCCCTACGGCGCAATACTCAACATATTACTCAGAACAGTGTTATCTGGCTGGTATCGGGCATATCACCAAAGGCACCGGCTTCTTTAAGCTGCGCCAAATGGGTCTTGGAAACCTTGGGACATGCCAGACCAACTTCTTCGATGGAAATAAAAGTCTTGCCTTCCCTGCCGGCCACAAGGTCTCTCGCCGCAGTCTCACCAAGACCGGGAACAGAAAGGAAAGGCGGGATAAGACCCTTTTCAGTCTTAACAAAATCCACGGAATCGGACTTGTAAATATCCATCTTCTCAAAGGTAAATCCACGAAGATAAAACTCATAGCAAACTTCCAAAGTGGTGAGCTTGTCCTTATCATTGGCAGAAGCATTGGGATCGCTGCTGATTTTTTCTATCATTTCAACGACGTGCTTTTTACCCTGGGTCATCTCAATACCGTCAAATGCCGGTGCTCTCTTGGAAAAATACGCAGCGTAGAAATCCAGAGGGCGATGCACCTTGAACCATGCAATTCGGAACGCCATAACAACATAGGCCACAGCGTGTGCCTTTGGGAAAAGGTACTGCATCGTGTTGCAGGAAGTTATATACCATTCCGGCACGTTGATATCACGCATATCGTTTTCCCAGTCAGAGGTGAGCCCCTTACCCTTACGGACAGCTTCCATTATTTTAAAAGCTTTCATCTCATCCATGCCCATGGAAATAAGGTAAAGCATAATGTCATCACGGCAGGCTATTACTTCGTCAACAGTAGCCGTGCCGGAGGAAATTAGATCCTTGTTGTTACCCAGCCAAACAGCAGTACCGTGGGAAAAGCCCGAAATCTTGACAAGGGTATCAAACTTATCCGGCATGGTATCAAGCAGCATCCCACGGACAAAAGAAGTTCCAAACTCCGGTATCGCCACAGCACCGGTAGGCCCGAGAATCTTGTCGTCCTCAAATCCCAGTACCTTGGAAGATGTAAAAATACTCATGGTATCGGGATCATCAAGAGGTATCTTTGTGGCATCTATGCCAGTAAGGTCGCCGAGCATTCTTATCATGGTGGGGTCATCATGACCGAGAATATCCAGCTTCAGCAGGTTGTCTTCCATAGCGTGGTATTCAAAATGAGTGGTAACAATATCGCTGTTTACCGAATCTGCAGGATGCTGAGCAGGACAGAAGTCATAAATCTCTTTATTTCTTGGAATAACGACCATACCGCCAGGATGCTGACCTGTAGTTCGCTTGACACCAACGCAACCAAGGCTGAGACGGGTCGTTTCAGTCTTGGTGATGTCCATACTGCGTTCTTCGGCATATTTCTGGGCGTAGACATAGGCAGTTTTTTCTGCCACTGTGCCTATGGTACCGGCTCTGAAAACATGGGTTTCCCCAAAAAGCTCCTCGGTATAAGCATGAGCCTTTGGCTGGTACTCGCCGGAGAAGTTAAGGTCGATATCGGGAACCTTTGCGCCGCCAAAGCCAAGGAAGGTCTCAAAGGGTATATCAAACCCGTCCTTTTCATAGTCAGATCCACAAACAGGGCACTTCTTTGCAGGCAGGTCAACACCGCAGGCATAGCCCTTTGGCACGTCAAACTCTGTGTTCTTGCAGTTGGGGCAACGATAATGAGGCGGCAACGAGTTAACTTCTGTAATGCCAGACATATATGCCACCATAGAGGAGCCTACAGAACCTCGGGATCCTACAAGATAACCGTCTGCATTGGACTTTGCAACAAGCTTCTGAGCGCTCATGTAGATAACATCGTAGTTACGTCCGATGATGTCTCCCAGTTCTGTTTCTATTCTTGTCTTTATAAGCTCCGGCGGATTCTCGCCGTAAAGACGATGCATTTTACCGTAAACAAGAGATTTTAGATCCTCAACGGAGTTTTCTATCTTTGGAGCAAACAGCTTCTGAGGCAGCGGTTCAATTGTTTCACACATATCCGCAATCAGATTTGGATATGTAACAACAACTTCCATAGCCTTTTCTTCGCCAAGGTAAGCAAACTCGTCCAGCATTTCCTGAGTTGTTCGAAAATATATCGGCAAGCTTTTATCTGCATCGGAATATCCGTTGGAAGCCAGCAGAACACGGCGATAAATTTCATCACCGGGGTCAAGGAAATGAACGTCACCCGTTGCAACTATAGGCTTACCCAGTTTGTCTGCCAAAGAAACGATTCGACGGTTAAAGTCACGAAGCTGCTCTTCGTCCTCAGCTTTGCCATCATTGATAAGAAACATATTGTTGCAAATAGGCTGAATTTCAAGGAAATCATAATATGACGCAATACGTTCCAGTTCTTCGTCGGAAGCACCGTCTACCATGGCAGAGAAAAGCTCGCCACTTTCGCAGGCAGAACCAACTATAAGTCCTTCCCTGTTTCTGTCAAGCACGGACTTTGGTATTCTCGGCTTTCTGTAGAAATACTTGAGATGTCCAAGTGTTACAAGTTTATAAAGGTTACGCAGACCCGTCTGGTTCTTCGCAATGAGAATTATGTGTTTTGACGCCTGCTTCTGCATTTTGTCACTGTAAATCACATTGGCAACCGCAGAATCTATCTGACTTATGCGTGACACACCTTTTCGCTTCAGCATTTCAAAGAAAGGCTTTAGCATATATGCTACGGTTCTGGCATCATCTACAGCCCTGTGATGATTGAATGCAGGAAGTGCCAGGGTGTCGGCCACGGTGTTCAGTTTATGTTTTACAAGATCAGGCATGAGTTTCTGCGCAAGTATCAGCGTATCAACCGATGTAATTTCAAAATCAATAGCGCATTTCTCGCAACCGCCTTTAATAAAGCTCACATCGAACTGCGCATTGTGTGCTGCAAGAGGACTGCTGCCGCAGAACTCAATGAAGGCTGCCAAAGCTTCGTTAAGAGAAGGGGCACCGATAAGCATCTCATCAGTAATACCGGTAAGGTCGATTATTCTCTGATCAAGCTTCCTGTCTATAGCCACAAAGGTCTGAAACTCATCAATTATCTCGCCATTTCTGCAGCGAACAGCTCCGATTTCGGTAATGGTATCTTTTTTAGGATCCAAACCTGTTGTTTCAAGGTCGAATGCTACGAATTCGTCATCAAGGTCAAAATCCTTTCTGCCGATGACAGCGCTGCGTTTTTGCATAGTGCGGCCATTGACATCGTCTACGAAATAACCTTCGCAGCCTAGCAATACCTTTATACCATTTTTCTTACCAGCCTTATATGCATCAGGGAAAGAGTGGACCACACCATGATCGGTAAGGGCAATGGCCTTATGTCCCCATTTTGCAGCGCGTTTGACTATCTCTCCAAGATCAGTCAAAGCGTCCTTGGCAGACATTTTCGTATGCATATGCAGCTCTACTCGCTTGACTTCGCAAGTATCCTTACGTTCACTGTGTGAAGCTTTTTCAATGCTCTTTGGCTCGATAACAAGCTCTTCGGTGTATCTGTCTGACGAGACACGACCAAGGATTTTGACCCACATATCTTTTTTGACATTCTCCAGTATGGGCTTAAATCCGTCGCTCATAAACTTGGTTACTTTTACGCCGCCGGTATCGTCCATAACAGAAAACGAAATAACATACGCACCGTTGTTCCTGGTTTCACGATGCTCAACGGAAAATACCTTACCCTCAAAGATCACGGTTGAAAGATCAAAGGAAATCTCTCCGATATCTATCGGATCTCCCTTAATTGGCTTACCAAATATAAGTGTAGATGCCTCTGCACTCTTGGCGGCCCTGGATTTATCCTCTGCCATCGCCTGCTGCTTCAGCTGTTCGGCGGCCTCAGAAATCATTTCATCGGTCATTTCCTTACCGGCAACAACCTCAAAACCATATCTTTTGCCAAAAAGCTGCTGAGCTTTATCACAGGCAGCTTTAATGTTCTTTTTAATTAGCTCCGCACCGTTATTCTTCAGCCGAATTATTACTGTTTCACCTGCAAGTTCCCATTGAGCATCTGCCAAAGACGACACTGCAGATGGACAAGCATCTATTATTGACTCTGCAAGTTCAGCAACTGCCTGTTCAAAATGGCTCTCGAGGTACTTTGGTTCAAGAACAAGCCTTTTCAGGCCGTATAGCTTGGCCAGTTCGGTTTTCAGCTTGTCCAGCGTGGCTGAGGGTATGTAATTTTTCGGTTCAATAACGGCGCTTATACGGCGTTTGGCAGGGTCAATGGTTGCCGACTGTATAGTACAGCCGTCCAGAAGTGTTTTAATTTCTTCGGACGGCTTGTATTCATAAAACAGCGCCAGAAAATCCGGGTTGTTATTCATTCTTTTCACCGATCATTCTATGTATTTCGATCATCAGTTCATCAGCCAAAGTGTCCTGAGGTACGGTTCGCAGCAGCTTTCCTCCTGCAAACACGGCGCCAACTCCGTCACCGCCCGCAATACCTACATCAGCATGGGAAGCTTCACCCGGTCCGTTGACAACACAACCCATAACCGCAACGGTTATAGGCTCGGTAAAGCCTTCCAAACGCTTCTGAACGTCTTTGGCAAGTCCAAACAAATCAATCTTTGTTCTTCCACAGGTTGGGCAGGAAATGACTTCCGGACCGAATCTACGAAGTCCTGCTGCCGTTAAGATACGCTTGGCAGCAGCGATTTCCTTTACAGGGTCTTCGGAAAGGGAAACACGAAGGGTATCGCCTATTCCAAGGCACAAAAGGCCGCCAATACCCATAGCCGATTTTACAACTCCCATCTCCTCGGTACCGGCTTCGGTAACACCAAGATGCAGAGGATAATCACTTCTTTCACTCATCAGCCTGTAAGCGGCCATAGTCAAGGGCACAGATGATGCTTTCAGCGACACACAGATATCGAAAAAACCCTGTTTTTCAAGCATAGCAATATGGTCAAAGGCACTTTCAACCATAGCTTCGGCAGTAGGACCGCCATACTTTTCAAGGAGGCGTTTTTCCAGGGATCCTGCATTGACACCGATACGGATCGGGATCCCCTTTTCGGCACATGCATATGCTACTTCCCTAACCTTACCATCATCACCGATATTTCCGGGATTGATGCGAATCTTGTCGATGCCGTTTTCCACCGCCTTAAGAGCAAGACGATGGTCAAAATGGATATCCGCAACAAGCGGCATATCCGTCATGGCACGAATCTCTTTAACGGAATCGGCTGCCCTCATATTTGGCACGGCGATTCGCACTATCTCGCAGCCCGCTTCCTGCAGCTGTCTGATTTGCTCGGCAGTACGGATAGGATCCTCAGTGGGTGTGTTGGTCATAGACTGAATGGATACAGGCGCACCGCCGCCGATTATGATATTTCTTACGTTTATTTGTCTGGTCATTATTTTAAACCTATAAGTTTCAGTATATCGTTAGCAGTAACCAAAAGCATCAGCCCCAACAGCAGGAAAAGGCCTGCCATATGGATATATCCCTCATATTTGGGATCCAGTTTGCGTCTGGTTATTCTTTCAATTAACTCTGTGATTATAAGGAAGAACACACGGCCACCGTCCAAAGCAGGAAGCGGCAGCATATTCATTACAGCAAGGTTTACAGCTATGAAAGCTCCAAGGTATCCAACATTCAAAAACCCGATAGTGATAGTCTCAGACTGAGTTCCAACTTCATTCATGGTATCGACAATACCAACAACTCCGGACATATCATTGAAGCCGGCGTTCCCGGAGATAAGATCAGTCAGTCCAAGCCTAACCATTTTTACAAAGTCCATGGCATTGAACCAGCTGTATTTTAAAACATTAAGGGCGTTTTTTTCTTCCACCCGCAGTTTCATACCAAACAGATGTTCCTGCTGACCTTCAACATCAAAATCCTGCTTGTAAATATGAAGTTCTTCGAGCAAAAGCGGTTTACCGTCACGAATAACTCTTATATCGTAATAATCATCTTCAGAACGAGACATTACCAGATCAAAATCGCTGTTGGTCCAAATATGCTCGCCGTCTATTCCGACAATAGTGTCTCCGGGCTGAATACCGGAAGCTCCCGAATACTCTACATCACCGAGAAAACCATCTATGGTTCTGGTAACAAAGTAACTGTTATGACTGAAAATAATGCAAGCTATCAAGAAACCGGTAAGAAAGTTCATAAATGAGCCGGCAGCAAGTATTATAATACGTTTCCATGCACTTTGGGAGGTAAACGCTTTGGGATTATCAGAACTCTCGTCCTCACCTTCCATGGCACAAAAACCGCCAACGGGCAAAAGACGTAAAGAAAAAACAGTTTCATGCTTCGTGTTCTGATAAACAACAGGCCCCATGCCGAGAGCAAATTCATTTACCTGAACGCCAAGAGACTTGGCTGCTATAAAATGTCCAAACTCATGCACAGCAATGAGCAATCCAAAAATGATTATCGCAAAAATTACAAACATTGCAGATACGTTCCTTAATTGATATTGTCCGCAACAAAACTCCTTGCTTCTCTGTCAGCTTCAAGGATATCTTCTAAACCTGGATCAGCAACAAAAGTCACATGCTCCATGGCTTTCCAAACCAGTCTGCCGATGTCATTGAAGCCAATCTTTCCACCAAGGAAAGCAGCAACAGCCACCTCATCGGCACCGTTCATCACAGCGCAAGCCGTACCGCCTCTGCTAGCTGCTTCAAAAGCTGCCGACAGACAAGTAAAAGTATCAGGGTCCGGTCTTTGGAATGTCAAATCACCGCAAGAAAACAGATCCAGTTTACTTGCAGGGCCTGCAGTCCTGTATGGGAAAGTCAGCGCATATTGGATCGGCAGCCGCATATCGGCAGTACCGAGCTGAGCAATAAGCGACCCATCTACAAACTCCACCAAAGAATGTACAATACTCTGACGATGAACAGCTACCTCGATTTTTTCCAACGGCATACGATAAAGGCGCATGGCTTCAATAACCTCAAGCCCCTTGTTCATCATGGTAGCAGAATCAATGGTTATTTTTTGACCCATGCTCCAGTTTGGATGTTTCAGTGCCATATCAACCGTTACATTCTCGAGTTCATCATAGCTCCATCCGAAAAAAGGTCCTCCCGATGCAGTGATAATGAGCTTTTCAACCTCAGTTCTCTTCCCCGAGTGCAAACTCTGGAAAAGTGCCGAATGTTCTGAATCCACAGGGATTATTTCCGCACCCATTTGCTCTGCCCTGTCCATTACCAATTCACCGGCACAAACAAGGGTTTCCTTATTGGCCAAAGCAATACGTTTACCGGTATCAATAGCGGCGAGTGTAGGTTTAAGCCCTATCATACCCGAAACTGCGGTTATAACTGTGTCAGCTTCCTCGATGGAAGCAGCTTCAATCAAACCGTCCATGCCGGATAAGACTTTAACAGAGGTGTCGGCAAGCTTTACTTTTAAATCATATGCTGCCTGCTCATCAAAAAGGACAGCAAGTTTTGGTTTAAACTTCCGAGCCTGAGCTTCAATCAGAGCAGCACCGGTATTGGCAGTCAGAGCCACACACTCATAACCAAGAGAGTCTATAACCTCAAGAGATTGCCGTCCGATCGATCCCGTTGAGCCAAGCAGAGAAATCCTTCTTTTTATACTCATATCAAATCACCGCAGGCAGTACAGCCAGCAATATTTCCACCAAAGGAGCGGTAAAAATTACGCTGTCAAATCTGTCAAGAATACCTCCATGCCCCGGAAGCAGGCTGCCGTAATCCTTGATACCGTACTGACGTTTTATCAGCGAGAAGGAAAGGTCTCCGATCACGGATATAACCGAACCCACTGCGCCGTAAACAGCAAAGGCAAATACGTTGGTATTGATTCCCCAGATAAGTTCAGCCACGAAAGCATAGATAACGCAGCCAATAAGTCCTCCAAGCAATCCGCCTATGGCTCCCTCAACGGTTTTCTTAGGGCTTATCTCGGGAGCCAGTTTATGTTTGCCGAACAGCATACCGGCAAACAGAGCGGCAGCGTCGGCAATAAAAGCAATTACCAGCGGCAAAAGAATAAGCATTTCACCGTATTCCGCTATACGAAGCCGTACAAATGCTGATAGAAAATACGGTAAAAGCAAAGCTGAAAATAAAGCTGCGGCAACGTGGCCAAACTCTACTGACTTCTTAGAGAAAATTGCTTCAATGAAAAGAAGCAGGAACAGGCTGAATACAACCCACGTTCCAAAGATAGCAGGACTCTCCAGCCAACACCAGAACGGCACTGCAAAACTCACTATCAGACAATAAACAAGTATTCTGCGATTACCTGCAATGCCAAGGCAGTTCATCAGTTCATATGTCGCTATAGTTGAAACAAGCGCAATAAGAAGCACAGTTACCCACACAGGCAAAAGATAGAAAGCAACCAGCAGAAGCGGTATACAAACGCATGCTACAAGTATTCTTGACTTCATTTCACGCCTCCGAATCTCCTGGATCTGCCTTGATACCACTCAATGGCACGGTCAATATCTGCCCCGGTAAAATCCGGCCAGAAACGGTCTGTAAAATACATCTCCGAATAAGCACACTGCCACAGCAGGAAATTGCTTATCCTGTATTCACCGCTGGGTCGAATAATCAGCTCAGGATCAGGCACCCCTGCAGAATACAGATAGTTTGAAAAGACTTCCTCAGTTAGCTGCTCCGGATCACCACCGGCTTTCATATATTCTTTGGCTGCATGAACGATCTCGTCACGGCCGCCATAGTTAAGACACACGTTAACTTTAAAACCGTCAATACGAGCGGATATGTCGTTTGTGCGTTCTATAAGGCTGCGCAGTTTATCAGACAAAGGCGTCGTGTCACCGAAAAAGGTGAGGTTGATGTTGTCCTCTTCCATTTTTTCGATGGCTTCATAAAGATAGTTTTCCAAAAGGCTCATAATAGCCGAAACCTCTTCCTGAGACCGTTTCCAGTTCTCTGTGGAAAAAGCATAGACAGTCATGTATTTTACGCCGATATCCTTCAAATATGTGGCAATAGTTCTAAAAGTCTCTGCCCCGGCAGCATGACCGGCAGTTCTTGGAAGTCCTCTCTTCTGCGCCCATCGTCCGTTACCGTCCATAATAATCGCAATATGGGCAGGCAGAGCATTTTTGTCAACCTTTGCTTTTATGTTCTTGTTTTTAAACAGCTGCATATGCGGCTCCCCAAGTTGGTAATTTTATGCGCAAAATAGCGTAAATGCCAAGGCAACCGTAATCCGGCCCGGATCAGCTGTATCCGGGCCGAATTCCTGCCTTGACCAAATAAACTTAATTCGGGAACTTAGATTTCCATCAGTTCCTTTTCTTTCTTGGCGCAAAGAGCGTCGATATCCTTGACATATTTATCGGTTACGTCCTGAAGATCCTTTTCAATTTTCTTCAGATCATCTTCAGTAATAATGGACTTTTTCTTGTCGCCCTTGTAACGCTCAATAGCATCACGGCGGACATTGCGGATAGCAACTTTGGATTCTTCGCCATACTTTTTGACCTGTTTGGTCAGATCCTTACGGCGTTCCTCAGTCAACTGAGGGAAAGACAGGCGAATCAGACGTCCATCGTTCTGGGGATTGATGCCCAGGTCAGAAGCCTGAATTGCTTTTTCGATGCTCTTAAGAAGGGTGGTATCCCAAGGCTGAATGGTCAGAGTTCTGGGATCGGGGGAAGCGATAGTGCCGATCTGGTTCAGGGGAGTTTCGACACCATAGTATTCAACGGTTATACGATCGAGAACAGCGGCATTTGCCCTGCCTGCTCTGACGGCAGCAAACTGCTGACCGAGCACCTCAAGGGTCTTATCCATTTTGGAAGTATATTCTTTGTAATCTGACATTTAAATTTCCTCCTTAACTATAGTGCCGATCTTTTCGCCCATAACGGCTCTGTAAATATTTTCAGGGTCACTGAGAGCGAAAACGATAATGGGTATATGATTATCCATAGACAGCGACGTGGCAGTCGAGTCCATAACGCCAAGGTGTTTTGCAAGAACGTCATCATAAGTAATTGCGTCGTACTTTTTGGCATCGGCAACCTTTGCCGGGTCAGCATCGTAGACACCGTCGATATTCTTGGCGAGAAGAATGACATCTGCTTCGATTTCGGCAGCTCTCAAAACTGCGCCGGTATCGGTGGAAAAGAACGGATTGCCGGTTCCACAGCCAAAGATAACAACTCTGCCTTTTTCAAAGTGACGGATAGCCTTATTGCGGATATAAGGTTCAGCTATGGCTCTCATTTCGATTGCAGTCTGAACTCTGACCTCAACTCCACGCTGTTCAAGGTTATCAGCCATAGCAAGGCAGTTAAGGGTCGTGGCCAGCATGCCCATATGGTCAGCACGGGTTCTGTCGGTCATTCCTACACCCTGCTTCAGGCCTCTCCAGAAGTTACCGCCGCCTACGACAATACCTACCTGAACACCGGAATCCACACACTTTTTGATAACGTCACTAACTTTTCCGATAAACTCAAAATCAAGTCCGCTTCCCTTGCCGCCGGCAAGAGCTTCACCGCTTATTTTAAGCAACACACGCTTATAAGCTGGCATCGGTCTCATCCCCCTTCTGTCTTCTTCTGATATTCTAATATAAACTGCGCAATTTTTAAAGTATAATTTTTATAATTTACATATTGTTTTTTTATTTGCCAATCGGGAACATATAGTATATAATAAGTTATTACTGTGTGAACAAAAGAAATCGATTAAGGAGTTAATATAAAATGGCAGAAGAAGTCATTATCAACGAGTCTCCAAAGAATTTTATCCACGCTTTTGTCGAAGAAGATCTGGCACCCGGTGGACGCTGCGAAGGTATGCAGGTCCACACCCGTTTTCCACCAGAACCCAACGGTTATCTTCATATCGGTCACTGCAAAGCTCTTTGTATAGACTTTGGTACAGCTGAAAAATACGGCGGTATCTGCAATCTCCGCATGGACGATACCAACCCAGCAAAGGAAGACACCGAATACGTTGACGCCATTCAGGAAGATATCCACTGGCTTGGTTTTGACTGGGACGACCGTTTCTTCTACGGTTCCGACTATTTTCCCGAAACCTATGAATACGCTGTTGAGCTTATCAAAAAGGGCTTGGCATACGTATGCCAGCTGACTCCCGAGGAATTCAAAGCCAACCGCGGTGATGTGGGCAAGCCTGCTGTCAGCCCCTGGCGTGACCGTCCCATTGAAGAAAGTCTGGATCTTTTTGAACGCATGAAGAACGGTGAATTCCCCGAGGGTAGCCATACTTTGCGTGCAAAGATCGACCTTGCGTCCGGCAACTTCAATATGCGCGACCCGGTTATTTACCGTATCCGTTACGTTGAGCATCACCGTCAGGGTACCAAATGGTGTGTTTATCCTATGTATGACTTTGCTCATCCCATTCAGGATGCACTTGAAGGTATAACCCATTCTCTGTGTTCCCTGGAATACGAAGACCATCGTCCCCTTTATAACTGGGTCATCGAAAATGTCTCCGTTCCCTCCACTCCTCGTCAGATAGAGTTTGCCCGTCTTGGCATAAACTACACTGTTATGTCCAAGCGCAAACTGCGCCGCCTGGTTGAAGAAAATTATGTTTCCGGTTGGGACGATCCCCGTATGCCCACCCTTTGCGGACTTCGCAGACGCGGCTACACTCCCGCTTCCATCAAGAATTTCTGCGAACGTATCGGCGTTGCCAAGAACGACAGCACCGTTGAATACGCTTTTCTTGAACACTGTCTGCGTGAAGATCTGAACGCCACCGCAAACCGTGTTATGGGCGTTATTGATCCCCTCAAACTGATAATAACCAATTACCCCGAAGGTCAGACTGAAGAATTCTCTGTTGAAAACAATCCCGAGGACGAATCCGCAGGCAACCGTATCGTAACTTTCTCAAGAGAACTGTGGATCGAACGGGAAGACTTTATGGAAGAACCTGTTAAAAAGTATTTCCGTCTGTTCCCCGGCAATGAGGTTCGTCTTAAAGGCACATATATTGTTAAATGCACCGGCTGTAAGAAAGACGAAGATGGCAACATCATCGAAGTATATGCCGAATACGACCCCGAATCCAGAGGCGGCAACGCTGCTGACGGCCGTAAGATAAAGGGCACCATCCACTTCGTAAACGCTTCAGATGCACTGGATTGCGAAGTAAGACTTTATGAGAATCTGTTCTCCGTTCCCGATCCCGAAGGTCATGTAGACGAAGATGGCAACGAAATCGACTTTGTCAACTTCATCAACCCCGATTCTCTTAAAATCCTTACAGGCTGCAAAATTGAAAGCAGCGTCAAGGGTGTTACTGCCCCCGCCCACTATCAGTTCATGCGTCACGGTTACTTCTGCATCGACAACGTAGATTCCACCGAGGATCACCTTGTATTCAACAGAAGCGTATCACTGAAGGACAGTTTCAAAAAGTAACATAAAAGCCTCAGGCGATGTGCCTGAGGCTTTTAGTTTTAAAACGCATTATAAACAAACGCAACTTCAGTCTGCTCAATAAGGGCAAACATAAGTATCAGCACCAACACCACGAATGCATAAAACAGTACTCTGCTCCAGCTGTGTGCGGCAAAAAAGTCACTTATCTTCGTAATAGAATTCACAAATTGCTTCATTGATATCCACCCATCCCAGCCAGCCAATGTGCATAACGTCACAGAGGTAATAGCTGTCGTATTCCTTAGCGGTAAGGTCAAGATAGTCATAACCCGATTCATCGAGAATAGCACGAACATTGTCGTAATATTCCAAACGCTCATCGGCAGTAAATCCACAGTAGTCGCTCCATGCGCCATGGAGCGGAGTATGGACGAACAGAGCATCTATCTCGAATGTATCGCACAACCATATAAGATTCTGCAAATCCTCATATTCCTGAGAGACAGAATACGACAGGTCAGCGTCCTTATTCTCCATTCGGGCAAGCTTCTTGCCAATATTGGTATTGTAATAGTCGTTGAGAATACCAAATTCATTATTGTCAGATTCCACAGCTCCAAGACCGATCATTTCCTGCCGGTAGGTATCCCAGTCAAAATCGGTCACAGCAGTACCCTTAACGTCCTCAAATCCCTTGATGACCTTGGATGCGGTAACATTGTCTCTGATGGTATACAGCACGCTTTCAAAGGCGTAATAGGGCTTCATCAACAGGTATCCAACAGCCGGAATATCCGTTCCGTTATTCAAAACCTGTTTAGCAAGTCTTCGTGAGCTTTCAAATCCGGGATCCTCATACTCCGACTCGTATAAATCAAAACAGTCACGAACCCGAGTAGACAGGAACAGTTTGCTCTCCTCAACCAATTCATCGGACATCATAGCGTCCAGATACTGCTGCTCGGAAAAGTTTGCAACAAACATATCCGGAGCAATACCGTCCTCGACAAAATGCTGGGGTGAGATCATAAACACGACCTTTTTACCCCTAAGGCTTTCACCGTTGCCCGCAAGAATAAGAGCATGGATAAGACTCTGACTTGAGCCTCGTCCCACGGTACAGACATCGAAGCCGAAATCATACTCTGTAAAAAAGTTTGCAGGATGAGACTTGATCATGGTTGTGCTCAACTCTGATGAGCCGAAAAGGAAAATTGTATCGTCCTCTTCTGCTGCACTTCTTATAATAGCCTCGCCTTTTACTTTTTCACCGGTGTACTCATACCCTGATAAACTGGTGTACTCCGGCACAGCAGCGTTGGAAATACTCAAAACAACAGCCACAATAACAACCACAGCCAGAATAGAGCACAGAGTACTGAAAATTGTCCTTTTCATCATACATTTTCGACCATGGCAATCAACTTATCCATAGTGTTGATATCGTCACGAACAATCTCAGCAATGTTTATCTTCTTGCCAAAGGTCTCCTCAATCTTTACAAGCAGATGCACAACGCCAAAGGAATCCAGAATACCTTCTTCAAAAAAGTCGATATCATCAGTGATATCTTCGGGGTCAAAGCCGGAAACGTCGGCAATGAGTTCCTGCAATGTTTCTTTCATTGTTCTTCCTCCTAGAATAATCTGCCCGAGAAAATGAGCATGCCGAAGCTGATAAGATGGAATGTGATAAGCGCCATTACAGGCCATGCCTTATCTTTCCGTCTTATTTTTTTATAACCTTTCCATTTGTGCTCAATGACATCATTGGCACACATAAGTAAACCGTGATAAATGCCGTAAACAATATAATGCAACTCAAAACCGTGCCAGAATCCCATCACCGTCATAGTGATGATATATCCGATATAGCTGCCCATATATATGTTTTTGAACCACTTTTTTCTGAGGCTGACAGCCGCAAATCTGGTGTATATATAATCTCTGAACCAGGTGGACAAGCTTATATGCCATCTTGACCAGAAATCTTTCATGTCCTTACTTATAAATGGCATATCAAAGTTTTCGGGTACTTTTACACCCATAATGTAGCCCGTACCGATAGCCATTCGGCTGTAACCGGCAAAGTTAAAGAACAGATAAAAGGTGTAAGCATACATATACTGCCAATGGTTGAATAATCCGGATTCGGGTATTTTTGACAGCCAGAGGGTGTTGATAAGGTTGCTTATGACCAGACCGTAAAAAACGCCGGTCATGAGCTTCCAAACACCTTTTTTGAAAAGATCAGAATACTGCTCACCGGAAATCTCAGCATTGATGTCGCCAACGAATCTTCTGTATCTGTCTATAGGTCCGGAAGATATGGTCGGGAAAAATACTATAAAATACAGCGTGTCAATAAAGCTGAGCTTTTCTATCAACCCGTCATAAGTTTCAATTACAATCTGAACCGACTTGAATGTCAGATAGGATATTCCAAGAAATCCAATTACGTTTTCTGTCAGTATTCCGCTGAGTTTTGACAGCACCAGCGGTGCTATTGAAAGAAAAACAAACAGCCAGCATAACAAGCAGTTTTTGCTTTTCTTTCTGATAACAAAGTAAGCATAAAGAACTATAAGTTCAAACGCTATAAAGCCAATCAGAAGCCACTCATGCCCTCTGTCAAAAATGGCTGACAGCATAAACAGCGTGGCAATAATCCCCCAGTATTTCTGGTTTTTACCAAGAAAACCGAGAACGGCAGACACCACCAGAACAGCTGCCAAAATATAAAAGAACAATAATCCCTCGTATGGTATCATCAGTTACTCCGTTTACAATGACGCAAGCAGCGCCTTTTTATCCACCTTACCGTTGGCATTAGTGGGAAGTGACTCTTTAAGAACAAACTTTCTGGGTATCATGTAAGACGGCACAAGCTGTCCAAGCTCGGATTTCATTGCATTTATGCGTTTGAGCTTAGGCAAATCACTTTCACCCTCAGGCAGAATGAATGCCACAAGGCTTTCAACCTTGCCGTCAACATACACAGGACAAACAGCCGCTCGTTTTACAGAAGGCAGCTTCATCAGGTTCTTCTCTATATCCTCTATCTCAATGCGGAAGCCGTTAAGTTTAATCTGAAGGTCGTTTCTTCCGCAATAATGAAGCATATCACCGGTCATATAGCAAATATCTCCGGTATTATATCCATGCATTACTGTTCCGGCTGTCTCAACGTCAAAGAAAGCCTTTTCATTAAGATCCGGACGTCCAAAATATCCCACAGAAACACTGTTCCCAATAAGCTGCAATTGCCCTTTTTCTCCACTGGCAACCACATTCCCCTCTTCATCAACGATTCGGGGCGTTATAGTTTCAAAGAATCTCCCTACGGGCAAGGGTTCCTGAGCATCAGCCATTTCCCGGGTAATCTCAACCGAGGTAACAAAGACGGTAGCCTCAGTGGGACCGTAGGTATTCAAAACCGTTGCTTTGGGGAATCGTTTGATAAGTGATGCGGCAAGTTTGTTTGTCAGTATTTCGCCGCAGAAAAAAAACTTTCTTACTTCCGGCATGAGCGATTCATTGAAATCATCACTCATAACACAGACTTCCGCATAAGAAGGTGTTGTCACCCACAGGGTCACTCCGGAAACTTTAAGAGCTTCAAACATCTCCTTGAAATTTTCGGTAGTCTTTTTGTCGATAGTATAAAGCGTCATTCCAAGGCCAACAGCAACCCAAACGGCAATAACAGAAAGGTCAAAGGAATAGGAAACCGAATTCAGACACACTCCCCCATCACCGGTGGAGCAAATATCTTTAGCTGAAGCAAACATGTTTTCAAGGTTGCGCAGATTGATGGGTACACCCTTGGGTTTACCGGTGGAACCGGAGGTGAAAATCATATAGCAGGTGTCCTCAGGCTGTACCCAGTCAGACTCATCCGGTTCAAATCCATCATACCGCTTCATGAGTTGTTCCAGTTCATCGGGATGTAGGCCATCAACTCTGGTTCCGGTAAAGTCTACAATAACCTCCGGTTGGACATCGGCAATAACCTGCTCAAGCCTGTCCTGCGGAAATGAAATATCTATAGGAACATATGCTCTTGCAGCTTTAAGGCTACCGAACATGCAAGCCAGAAAATCAGCTTCCTTATGGCCATAGATAAGGACAGGCCGCTTACTGTCACCAAGACTGAGAAGATAGCCTGCAAAGGCACTGCTTCGGCGGTCAAGCTGCGCATAGCTCATGCTGCCGTCTTTGTGTATCACCGCATCTCTTCCGAGTTCAGCGCATCGCTTTATACTTTCAAGAAGGAACATAAAGACCTCCTAAATCAAATCATTCCTCGGTGTAAACCGTTTCACCATCACACACATGGTAGTCATCGGACTCCCATGTATGGTGAGAAGCCATCTCTGCATCTGTCTTTGCAAATGCACCGCGATTGATACCAAGATTGGTATATTCAAACAGTGCATCATAGTGGTACCAAAGACCGTCTCCGGTGGTAGCAAGCACCCAGGAATGGTCAGACCAGTCACCGTAGTTAAGTGACAGACGATATCCCTGAATAAGCTCTGTCTCAACACCCAATCGATTAAACAGCAGCGCATTGACAATGGCGAAATGTTCACAGGCGCCACGTCTTGTCTCCATAGTGTTCATGCCGTGTTCAATTACCAGTTCCTTGGTATAACCACGTGACAAGTCAATGGGTGTGGATCTATAGCGGATATTGACCTTGGTCCATGCGTAAACTTCCCACATTTTTTCTTCAAGAGTCATATCCTCGGTGCAGATTTCGGCAATAACTTCGTCCAGCATTGCATCAAGATCCTTGTCTCCGCTGGATATCCTGCCGCCGTCATAATTTGTTATAACACCGTTTTCATCGATGATCATATCATCTATCACGGTATTTTTGACCATAGCAAAAGTTTCAGGATCGAACCAATGTGCCTTGTCATCAAACTCAACAACACCGGTAAGAAGCACACCGTCTTCACCTGCGGCATAAACATTACCTTCTATTTCAGCAAGTCCGTTAAGAACAAGAATACCATCAGCATTGGCAACGAAATTCTTGCCCTCAAACAGGAACAGCCCCGTCTGGAGTATGCCCGCATCGTCAAAAATGTACTCGTAATCACCAATTATCTGACGTCCGGTAAGCATCTGTCCGTTTATATCGAAATAACATATATTACCGTTTACATGCTTGAACCCGCTTATCATAACGCCATCATCGCCAAAGAGATACTCAACGCCGTCTATTTCGACAAGTCCGGTAGCCATAACACCGTTATCGTCGAAATAGTATTCATCTTCGCCTACCATAACAAATCCCTTATACAGTTCTCCGCCTTCACCTACAAGGTAGGTCTTTCCAAGGATAACAAGAAAACCTGTCTCAGGACCGCTGTAATAGCAGCCGGGAGCATCAAAATACACATCCGGTGCCGAAGCAAAGCTGGATCCGGTCGCGTTTTCATTTATAATCGCCATTGAAATGCGGCCGGTACCGGAAACATTTGCAATGCTGTCAGCCACAAAGAAGCTGACAACTGCATCATTGCCCAAAGACAATTCAACAGGTTCATTGACATACATCTCATCGACCTTGGCATTTATAAGCACGGCAGACGGAAAATCGCAGTATATCCCGTAAACACTGCTGGAGCTGACAGACAACGCAGGCATAACATCACTGCCGCTCTGGATGCCTCTGCCGACATAGATGTTGCCGGTAATTACACTGTTGGTAATGTTGACATTTACCTCACCGGATCCCGCCAGTATATAAACACTTCCATAAACAACAGCATCAGAGATATTGACAGTACCTCCGGTAACCATGATACCGGAATAATAAGTTCCGGAAAGGTCGCCTCCATTGACAACATCATTAACCAACTTGTCCATCATCCAAAGCAACTCGCCCTGAGTAATGTTGTCTTGAGGGCGCAAAGAATCGCCGACAAACCAGTTATTCTTATCAAACTGAAGACAAGCGTTTCTTGCCCAATCGGATATAAGGGCATCGTCAGAATATGAGGTTGCTCCATCTTCGTCCGTGATTGTCCCAAAAGCCTTTACAAGAGCAGTCATGGCACGTTCTCTGGTCACAGGCTCTTCCGGCATGAAATAGCCGTTGGAACCCGTCAATATACCCATAGCGTCTATTGCCATAACATCGTTATAATACTCGTCCTGACGAAGAATATCATAATATCTGTGAACTCCGCTGCAATCGTAACCCAACAGACTGTTCAGCATAACGCACAATTCACTGTTGGAAACCGGCATTGCACGTCTGTCATCGGAAACAACTCCAAGGCTCTGCCATTTTGAATAGAGTTCATCTGTGGTTCCCGGTCTGGTTCTTGCTGTCTGAGGAATGGGCGGTTCAGTGACAACGGGTTCGGTATTTTCGGTTTCGGATTGTGAAACATCGGGAGAATCAGTGTTCTCCTTTGTTTTATCGTCGCAGGCGGCGAGAGTTATCAGCATAGCCGCAACGAGTAAAAGCAGTATTATCTTCTTCATTGATCTCATGCTTTGGAATCAAAGCATTTCCTTTCGCAAAATCAGTCTTCCTGCACAGTCATAAAGTCGATATCGGCAACAACACCGTCAGAAATATTAAAGCTGATGAGTCTGCCAAGGGCTTCATATTCGACCATGGAGCCAACTTCGCTACCCTGACCATATGCGGCAATTACATCATCGAGGGTGGATCCAACAGTAATGCCCCTTGCAGTGGTGCAAATATCGGAGAAAATAAGGAACTCACTGACACGGTCAATATCGCCGTCGGGCCAGGAATAGATTTCAATATCGGAATAAGCGAAAGTCTTGTCCATACCGTCATATGCACAGCTGATAGCTTCGGAATACTCGTATTCTGTACCAAGCAGCTCAAACACAGAATCCATGGTCATGTCAAATGTAAGCTCTCCGCCGTTGATCACGACAACAAAGTCTTCCTCGTTGATGGCAGCAGTCTCGACAGGAGCAGCAGCTTCAACGTCTTCGCCTTCGGCATTGCCGCCGATGACCAGAGGTGCATTGGACTGAGCAGGTTCGCTCTCAACAGCAACCTCTTCAGAGGGTTCCACAACATCAGTGGAAGCGCTTTCAACAGGCGCAGCAGTCTCTGCTGAATTGTCGCCGCCACAGCCTGCCAACATGGCCAACATAGCGATAACAGAAACAAAAATTATAAACTTCTTCATAAACAATAAACTCCTTCGTATTTAAATTTCTGTCCAAAAAGGACGAAAGCAACATTATGTCATAATTAAACCAGTTTATTATATCCTAAAACTGATAGTTAGTCAATAAATCCCAAGGTTTTTGTGATATAACCACAATATATAGTAAATTAATCTTGACAAAATCTTTGCCCGGTGGTATTCTGCCAATAACAAAATCGGAGGTAATTTCAAATGTCCATGCGCATTTTTGGTAAACTCAATACCGAACAGATGCACGTTGAAGCACATCACGCTTTTGACGGGCTTGGCTTTGCGCATTCATTTTCAGATAGATAAATCTTTAAATGCTGCGTCGGCACAAGCTATCAAAACAGCTTGTGCCGGTTTATTTTTTCAGGAGGTAACAATTATGACCGGCACATTAAAACTCACATTGCCTACAGCAAAACTGGAACGGGCGGCTCTGGATATGAGAAAGGAATATTTTGAATTTGGAGAATCGAAAATTGCAGGTGGTGCAGGATTTCACGGGGCCACAAGTTACAGCATGTGGATGAAAAGAACTCTGGAGTCAAAAAACACCCCTCTTCCCGGATATATGCCTTCCGTAACATATTTTGCTACCATAGACGACACACCTGTCGGTATGCTTCAAATCCGGCTTGAGCTTAATGAATCTCTTTTTAAAACCGGTGGACACATCGGTTATTCAGTTCGTCCGACCATGAGAAATAACGGCTATGCCACCTATATGCTGGCATTAGCTCTTGAGCGTTGTGCTTCAATGGGTATAAATAATATACTCGTAACCTGCAAGAAGGATAACGCTGCCTCTGCACGAGTGATCGTGAAAAACGGCGGCATACTCGAAAATGAAGTCGAGGACGATGATGGTACGATTTTTCAGAGATATTGGATAAGGATGGGATCAGTATGATATTCAACACAAAAAACATCACTTTGAATGACGGAAAGCAATCAATATTCAGAGCACCTAAGCTTGAAGATGCAACTGAGTTGGCTGCTTTGATAAAAACCGCCTGCGGTGAAACTGATTTTCTTTTAAGAACTTATGACGAGTGCAACGAAACCAAAGAGCAAGAGGAACTCTTTATAAAAAAACTCAACGAATCACCAGTTGAAATGATGATTGTCTGCGAAATAGACGGAACCATTGCAGGCAACTGCCAGCTTTCATTCAATCAAAAGTATCGTACAGCCCACAGGGCATCTATCGGCATCAGTATACTGAAACAATACTGGGGACTGGGCATCGGTACCGCAATGTTCAGAGAAATGATCGATGCAGCCAGGGAGAGAAATATCACTCATCTTGAATTAAATTTCATGGAAGGCAACGAACGTGGAAGAGCACTGTATGAAAAAATGGGTTTCAGAATCAATTCTGTAATGCCGGAGGCTCTGCGGAATAAAGACGGGAAACTGGTAAATGAGTATCATATGACGTTGCTGCTTTAGGCACTATTTACTTGACAATCAAAGGATAAAAATCTAGAATATACGATGAATATATCGAAGTTATAATGTACTATTCGGAGGATAAATTACATGGATTACTTTGCTGAAATGGAAGCACGCATTCCAAAGAATGAAGTGCGCACCCGTTTTGCTCCCAGCCCCACGGGCTATATGCACGTTGGCAATCTGCGCACCGCTCTTTACACATATCTAATTGCCCGCAATCTCGGCGGCAAATTTCTGCTTCGCATTGAAGACACCGACCAGGATCGTTTCGTGGAAGGTGCAACCGACGTTATTTACAAAACAATGAAAGAATGCAGCCTGAAGCATGATGAGGGCCCCGATATCGGAGGTCCCGTAGGTCCCTATGTTCAGACAGAACGCCGTCCCATTTACGGCAAATATGCCGAACTGCTGATTGAAAAGGGCGCTGCATACCGCTGTTTCTGTACCAAAGAACGTCTTGAAGAACTGCACGCAGCAGACCCAACTGCCAAGTATGACGGTTTTTGTTCAAGACTGTCCCAGGAAGAGATTGATGAAAAGCTGGCTGCCGGTATTCCCTACGTTATCCGCCAAAAGATTCCCGCTGAAGGCACCACCACATTCTCCGATGCAGTTTTCGGCGACATTACCGTTCCTAATGAAACTCTTGACGACAACGTGCTTATAAAATCCGACGGACTGCCCACCTACAACTTTGCAAATGTTATCGACGACCACCTCATGGGCATCACCCACGTTGTAAGAGGTTCCGAGTATCTGTCCTCCGCGCCCAAATACAATCTACTTTATCAGGCTTTCGGCTGGGAAATCCCCACCTATGTCCACTGCTCCCCTGTTATGAGAGACAGTCAGCACAAAATGTCAAAGCGTCATGGTGACCCTTCCTACGAAGACCTTATCGCAGAAGGATACCTGACAGAGGCAGTTGTCAACTATGTTGCACTTCTTGGCTGGAGCCCCGGCGGTGAACAGGAGATCTACGACCTTGACGGTCTTGTCAAAGCATTTGATATCAAGGGTATTTCCAAGTCTCCCGCTGTTTTCGATAAAACCAAGCTCACATGGATGAACTCCGAATACATCAAAGCTCTGCCTGCTGATGAGTTCTATACCCGTGCTCTCCCCTATATCGGTCTGAACAACCCCAACCTTGACCTTAAAGCTATAGCAGCATTGGTTCAGTCCCGTTGCGAAGTCCTGACAGATATCCATGACAGAGTTGATTTCTTTGATGAACTGCCCGATTACGATATCCAGATGTATGTTCACAAAAAGATGAAAACTACTCTCGAGAATTCTCTGGAATCTCTCAACGCCGTACTTCCCATTTTTGAAGCTCTTGAAGACTGGTCCGAATCCGGTGTTCATGATGCACTGTTCAGTCTTGTTGAAAAGCTCGGCGTAAAGAACGGTCTTATTCTCTGGCCTGTTCGTGTTGCTCTTTCCGGTAAGCAAATGACTCCCGGCGGCGCCGTTGAAATTGCAGCGATTCTCGGAAAAGAAGAATCTATCCGTCGCCTCAAAGACGGTATTGCAAGACTCAGCTGATAATACTAATCCCGGCTCGATCAAGAGCCGGGATTTTTTTACAGTATTATACAAATTAGTCCGCCGCTGCCTTCGTTGATAATCCGGCAAAGCGTATCTCTTAGCTTCAGTCTTGCTTCATCGGGCATTTTCTTAAGTTTGGAATTCAACCCCTCATTGACCAATTCAAATAAAGATTTACCGAATATATTTGACTGCCAAAGCTTTTCTGTGTCCTCTTCAAATTCGCTGAGCAGATAATTTACCAGTTCCTGTGACTGTTTCTCACTGCCGACAATAGGACTGATCTCCGCTTCAATATCTGCCCTTATCATATGTATTGATGGTGCTGAGGCTTTAAGCTTTACTCCGTAGCTGCCGCCGCTTTTAATTATCTCCGGCGTTTGAAGTGTCATTTCATCTGTATCGGGCATTACTATACCGTAACCTACCGCTCTGACCTGTTCCAGTGCACCGGATACTTTTTCGTAATCCTTTTTTATGGCAGCCATTTCAGTAAGCATCGCCATCAGATCGCCGTCACAAGTAACTTCAACACCTGTTTCATCAGTAAGTGTTTTATAAAACAACTCTCTTGGCATTTCTATGCTTATGGAAGCAATGCCTTTTGCCAGATCTGTGGAATACATTTCGCAGTACTTAACATGTTCAAGTTCGCTTACAGCAGAAACTGCTTTTTCTGCATCCTTTAGTTTTACAATTTCGCCGGAAGAATTCAGGATTCTCTCAAAAATTTCAGTTTTCATTACATTGTCAGCAGCCAACGCTTCCACCCAGTCAGGGAGAAAAATCTGCAGTTCGGTCAGCGGGAATTCCATCAACATGCTGCTGAAAATATCTAGAATGTCTCTTTCTGTCAGTTCCAGGCAGTTTACTGCCAGGCAGGATACTCCATGTCTTTTTTCTATATCTTTTTTTATACTTATTGCCGTCTGAGAATTGGGGTCTACCGTGTTCAGCAGCACCATGAATGGTTTTCCCAGCTTTTTAAGTTCACTTATAGTTTTGTTCTCTGCTTCCAAATAGCTTTCTCTGGGTAGCTCAGTAACACTTCCGTCGGTAGTCATTACAATCCCCACCGTGCTGTGGTCAGTTATGACTTTTCTTGTGCCAGTCTCAGCCGCTTCGTACATAGGAATCTCATGTTCAAACCAAGGTGTAGTGACCATTCTGGGAACGCCTTCTTCTGTCTGCCCAATAGCTCCGTCCACCAGATATCCCACGCTGTCAATAAGCCTTACTCTTGCTTTTGCTTTGCCGAAATTGACTGTGACCGCTTCTTCCGGGACAAATTTCGGTTCCATGGTCATTACCGTTCTGCCTGACCCACTTTGCGGCAATTCATCTTTTGCTCTTTCTCTTTTGTAAACATTATCAATGTTGGGAATGACGACTGTCTCCATAAATTTTTTTATAAACGTCGATTTACCCGTCCTTACCGGTCCAACCACCGCAATATAAATATCTCCACCCGTGCGAGCAGCGATATCTTCATAAAGTCTGCTGTGTTCCACAGTTATTCCTCCTTATCCAGATAGTTTCCGTCATTGTTTACATCCGGTGGCTCCGGTTGGTTTTGGTATAAGCAGCATTTTTCCGGAAGTATAATCATCATTTATCCCGTTTATCGCTTTAATATCCGAGATTCTCGCTCCGTATTTCTTTGCTGTTTGCCACAAGCTTTCTTCCGTCCTTGTGAGAACTGCCGATGGCCTGCTTTTTCTTTCCATAGGTTCCTCGCTGATGTAACCATCTGTAAGGATATCTGCGCTCTGTTTTGAAGTACAAATAAAGGTAAATATTAGCTCTGCATTGATTTCCACATCGTCTCCGATTATTGATGCCGAAGGCGGTGCAGCCAGTAGGCAAGAAACATCCGCTTCTGCTGTATTCGCTAACTCCAGTTCAGCCTGAACATCAAATTTTTTGCGCTGAGTTTTTATACTTCCGTTATGATCAAGATAAATCATCGTCGCTTCAATACTCTGTTTTGACTGTACACGTCCGTTGCCGATAATGTTCTCACGCTTTGGCATGGCAAGCGCAACATCAAGTATTTTAATCGGTTTCCCATCAGTCATAATCTGTTCTCTGACATTGCGGTGAATATCTGTGATATCAAGCAGAGATGTAAGTTCCACACCGGCTGTTTCCGCAGTCGTTTCATACTCTGTACTGTAAAAGTCAAGAACAGGTTTTATTATCTGCTGACATGACACCGCAGCCTGTGCCAATACATTCATGTTCAGTTCAAGTCTGCGGAGGTTCTCGGAATAGTCATCCAAAATCTCAAGTTCGCAGGAAGTCATGGACAAAGCAAGCCACGGAACATCAGTTTCTTCCACATCATCCATGTCAATAATCTGTGAAAATGGCAGGTTGAGTGCGGTGCATTCCACATTTCCATCAGAAGTCAGGTACACCGCTTCTATATCAACGTCTCCTTTGAACACCAGTTTAGTTCCCACAAGTCTTTTATCAGAAACCCTTAGCATTGCTGATTGTGCAAGCAGTTGTCCAAATCCTGTTTTTCCGCTTTCCAGCTGGAGTTCGTCAGAGATTGTAAAACTCTTTTCTTTAACTGTCTTTGTATACATGATAGGATACTCGCCACACCGTACTTCAATACAGCTATCACTTTCAATTTCGTCGCAGTAGACGAGTTCTGCATCATTAAATACTGCACATGCAACACATATTGATGACTTGACCTGTATCTTTCTTGAATTTATCACTCTTCCTTCGCAGGAAACAATTCTTGGCTGCACCATTATTTTTGAATTATCTGAGATTGATGGGTCGGAAAATTCCACAGCATATGGCAGTACTGCTGTCATCGATCTCGTTTCATTTTCTGCGGTCTGGTATATTATCCATACCTTTGCACTACCGCTAACCGTTGCCTTACCCGCTACACATTCCTTTGACCTGACAACAACAATACCGCTGCTGCCGCAAATTCGTTCTGCGTCCGGCCAGGAATCGGGGACGATAACATCGCCGGTTTCTTCTGTAATTGTTTCTGCCATTACAACCGGACGATACTCTTGGATATGTTGTTTTTTTAAGCTCAGTGCCATGTTGTCCACTCCTTTGGTTTTTGTACAACATATTACCGATTCTATAATAATATTCCGGCTTGTATGAATAATCAAAAAGATTTTCATACAAGCCGGAAACTCTATTTCCCTCTAATCAGTATTAACCCTGCAACAACTGCAACGATTGCAAGTATAACAGTACCGCAGCCTCCGAAGAATAACGACAATATTAACCCAACCGAAATTGCAATTACTATTATCCCCGCCGCACATTGCCTGCAAAACATAAAAACTCCCCTGCACCATACTATGCAGAAGAGTTTTATATGTTACTTCTATTGATTCTGTTTCAGTTCCCACGGTTTTATAAGTTTTGCCTGTTCCCAAAGTCTGACATAGTTTTCATGCCTTGTAGGGCAAATTATGCCGTCCTCAAGTGCCTGCAAAACAGCGCAGCCTTTTTCCTTTGTATGGGAACAGTTTACAAACCGGCAGTTATCAATATGATCAGCAAAGTCAATAAATCCAAGCGGAAGCCTTTCGGGAAGGATCGGATCCTCCTGGTCGGCATCAAAAGATGAAAACCCGGGAGTATCAGCCACATAAGCACCGCAGCTCAATGAAATCAACTCCACATGTCGGGTAGTGTGCTTACCTCTGCCAAGCTTATCACTGACCTCGTTGACTTTAAGGTCTATGCCCGGTTCGATACAATTGAGCAAACTTGATTTTCCTACGCCAGAATTGCCTGTAAAAGCATTGATCTTGCCGCTGATAGCTTCCTTAAGTTCGTCTGTGCCAATACCTGTAACAGCGCTGGTGCGAATAACCCTGAATCCCGCTTTGGTATAAATATTGAACAATTCGTCAGCAGGGTCAACATCTGCCTTATTGAGGCAGATAAGAACATCTACGTTCTTCAATTCTGCAATGACCGATACTCTGTCTATCAGATAAGGGTCTGTCACAGGAATAACAGCCGAAGCAATAATAACCAGCTGATCAATATTTGCAACGGCGGGACGAACAAAAGAATTTTTCCTGGGTTCTATTCCCATAACATAACCTTTTCCGTTGCTTTGCTTTTCAATCTCTGCCATATCACCTACAAGCGGCGATGTACCATCCAACCGAAACTTTCCTCTGGCGCGGCATTCTATTGTTCCATCATCGGTCTGAACATAGTAAAAGCCGCTCAAAGCTTTAATAATTCTTCCTTTTGTCATCAATTAAAATCCACCACATCGGAGTATTTCAAAATATCATCAAAATAGATGTCCATGAACTGCTGACCGGTACCAAGAATAGGACATGTAAGGAAATCACTATCGCACAAAACGACGTCTTCAAACACAGTTTCCTGATTAAGCTTCACAGTAACTTTTACAGAAGCAACATCCTGGGGCAGTTTGATTATTACATCCTTCAATACCGGTTCCTGAGTATTCTCGTCAGGATGAAGAATTATATCTCCACCTGATGGTGGTTGGGTCAAAGCAGGTTCGTCAGGTAACGGAGCAATAGCATCGGGCTGATCGGAAACATCTACTTCTTCATCTTCTTCCTGCTCTTGTGATTCCTCTGAATCTTCGGGTCCAAGACTCAAATAAAGGTTAACACTTGTTCCAGGAGCAACCGGTGTTCCATGCTCAACACTCTGGAAATAAACCGTTCCGGCCGGCATTTCTTCATTTGAAAATTCTCTGACCTCTCCAAGTGCCAGTTCGTAGTCAAGAAGTTTGATCTCAGCTTCATCTCTGGTCAATCCGATCAGGCTGGGCATGACCACAGTCTCTTCTTTGGGTCCAAGGCTGACTACCAGAGTTATCTTATCGCCATCATGGAGTATGGTGTTAGCTGTTGGGTCAGTTCTAATAACATACCCCTCGACGTAATCAGAGTATTCCTGTTCCAAAACAAGATCGATCATGACCGACAGAGAGTCCAATGTCATCATGGCAACCTGCTGCTGAGTATTCACAACATCAGGCATAGTATCTATGTTTTCACCGGAGCTTACGGTCAGTTTTATGGTTGCTCCCGATTTGACTTCTCTGCCGGATTCGGGATTCTGACTCATTACAACACCGGAAACATATTCGTCGCTGCTTTTTGTGGCTTCCAGTTCAATATTGAAATCCGGATAATCCTCATTTGAAATGGCATCATAGTTAACACCAATAAACTGCGGAACCATAACTGTCTTATTCTGCGCAAAAATGTCCTCAAACAGGAAGTTGGTCAGGAAATAAACCAAACCTCCAACGAAAATAAGAATGCAAATTATCGCAGCTATTATGCCGTTCTTATTTTTCTTGTCGTCTTTCTTCTTTTTATTCACGGCATTTTTTGATACTGTGCTGCTTTTTTTCTCATTTTGAGGCTTAGTTGTATTCTTATTTTCTTCAGCAGCATGCACCATTACCGGAACGGCTACAGCATTTTCTTCCTTTTTTGTCAGCTGTTTGGGCTGTCCAAACTTGATTTCCGGATCCTTTCTGAATGTTTCAAGATCCTCATACATATCAGATGCAGAGGCATAACGCTTTTTCAGATCAGCAGTCATGGCCTTCATGGCAATGTACTCAAGCCCTGCGGGAATATCCTCAGCTATCTCGTGGGGCAGTATCGGTGTGGAGTTGATATGTGCAATGGCAACGGCCACAGGAGAATCACCGTCGTAAGGCAGTCTTCCTGTCATCATTTCATACATAACAACACCCAGGGAGTATATGTCTGTTCTGGCATCAAGCTGACTGCCTCTTGCCTGTTCGGGTGAAATATAATGTACAGAACCCAATGCCTCCTGGGTCAGCGTGTGCTGAGACGTAGTAAATCTGGCAATACCAAAATCAGCAACCTTGACGCTGCCGTCTCTTAGAACCATTATATTGTGAGGTTTGATGTCACGGTGAATAACGCCCCTGCTATGTGCATGTTCCAGCGCTTTGGCTATGAGCGTTGCAAAATGCAGAGTTTCGCGCCATCCAAGACGTCCTCTCTTGAGCATATAGTCTTTTAAAGACATGCCGTCAATAAGTTCCATTACGATATATTCCAGACCTTCTGACCGGCTTACATCATAAACAGAAACAATATTTGGATGCGACAGCATGGCAACTGCCCGCGATTCTGCTTCAAACCTGCGTTTAAAATCAGCATCTTTCGAATACTCTTCTTTAAGAATTTTTACAGCTACAAGACGGTTCAGCCTGTGGCAGCGAGCTTTATACACAACTGCCATGCCGCCATGGCCAATAGGCTCCAGCAGCTCATATCTGCCGTCAAGCAGCATTCCTGTATATTTGTCCATTGGATTCCCCCCTTTCGGGTTACAGTTCAATAATAAGTATTGTTACATTGTCGGTCGCGCCGCGTTCAAAGGTGAGATCCATAAGAGCTTTGCAGCTAACTTCGTCAGCACCTTTTATCAGCTGACGTATCTCCTGATCGGCAATCAGATTGGATAATCCGTCAGAACACAGCACAATAAATCCACCAAGATAAGGGTCTATCTCAAAAATATCACAGATAACCGTTTCCTCTGTACCAAGAGCCCTGGTTATGAGGTTTCTTCTGGGGTGGTTTTTTGCCTGTTCGGGAGTGATCTCTCCCTTTTCTATGAGTCCCGCAACCAGAGAATGGTCATAGGTAATCTGATAAATGTTGTTTTTATATATGTGGTATGCCCGGCTGTCGCCGATATTGGCTACCATAATGTTATCATCGCTCAGAACAGCAGCAACAAGGGTTGTTCCCATTCCCGAAAATAGCGGATTTCTGGCAGCAGCATCAAAGACAAGCTCATTTGCTGCACGACACGCCTTTTCTATGGCAAGGTGACGATCTGTTCCTGCCATCAGTTCGGCATCAAGTGCCTCAACAAAACTATCAATTGCAAATGTGCTGGCAACATTGCCTGCATTATGACCGCCCATACCATCGCAAACAACACAGCACTGACTGTTGTCGGACAGTGTAACGATTCTGTATGCATCCTGATTCTCAGAACGGACCAAACCTTTATCAGTCATTCCAAAGGCTTTCATACACATCACCATGACTTTGCAAAGCAAAAGTATCCTTTCTTAGCAGTTGCGGAAATGGCGAACTATGCGCCGTATCTTCTGCGAAGCTGTCCGCAGGCAGCGTCGATATCTCCACCCAGACTTCGTCTTACAGTAGCTGTAACACCCTTACTTTCAAGGTATTGTTGGAAAGCCTTTACGGTCTCGGGAGCACTGGGTTTCAAAGGACTTTCGTCCACATTATTAAGAGGTATCAGATTGACATGAGCCGGCATGCCTTTCAAAAGCGAAACCAGCTTTGATGCACACTCGATGCTGTCATTCACATCTCTGATCATTGCATACTCAAAGGAAATTCGCCTGCCCGTCTTTTCAAAATAGCTTCGGCAAGAACCAATAAGTCTCTCAACATTAAAAGCCTTATTTACAGGCATAATGGTGCTTCTTATTTGATCATCGGGAGCGTGAAGCGAAACCGACAGCGTAAGCTGAAGGTCACGTTCTGCAAGTCTGTCTATCCTGTCTGCAAGACCGCAGGTAGAAAGAGAGATATGCCGCATACCAATATTCATACCTTCGGAACTGTTGACCAGTTCAAGAAACTTCATAACATTCTCGTAATTATCCAGCGGTTCACCGGTACCCATGAGTACAATGTTGGAAATCTTCTTGCCTGAGTCTTTCTGTCCGAACATTACCTGATCCAGCATTTCAGAGGGAGCAAGGTCTCTTACCTTACCGTTAAGCGTAGAAGCACAAAAGGCACACCCCATTCGGCAACCGACCTGAGAGGAAATGCAAATAGTATTTCCGTGATGATAACTCATAACAACAGACTCAATAAAAGTATCATCTCTGAGTTTCCACAGGTATTTTATTGTACCGTCAAGTTTGGAGACCTGCTTTCTGACAGCAACAGGTACATTTATATAATACTTTTCTTCAAGTTGACTGCGCAGCTGCTTTGGCAAATTGCTCATATCGTCAAAGGATTCGACTGCTTCATGGAGCCATTTGTACACTTGACCTGCCCTGTATTTAGGCTGATTCATTTCAGCAAACGCTGCTTTCAGTTCCTCAAGAGTCAAAGATTTAATGTCGATTTTATCAATCATACTTTTTTCCTTAGTTTACAGATAAAAAATCCGTCGGTATCATGCAGATGTGGCAGCAGGGTCAACATTCCGTTCTTAGCATTGCCTGCAGGAGTATCAAACTCTTCTGCAGCAAACTCGGTATGAGCTTTCAAAAACGCTTCCACAACCTGCTCATTTTCCTGTTTCAATACAGTGCAGGTAGAATACAGCAGCACCCCTCCGGGTTTTACGCATTTCGAAAGTCCGGACAAAATATCCAACTGGATATCCGGCATATTCTCAGCGTCCTGCTGCTTCTTGTATCTGATTTCAGGTTTTTTTCTTATTACACCAAACCCTGAACACGGAACGTCCGCAAGCACCACATCAGCAATACCATAAAGGGTTTCATCGGGTTGTTTACCGTTGCCCGTTTTTGCTTCTATACATTCAAGTCCAAGTCTCTCGGCACCGGCAGAAATCAAGTTTATCTTATGTTGATGAATGTCAAAAGACAGAACTCTGCCTTTATCTCTCATTTGTATTGCTGCTGCAAAGGTCTTGCCGCCGGGTGCGGCGCAACCGTCAATAACAGTATCACCAGGCTTTACACCACTGACTGCAACAGCCAGTTTAGCAGCAGCGTCCTGAATTGTTATGGCACCGGTCTGAAACGCTGTCAGCGACTCTATGCTGCCGGTGTCCTTCAACAGCAGACAGTCTTTCATCCATCTATGGGGTTGAAATTCCACTCCGTCGGCAGACAAGAGTTCTTTCGCTTCATCTGCTGAAAATTTAGTAGTATTGATTTGCGCAACCGTCATGGGAGAAACATTATTGGCCGCCAATAAAGGCTCCAATTCTTCATTCCCTACACTGTTGGCAAGTTCATCACACAACCATCGGGGATGGCTGTATTTTACAGACAAATACTCTTCCTGTTCAGGTTCCGGCAGGTTGTCCAGGCTTCTGCACAGTGATCTCAACACACCGTTGACCATACCTGCCGCTCTTGGATTTGCGTGTTTTTTTACAGAATTAACGGCCTCGTTAACAGCTGCGTTATTAGGAATTCGATCCATAAAAACAATCTGATAAACACCTATTCTGAGGATATCCCTGACAAAAGGCTGCAGCTTGTCTATTTTTAAACTGCAAAATGAGGAAATATAAAAATCGCAAAGCAATAGATTCTGCAGAACTCCACCGCATATTCTCGTGGCAAGCGCTGCATCACGGGAGTCCAGCCCGTCTCTCTTTATAAGATCTTTTAAAACTCCGTCAGACCACGCACCGTTGCGGCGCATAGCTACAAGAGCACTAAGGACAGTTTCCCGTGGATTTGCCATCTTTTTCTCCTAATTACTCAATTATTTCAAAATCATTTGGATGCCCGCGAAGGTAGTCAGCAACAGCCATACGCTTTCCGCCATCAGCTTGAATTGTTCTGACGACAATAACCTCTCCGTTTCCGCAGGCAACTTCAAGCCCATCCTTGCCGGCAGAAATAACACTTCCTGCAGGGTGCGCCGTTGTTTTGCCGGAAATTGCCGTTTCAAAAATTCTGAATCGCTTTCCGCTGAACTCGGCAGACGCAACAGGCCAGGGTATAAGGCCACGTACCTGATCGTGGATCTGTTTTGCAGACTTGCTCCAATCAACGGGAGACAAATCCTTGGTAAGCATAGGTGCGTGGGTAGCAAGTGAATCGTCCTGTGGAGTAAGGGTGATGTTTCCGTTTTCAAAATCCAGGACGGTTTTGGATATTAACTCTGCTCCAAGCAGAGCCATTCTGTTCCAAAGCTGCTCAGACGTTTCGTTTTCGCCTATCTCGGTTTCAAGTGTCTCTATGATGTCACCCGTATCCATACCTTCAGCCATCATCATTGTGGTTACACCGGTTACTTTGTCGCCGTTTAGGACAGACCATTGAATAGGCGCAGAGCCACGGTATTTAGGCAGAATTGAAGCATGGACGTTCACACAGCCGTATTTTGGCATATCAAGGATCGCCTTCGGCAGCAGCTTACCGTATGCAACAACAACGATAAGTTCAGGCTTAAAAGCCTTCAGCTGTGCCTGAACATTTTCGTCCTTAAGTGTCATTGGCTGCACAACCTCAATGCCTTTTTCCAGTGCATATTCCTTAACAGGAGTCATCTGCATTTTCATACCACGGTTCTTGGGCATGTCAGGCTTGGAATAGACAGCCGCTATTTCATGTCCGTCTTCATAAAGTCTGCGAAGGCAAACCTCTGCAAAATCAGGGGTTCCCATGAAAACTATTCTCATTACTCGTCTCCGTCCTCAGAGAATTCTTCATCAAATTCCTCTTCGTCATACTCTTCTTCCTGCTGAGCATAATACTCATCAAGTTCTTCCTGAGTCAGGAACTGATATACATGTTCTCTGAACAGGATTCCATCAAGATGATCACACTCGTGGCAAAATGCTCTTGCCAAAAGATCATAACCTTCAACGGTAAATTCGTCGCCGTTTCTGTCTTGAGCCTTGACGATAACATGGTCGGGGCGTTTAACAAGTCCCCAGATATTGGGCAGGCTCAGGCAGCCTTCGGGGCCATCCTGCTCACCTTCCACGGAAAGGATCTCGGGGTTGATAAGCTCGATGATCTCATCGGTATCCACGTCAAGCACCACAACTACACGGCGAAGCACGCCCACCTGAGGTGCAGCAAGGCCTACTCCATTAGATGCCATCAAGGTTTCTTTCATATCGTCCAGCAACTCAAACAGTCTGTCGTTGAACTGAGTGATGGGACGAGACTTCTTCAGAAGGCTTTCGTCGCCTTCTTTCAAAATGTTTCTAAGAGCCATTTATATCTACCTTTCGTTTAATCATAGGGATTGACGTCTGCATAAACAACGACGCCTTTATTTATCCTGTTTTTGGAATGTTGAAGAATAAACTGTTCAATTATATTCCTGAGTTTCTTATCGTTACTACCCACAAGAGTCAAACGATATCGGAATCTGTTGTTTATTCTTGCAATCTGAGCAGGTGCCGGTCCGATAACATCACAGTTTATTCTCTCTTTGTGCAGTGCTGCGGTCAGCACATCACGAGCTACTATGGCAGAATTTTCAACCATATTTTCATTCATACCAGCAAATGTGAGTACTATATGGTCAGCAAAAGGCGGTGCATTGAGAAGTTCACGGTTTCGGATCTCCTCATTGAAAAAGCTGTCGTAATCCTGCACCGAAGCAAGATTAAGCACAGAATTCAGAGGTGTCATTGTTTGAATAACAGCTCTGCCTTCTTTGTCTCCGCGCCCGGCTCTGCCAACCACCTGAGTAATCTGTGAAAAGGTTCTTTCATTAGAACGGAAACTGCAGGAGTTTAATGCAACGTCAGCATCAATAACACCTACAAGGGTTACATTTTCAAAATCCAACCCTTTGGTAACCATTTGCGTACCAATAAGAATGGGGATCTGCTCTCTTTCGAACCTGCCAAGAATTTTTTCGTGGGTATTTGAGGACGAAACAGTGTCTGCATCCATACGAATAACTTTTGTCCCGGGAAACAGTTCTTCCAATTCTTCCTCCAAATGCTGAGTACCAAATCCGGCAAGCTGAAAAGCTCCTCCGCATTCAGGGCAATTTGCGGGAATCGGTACAGACCTTCCACAGTAGTGACACATAAGTCTTCCATTGGCTTGATGATACGTCATCTTGACGCTGCATCGGTCACACTCAGGCACATATCCGCACTTTGAACACGACACAATTCTGCTTGTACCACGACGGTTAAGAAACAGTATCGTCTGTTCTCCCCTGTCAAGATTTTTCCCGATTTCCTCTGCCAAAACAGAACCCACAGACCCAAAGTTTCCGTAAGAGAATTCCTTTTTGGTATCAGAAATCAGTACTCGCGGCATCTGCTGGCGATTGTATCGGTTATTAAGTCTGAACAAACTGTAAGCACCGGTAACAGCACCGTGCATAGTTTCTACAGAAGGGGTTGCCGAACCAAGAACAAGAAGAGCGTTATCATTTACGCATCTATATTTGGCAACGTCACGGGCATGGTATCTGGGCGATGCCTCGGACTTGTAAGTTTGCTCGTGTTCTTCATCAATTATGATAACGCCGGTATTTTTCAAAGGTGCAAAAACGGCAGACCTTGTTCCAATGACCACTCTGGCCTTCCCTGCATTGATACGCTTCCATTCATCATATCTCTCAGTCGTTCTAAGCGAACTGTGAAGAATGGCTACAGAGTCTCCAAAATGCGAAGTGAACAGTTTCATCAACTGAGGTGTCAGTGCTATTTCCGGCACAAGAACAAGCGCAGTCTTGTTTTTGCTCAACGCATCATAAATCAGGCTTATATACACCTGAGTCTTTCCGCTTCCAGTAACACCATACAGCAGTGCAACATTGGGTTTGGCGGAGAACATAAGCTGTTTCAGTCCCTCATAAGCTTCCTGCTGTTCAGTGTTAAGTATAGGGCGATCCTTAACATCTCCGGGTTCGATTTCAGGTCTTCTGAAAACTTCCACCTGTCGGGAGGACAAAAAACCCTTTTTAATCAGACTTCTGACGGTGACCATTGACGCACCGGTAAAGTAACACAGCTCCTTGGCAGACGCTTCTCCCACTGCGGCAAGAGTACGAAGGACAGAAGCCTGCAGCGGTGCCGATCTGTTTTTGGAATTGGCATAAACAAGGGCCTCTTCCGGCGAAATCTCGAGAGATACGATATCAGATGTTTTATCAGCCGTAATGCGATAAGTGCTGGTTTCAGTGATTACCATCTCACTTTTTGACAAGGCCTTAACTGCATCGGTGGGATACTTACCGTCAAAAGCAGCCATGAGAACGTCAGAAGTACATTGACCACCATTGGCAAACAGGACATCAAGTACTGCCGCCTGCTTTTTGCTTTTACCTGCAGTTTCATAAGCCTTATCACGGTCAACACCGGAGGCTATGTACAGGCTGTCACGGGTTTTGAACAGCAAACCGGACGGAAGCATAGCTCTGATAACATCAAATAAAGCGCAAAAGCATCTTTGACGAAGCCAGAGTGCCAGTTTCAGTCCGGACTCATCAAGTACAGGGCTTTCATCGAGCACCTTTACCAATGATTTCAGCTGTTTGTCGGTATCTCTCTGCGACAATGAAAGGATCATGGCTTCCGACAATTTATTGCCGTTTCCAAACGGAACAAGCACACGACATCCCGGCGCAGAAGCTTCAGCAAGTTCTGTAGGAACAAGATACTCGTAGGGCTTGTCTATGGCATAAGTCGCCGACGATACAGCAACACGAGCCACCAACGGCATCTTATTCTATCTCCTGCTCGTCGTCAGTCAGTTCGACATCATAATCCTGCTCAGTTTCAGTCTTTACGGAAGCGGTAAGCTTACCTTCAGCAATCTCACCAATAGCTATACTGACAGGCTTGTCTGTAAGAGGCTCACCAAGTTTTTCTGCTTCAATGGAAACCTGACGTGCACGACGTGCAATGACATTGACCAAAAGATAACGACTGTTGATGTTTTCGAGAAGATCACTCATGGGGGGGTAAAGCATTGTATTCAATCCTTCCTTACATTACATTCAAAATTTTTCTAACCTTATCGACGGTTTCGTCGAGGTCATTGTTTTCAATTACATGATCGAATTTATCCGCCTGCAAAAATTCCCAGCCGGCAGTTGAAAGGCGTTTCTCTAGCTCGGACTGATCCATTTTTTGCCTTCCTTCGATCCTTTTGACAAGGGTTTCCATCGGAGCAGTCAGGAATATCAGAACCGCATCAGGATACTTTTCTTTCACCTGAAATGCACCTTTAACGTCTATCTCAAGAATAACACTGATTCCCTGCTCAAGGTTTTCGAGCACCGGCTTTATTGGGGTTCCATAGCAATTATTTACATACTCCGCATATTCAAGAAACTCATTACGGCTTACCATCTGTTCAAACTCATCTTTTGACAGGAAAAAGTAATTCACACCGTGGATATCTCCTGTTCGTGGCTGCCTCGTAGTTGCAGACACCGAAATCTTTATATTAGGGTCTGAAGCTTCAAGTGCAGATGCAACCGTGCCTTTTCCCACGCCGGAGGGACCCGATATAACAATAAGTCTGCCGCTCACTGGTCAACCCCCTCCTCACTAAGCCTGTTTGCCACAGTCTCCGGTGACACCGGAGAAAGAACGACATGATCGGTATCCATCAGAATCACCGCTCTTGTTCTTCTTCCATAGGTGGCGTCCACAAGCATACCTCTGTCTCTGGATTCTTGTATCATTCGTTTGATAGGTGCCGATTCAGGACTGACAACAGAAAGGATACGTTCAGCTGAAACCATATTACCGAATCCGATATTGATAAATCTCATGCTTTGTCCTCCCTATTCAATGTTCTGAATCTGTTCTCTTATTTTTTCAAGCTCAGCTTTAAGGTCAACTGCCAGCATAGCAACAGAAGCGTCAGAACACTTGGAACTGATGGTATTTGCTTCACGGTTCAGCTCCTGCATCAGGAAATCAAGCTTACGTCCGATAGGGCTTCCGGTTTCAAGCATTGTTTCCAGCTGGGATAAGTGGCTTCTGAGGCGTACCGTTTCCTCATCAACTGCGATCTTATCGGCAAAAACAGCAGCTTCTGTGATTATTCTGCTTTCATCAATGCTTCGGTTTTCAAGCACTTCTCTCAGCTTCTGCTCAAGGCGGGCACGATAAGCCGCAACTGTTTCGGGAGATTTTATTTCTATCTGTGAAACGATAGACTCTATGGTCTTTGCTCTGGATTCAATATCCGCACGAAGTGCCAATCCCTCTCTCGCTCTCATCTCATTGAAAGCAACAAGAGCAGTCTCAACAACAGATACGATATCTGCTGTCACCTCGTCGGCATCTGCCTGCTGTTTTTCAACAACAAACACATCGCTAAGACGAGCCATGGCAGAAGCAGAAATGTCGTCTTTCACTCCATACTGTTCGGCCATCTGACGCATTACGGAAAGGTATCCCTCAAACACCGGTGTGTTGAGCGATATCTTCACATCGGAACCGTCAGTAACCGCAACGGAAATGTAAACATCTACCTTGCCACGGGACACCATGGACTGCACCTTTGCTTTGACAGCTTCTTCCGCGAAAGAAAACAGTCTGGGCAGTTTAACATTACAATCGAGATACCTGTTATTCACCGACTTGATCTCAACGGTTATCTCTCTTTCAGACAGTTTGGCGACGGCTCTGCCGTAACCGGTCATACTTGTAATCAAAATTATCTACTTCCCTTTATAAAAATCTTAACCTTTTTACAAAAAAATCAATCAGAACTGTAAGTGCAAGATCCAAAACAACAAATACGATATTGAATGCGACCCACACATACATCAAACCTTCAAGCACAACATCTGCAATAAACTTTAAGAGGACAACAGCTATAAGTATACAAACGTTGATCAATATCAGTTTAAGCACCCATTCAAGCCAAAGCTTATTCAGACTCTCAATAAGGCTCTTGCAGACGGCATAGTGTCCCAGAAACAAAGCATAAAAACCAACAAAGTATTTATCCGGGATCAGTATAAACGCCAGAATTGCTGTTACTGCGTATTGAGCTGTTCCGGTTTTTTTTCCACAACGAACAACAGTCAATGCCGCCATGACAACAATAACGGCACAGAGAGCAATTCTCATCGTGGGAGCAACACTAAGTATATACAAAAAAATCAATGACAGTGCCGAATTCAAGGCAACCGTAGTTATGGTGCGAGTTTTCATATCAGCAGCAGGGAATCAGGTCGCCGCCCATACATTCGCAGCAGCAGTCGGCACACAGGAGGGACGAACAGCAATCACAGGTGCTTGCGTTGCTCATACCGCCATATCCGGCAGGTCTATATGCCTGTCCACCCGTCTGAACACGGGCAAGAGCCTGACGATATTCCATATTGTTTGGTTCCATCGAAGCTGCTGTGGTAAAATGCTTTCTCGCTTCATCTACCCAACCCTTGCGATAATAAACGCTCCCCATAAGGAAGTACCATTCTGCCGTTCTGTTGGAAACAGCCATAAGCTGCTGCTCGGCAAAAGCAAGGTTTCCCGCATTAATGGCGGATCTAATGGCGGCATACTGCGCAGAACCGCCGGAATAGCTTCTGTTGTAGCCGTTTCCGGAATTGTACTGACTTTTGTTTCCACCTTTCATTATGGTGTCGTAAGCTTCATTGATCTCTTTCATTTTTTCCTGAGCAAGATCAGCCAACGGGTTATCAACATACTTATCGGGATGATATTTGCGTGCAAGCTCACGATATGCTTTTTTTACTTCCTCTTCAGATGCGCTTGGGCTTACGCCCAAAACTTCATAAGGGTCTCTCATTAAGATTTCTCCTGTTTTGCTCGTTTATTGAATGTTCCGGCTTTTACGCTCTGCCAAACGGCAGGCAACCCGAAATAAATGATATTTGAAATTATCGGCTCATTTACGCTGGTTTGAAGCAGCACCGCAGCCGACGAACACATATCCACACAGTTTTCCATTAAAACGTCAAGCTGTTCGAATACATCCTTCGGAATATCATCCGAAGTCAATCCGTATCTTGCCGCAACAGCATTAAAGGCACCGGTCTTTCGGTCTTTTTTGTAGTCGTCAACAGCATCGGTAATATATATAAACCTGCCGATGTTGTACATCATATGCTGCAGAGGTCTTTTGACCTCGTCCGGTAAGTTTTGCGGAATTGACGATTTCAGGATTGATGCGAAGGTATCAGCTGTCCGGTCAATGGAATCACAATTGTCCTTTTCCAACTGCGCAAGTCTGCGTGTATTCTCCTCGGTAATTCGATAGAAGTCTTTGTCCATGTTTTCGGCTTTTTTAATTGCCGGCCGGAACAACAAGCTCACCATTCCCCAACCGATTCGTGAAAGTACGCCTCCATCTGCCTGCTTGTCCTTTAATGAAAACCAGGTAAGAATCACACTTTTAACAGCAGCTTCTTCCAATGCGGAATTGTGGTCAAGCATGGTTTTCTTTTTGATGCAGCAGCCGGGACATCTGCCCTTAACAATGCCGCTGTCATCATCTGACATCAGCAGGGCTGCAAGAAAGGTAAGATCGTAACTCACAGTGAATCTTGCTGCAAAACCAAAGTTCTTGCCAAGGCTTCTGCAAAGACCGCAATATATAGCCTTATAGCGTTCGAACTGACTTACTTTCAGTTCACCTTTAAGAGGTCTGACATATCCAAACATCAGAACTTTCCCTCAATAGCCACAATGTCAAAACTGGCTCCACCCTTTTTTGCAAATCTTCTGTTGAAAAGAATGGCCAATCCTATACCTGCAAAGAAACCGATAATTCCGGCAACAGCACCTGCCTTGAGCAGATAATCTCCAAGTGCATAAAACCCAAAAAACAGAATCAGCGGTAACAGATACACTACGAATGCCGCTTTATAAATCGTCTTGTTTGAACTTTCAACAATGACCCGGTCTCCCTTTTGCGCTCCCATTTTATTGCTCGCCTCAACGGAGAGGATAACATTTGGTGCGCCACAACCTTCACAGCCCTCACAGCTATGCCCACAAGCGGACATACGCTGCATTTCTATCACTGCGTTACCGTTGCTTTTGACCTCTTTTACTGTAACTGATTGACGCATCAGGGACACCCTTTCATTAGCAATTAGTTTCCGACAATGACTACTCCATTAGGCTGACTTTGTCCCTCTTTATCATCGTCACCTGCACTTTGTACTGCCGACAGGTTGATAATTATGCTGTATTCACCGAGAACACCGGCATCTTCATAGCCATCGATATATACTTTGACAGGCACCTCATATCTGCCCGCTCCGCTGTAATCCTGAAGATTGGCTACCAACCGGACGTTTTTATAGGTGATACTGTCGATAGAGCTTTCAGAAGCTCTGACAACGACACTCAAGGATTGAGTAAGCGCAGTAGGTTTATATCCATCGGGAGCATTGATGAATTCAATTTGTGTGGCTGTAACAGTTTTTGTCTCAAGTCCGCTGAGTCGAACCGTTACCGTTGCCTTTTCCACACCGCTGAGATTCTCTGCATCATTTGGAATGGTTATGGGGAACTCAAATGTCTCTGTCGTTGTTATGGTGTTAAGATCTATGGTGCCAAGAATAATCTGGCTGACGCCATCTACGATTTCGGCATCTCCGGAAATGGTTACAGAAGCCGGCTCAATGTTGCGGATCAGATTGGCACCTGTTGCACCTCCGCCTTCGATAACCTCGATAACCAGGGGCACGTCTTTTGTCTTTGCAATAGGCAAAGTGGCGGTTACAACATCAGTCATCAGAGTAATGTCTTCATCCTTAATTATCTCGCCTTCATAGGTAACCAGCTGTACCTGATAGTCGTCGGTAATGGTTTTGTCAATATTGGTTCTGTTTACGGTGACAAGAGCATGGGAAACCAAAGCCAGCTTGTCGGAGGTACCCATAATATCTATTGTTTCGGGCTGGAACGCAAATGCCTTGGCCACGTATCCTTCCGCAACCTCGCAGTCGACATCAAGCACGCCTCTGACTTCTATGTTCTTGGTTTCAAGCTGCTGGACAGTAAGGTAAACGTAATATGAATCCCTGTTAGTGACCGTAACATCATCCTCGTCCACACCGTTGGGATAGATTATCTCGTAGGACAAGGCAAGGTTCTCACCGGAACGCTTGACGTTACTCAAGTCTACCTGAGCGGTAATGTTGTTTTTATTAATCTGAGCAAGGACAGAGCGTCTTCCGTACAGTGTGAGGCTGACTGTAGAATCTGCCCCCTCCGAAATGATCAGATCATAATCGGACAGCATTTCCTCCTGCCCCACAAAGGTTACGGGAATGTTCCTCAGTTCGCTCTCACCGAGATAGTTGACAGTGGTCACAACGTATACCCACATGCATATAGACGCAAACAGAGATACCAGTAATATTAAAGCTTTGCTCTTAGATTTATTTTGATTCATTCTTCTTCACCTTGAAACGCTTTTTCAGGTTGAATTTATCCTTATCGTCGTCTTCGTTGCCTATCAGCTCTGATCTTAGCAGTTTTTCCAGAGTTTCCGGAGCAAGGTGCCGTTTAAGCATACCGCCGGAAGCAACCGAAATGGTGCCCGTTTCCTCTGAAACAATAACAACAACGGCATCAGAGCTTTCGCTCATACCTATCGCTGCTCTGTGTCGTGTACCAAGATCCCGGCTGAGATGTGTATTGCTTGTCAGCGGAAGTACGCAGCCCGCTGCTTCAATACGATTATCGGAAATGATCACCGCACCATCATGAAGAGCAGCTTTGGGAAAGAAAATGTTTCTGATCAGTTCAACCGATACCTCCGCATTCAATACGGTTCCGCTTTTGAAATAATCATCCAATTTCATGTCTTTTTCAAAAACGATGAGTGCTCCAACCTTTTCACGGGACATCTCGGAGCATGCGGCAACAACTCTCATTATGCAGGCAGTGGTGTCATCGCCCATTTCATCTGAACCAAACAGGAACCTGAAACCACCGCTTCCAACATGTTCAAGAGCTCGGCGCAGTTCCGGCTGAAACACAATGATCAACGCCAACAGCCCGATATCGAGCGTGTTTTCAATGACCCAGCTGATAACATTAAGCTGCATGACTTCGGTTATCCAGCTCAAAACAACGAAGAACAGTATTGCTTTGATTACTCTTGATGCGCTGGACGACCGAATACGTATGGCGATTTGATATATAATAAATGCTACAAGCAGAATATCAACATAGTCCTGCCATTTCATCATGCCGATCAATTGAACGGCACTGTCTTTTATCGAGGAGACATATTCCATTTGCAACTCTCCTTTTCAACCTGTATAATCACTTTATTATATATTATTTTATCTGATTTGGCAAGACAAACAGTACTTGTATTTGCCTACTTTTGTAAGGTTTATAATTTGTTCACAAAGCTGATAAATCCGTTGACTTCTTTCACGGAAGTCATAGCCGACACGCTTACCCTGACAGTTCCATGTTCGATTGTTCCCGCAGTTTTATGAGCCAAAGGAGCACAGTGAAGTCCTGCTCGAACAGCAATCCCCTGTTCGGCCATCATCTGTGCTGCGGTCTCACAGTCGACGCCTTCAAAAACCATCGACAATACTCCGGATTCAGGCTCAATCGATGTGAAAAGCCTGACAGCCTTGTTATCTTTAATCGATGAAACTATATGCGAAATCAGTTTCCTCTCATGGTCAAGGATGGCAGAAACAGTATTGTTTTCCACAAACTTCAGTCCTTCATTCAGTCCGGCTATCCCTGCCACATTATGAGTGCCCGCTTCCAGTCTGTCAGGCAAAAAAAACGGCATGGTGATTTTTCTTGATTCACTTCCTGTACCGCCCTCTATCAACGTCTTTGCTTTATCGGAACAAATCAGTATTCCTGTCCCCTGTGGACCGTACAGCCCCTTGTGACCGGGCATTGCAATGAATGACGCATTCAACTGTGCCGCATTGATCTGGTGCGTCCCTGCCGATTGTGATGCGTCTATTATGAGCGGTATTCTGTGTCTTTGGCAAACTTTTGCTATTTCATACACAGGCAGTTCAAATCCAAACACGTTTGACACATGTGTACATACCACAACCTTTGTGCCTTCACCGATTTTATCCTCAAAAGCTCTAACCGCCGCCTGTTTATCAAACAATGGGCTTTCAGCCACAACGATGTCGGCGCCAACAGCATGTAGGGGCCGCATAACCGCATTGTGTTCGTATCCCGAAACAACGACCTTATCCCCCTGTGAACACAGTGACTTAATTGCGATGTTCAGTCCGTGGGTTGCGTTCATGGTAAACACTATCTTTTCCGGTTCATCAACGCAGAAAAGGTCAGCTGCTCTCTGACGACATTCAAATACCACATCTGCAGCCTTTACACTTTCTTCATAACCGCCACGCCCCGGGCTTGCAAATCTTTTAATTGCCCTGCCGACAGCTTTCGCCACTTGCGGTGGTTTGACCAATGTTGTTGCCGCACTGTCAAGATATACCGTTTTCATCCTATTACCTCCCTGTATCCGCTGTCAGTTGCAATAAACAGTTTTCCATAGTTAACACCCGAAGATTTCAACAGTCTTACAGCTGCGGCAGCCTTGTCTTCTTTGACTTTCACCGCATATCCACAACCTTCGGTAACCATGTTTTTCGGTGTTCTTTGCATAGATATTGAAATTCCCGATCTCTCAAGTATCTTTACTGCTTTTTGTGCTCCGGTTATAGACCTGAAAGTTATATAATAATTATTCAAAACATATCTCCCCTTTGCTCTCAATTTATGCCGTACATGCTTTACTGGTGAAGCCGCTTATGGTATAATCGCAATGTACCGTTAAGCAAGTAGGAGGTATTTGCATGACCTGGGAAAAGCTTTATGAAGACAATATGCGATGCAGAAAATGCTCATTATGCGAAACAAGAACAAACCTTGTTTTTGGTGTTGGAAACACTTCTGCAAAAGTCATGTTTATAGGCGAAGGGCCCGGTCAGCAGGAGGATCTGCAGGGTGTTCCTTTCGTAGGTGCCGCCGGCAAGCTGCTGGACGATATGCTGTCGATAATCGACCTTGACCGTACACAGGTATACATAGCCAATATCGTCAAATGCCGTCCACCCGGAAACCGTGACCCTCTTGCCGTTGAGCAGGATGCCTGCATCGATTGGCTGCGTCAGCAGGTAAAACTGATCAATCCCAGGATAATTGTTTGTCTTGGCAGAATAGCCGCAAAGCGATTGCTGGACAGCGATTTTGCCATTACCCGTCAGCATGGAATATGGTTTGAACGTGGAAATGTCCACATGATGGCCATGTATCACCCTGCCGCACTTTTGAGAGACGACACTAAAAAGCCGGACACCTTCTTTGACCTTAAATCTCTGCAGAAAAAGATTCTTGAAGTATGTCCGGAAACCTATGCACCACTTGACAATATTTGATCATTCTGTTAGTATTAGTTGGTTAATGTTTATAATAAAAAGCGATGACGAAGACAAGTAAGTCTGTATTGTCCTTTCAGCGAGCCGGAGATAGTGCAAGCCCGGCAGGTACAGCAGTCCGAATATCACTTCCGAGCTGCGTTTCCGAACACGGCAGTCAGTAGAAAACGACGGTCGCCCCCCGTTACAGTGGCCTCATATGTCTGTATGCAGTAAGGTGGTTAAACGAAGTATTATGCCTTCGTCCTTTTGCGGGACGAAGGCTTTTTTGATTTGGAGGTTATTTCATGCACGAAGAAGTTTCCGCAACCTTGAATTTCAAGCAGCGTGAGAAGCTGGTTGAAAAGTTCTGGAAAGACAACAAGATATTTGAAAAAAGCATGGCTGTCCGTGAAGGCTGTCCTGTATATTCCTTCTACGACGGTCCTCCCACAGCAAACGGCAAGCCCCATATAGGCCACGTTCTGACCAGAGTTATCAAGGATCTTATCCCCCGCTATCAGACCATGAAGGGCAACAAGGTCATCCGTAAAGCCGGTTGGGATACCCACGGTCTTCCCGTTGAACTGGAAGTTGAAAAGATGCTTGGTATCGACGGTAAGGAGCAGATCGAGCAGTATGGTCTTGAGCCTTTTATCGCCCAATGTAAGGAAAGCGTCTGGAAGTACAAGGGAATGTGGGAAGATTTCTCCTTTACTGTTGGCTTCTGGGCTGACATGGACGATCCGTATGTAACCTACCACAACGACTATATCGAATCCATCTGGTGGAGCCTTAAGAAGATTTGGGATCGCGGCCTGCTCTATAAGGGATATAAAATTGTTCCTTATTGCCCCCGCTGCGGCACTCCTCTGTCTTCTCACGAAGTTGCTCAGGGCTATAAAGACGTCAAGGAGTTGTCATGCACGGTTCGTTTCAAGCTGAAAAACGACCCCGACAACGCTTCAATTCTTGCATGGACCACCACCCCCTGGACTCTGCCCTCCAACGTAGCTCTGTGTATGGGCGCCGACATCGACTATGTCCGTGTTCGCTGGAACGACGAAGTCCTTATCATGGCAGAAGCCCTGGTTGAAAGCGTTCTTGGCGAAGGTGATTGGGAAATCATTAGCCGTTTCAAGGGCAGTGAGATGGAATATGCCGAATACGAACCCCTGTTCGACTGCTGCAAGCCCAAATCCGGCAAGGTTTTCATCGTTATGAACGACCCCTATGTTACCATTTCCGATGGTACCGGCATCGTTCACAACGCTCCCGCTTTCGGTGAAGACGACAACCGTGTCTGCGCCCGCTATGGCGTAGGATTTGTTCAGAACGTCAACAGCAAGGGCGAGATGACCGAAAACACTCCCTGGGCAGGTGTATTCTGCAAAACTGCCGACAAGCAGATCATGGACGATCTTGATGCAGCAGGTCTGCTGTTCAAGCGTCTGAAGTTTGAGCACAGCTATCCCCATTGCTGGCGCTGCGACACACCCCTTATTTACTACGCACGCGACAGTTGGTTCATCAAGATGACCGCCGTTCGTGACGATCTTATTGCCAACAACAATACCGTCAACTGGATCCCCGAATCCATCGGCAAAGGCCGTTTTGGCGACTGGCTTGAAAACGTTCAGGACTGGGGTATCAGCCGTAACCGTTATTGGGGAACTCCTCTCCCTGTCTGGGAGTGTAAGTGTGGTCACCAGCACGCCATCGGTTCTATTGCCGAATTGAAAGAAATGTCCGATAACTGTCCCGAAGATATCGAGCTGCACCGTCCTTTCATCGATGCTGTCACTATCAAGTGTCCCAAGTGCGGCGGCGAAATGCATCGTGTCGAGGAAGTTATCGACTGCTGGTACGACTCCGGCGCTATGCCCTTTGCTCAGTGGCATTATCCGTTTGAAAACAAGGACAAGTTTGAAGAGAACTTCCCTGCCGACTTTATTTCCGAAGCTGTTGACCAGACACGTGGCTGGTTCTATTCCCTGCTTGCGGTATCTACCCTGCTGTTCAACAAATCTCCCTACAAAAACGTAATCGTTCTCGGTCACGTTCAGGATAAGGACGGTCAGAAGATGTCCAAATCAAAGGGCAACGCTGTTGATCCCTTTGATGCTCTGAATGAACACGGGGCTGATGCAATCCGCTGGTACTTCTACGAAAACTCCGCTCCCTGGCTGCCCAACAGATTCCACGCTGACGCTGTTACCGAAGGTCAGCGCAAGTTCATGGGTACTCTGTGGAACACCTACGCTTTCTATGTAATGTACGCCAACATCAGCGGTTTCGACGCAACAAAGTACACCCTTGATTACGACAAACTGCCCGTATTTGATAAGTGGCTGCTGTCAAAGACTAACACTTTGATAGCCGAAGTTGACGACAATATGTCCAACTACCGTATCCCCGAAACCGCAAAGGTTCTGGCCGCATTTGTTGATGAGCTGTCCAACTGGTATGTCCGCTGCAACCGTGAGCGTTTCTGGGAAACCGAGCTGACCGAAGATACCGTCAACGCTTTCATGACCCTCTATACCGCTCTTGTAACCCTTTGCAAATGCGCTGCTCCCATGATTCCCTTCCTTACCGAGGATATCTACCAGAACCTGGTAAGAAAGCTGGATAACAATTCTCCCGAAAGTATCCACCTGTGCAGCTTCCCTGTCTGCGACGACAAACTGGTCGACAAAAACCTCGAAGCCATGATGGATGCCGCGTACGATATCGTTGTACTGGGTCGTGCAGCAAGAAATGAAGCAAAGGTAAACAACCGTCAGCCGCTCAACAAGATGTATGTAAATACCGGTATCGAGCTCGACAACTTCTTTATCGATATTATCGAGAATGAGCTGAACGTCAAAAATGTTGAATTCCTGACCGATATGTCCCGTTTCAGTTCCTACATCTTCAAACCTCAGCTGAAGACCCTCGGACCCAAGTATGGAAAACGCCTTGGTGAAATCAGAAAGGCTCTAGGTGAGCTTGACGGTTCCAAGGCTATGGCCGAACTGAACGAAACAGGCAAACTTGTGCTCCACTGCGAAGGCGGAGACATTGAACTGGCCATGGACGACGTTCTCATTGAGACTGCCAAGGTGGAAGGCTTTGCAGCCAAGAGCGACAGCCGATTTGCAATCGCTCTGGATACCGCTCTGACCGATGAGCTTATTAAGGAAGGCAACCTCCGTGAGCTTATCCGCCGCCTGCAAACCATGCGTAAGGACGCCGGATTTAACGTCACCGACCGTATCAATATCTATGTAAACTGCGGTGATTCTACCCGCGAACTTATTTCCGGCAGCGAAGACACCATGAAGAAAGACCTTCTCGCGGAGACCATCAGCTATGGCGAAGTCAAGGGCTTTGTTAAGAGTTGGGATCTCGCCGGCGACAATGTTGAACTCGGCGTAGAGAAAATCTGAACTAAATAAAATAAACCGCTTCGAAACACATCATATGTTTTGAAGCGGTTTTTATTTACAAATTTGACGGACCGAATCCAAGCGGAAGCAGTTCTGATATCTTGTATTCTTTATAATCCTCAGAGTTTCTGGCACAAAGTACTCTGGTGTCTTGCCCGAACTCAAATATCAACTGCCGACAGATACCGCATGGTGAACAATAGTCATCAGCAGAAGATATGACCGCAATTGTTTCAAATTCACGACATCCGTCAGCAACAGCGGTTGACAGGGCGCACCTCTCAGCGCAAATGGTTGCTCCAAAAGCCGCACTTTCTATGTTGCACCCGGTGTATACTTTGCCGTTCTTCCCCAGCAGAGCAGCACCCACACAAAACTTTGAGTACGGAGCATACGAACGAGAAAGCATTTGTTCAGCAAGCTGTATAAGTTGAGTATCTGTCATACTAATCCTCCACATAAGCAGTTAGATACTGCTGCATAATTTCACCGGGTACAAGAGATCCACCGGTAGCCCAACAAACTTCGATGCATTTTTCAATGGGAATGTTCTCAAAATACTTTTTGCTGTCATCGTGCTTCATTCTGTCTGCAGGTCCTGCAAATGCTGCACATGCAGAAGGCTCTATTTGAACATTTTCCTCCACATTCAGTTTTCTAAGCCAATCAAATAGTCTTTTATCCTCCACCGTAAATATTCCCGACAGCAGATTTTCCATTGTTTTCCCCACAAATCCGGATGGCCTGCCAACAGCAAGTCCATCGGCTTCGGTTATACCGCTAAGCCCAAAGTCCTGCACGCAAACCTCATTATGCCTGCCGGTTGCCATACCAACAAGCATACATGGGCACTGAACCGGTTCAACAAAAAAGCAGTGGACATTATCTCCGAATCTGCGTTTAAGACCGTAAGCAACACCACCCGGTGCTCCACCTACGCCGCACGGTATGTAAACGATAAGTGGGTTATCCGCATCAATCTTAACATTCTGCTCATCAAGTTGTTTTGCCAATCTTTCGGCGGCTACCACATAACCCAAAAACAAATCAACGGAGTTCTCATCGTCAACGAAATAGCTCATTGGGTCAGCATCTGAATTGCGTCTGCCTTCCTCAACAGCCTTGCTGTAATCGTCATCATATTCAATAACGGTAACACCTTTTGACCTCAGCATATCTTTCTTCCACTGCCGCGCATCTGAAGACATATGAACTATCACTTTAAATCCGAGGGCTGCGGCAGTAATGCCAATACTCAGACCAAGATTTCCGGTGGATCCGACTTGAATTGTATATTGGCCAAAGAATTCCTTTTGGTCACAAAGCAGTGAATAATCGTCTGCCTCTTTCAGAATTCCTTCTCTCAAAGCCAATGATTCTGCGTATTTCAGTACTTCATATACTCCGCCTCTGGCTTTTACAGACCCTGCTATAGCAAGGTGACTGTCCATTTTTAAAAACAGTCTGCCGCAGATGTCCGCACCATCTTCATTTAAAGAGGTTTTCATACCGGAGATTTCTTTTAAAGGCGATTCAATAATTCCGTCCGGACAGTCGCTAAATGTCCTTTCCAGGAAAGGCTGAAACCTCTCAAGACGTTTTGATGCATCCGAAATCTGCTCGTCACTTATCGGAAAATCTGCATCATTTACAGCTTTCAGGTTTGGATTTAACCAAAATGTTTCTTTTGCTGCGGAAATATCTTTCAAAACATCCATCATGATCTGTCTCCTTTTATTTTCTTGTAATGAGCGGCTGCATACTGGGCACACAACCCGGTAAACAATCCCGTTATTACTGCAGAAACCATCAGAACCGGCAAATATGCTATCAATGCAGTAGTTGAAGTTATCAAAACAGCTGCAAGCATCTGACCTATATTATGGAATACAGCGCCAATTATACTCATAATCCACATCTGTTTCATGGTCAGTATTTGCATAACAAAGCACATGGCAATATAGCAAAGCACCGCACCGCTTATGCTGTACAGCATGGCAGATATTGTACCGCAAACAAGGCTGCCAAGAATTATTCGCAAAAACAGTACAGCTCCGGCTTCTCGCCTGCCCAGCGTCCACATGGCAAACAAAGTAACCGCATTTGCAAGTCCCAGCTTAACACCGGGAACAGGAATCGGAACCGGTATTTGGTTTTCAACAACGAATATGACCAGTGCCACAGCGGTGAGCATGGCTATCCTTGTAATCTTTCTGGTATCCAACATTGCGCCTCCGGTCAGTTTATATAGCTAATTATATATCTATCGTTGTTTTTTTACAATCACTGATTATATTTCGCAAGATTTTTTATTTACATAATATTTTGCTATTGTTTTATTTTTTGACTTATTGTATAATTCATAATATATAAAGAACATAAGGGGGTAATTACATGGATAACAACGAATATATCCCTGAAATTTCCGAAGAGCAAAGACTTGCAGCTCTTGCCGAGCGCAAACGTAAACGCGCAGAGCTTCGCAGAAAGAGAATTATTCGACAGCGTATAATGTACGGCGTTGTTCTTGCAGTGATAATTCTGCTCATAGTACTTATTGCCAGAGGATGTTCCGGCGGCGGCTCGCCCGCAGAAGAAGCTGCTCCCGAAGAAAGCGCAGCTATTGCCGTGTTCCCAACACCTCATCCCGATGATCTCGATGTGCTCAACGCTAAAAATGATGAAGATGTTCCCGAAGTAAACGCTTCCACCTTTACCCTTTCTGCCGTTGGCGATATAATGGTATATGAAGAGCAAATGACTGATGCACTTGATTCTGCTTCCGGCAGTTACGACTTTTCCCACTGCTTTGCTCAAATCAGCAAGTACACTTCTGCATCAGATATTTGTGTAGGCACTCTTGAAACTACTTTTGCCGGAGCTGATGTTGGATATCAGGGCAAGCCTGACTTCAACGCTCCCGAAGCCCTTGCCAACAACCTTTCAGGTGCAGGCTTTGATATTCTGTCCACCGCCTGTACATACAGCCTTCAGCACGGAATCACCGGTCTTGTTTCCACCATTAAGAATATCCGCAATGCCGGTTTGGACAATGTAGGCACCTACTACACTCAGGAAGATCGCTCTTCTTCCGGCGGCGTTGTCATCAAGGAAATAAACGGTCTGAAAATCGGTTTCCTTGGTTATACCAAGGGCTGCAACGGTCTTTCCATTCCCGAAGGCTACGAGTACTCAGTCAACGTGCTGTATGATGATTATTCAACATTTTTCTCCGAAATCAGTGAAACTCAAATACTGGCTGATCTGACCGCCGCAAAGTCTTTGGGCTGCGATGTACTTGTTGCATTGCTTCATTGGGGTTCCGAATATGAGACCACTCCCAGTGATGATCAGAACACCATCGCCAATCTGATGTTTGAAAACGGTGTTGATATCATACTTGGCAGCCATCCCCATTATCTGCAGCCCTACGAGATCAGAACCGTAACTACTGTTGATGGTGAGGAAAAGCAAGTATTTGCAGCATATTCTCTTGGCAACTTCCTCTCAGCCATGTCTAAGGAGTACAGCAACGATTCCATGATACTTAATCTTACCGTATCAGTCGATAATGAAACCGGTAAGCTTAGTTTTGACAACGTCAACTACGTTCCTGTTTATTTGTCGTCACAGTCAAATCGCTTTGTTATATATGATATCAACCAGTCTATTGCCGATTTTAATGCCGGCAGCAGCACAATCAGTGATGATCTGTATGCAACCATGCGTCAGTCACTTGAAAACATTCACAGACTTGTTGGTTCCGAAGGCGATATTGCAAACCAGGTTGCCATCGAAGCAACCCCCATTCTTGGCGGCGAAACAGCTGAACCTGAACCCGAAGTTACTCCCGGAGTCAGCGCAGAAACCGTGACACCGGAGGTTCAGCCCGAGGTATCCCCTGCTGCATAACCTGAATAAAACAAATAGCGTGCAGAGATCAATCTGCACGCTATATTTTTATCTCCAGAATATCTGACGCAAAGTCTGATGCACAAACTGAAATATGGTTACCTTCATGCTCAAAAACGCTGAAATACTCACCTGACTCACTGCGAACCATATTTCCAAAAAAGATGTCAGCCACATCAGTTTTTCCGATGCCACCTGCAAGACCTGTTCCTTCCTTTTTTAGCTTTGCTTCTTTTAAAGTCCAAATTTTCATAAAAGCTTTATCGAAGTCACGGCTCGTCAAAACCAATTCTTTCTCATCAGATGTCAGAACTTTATCCAGCAACACCTTTGCAGGTTTTCTCGAGACCGATTCAATATCACAGCCAACAGGCTTGTCACTGACAGCACATACAGCAAAGTAATCATTATGACTGAGTGAAAAATGTATATCCGGATACTTTGCAAAGTAAGGTTTACCCGACTCAGGCTTTATGCATTCGGGTAAGGTTTCAAAACCCCAAATACTTTTAACCACTTCTTTCAGCAAACACCACGCAAACAAAGACCCGGGACGTTTGATATTGAACCGGTGCTGCTGAAATTCAGGCAAACCGACTCTAAGATGTTCATACTCTGCATCACTGATGCTGCGAATAGGCGCACAATAAACTAAAACACTCATAGTATCCTCAAACAAAACCGCTGCGAGAAAACTCGCAGCGGTTTGATGTAGCTTTATACAGCGGAAATTAGCCGTTCTCTCTCATACGAGCGAAGCAATCGCTGCAGTATACAGGACGGTCGGACTTGGGCTCAAAAGGAACCTTTGCTTCGCCGCCGCAGGAAGCGCAAACTGCGGTGAAATACTCTCTGGGAGCTCTGCTGGCATTCTTGCGAGCATCACGGCAGGGCTTGCAGCGCTGGGGTTCGTTCTGGAAACCGCGCTCTGCGTAGAATTCCTGTTCACCGGCGGTGAAAACGAATTCTTCTCCGCATTCTTTGCAAACTAAAGTCTTGTCTTCGTACATTGTTAAACCCTCTCTTAATTTGAAATGAGAATGTCCCAGACCAAACCCACCGGATAATCGCGTTGAGCCTCACTGGGTTATATTTGGAACGGCTTTGCCGAATTCCACATTTTGGAAAGGTCGATACACGACCGGGGCCTCCGACATCGGAGACATTATGCGTGCAAACTTAAGAAACATCCCCGATACATGCTAGCATGTGTTCATCAAAAAGCCGGATGCTTTCCCACAACAGTGGGCGCAGGAAAAATGCTCATCAGAGCAGCGTTGAGAGGGGGTGACAACTCAAAAATTGGTACAGCAAACAACTTCTGCTTTGCAGAAGATAAACGTATTATAAACACCCATCCGGGTAATGTCAAGCTTTTAGACAAAATATTTTAAAAATCAGAAGCATTTTGAGGGATTTTTATTAATTTTGCCAAAAGCAATGCAGGATATTTTGGTTAAAATTTTATATGAAAATTTAACTAGAATATACCGATTTGTCCGGAATCTCCAACAAACTTGATTCCCAGGTGTTCGTAAGCCAGCTTTGTAACACATCGTCCTCTGGGAGTTCTGACCAGGAATCCTATCTGCATAAGGTAGGGTTCGTAGACATCTTCGAGTGTAACAGCCTCCTCACCGATAGTTGCAGCCAGCGTTTCAAGCCCGACGGGTCCACCGCCATAGTTTTCAATAATACTTCTGAGCATGCGCCTGTCTGTTGCATCAATACCAAGGTGGTCAACTTCAAGACGATTCAGTGCTTCATCGGCGACCTGTTTCGTAATCTTTCCGTTTGCCAAAACCTGTGCAAAATCTCTGACTCTGCGAAGCATTCTGTTAGCTATACGAGGTGTTCCTCTAGAGCGTGAAGCGATTTCAAGTGCACCTTCCGCCTCAATGGGGACGCCAAGAAGTGCCGCACTGCGCATAATTATCTTCTGCAATTCTTCGGCGGTATATAGTTCGAGTCGAAGTGAAACACCAAAACGGTCACGCAGCGGTGACGATAACTGACCTGCTCTTGTTGTTGCTCCGATAAGTGTGAACTTAGGTAAATCAAGGCGGATCGAGTTCGCAGAAGGCCCCTTACCAATAATTATATCTATGGCATAATCCTCCATGGCAGGATAAAGTATCTCCTCAACGTTTCGGTTGAGGCGATGTATCTCGTCAATGAAAAGGATATCGTTCTTATTAAGATTTGTCAGCAGTGCTGCAAGATCTCCGGTTTTTTCAATAGCGGGGCCGGAAGTGATGCGGACATTAACTCCCATTTCGTTGGCAATTACGCCGGCAAGAGTTGTTTTGCCAAGTCCCGGAGGTCCATATAGCAACACATGGTCGAGGGATTCACCACGCTGCTTTGCCGCTTCAATGTATACCGACAGATTTGACTTTGCCTTTTCCTGACCGGTATATTCTGCCAGAGATTTGGGCCTGAGAGAAAACTCAGTTTCATCTTCGGGTGTAAATGTCTTTGTTACAAGACCCTCATCATAAACATCAGAAAACTCTATGCTCATTTATTTCACCTATTTCATCATTTTCTTCAATGCTGCACGGATTATCTCTTCAACAGGCAAAGTATCCACATCTATGCCCTTCAAGGCAGCACCTGCCTCACTGGCACTGTACCCCAATGCAGCCAGTGCTGCAGCAGCTTCGGCAGCTTTACCGCCGGAGTTTACAGAAGCAACAGCTTCAAAGCCACTGTCCATCTCAGTCATCATCGAACCAAGCTTGTCCTTAAGTTCGAGTATGATGCGCTGAGCCATTTTTTTGCCAACACCCTGAACCTGAGTAAGTGCTTTCTCATCGCCTGTCATAATGGCGAGAGACAACCTGTCCGGCGAAGTATACGACAATATCGACAGCGCCACCTTTGGCCCAACTCCGGAAACACTCAGCAGCATTTGGAAGCTTTTCAGTTCCTCATTGGTAAAGAATCCATATATATCGAAAGCATCTTCCTTAATGTTGCAGTATGTAAAAAGCTTTGCGGTCTCGCCTTTTTTTAGCCTTGAAAGAGTCGATGTGGTTGTATGACAGGCGTAGCCTACGCCTCCGCAGTCGATGACTGCAAGCCCTTCTTCCATGTGGGCAACTGTTCCCATAATGTAGTAAAACATTCCGATTATCCTTTCCGGTATTTATTGGCCAGCAAAGATGTAGAACTTCTGGCATGGCACAGCGCAATCGCCACTGCATCGGCAGCATCATCAGGCTTTGGCACATCGTCCAGCTTCAACAGCCTTTTTGTCATGTCCATCACCTGTCTTTTTTCGGCTTTGCCATAACCTGTAACAGCCATTTTTACCTGCAGAGGTGTATACTCAAAAATCGGTATTTCTGCTCTGCAGCATTCAGCCATTATAACTCCTCTTGCCTGAGCAACATTTATGCCGGTTGTGATATTTGTGTTGAAGAATAATTCTTCTATAGCAACCACATCCGGTTTAAATGTCTCCAGCAACTGCTTCATGTCGTCCTGGATCTGCATAAGCCTGTACGCCATTTCATCACCTGCTTTGGTGTTAATGGCACCACAGGTAAGGAGTTTCTGCTCTCCCCTGTCTGCGCTGATAAGTCCAAAACCAACTATGGCGTATCCCGGGTCTATACCAAGAATCCTCATTATCTCACCATCAAAACTTAAATACTATACCTGCAACAGCAGCAATTGCTATAAACGCCGCAGGATGCCACTTCAACTTTTGAGTTCCTGTAAACAGAATAACAAACAGTATCAGTGCTCCTGCACTTATCTGAGGCAGGCTCAGGTTCAATATCTGAACTGTATCCTGTGTAAATAAGGCAACTCGTGCAACCTGCCAGCAGGCAGCTGCAATCATGCCACAAACAGCAGGACGAATGCAGCTGAAGGCAGCCTTTACAACAGGTTTTTCATTGAACCCCATATAAAACCTTGCAAGCACAAGAATGATCAGTAAAGAAGGCAACAGAAGCCCAAGAGTGGCAGCCAGACCACCCAGCACACCGGCAGTGGTAAATCCTGCAAACGTAGCCATATTCATGCCAATGGAACCGGGAGTTGATTCTGACACTGCTATCATATCAGTAAGCTGATGAACCGTAAACCAATCATATCGTTCGGCGATGGAATACAGAAAAGGAAGGGTTGCAAGTCCGCCGCCAACAGAGAAAAGTCCGGTTTTAAAGAACTCAAAAAACAAAAGAAGAAACTTCATTTTTCGGTCCTCCTGCCTTTCAGCCGATCAATTGCCATAGGAATCAGTCCAACAGTAACCGACACAACAACTATCCAAATCGGTGACAGCCCCAAAACTACAACCGCAATAAATGCCATCAAAAACAGGATAACGCCTACGGCATTTTTAACCCCGGTTTTCCATAACTTAACAACCGCACTCAGAATCAGCGCAACCACAGCCACTCTGATACCGTTGAATGCGTGTCTTATAATTTCGATATGCGCATAGTTTTGGAGCAATCCTGCAATTAGTGTAATTATAACCAGCGATGGAAATGCGATCCCAAGTGTAGCAAAGATTCCACCCAAGATACCTTTCCGCTTATATCCCACAAAAGTAGCAGTATTAACTGCTATTATACCGGGAGTACACTGCCCGATGGCATAATAGTCAAGCAGTTCCTCATTGGTGACCCATCCGCGATTCTCAGAAAGCTCACGAGTAAGCATGGGAAGCATGGCATAGCCACCGCCAAAGGTCAATGCACCTATTTTGCAAAAAGATCCAAACAGCTGCAGCAGTTCTTTCATCAGATAAGCAACTCTCCGTCAAAAACAAATTCAGCAGGTCCTGTCATATAAACGTGACCGTTATCTTTATTCCACTCTATCTCCAGCTTACCGCCTCTAAGGTGCAGCGCAGCTTTACCATCACACTTGCCGAGCAAAGTTGCGGCAACCAAAGATGCGCATGCTCCGGTACCGCACGCAAGAGTCTCCCCTGCTCCACGTTCCCAAACACGCATATTGATATTATATTCATCAGGCATCTGCAAAAACTCAGTGTTGGTACGTTCCGGAAATAGTTTATGATTCTCAAACAACGGACCTGTCTTTTCAATTTCCACAGCATCTACATCGTCTACAAATACAATTGCATGAGGGTTTCCCATGGAAACACAGGTCATTTTATAATCAATGCCATCTACATTGATTGGGACATCAACCGCGTTCTCACCGGCAACATCAACAGGAATAAGTTCGGGTTTCAGCACAGGTTCTCCCATATCAACTGTAATGGAGCTGACCACACCGTTTTCATAATGCATTTTAAGTATCTTGATGCCGGCCAAAGTTTCGACGGTTATGGTTTCCTTTTTTGATACTCTGTCGTGGTAAAAACGACCAACACAGCGGACACCATTACCGCACATCTGACTCCGGGAACCGTCGGAATTATACATATCCATTCGACAATCGGCAACATCAGAAGGGCAAATCAGTATCAGGCCATCGGATCCTACCCCAAAATTCCTGTTGGATACTTTTATAGCTAAAGCAGATGGATCATCAACTTTTTCGCAAAAACAGTTGATATAAACATAGTCGTTTCCGGCACCCTGCATTTTTGTGAATTTCATTCTCTTTCCTTCTTCCAATACAAATGTTCTCTTCGCATTATTCTAACATGAACGGCGCCGCATTGCAATGCGGCGCCGCTTAATTTTTATTTATAGATTCTTAACAAACAATGCTCTGATCGAATTTAAAACAGCAATGATCATAACGCCCACATCTGCAAATATCGCCAGCCAAAGATCTGTTGAACCAATAGCGCCAAGCACAAGGCAAATCGCTTTAATGCCAACAGCGAGCACCGTATTCTGATAAACGATCCTCATGCACTTCTTAGCAATCATTACAGCCTTTACAACCTTCATAGGGTCATCATCCATCAGCACCACATCAGCAGCTTCTATGGCCGCATCAGACCCCATAGCACCCATTGCCACACCGATATCTGCTCTGGACAATGCCGGAGCGTCATTAATACCATCACCAACAAAAGCCAGTTTTGACTTTGACGGCTTATTTGCGATCAGTTTTTCAACAATATCTACCTTATCTCCGGGAAGCAGTCTGCTGTATACCTCATCTATACCAAGTTCTGCAGCCACTTTTGAAGCAACAATTTCTATGTCACCTGTCAGCATGACAGTTTTTGATACAGACTTCTTTAATTGAGCAACAGCTCTTTCTGCGTTATCTTTGAGCGAATCGAAAACAATGATATTTCCGGCATAAGCTCTGTCAACTGCAATATGAACTATTGTTCCTGCCGTATCACATTCCGGGTATTCAACTCCATAACGCGCCATCAGTCTGCTGTTGCCAACCACAACTTCCCTGCCGTCAACAATAGCAGTAACACCTTCACCACTGATCTCACAAATATCGGTTACTCTTGTTCGGTCAACGAAGCCGTCGTATGAATCTCTGATGCTTTTACTAATTGGGTGGGACGATGCGCTTTCTGCCAATGCAGTATACTCCAGAAGCTTCTTTTCTTCCATCGTCAATGAGTGTACTGCGCTGACCTCAAACGCTCCTTTTGTAAGCGTACCTGTCTTGTCAAACACAACGACTTCCGTCCCGGCAAGAGCTTCAAGGTAATTTGCACCCTTTATCAGAATACCCACATTTCCTGCTCCACCAATACCTGCAAAAAAGCTTAAGGGTATACTGATCACCAGAGCGCACGGACAGCTTATTACAAGAAATGTAAGCGCACGGTATATCCAATCATTCCAGTCAGCCGAAATGCCCAAAATAAGCGTTCTGAACATCGGTGGCAATATTGCCAGAGCAAGGGCAGCAAAACATACTGCAGGAGTGTATATCCTGGCAAATCGAGAAATGAATTTTTCGGTTTTGGCTTTTCTTGAACCGGCATTTTCTACCAGTTCAAGTATCTTCGACACTGTTGATTCACCAAACTCTTTTGTTGTTTTGATTCTTAATACACCGGTCATATTGACACTTCCGCTGATAACCTCATCTCCTACCTCAACATCGGTTGGAAGGCTTTCACCTGTCAGTGCGCTGCAATTCAAATCTGAGCTGCCTTCAACTACAATGCCGTCAACAGGAACTTTTTCGCCGGGAAGCACAATAATGACACTGCCGATTTCAACTTCATCAGGATCAACCTGAATAAGCTCACCATGAAGTTCGATGTTTGCATAGTCGGGACGTATATCCATCAACCGGCTGATACTCCTGCGGCTTTTTTCAACAGCACAGCTTTGGAAAAGCTCTCCCGTTTGATAAAACAACAACACAGCTACCGCTTCAACATAGTCTCCAGTGTCTGTTAACGCAATTACCATCGCACCTATGGTTGCAACTGCCATAAGGAAATTCTCATCAAATACCTGACCGTTCATAATTCCTTTAGCAGCTTTTTTCAGAATATCGTATCCAATAACAAGATAAGGTATCAGATACAGTATAAACCTGACAGTACCTTGAGTCTTGACAAACTCAAGCAACAGGATAAGACAGGCTGCAACGACAATCCTTATCAGTAGTTTTTTCTGTTTTTTGCTCATTTCAATTGTACCAAGTTTACTTAAAGATATATCTCGCAATCAGATACTTTCTTTTTACAGTTTTTGATTACAAGCTTCATCACTTCATCCGAATTATGATCTTCATTAAACTCAATTATCATCTTCTGAGCCATAAAGTTTACTGTGGCTTCTGTTACTCCATCAGTTTTTGCTGCTGCAGCTTCCATCTTATTTGCACAGTTAGCACAATCAACTTCGATTCTATAAGTCTTTTTCATACTGAATACCTCAATAAGTGATTCGATTAAATATTTGTTTAATCGTTTAATATTAGTATAGAATTAAACTGCAGAAAAGTCAAGATGAAACGATTAAATAATTGTTTTATTTTTCTTATGAATATGTTACACTTAATGTAAAGGGGGTTGATAATCATGCCATCTCTGCCGCATAATCACAGCAATAACATTGAAGATATCATTTCAAGACTGCCAAACACGGAAGATTTCCTCTTGCTGTCGGATATATTCCGCCAATTAAGTGATCAGAATCGAACAAGGATTTTTTGGCTGCTGTGCCATTGTGAAGAATGTGTAATCAATCTTTCTGCGCTGATGGATATGAGTTCCCCCGCTGTTTCGCATCATCTCAAACAGCTGAAATCTGCCGGATTGATTACAAGCAGACGTTCAGGAAAAGAAGTATATTACAAAGCTGCTGATACCGAAACCTCACGGGCGCTGCACAATATGATCGAAGAACTGATGGCAATTACCTGCCCGGAAACCTGTCAGTTTAAATAAGAAAAACCCGACGATGCATCCGCATCGTCGGGTTCGATTTATAATTAGAGATTAACAGCGGCGTAGAAGCCTTCGCGAGTAGCCTGTTCAGCGGTTCTTGCGCGGACGCAGTCACCAACTTCGATGCACTCGGGAGCATCAGTCATCATGAAGCTGTCGGCAAGAGCACTTCTGGAGCGCATACCGGAAGCAAGAATGATGGTGTCGCCGTAAACGGTCTGTTCGTTGCCATCGGCATCGAGGTATGTAACAGCACCGGGAGCAACGGACTGGCATCTTGCGCTGGTCAGCTCGGTGAACATGCCCTTTTCAGCCTCGTCGCCCAGCAGTACCATCATTTCGGTACGGCAGGTGGGTGCTGCATCGGGAGCCAGCTTGGACTGCATTTCAACGATAGCAACCTTGATGCCCTTTTCGCACAGGTGCAGAGCGGTTTCACAGCCGACCTGACCGCCGCCAATGATAACGACGCTCTTACCAAGGGTATCTTCCTTGCCGTAAACATCGGTGGCAACTACGCCGTTTTCGATGCCTGGCAGGGGCAGAATCAGAGGATCGGCACCAACAGCGATGATGCATGCATCATACTGTCCGTTGATCATTTCGGGAGTTGCTTCGGTACCGAGCATCAGACGAATGTTGCTCTTCTTAACCTGATATGCAAGGTAGTCCTTGTAGTTGCGCAGGGGGTATTTGAAGCTGACGTAGTCAGCGAAGAACAGCTTGCCGCCCAGGTGGTCTTCTTTTTCGTACAGAGTGACTTCGTGGCCACGTTCTGCAGCAGTGATAGCAGCCTTCATACCGGCAGGACCGCCGCCGATAACAGCGACTTTCTTTACCTTTTCGGGCTTGTCGGAGATGAGTTTGTCGAGGTGAGCTTCCAGACCAACCTTGGGGTTAACGGTACAAGCAAACTGGTGACCGTAAACAGCGGAGTCGTGGCAGCGCATGCACTTAACGCAGGGAACGATATCGTCTTCGTGGCCTTCGAGGCTCTTCTTCATCATTTCAGGGTCAGCGATGAATGCACGGGCCATAGCTACGAAATCGCACTTGCCGGCTGCAATGGCTTCTTCAGCTTCAGCAATGTTGCCGAAACCACTGACAGCAGTGATGGGAATATTGATCTTGCCGGACTTCTTGAATTCCTCAGCGATCCAGACATTGGGATGAGGAGGCAGATGGCCGCAGGGATGAGTCCAGGTGTTCCAACGCTGGGTGAGCATACCGGCAGAGACCTGCAGAATGTCGATCTTGTCCTGGATCATTTCGCCGATCTGAATGCCTTCTTCAACAGTGATACCGCCGGGCTCGTATTCAGTACCGGACATACGAACTTCGATCATCAGCTTCTTGCCAACCTTGGCACGAACAGCTTCGAGAACCTCGTTGATATAGCGGACGCGATTTTCAAGGCTTCCGCCGTATTCGTCTGTTCTGTGGTTGGTCAGAGGAGACAGGAACTGTGCCAGAGGCACGGAGTGGCCAAAGTGGAACAGGACGGAGTCGAAACCACATTCGAGCAGAACAGCACAGCAATCAGCGATGTCCTGCTTGGTCTGTTCCATAACTTCCTTGGGAACTTCCTTACCAATGGGAGGGCTGCCCATGATACGGCCGCCTTCGGAGCAGGTGTAGATACCGGGGAAGAAGCCGATGAGTTCCATGCCGGCCTTTGCACCATGGAAGTGGATGCGTTCGGCCAGATGTGCCAGCTTATGCTTGTGGTTGTAAACACGAGTGTCCCAAACGGTGTGTTCGCCGTCGTCCTGGACATCGCAGTACTTTACGCCGGCAGCGTAAACCATTGCAGCACCGGATTTTGCACGCTGTTCGAAGAAAGCGATGGAATCCTCAGTGGGATGCAGAGTGCCATCATTGGCGGAATGAATAGTGGAAGGAGCCGTAATAATGCGGTTTTTGAAAAGGTTTCCGCTTACTCGGATAGGCTCAGTCACGTGGGGATAACGCTTGTTCATTGTAATCACCTCAAAAAATGTGTTTATTCCTCACTTGATCGGTATGTAGTTTGTTGTTTTTCAGACCAAAAACAACAATTCCATTACATCACTTTATTAAACCATATAATGCGCAAAAAAGCAATTACAAAAAGATATATTCAACATATAAGATGTTTTTTGACAAGTAATGGCATGAATAATATAACACCTGCAAAGCAAATATACTTTGCAAGTGTTAATTATACATAATTGATGCAGCTAAAAATTAAAGCTAAGCCCAACATATTCAAGGAATTCTTGAAAACTGCTGATGTTTTCAGCCGTAACGATTTTAAGCTGTCTTTTTTGAATTTGTATGTTCCTTCTTCTGAATAAAAGAGCCGTAACCCACCTGTAAACCCACATAAACGGCAAGAGTAAAGAAAACCTCTCGAGAATAGGGTATTTTCTGCTCATGACACTCTTCTGTGGAAAGAGCATACGAAATACTCGGTATACAATACCTCCGTTAACAGAACTCACCTTTTCTGCTTTCTTTGCACCATCTGAGATAATATGAGATTCGAAAGTTCCCCAGCTACCGCTCGCAAAAATATAATCGGTCATATGAACAGTACGATTATCCCAGACTCCATCATCAAACCACGCCAGCAACAGTTTGCGAACAAATAGGTTAAATTCTGCAAGGTGAAGCTTTCTCAGTTCTTGATTGATATATGTCCAGTCAAGGTTGTTGTAATTCTTTTCAAGAACCCATAAGTCAATTATTTGTCGGCATCCAATTCCGCCATTTCGAAAATGTTTGGCAAGATGGGTGAATATGTATATGTAATCGTCTTCCGGGTTCAACAAATAACGGTTTCCATTGATTTTTTCAGCTTTATCCCAAGGATTTTGAAAATACCAAAAGAAATCCTGTTCACTTTCCCCAAACAGATACTTGTGCAGTTCAACATGTAACGCAGGAGAATCCCACACATAATCATACTCAGATTCATTATTCCAAGTATAGCCAAGATGCTCCATAGCTTTTGCAACTTTATCATACTGTTCCAACCGAATCAGTATATCCGCATCTCCCATTATTCTCATTTCCGGTTTGGGATACATTTTTTTCAGATTACAACCTTTTACCGGCAAATAATCCAGCTGATTCTTGTCCAGTGCCATGCATAAAAGCGAAAACGCTTCCAACTGCTTCTCATTGAGTAAAATAGCCCGGCAATAATCAGTAAACATCTTTTTCATAACAGGAAGTTGTTTGGATACACCACAGTTAATGGCGCCGAGGTATACTATTGGGAAAACCTTATGACGTAAGATTTCATTATACGCAGTTTCCAAATCAAACTTTTCAGGAAGGTTCAGCGACTCCCCTGTTAATCCACTGCGAATTAATGTAATTATTCCTCTGTAAGTTTGGTTCATAAAACACTCTGAATATTTTGAATTATTGTTTAAATAGGTTGACTTCTTTATTGTTAACATCGAGTCTGTATTGCGCAAAACGCAAAACAGCAGGTCTGTGAGTCACTGCAATACACATTCGATTATCAAGTTTACTTATCCTGTCCAGAATCATTTCTTCGGTTTCGGCATCAAGAGCCGAAGTTGCTTCGTCCAAAAGCAGTATCGGAGCCTCACTTAGTACCGCTCTCGCTATCGCAACACGCTGCGCCTGACCTTCGGATATTCCCTCTCCATTCTCGCCAAGAACAGTATCCAGACCATCAGACAACTGTGGTAAAAAGGCATCCATGCCGCTGACAAACACCGCTCCCTGCAGTTCCTCTTCGGTCGCATCAGGACGAATCAGCATCAAATTCTCTCTTATGGTACCACTGAACAGGTAATTACCCTGGGGAACGTAAGCAAACAATCTCCTTGTGTTTCTGGTTACGCATACGCTCTCGTTCTCAGAAACTATTTTCAAATCGCCCGAATCCAGTGGGAATATGCCCAACATCAGTTTAATCAAAGTACTCTTACCTGCCCCGGATGTTCCTGTAACGGCAATAAAAGTTCCTTTGGGAATAAAGAATGAAGCGTGTTCCAAAACAAGTTCATCTTCATAGGAAAAGCTGACAGCAGAAGCCTCAATTCCCGTCATTTTTGTATATAAATCCTGAGAATTAATGCATTCTTCCGGATAATGCGTAATCTCATCAAGTTCCATAAGTCTGTCTGCAGCAGCAGACATGGCAATAAACTTCGGCATTACCCCAGAGAGATTTACGAATGGTGCCTGAAGCTGGCCGACAAGCTGAGTAACAGCTGTAAGCGAGCCGAAAGACATACTGCCTTGAAGCAGCCTGAATGCGCACCACACAAGAGCAACAAAACCTGCCCCATAATACAAAACGCTTACACCCGTATTTGCCGCAAGAGAAACATTCCGTTTCCTGCGCTGAACAACTAAACGATCAGTCAAAAGGTTGTCCGCACGCTTTTCTGCTTCGCCGGTTACATCCATGGCCTGAACTATGAGAAGTTTTTCCAAAGTTTCCTGCAGAAAACCAAGCACTTTCCCTTCAGACTCACTGACACTTTTATGCAGGGCTTTCAACTTCCTGCGAACCAGACCGGTACAAACTACTGCGGCAGCTCCGATCGCAAAAAATACCAGTGCAAAAACAGGCTCCAGTGACAGCAGGATCAAAAAAGCAGAAACAAGACGCACCAGCATGGCAACAATGCCGGGAATCGAAGAAACAAGACCATCGTCCAGTGTCTTGACATCGTTATTGAGCCTGTTGATAAGCTCACCGCTGTGGTATCCGGAAACCTCAGAATACTCGGCATGGAGCAGTCCGTTCAAAAGGCTGCGTTTCCAATTTCTGTCCAGTTCCATGGTCAACAAATCTGAAGTATATCTGGAGAAAAATCTACAAACCAGTATGCCCGCAATGATAAGAGCCTGAAGAATACACGCATCAAAAAACTTATCTGTATTTCCGGCTGCTGCACTGTCTATTACCTGCCGCGTTCCAAGGGCAAAAACAACGCCGAACAAGGCTGACCCCGCATTTGACGCCACTAAAAGAAGCATCAACGGAACATGGCTTTTGATTCTTTTAAATACCCATATCAAAGAACTATGTTTTTTCATTTCTCAGCAAACACTATACAACATAAAGATTTAACCAAGCAATCGAACAACAGCACGCTTTATCCTGCCGAAACCGCCAAATATTAGTCTTCTCACAGGACGAACAGCTACCCATGTTCTCCAGTAAAACCCGTAAAAAGGATCGCTGCAAGATACCCAGCGTGTCCCACGGGCAAATGCCGTTACAACAGCTATCATTTGATCTTTACGAATCCCCGTTTCCAAATACCACTGGTTATCTCCGCAGCAGGAATAACTGTCACCGTTGTGCTCCACTATCCTGTGGAGCACAAATTTTCCGTTGTCTCTGCGATATAAAGGTATATCCCCTTTGGTAAGACTATCAGCAGCAGCCAATCTGACACGGCTGACTCTATGTTTAAGCATAGGAAACATAGAGTTGCCGGTAACGGTAAGATCAACAGTTCCGCCATTAGACAGCACGCTCTCCATCAACGGTGAAAGCTGCGCCATCTGAACTTCTTTAACACTGTTATTCATTATCAGGCTTTACCGTTAATGATCTCACCGAGGTCAATAACAGTATCTCCGCCGATTTCGATGTAATCCTGTTCGGCATCATATTCAGCCTTGGCGTCCTGGTGCCACTTCATAAAATCTTCCATGGACTCAAACTTTTCAAAGAAAGCCTGCTGTTCCTCAGCACTGAGTGCCTGGTATTCTTCATAAGTCATCCCGCTTGGATCAAAGCCGCTGTCAGTACCGGAAGATCCACCGGTGGTTCCACCGGAAGTATCACCGCCGCCGATGACTTCTTTGTCATCAGTATTGTTATTACTGCCGGAACCCGAGCTTGTGGAACCGGATGTACCGGTGCCGGGGCGAACAATAGGAATTCCTGCGTTTTCTTTACGGCCTTCTCTCTGAGTGGTCTCTGCAGCTTCAAGTTCATCGTCGGTGAACACATCCTGTTCAACAAGGCTCTCGGAAAGGGTCTTATTCTGTCCGTACAGAGGAGAGCTGAGAGCATTCCAGAACACCTCAACAGCATCTGCACGAGTGAAATCGTTGTCGGCAGCAGGCGCAGAAATCAAGCCAACCTGATATGCCAGCTGATAAGGGTCGTTCCAGACAAACATAGGATCGTTTCCGCTGTCGCTGTAACCAAGGGCACGAAGAGTCAGCGTAAGAAACATGTAATCTGTCATGTTTGTATCCGGGTCAAAGCTGGTTTCGGATACGCCTTTTGTGATGTCATTGACAAAAGCGTAACCGATATAACCCTTCGCCCAATCAGGCACATCAGTAAAGCCGGTTTTAAAGTTTCCGTTGGACGCTTCGTCCTCCTTACCCATCATTCTAACAAGCAAAGTTACACCCTGCGCACGGGTAAGATAATTGTCAAGGTCATAGCTTGTACCTGTGCCAAGGAACAGTCCAAGCTCATTCAGTGCGTCAGCGGCCTTTACCTGTTCATCACTGTATGCAAACACAAAACTTGTCAACATGGCAGCAACAAGCAGTATTGTTATAAGTCTTCTTTTCATTTAAGACACATCCTTTTCAAGAGTTTGAAACGCAGAAAATGGTGTAATCAACCATCTATAAACAGCTTTATCCGCGCTCCATACTGCACCGGAAATTCCGGCACATTATGCATCGCGGATAGAATTAAGTTTAACACCTCATCAGTCACCTGCGGTGACAGCTTCCCCTCAAGGGGAAGCCAAAAGCAATTAATACCATACAAAACCGTCATTGGGAGCGAACATAGTGAGCGTGGCAATCTGTATAAACCATCTGTCATTTCGAGCGAGCTGATGAAGTCAGCGACGAGAAATCACCATCATGCTATGCAACAGATTATCACGCCTGTTTCGCAGGCTCAGAATGACAGGAGTTCCCCTGCCATTGCGAGACTCAACAGGAGCCGTCGCAATCCGTTTTACTCAAGGCAACCGATTTCCTTCAGTTTGGCAATGAATTCGTCCACATCGGCAAGAGCAGTATCTCTGGCGACCTCATATTCGGCTAAAAGCGCATCAGCCAGCTTTTCACGGTCTCCCCCCTGCTCCAGTGTGTTCCAAAGCAGAGCGCCGGACTCATTAAGGGTAAGCATACCGTTAAAGTCAACAGAAGTTTTGCCAACAGGCAGAACTACCCAGACGTCAGCAACCTGACGCAATACAAATTCTTCTTTTAATTTCATAATGAATCTCCAAAATAACTGCGGATTCTCACGCCTGCTCCGCAGGTTCAGAATGACAGAGATGGGTATGCGGATTCTCACGGGCAGCAAGCTGCCCTCAGAATGACAGGTTATCTGTCATTTCGAACAACGCCATAGGCGTTGGAGAAATCCCCACTTGATGTGCATAGGGAACCTATACTCACGGGCGCATTGCGCCCGTGAGTATAATCATTTGCTAATCACAGTCCGGCTTCGATGGCGGCTTTAAGCATGGTTTCATGACTCAATATCGCCGCTTCGGGTTCCGGTCTGTTTTCCAGTTCGAAGATCGGGATCTCTCGAACGAGTTTGTCCACGTGGGACAGCATCAGGTTGAGATATTCCACCTGTTTGAATTTGCGCATGGTTTGGGATATGACCAGAGGCGTAGCTTCCTGCGGGGTAAGACGACGGATCTTGTTCTCATCGCTTTGCTTGAGAAAGCATATACCTGCCAGCGGCACCTTCATGTTGATGTTGATATGGTCTTTACCGCACCACGGAGTACCGTAGGCGAACCATTTCCCATCCAATCGGCGCAGAGCTGGTTTATCGTCATTAAATACCTTGGCCTCATCACCAAAAACGCTTTGCCAGAGGCGGGTATGGGTAGATTTACCCATACCGCATGGCCCGGAGAAGAGATAGCCTTTTCCGTCAAGTGCTACTGCTGAGGAGTGGAGCATTAGGCCGTTGAAGCGGAGCAGATTACCATAAAATGAGAATCCAGATTCCATGTATATCATATCTTCTTCGCTCAGATTCGGCCAACAAAGACTTCGATAATTATCTTCTGAAATCTCAAAATCAACAGCAGTTTCGTTATGTGTAAGATACTCCCATGTTCGGGAGGCTAAGCCTCCCGAAGTTGGGATTTCAACTGTTAAGTCAGCTATTTTGCATTTCATAAATGCTACTGTTTACCACTCTTCAACACCTTGTTCTGTGGAAGGCCCTACAATATGATCATTATTGGCGTATTCTTCCAACTGAAACTGCACAACTTCAATTATGGGTTTTTCATAAATCTTCATATAATTTCTCCATTCATTCGCTTGCGCTCACAGTGTGGGTCAGCGGTGATATGCTAGAGCTAAATCCTGTATTATCTGATGTGACCATCATTTGTGCAGAAACAAAATCAATATTCAAATCTTCAAGTCCGCTTACAGTCAATGTGAGAGCAAAAGTCTTATCAGGTTCATTCTTTACTTTTGTAGCATATTCGTATACATTTTCGCCAGTGAACACAACCTGAACAATTCTATCCTCATCTTTGTCTGTCCAATCAAGATCCACTTTTAGTTTTACTCCAGAATTTTCAGTATCTGCAAAATAATCATATGCCTCAGAATTATTAAAGGTAATTGCAAAACCAAATTTTGCTCCATCGCTTGTAACGTCCCTAATACCTCTATTAATCAGCTCATACTCAAAGAATCTGTAGCATCCGTTTTTAGCATCATACAGTGGCAGATAGTTATTATTAGACTGGAGCTGTATAAATGCTTTAGAGGGATCGTTACTGATGACAACACCGCCTGTGGTTACACCGGTATCAATAACATCGCCAAACGAGAAGATGTTATCAGTATCAAGATACTTACCATTCAGGTCAAGAGTTACGCCGTTGGGGATCATAATAGTGCTTTCTGTTGCGTCTGCAATCAGTTTAACAGTTTTACCGGATTCGGCTGCGTACAAAGCTGCCTGTACGGAAATGAATTTCTCGTCATCATCCTGTGCATTGTCATCATCGAGGTCAATCCAGGCAACAGGTACGCTGGTATCCTCTTTCACTTCATACATACCGGTGGTGGGATTCTTTTCAGTCAGATGACCACTTACGCAGTATTCGCTGACGTCTGCGGAGAATTCTGCTTTGGAGTCACCGGAAATGAAATCGGTGTTAGTGAACGCTGTGCTTCCACTTGCAGTGTAAGCTGCGACAGGAGAACCAGCTTTGGCGATAATAGAACCGCCGGAAATCGTTGCAGTGGGTACACCATATGCTACAGAATCAGCTTCAAGCACAATGGCATCACCGGTATTGCAGCAACCGTTGTTGTTTGCTTCATAATTGAATTTATTGCCGGTAGCTTTCACAGTTCCGCCGGAAACAGTCAGTGCGCCGTCCTTGACGTAAACTGCAGTCTGACCGGTAACGGTGCCGCCGGAGATGTTGAGTGTGCCATCCTGAGGCTGATAAATTGCGACAGAGCTTGCTGCGGTTACAGTGCCAACGGTAATATTGATAACAGTGTTATCATTTGCAGCAGAGTTGCCGCTGCCCTGGATTGCTGCGTATGTGTTAGAACTGGTAGACAAAGTACCGGCAGAATTCAGGGTGCCGCCATAGATAACTACGCAGCAATCGCCAGCTTTGACAACTGCATCACTTTCGATGGTCAGTTCTGCATTGTCGCCTACTGTGCTGTCTTTAACACCTACATAGAAGGCATCGACAGCAGCATCGACAGTGCCGCCCTTAACGGTCAGCTTACCGTTTACACGGACAGCAAGGCCAACTTCAGGAGGAGCAGTTACAGAATGTCCATTCAGGTCGATGGTAATTACATCATCGGCTGCTACGGTTACGCCTTCGGTCAGTTCGATATTTGCAATAATATCGATTTCTGCGCCCTCTGTTGCTGCTTCAACTGCTTTTGCGAGGGTGCTGTAGCCCTGTTCACCGATCTTTGCAACGTAAACAGGCCAAACCTGTACGTCATTAACAAAGACAACAGTATTTGCACCACCGGTGCTATCCCACTGAGAGTTGAACCACATTGCACCCTTTGCAGGAGCGGTGCAGTTATTCATAGTCAGTTTGATGGACTTGCTAGAGCCGCTGTTGATCTCAACTGCGCCTTCGGGAGCACCAGCAGTACCGGCGTAAGTGAAGGTACAGCCGGTGAAGGTGATATCTGTTTCATGATTTTTACCGCTCTCGCTGTAGCAGTTTACTGCACGGTCGGTGTAGGTGAAAGTACAGTTCTTTACGGTTACATTGGACGCACCGTAAGTCCAGAAGCTGTGCTCTACGCCTTCTGCATTGAATGCACAACCTTCGAAAGATACGTTGGGTGCATACAGGAAACGAAGACCATTGATGTTACAGTTCTTGTAGGTAACCTCTGTGGTGTGGAAGAGACCGTAATAGTTTTCGGTATTGCCATTAATGGTCAGATCCTCAAAATGAACGGTGGAACCCATCATACCCTGAGAACCCTTGTTTACCCAGTCGTTAATGGATGTATTATCTTTGTCTTCACCCTTCAATGTCAGTTCCTTATTGGCAAACTCGGGCAGTGTGTACTCGCCGGGTTTCAGTACAATGGTATCGCCGCTTTGTGCTGCTTCAACAGCTTTTGCGAGGGTGGTGTAGCCCTGTTCACCGATGTATGCAACGTAGGTTGCGGGAACAACACCATAGGTGCCGTCATCGTTCATGACGATTTCATGACCATCGATAGGTTTAGCGTAGGCAACATTTTCTTCGATCGGGTATTTGTCATAAGTACCTCCGGATATGTAGAGCATACCGGTTTCGGTACCCTGACGACCGTAGATAGTTGTGATAGTAGTGCCGCCGGAAGTTACGGTATTGCCGCTAACTGTTGCAGCAACAGATGCACCGCCTGTCTTGGTTTCACCAGCAGCAGTGGTAGACTGACCTGCCGCACCGATGGTACCCATTACAGCACCTGCCTTATTGGTGGAGCTGCCGGTGGAAGTAATGGTGTTGCCGGAAACGGTAGTGTCGGTAATAACTACATTAGTCCATGCAGCGCAGCTGCCGTGACCGATAATGCCGCCTGCAGAACCCTTACCGGTGATAGTGGAGCCTGTTACGGAGCAACCGGTAATGGTAAGATCCATGAATACAGGGCCATCATTGCCATTGTATCCACCTGCCATACCAATGAGACCGCCGGTCCAGTGACCACCCTTTACAGTAGAGTTAACAAGGTGGCAGTTTTTCAGTGTAATTGTTGCGCTTGCCTGAGGATAACCAATAAAAGCGCCAACGCCTACTGTGCCTTTTTCGTCATTTTCATCGTTAACGATGGTGGAATCCTTGATCGTCAGATCATTGATAATGAGTCCTGAACCGCCTGCCCATGTACCTGCGAACAGCATATCGTTAAGACCGGTGATGGTCTTATTGTTGCCGTTTACGGTTACAACAGGATATCCGGGAGCACTTACAGTTACAGGATTCCAATCAACATTTGTGAGGTTGATATCAGCAAGGATATCAACTGTTACATTTCCTGTGCCTGCAGCTGCGGCATTCAGAGCCTCCTGGAGGGAAGCATACTTGACATCGCCGATCTGTGCAACATAGCTGATTGCAGAGAGTGTGTAAACGCCATCAGTTGACGTTACTTCATATCCATCAACATTGGACTTTACTGTCAGACCTTCGGTTGCGTTCAGCTTTGCACCAACTGCGGTCAGGGTGATTTCACCGTTACCGGTTACAGAAGTGGATGTTACGGTACCGGCAATGTTAATGACCGAGTTTGCGTTATTAAACACGATACCGTTCTTAGCTACACTCAGTTCACCACCGTCGGAAATATTCCACGTGAACTTTCCGGAACCATCAGACATTTTGAATCCAACTATAGCTGTACCATAAACATTCACGGTAGAGTTGCCAGAAGTCTTGTAAATGTCAACATAGCTGACATCAAGTGTAGCCCCCTCATAGACATTGACTACATCATCAGCACCGTTGAGGATAAACCCACCGTCATTGCCGGGAGTTGCTTTCAAAGTACCATAAACATCAATGCTGCCGCCGTTGAAATAAATACTGCTTGCACTTAATTCGCTATTTGCCTTAACTGCTAAGCTGCCTCCGTCCCAAATACCAAACGTATTGGAAACATCGACATCTGCAGATTCAGCAATAACAACATTACCAGAATAGATATAAAGGCCAGTAACATTAAGTTTTCCTGAAATAGTGATATCAGAATTAAGGATTATGGTTTTACCAGTAACACTCTTGCCATTACCGTCGATTATAATTGCCTTATCAACAGTGATGCCTTCGGACAAAGTGACGTCAGCAAGCAGTTTGACAGTTTCGCCAGCGTGTGCATATGCAATAGCATCTGCAAGAGAAGTACATCTCTTGAGTTCACGGTTTCCTGCATAGACAGCTGCGACATTAGTTGCCTCAACACCATAGGTGCCGTCGGAATTTTCTACAAACTCAAATCCGGGGGCTGCGAATGCATCATCGGGCTTAGTAGTAAATGTACCACCGGAGATGAAGCCGGTAAGGTCACGGCCTTCGGAGGTTGTGAAATAACTTACGCTGCCGATAGTGCCGCCGGTGATGGAAGCTTCAAATTCGGAGCTGGGTTCGAGATACAGAGCGTTGACAGTACCGCCGTTGATGGTCACGGAACCTTTGACGTTCTTAGTGTCTTTGTTGCCGGAGCCGTCGCTGGGGTTCTGGAGCCAGATGCTGGAGACAGTGCCGCCGGAAACAGTAACGCTGTTTCCGTTAGTTTCGCTGTTACAGAACAGGCGGATGGCATCGTAGTAACCGGATCCGGAAGCCTTAATTTCACCGCCACTGATTTCAACAACAGCATCATAACTGGTGGAGTTGTTATCGATTGCATAACCGATCTGGCTGGATGCAGTAGACTTATTCTCAATAGTGCCGCCCTGAACTTTCAGAGTTCCGACATTGGTAATAGTATTGACTGCATAGGCGGTAGAGCCTGCAAGCTTGTGGTCGCAAACGATTGCGCCGCCGGTGCCGCTGTCTTTAATAGTAAGAGTACCATTATTGGTAATAACAGCATAGGCAGCTGCTTCGGTGGGAGTGCCGGTGATAGTCTTGCCGTTCAGGTCGATGGTGATTTCATCATCGGCTGCTACGGTTACGCCTTCGGTCAGTTCGATATTTGCAATAATATCGATTTCTGCGCCTTTTTCTGCTGCGTTGATAGCATCCTGGAGGGTTTCGTACTTAACTGCACCAATCTGTGCGACGTAGTGAATTGCGGAGACGGTAAATGTTGTATCTCCGTTTTCGTCGGTATTAGCTACAGAAGAGTATCCGTCTGCTACATAAGCGGTGGGATCCTGGTCGAATGTACCGCCGGTGACTTTGAGAATGCCATCAGAACTGAGCGTATGGTTCTTGCCGCCGGAGAAGCTGCCGCCTTCGATGGTAACGGTAGCGCCGGTCTGAACGTTTACAGCTGCGCCGCTGTCCATCGTAGTACCCTTCGGGCCTACGAAAGTGCCGTCAACAATAGTGACATTCGCCGCACCAGATACGTTTACAGCATGACGTGTACCGCTGTCGTTGTCTACCTTATACTCGCCGCCGTTGATCGTTGCGTTAACCGCACCGTCGATACGAACGCCATGACGTACGGAGGTAATATTAACGTCGGTCAGTGTCAGAGTTCCTGCATTGATTTCGATGGCACTATAATCGCCATTGTCATTATCAATAGTACCATTGGAAACGGTCAAATTGCCTTCGAAAGGCTTGAAGCAGCCAAACAGGGTCTTACCGTCCAGTTCGATAGTGACAGTCTTGCCATCAGCGACAGTTACCTCTTCGGAAACGTCTCTAATAAGCTTGACAGTGTCGCCCTTTCTTGCTTCAGCGATTGCTGCAGTAATAGTAGTGTATTCGCCTATGAGATCTTCGCCATCGTACAGTTCTACAACAGGGAAAGTTACCAGATCGGAAAGTTCACCGTTGCTGTATGTTGTGTAGTAATTCTGAAGTATATCGCATACATCAGAGGCGGAATCGGTAGCGAATATGTCAGTGGTAGACGGATCTTTGCCGTCCCAGTAGTTCTGGGATGCATCGATGGTTGCAGCTCCAGTAACCTTTGCGTATTGCTCAGGAGGAGCAGCACAGGTCATAACGTTGTCGTTGATGGTAACATTCTTACCGCCATTGACTCGCATTGCACGGCCTTCGTTTCCAGTACCCCAAGTGCTCAGATTGTTATTTTCAATGGTAACATCGCCATCGGAAGTATTGTTCTGAACAGTGATGGAGTTGTCCTTAGTGTCGATAATTGTGTTGCCGGTGACAGTTACAGACTTGGTATTTCGCAGGTTTATACCGCCGGATGTTGTATTGCTGATTTCATTATTATTAATGATTGCAGTAACATCTTTGCCAATAACAGAGATAGCATTGGCAGATGCGCTGCCAGCGGTAGCAACAACATCGGTAATGTTGTTGAACTTATTGTTTTCGATGGTAACAACGTCCTGACCCGCAACCAGAATACCCTTGTTTTTGAAGGTAAAGCCCTTCACGGTGATATCGTGATCACGGTTCTGGCTGTCATCGTAACCAAGATACATACCGCCGGTGAGAATGGTCTCGCCTTCGGTCCACTCGGAAGCGCCAAGAAGGGTGATGGACTTCTCACTTGCGTGGGTGGGATCGCTTGCCCAAGGTGCAACGTATTCATCAATAGTTACGGGCATTACATAAATGGTGTCGCCATCGTCTGCTGCGTTGATAGCCTCTGTGAGAGTTGCGTAATAGGTGTCGCCTATCTTTGCAACTTTGCCGTATGCTGGATTAGCACTAACACCCCATACGCCATTGGTTGCCTTAACAATGTACTGATCGGGAATATTACCGGTGACAACAGTGCTTTCACCGTCGAGAGCCGCAGCTGCGATGGAGACGGTAACAGGCCATTCGGTAGATTCTGCGGTAACGTACAGATAAACATCGCCCTTCAAGATTGCGCCTGCAGCAACAGTAATAGTACCGCTGTTAGCATTCGTATTGGGATCTTGTACCCATACGGACTTGTTGACACCCTCGATAGTACCGCCGTTGATGGTCAGAATATTCTGAGCCTCAGTGCCGTTGAGGAACTGCCGGATAGCACGATAGGTAGACTTGACAGTACCGCCGTTGATAATGGTTTCAGCATAGGTTCCCTTACCGTTAGTCAGGTTGTCGATGCCGTAAGCCATATCGGTGCCACCGAGATGTTCGATAGTACCACCGTTGACAGTGAGCTTACCGCGCTGATTGGAAATAACAGAGGAGTATTTGTTGAAGTAGCGGTTATTGGTAGCGGAAAGGGTGATCTTACCTGTTCCAACCTCGTCTTTAATGGTCAGTTCAGCACCGGGATTAATGTTAATAAGACCAAAGTTGCCGCTTGCGTTGTCTGTACCGGTGATGGTCTTGCCATTCAGGTCGAGAGTGATCGTGACACCACTGGGTACAGTAACAATCTCACTGATGTCGAAATCATGGATGATAACGATAGGAGCACTGTAGTTGTATTCCTTAACACCATCAATAGCGCTCTGCAGATCGTGGAAGCCTACGCCAGCAACCATCGCAACAACGTTCTTCACTTCGCCGATCACGGTAGTGGTGTCGCTGATATTGACCACGCCGGTAGCAGTCCAGTTGGACACTGCCAGAGAGGGTTCTCCTTCCTCATCCCTAGCAGTGATGGAGCCGCCGGTTACAGTAACGGTAGTGCCGTTTGCCACGTTGGTGACTTCATTGTTCAGCTGGATACCGGCATAGCTGAACTGGGTGCTGGTATCTACACTGGTGATGGCAGTATCCACTACATCGATATTCATGTTTTCGCCCCAGATGTTGAGGGGGATGCGTGCGGTCAGTTCGCTGTCGGTGATTATTACGGTAGCATTGTCCGCTAAAGCGGGGAAGTTGATGGCATAGCCGTCAACATTGTCGCCCATGGTGACCTTAACATTCTCAACGGTCAGAGTGCCGTTAGTGTTGTAATTGATACCACGGTTTGCGGATTCTGCGACAACCGTAAGATTCTTGATCGTTACGTTTGCGCCGTTTGCTTCGGTGGGAACATCGATCGCACGGTCGGAGCCGGTGTAAGTCAGGGTATTACCGTTACCGTCGATTGTGAGATTTTTATTAACTGTGATTTTGTCAGAAATAGTTACATTCGCAAGCAGGGTGATAGTATCGCCAACCTGTGCGGCTTCATAAGCAGCAGCAAAAGTGGCGTAATACTTGTCGCCAATTCTGGCTTCAACAGGATAACCATTGGTATAGTCGCCGCCGATGGTGGCAGTTGCACCAATAGTGTTCTCGACTGTAATACTACTGATAGTGGAAGCACTGCCCATAGAACCGGACACGATACCTACTCGTGCATCATTGCACACTAATGTGACATTTTTAACGCTGCAGGTGTTAAGCGTCTGTCCGGAAATGATGCCGGAAATACCGCCGACATTCATCTCGCCGGTGATAGTTACTCCGGAAACGCTGAAGTTTGAGTAGCTTGCGGTGAGACCGCCATTCATCTGAATGTCAGAGATAACGCCGCCGACTACCTGACCGCCGGTAATGGCAGAATCATCATCGCCTTCAACACTCACATTGCTTGCGTTAACACAACGTCTTGTATAAGCGAGTGCACCTGCGGTGTAGTCGCCGCCTGTGATGCTGATTTTGCCGCAAACCTTGACGTTTTCAACAACGGTGTAGTAGGGGTATGCGATTGCAGCCGCCGCAATATGGCCGTCGGTGTTGATGGTAACGTTTTCAATAGTCAGATTCTTGATTATGTTCTGATTATCCTTATCTGTTCCCTCGGTCACACCGAAAAGACCCGCATATACGTATCCGTCGGAATCAACTGCGGGGTTAGTGATAGTCAGATTCTCGATCTTATAGTCCTTACCGTCGAAGTTGCCCATAAAGCCGTGGTCTTTATAAGCAGAACCGATAGCAACCCAATTCTGACCCGAAAGATCAATATTTGCGCCGAGAGCAACGTAAACGCCGGGTGCGCTGTATTTGGTTTCGCCTGCGTTGACGCTGTTACGGAAGAAGATCAGTTCTTCAAGGCTGCTGATCAGATAAGGATCTTCTTCTGTGCCGGAGCCGGAGAGTTTGAGCACACAAACGATGAATTCAGCCTGTGCTTCAACAGTTCCGCCCGCCTTGATAGTGTTGAGGTCTGCGAAATCATCGGAAGTATCCAAAGCGTTTCCGGTTGCAGTAACGTCCAGCCCGTTGGTTTCAGAGTAAGATCTGATGTTTACATAGCCGCCGGTTACAGTGTTGCCGGTAAAGGTAACAGTCTCGGAAGCACTGACGAGTGCACTTGCGTTATTAAAGCTGCTGTCGGTAATGCTGACAGTTTTTGCGTCCTTGCCACTCTGGTTGTCAGATACGCCGTAAGACCAGTTGATGAATTTGCATTTGTTGATTGTTGCAGTTACATTGGAAAGAGCATCTCCTGCGCCCTCACCAAAGATAATGGCCCGCTTTGCAGTAGTACCGTTGCCAATAATTGTGCAGTTTTCAACAGTAATACTCAATTTGGAAGAAATGCCTCTCTGAATACCTGTTGCTAAACTTGCATCGATTGTAAGGTCTTCAACTTTTGCATTGTCTCCCTCGAAGCGGAAGACAGTGTTCCAGTTCTTGTCATCAACTGCGCCGCTGAGCGTCAGGGTTTTGTTGTTGCCGTTGATAGTAACATTATCTGCTGTGATCTTTGCGCCGTTGTTTCGGCAGTCCCAAGCAGTTGTGATAGTAATGTCATTAAGTATGTTAACGACAGAACCACTCTCAACAGCCTTCAGTGCTTCTTCAAGGTTTTCATAGTATTCGCCGTCAACTTCAGCAATAAAGTCGCCTTCTTCGATGGTGCAGTATCCGTCTGTACCAACTTCGCCAAATACCCAGCCCGGAGTAAGAAGCACAGAATTAGTATTATTTGCAGCAGCTTCAGTGAACTTACCGCCGGTGATGGAGCCTGCCAGTGCATTGACATCGTTAGCACCAATCTTGGTTGAGAATGTACCACCGGTTACAGAGAATTCAGCTTTATAACCTGTATTATTCACAAATACAGAGGAACCGTCGTTTCCGCGGGGTGCGAATTCACCACCATTGATGGTCATTTTGGCAGTGTCGTTAACACAATGCACCCAAACCTGACCTTCAAAAGTGCCGCCATTGATGGTTACATCACCGCTCCACAGACGCAGAGAACGGTAGCGGGGAGTGGAAATGGTGCCACCATTGATGGTGGTAGAACCGGAATACTGGAAGATAGCCAGAGAAGTATGGGCAAAGGCCTGACCTTGCTGATTCTGAGTGCTGAGGTTCTCAATAGTTCCGTTTTCAACTACGAGAGTTCCTTCATTTCTGATGGTGTAAGATCCCCAACCAGCAGCGGGATCGCCAACACCGGTGTCGGTGAAGCTGATCTTACCATTGCCGGTAATAGTCAGGGTACCCTTATTGCTAATCATTTCATAGCTTCCAGTGCAAGCCTTAGACTGGCTGATGGTATGACCGTTCAGGTTAAGGGTAATGGTCTTACCTGCGGGGATGGTTACGGTATCATCAAGAACGATGTCAGACTTGACGTAAATGGTACCGCTTCCGTCATCGGCAACAGCATTAATAGCATCCTGCAGAGACGTGTAGTCTATGCCGTTCAAGGATGCAACGTAGGTGCTTACGCCGGGTTCGACGCCGTAAGTGCCGTCATCATTGGGAGACAGTACATATCCGTGAGCAAGGTAAGCACCTGCGGGAGCAACGGTGAATGTACCGCCGGAGATGAAGCCGGAGGGGTTGCGATCAGTATTGGTGGTATCTGCTTCCCAAATTGCAACTTCGCTGATAGTACCATCAGTGATGGAGCCTTCAAAGCCGGAGTTTGGATCAAGCAGAACCTTTGCAACGGTGCCGCCGCTGATGTTGAGTTCAGCTTCGGGATCACCGGAACCGGGATTCTGTACCCAAATACCATAGGATGTGCCGGTTACAGTACCACCAGTGATGTTTACCTCATTCTTATGGGTTGTGCTGTTGGCAAACTGGCGGATTGCGCCACGACCGGTAATAGTACCGCCTTCAATATTGACAATCGCATCACGGCTGGTGGAGTTATTGTCAATGGGGAATGCAGCGCGGGCTTCGTCACCGGTAGAGTTCTTAATGGTGCCGCCCTTAACAGTCAGCACACCGCAGTTGGTGATTGTGTTGCTTGCATAGTAAGGTACAGCTGCAGTATCGGGATTCGACGCAAATGCAGTAATCTTACCGCCAACACCGCTATCAATAATTGTCAGATTACCGTTGTTGGTGATTGCAGCAGTGCTGCTTGCAGCTTCGGTATTTCTGGAGATAGTCTTACCATTCAGGTCGATGGTGATTACATCATCGGCTGCAACGGTTACGCCTTCAGCGAGCGCAATGTCGCTGAGGATGGTGACAGTATCGCCCTCTCCTGCTGCATTGATGGCGTCTTGGAGGGATCCGTACTTAACATCATCGATAGCTGCAACAGGATAGGTATTGCCTTCTGCAACGAAAGCAGGATCGTTCAAATAAACAAACAGATCTTTGCAAGTACCTGTGATAACGATGTTATCAATAGTAGTTTCGGAATAGTTATTGGAAACGACAATATTGGATTCTGCGATATCAATATTACCATTTGCGTTCTGTGCACCGCCAACAATACCGGCACCAAAAACACCGCCGGAAATTGTATCCGCATAGTTTTTATTTTCGGTAACAGTAGCCTGATTATAGACAGTACCAACAATGCCACCGGAACCAAGAGATGCGCCGGAAGCAGAAACTATACCTTTGTTCACGTTGTTGGATACAACGATAGTGTCACACAGAGGATAATCTGTAGTAGCGTTTGCATAGCGAGCCCAACCAACTATACCACCATAGGCAGTACCGGAACCCTGGTTGGAGATTTTACCGGTATTAGTGTTGCCACTGATAGTGCCATACATAGTCTGTTCACCAACAATACCGCCGGCTTCGGTGGCTGCAGTAATGTCAGCTGTATTGGAGCAACCAGAAATATTTGCAGCAGAAAGACCTGCAACACCACCGGCTGCGTATCCGCCGGTCACAGCTCCATTATTGGTGCAGTCAGAGATGGTCATAGACTTACCAGTTTCAGTGTAATAAGCCTTGCCAACGATGCCGCCAGCACAGCCAGAGCCGCCATTGGCAGTAACAGTTGCATTATTGACACAGTCATCGATGGTGCCGCTGATGGTCATACGACCAACAACGCCGCCAACACCGTCGGGAGCAGTAATGCTGCCGGAAACAGTGATGTTTTCGGCGGTAGCTCCGTTGACCATCAGGCCAATTGCAGCACCTGCATTTTTAGTGGTAACATCGATGTTTACATTTTCAAGGATGACGTTCTTAACAGTACCGCCATCAACAACACCAAACAAACCAACAGTATCATAAGTACCGCCGGTAATAGTCAGGCCGGAAATGGTATTGTAGTCGCCGTCAAATACTCCCTTAAATGCATTGCCTGTATATGTATTTCCGGAACGGGTACCATTGCCAATAGGTGTCCATTCTGTGGAAGCATCATTGGAAACGATGCCGTTTTCAGTAATAGCAACTGTTCCGGCAAGATTGATGTCGTCATCCAACTTAAAGTACTTGCCGGCATAGCTCTTGCCGCCGTTAACGGCTGCGATAAGTTCAGCAAAGTCAGAATCGGAATTAATTATGTAGGGATTTGCGGAAGTACCATCATTGCCCTCTTCTTCATACTCAGGAACAGGAACAGGAACAGCAACAGTTACACCGTCCGCAGTGTAGCCGTTCTTATCGAGGATTACGCCCTCTCCCAGTTCCACGGTTTCTGTGGAATGGTGAAGCAGAGTAACAGTGCTGCCACTGGTAGCTACTTCTGCCGCCTGTGCAACGGTAGTGTAAATCTTACCATCTACCAAAACGCCGCAAGCGCCGTTGTCGTTCTTGCAGGTAGGTGCAACGTCAGAAGTTACAGCTGTGCCGTTTGGTGCGCCATCCAAATCCAGTTCGAAAACGCCGGTGGAAGAATAAGTGTTGCCTTCCAGAGTTACGCTTTCACCATAAGTCAGAACGATTGCGGGTTTGTCGGTAACAGCGGAAAAACTGCAATTTTTTACTGTAAGGTCAGTGGTCTTTGCAGCACCTTCTGCATACATCTTGATGCCACGGTAGTCTGCAAATGTGCAACCATCAACAGTTACATCCACGTCGCCGTATGCCCACAAACCATACTTGTCGTGAGAACGCTTGAAGATACAGCCATTGTAAGTAACTTCACCGGAGGAGGCATAGGAGCCGTTGGAGAAAGTACATTTGGTGTAAGTAACCTCGGTAACATCATATACGCCGAATGCTACGTTCATAAAGCCTGCGTTGTCGATGAAGCCGCCTGCAGACTTACTCAGAATTAAATCTTCGAAGGCAACCTTTTTGCCGGTGGCAGTAATGTAGCCCTGAACATCGAGATAAATCTCAGCATCAGTGTCTTTACCAACGAATGTGATAGAATCATAGCTGCCGGACAGGCTGCTGTTCAGAGTCACCTTGTCGTAAATCTCAACAGTGACATCGCCAGTTATAACGCTAGCGTCAGTGAGTGCATCGGCGAAGTTCTCGTAGCCCTGTCCATTAATCTTGGCAACATAAACAGGTTCAGGCGCAGCAAAAGAACCGTCATCGGCCTTTTCAAGCACAGCACCCTCTGAATTTATATAAGTCACAGCACTGCTTTCGTTACCATTACTATCAGTAACAGTCCAAGTAGGTGTTGTGCCTTCTTCAACGATGATTGTGATTTCTTCTCCCTCTGGAACAACGATAGTGCCAGTGAAAGAAGAATCAGTGAGGTCAAGCTCGTCAACGTAAACGGTGACTTCTGCCGACTTATTCTTTTCAAGAGCCATGTATACATCTGTGTAGTTCAGGCTGCCTTCGGTTGCAACCTTGCTGTATGCAAGATAGTCATTTGTTCCGGGGGTCTTAGCAACACCAGCCTCAATGCCTTCACTAGGTTCAGAAGCCGCAATAACGTAGTTGCCATCGTCGTCAATGTAAACTTCTTTATCGTATACGCCCTTAGCAGAGCCGATAGTGAACTTATTACTGTTCAGGGCAGACATATACAAATTGGAAAGCTGCTCGAATGTACCACCGGCAATCAAGGTGTAGGCAGAACTATCGACAGACATCATCAAGCTCCCATTGAAAGTGCCGCCGTAGAACTGGTTCAACGCACGATTGGTATAGATTGTACCATTAAATTCTCCGCCATGGAACTGGAACTGTGGGCAGTTGGTGCCATTGCTTCCACTGTGATAAACAATGTAAGAAGCATTGAATATACCACCGTAGAAGCGGATGATAGGACGATCCTTAACGCCTGAATTACCAGCAGTACGGACAATAGCTTTACCGGCAGCTGTAATACCGCCGGGGTTCTCGGCATCTGCCTTGATGTCCAAAGCATAGCTGGCAGAACTTCTGGCATTATTTTCGATCTTGATCGCATCTTTACCGCTTGCTGCAGTCATGGTATAAGTACCCAGATCAAGGATGTGGTACTCGGTGGACTTGAGCGTAACCACATCGGACAGGGTAACATCAGCAAGCAGGGTCAAGGTGGTGTTATTAGCCCATGCTGCGATAGCTTCATCAATAGTGGCATACTCGATGTCGCCGACTTTAGCAACAGCAACTTCATCAGAGGTAGCTTCCACTTCTTCCTCATCAAGCAAAGCCACGTCATCAATAACAACGCCATACCATGCATCGAGAGCTTCCTGAGCTGCGAAGAAGTTAGTGTAGTCAAGCTGTTCGCTCTGCTCAGTGGGAAGTTCTACCACAGCATCATCAACAGCAATAATTGCCTCTTCGAGTGCTGCTGCCTCTTCGTCAGAGTTGACTTCAGTGGGCAGAGTGTCGATCATTTCCTGCACAACACATACAACGCACTCGAATGTGCATACCCCATCAACGATACAGGTATCGTCATGGGTATGGTGGTCACAGGTTTCAATATCAGTTGGTGAATATTCAAGATCACCAGAGTTTTCATCGTCAATGACCACAGAATCAGTATAACCGGACAGTTCTTCAATCAATTGAAGTTCACTGCTGTCCGCAAACACTGTCATGGGAATCATTGACAGTACCATTGTCAAAGCAAGCAAAATTGACAAAAGCTTTGACATGGAACTTCGTGTCTTACTTTTCATTGTTTACTCCTTTTTTCGAATTCTTTTGCCGTGTCCGTGCGTTGGGGCAGATGCCGAAGATTTACGCTTTAGCTGGTATGTTGTCGATGTAATGACAGGTTATCTGTCATTGCGAGGAGATGCGTATGCATCGACGTGGCAATCCGTTTGTGTTTACGGATTCTCACGGGCGCGGTGCGCCCTCAGAATGACAGGGGTGGAGACGGATTCTCACGTCGCTTTGCTCCTCAGAATGACAGCGAGGGTGTGCTTAACATACAACTACGGTAAAGCTCCTGCAAAACCTTAATGCACTTCCCGGTTGCTCTCGCCGGACTGCGGCAAAAGCTTTGGTCACAAAATGGTTTCGTTTGCATTTGAATATTTGCTAAGAAAACAATTTTTAGACCTGTACATATCCCCTTTCTCGTTCTCAAATGTACTCAATAACAGGAAATGGGTACACTCCGAGACATACTTATAATTGTCTCAAGTATAGCACAAACACCCCTCTTTGGTCAACACAAAAGAGGGGTGTTTGTGCACTTTTTCGTTCTATTTGTATAGTTTTAGATATTATGTAAAGTAGTTCTCGTTTTTCGTTGAAATTTTAATGTTCAAAAACTTCTTGCACGATAAAGCGTGATTTTTGTAACGAGAATGGAGCAACGGATTGCCACGTCGATGCATTCGCATCTCCTCGCAATGACAGCGGGGGTTTTTTAACTTTAGAGCAATTCTGTTATACCCTCTCCGCTTCGCTGCGCTCATCACCTCTCCCGGAGGGAGAGGCATGGCTCCCCCTTTGGGAGAGCTGGCAAAAACGAAGTTTTTGACTTAGAGGGCAGCGGTCACGGCACGCCGTGACCCTACGGCGTAATACGTCACGTTGTGCGTTGTAGGGGCCGGCGCCTCGACAGCCAGGAAGCCTTCCCCTTGAGGGGAATCGTGTTTGGCTATGCCAAACACACGAAGTTTGCTGATCGCAAACCTTCGGGTTTACGGCAACGCAAGGAGGATGGGGTGTTCTATTCCACCTCATCAGTCACCGTGTCAGCGAAGCTGACCTCACGGTGACAGCTTCTCCTCAAGGAGAAGCCTTTGAACTATGTCTTGCGTTATTGCGGGCTGTCATTCTGAGGGTGCAGAGCACCCGTGAGAATCCGTGATGGGAATACGGATTGCCACGTCGATGCATTCGCATCTCCTCGCAATGACAGGGGGTATCAAAATCCAAACCAGGTTTCGGCATTTCGATAACAGATATCCTGAATCATTGATCCGAGAAATTCCATGTCGCAGGGGTACTCTCCCCTTTCCACCAGTGCGCCAAGCTTATCGCACAGTATGCGGCGATAGTATTCGTGACGGGTAAAGGATGTAAAGCTGCGGGAATCGGTCAGCATGCCTACTGATGCCGAAATAAACCCCGTTTCCATCAGCTGATCAAGCTGTTCGGATATTCCTCGGATATGGTCGTGGAGCCACCATGCCGCACCGTACTGTACTTTTGCACCGTTGGACGAGAAGTTCACAGCCATGGTCGCAAGCATAGCACTATCGGCAGGGTTAAGGTTATAAAGAATGGTTTTGGGCAAAGTATCTGACTTCTCCAGATCTCCCAGAAATGCACTTAGCATAAAGGGATCCGTGGCTGCTCCGATGCTGTCTGCTCCTGCATCTGCACCAAAGGTCGCAAAAAGTCTAGGTGAATTATTGCGTATGGGGCCAAGGTGCAGCTGCATTGCAAGGTCACGTTTTTCGTATTCCGCAGCGAGGAAACGCAGCAATGCGCCCTGATAGACAGATATTTCTTCCTCAGTAAGGCTCTCCCCTGCTATGGCTTTGGCCATAACGGGTGCAGGGTCTCCTACTGCGTAACGGAACCGGATAAAGCCGTGATCGGTCACACGACACCCGCAAGCGCAGAAAAAGTCTAAAGACTTGCCCAAAGCCGCAAGCAAACTGCTCCAGTCGGTTATTTCGCCGTATCTGTCACCCAGCTGAGAAAGTGCGGTTTTCCACGGCTGCTGGTCGATATGCAGAAATCTGTCGGGGCGGAATGACGGTAAGGTTTTAAACGGCACTGAGTTGTCCTGCGCCAGTTTCAGATGCCAACACAAATCATCAGCAGGGTCATCAGTGGTACAAAGCACCTTGACCTGCATTTTGCCAAGCAAAGACACCGCATCGTAACCATCACCGGAAAGCATAGCACAGGTTTTGTCCCAAATATCTTTGGCAGTATCAGCGTTCAACGGAGTGTTTATTCCAAAATACCGCCGCAGTTCAAGATGCGCCCAATGGTAAACAGGATTGCCAATGAGTCGGGGCATGATCTGCGCAAAAGCAAGGAATTTTTCAAATTCAGACGCTTCTCCGGTAATATAACACTCTGCAACGCCGCAAACTCTCATGCAGCGCCACTTGTAGTGGTCGCACTCCAGCCACAACTGAGTGAGGTTTTCGTATCTTCTGCGCTCGAAAATGTCCTTGGGAGAAAGATGGTTGTGATAGTCGATTATGGGGCAGTTTTCGGCGTATTCATGGAACAGCCTGCTGCCTGTCTCAGTGGTGAGGAGGAATTCCTCGTTCATAAATGCTTTCATATCAGAATTTCTCCCGGTTTATCCACAGTCCCAGTGCGGGATTGGGAATATAGTATACTTCCTCGCCGTCAGGCAAAGTGTTGTATCCGTATTGGAGCTTCTCGGGATCGTAACGCTTAACAACATCATCGTAATCAGCTGCTCCGAATCCAACGCTTTCGATTTCTTCTTTTGTGATGTTTTTAACAGCGTATGTAATATTGAATCTGCCGTCAGCCGAACCGTGAATCAAATGAGCTGCTGCACTCATATTGTCACGAAGGTCTTGATTCTCCGGTTTTTCAAACTGTTCAAGAGTTTTTATGCGGCCTTTGTATCCGTATTTTCGGATAAGCTTATCAACCTGCATATCTTCGCCAAATCGTTCAATACCGGGTGCAAGAACAAGCAGCTCACCGCCGTCGGCAATAGCCATACGGGTTCGGTAGACAGATTTGTTGCCCAACCAGGTGCTTTTGAACTCAGACGGGTCAAGGTAGACAATGCATTTTTTGATGCCGGTTTCAACGAAGTCAATATTCTTTTCCTGCGCCAGCTCAATAGCTGCTTCAAGAACCTTTCGGGTATTCCCAATAAACAGACCATGGGTGCGGATATTTCCGCCCGGTGCGGTACACACGGTAAGCACAAACACTATGGGACGTTCGTTGAGATAATGCTCCAAACCATAGTCAAGTATCTTGCGAACAGGAGTGTGATCCTTGCCCATCATGCGCTCCATGCCGTAAACCGCACCAACCATGTGACTTTTGTTTATCATATCGCTGCCGCCAACACCCACAAACAGGTTTTTGGCGTGGTTTGCCATGCCGATGACCTCGTGAGGTACAACCTGACCCACAGAAAGTATAAGGTCATACTTTTCGTCCATGACCATGCGGTTTATCTCAACGCTGACAGCATCGTGCCACAGTCCATCGGTAATTTCCTCAAGGTATTCTGCCGGAACTTCGCCGAGACGCATTACGTCTGTGCGCCAGTTGTGGGGAATAAACTTTTCAAAAGGAATGTCCCCAAACATGGCAGCCGCTTCTGCCTCAGTTACGGGTACATGGGTACCAAGGGCAGGCAGAATGTCGACGCTGCAGCCCCGCTCCACAAGAGCGTGGTAATAAATATTCGTGATCAGACCTGCATTGGAGTGGAATCGGGTAAAATCCGGCGGAATAACAAGTACGTTGTTCAACGTGCGTCCATCAAGGCTTGCAAGAAGCGCAGATTCTATCTCTTCCCTGCTGAGTCCAAATTCGTTTTTGGAATAATAAAACTTTTCCATAAATGTCCCCTCTTAAACGCCGCTGTATGCAGAGAAACCGCCATCTACGGGAATAACGATACCGGTCACAAAAGAAGATGATTTCTCATCAACAAGGAACAGCAATGCACCAAGGAGCTCATCGGGGGTACCGAAGCGTTCCATCGGGGTTGCTGCCAGTATTTTACCGGTTCTTGCGGTGGGAGTGCCATCGTCATTCCAGAGCAGAGCTTTGTTCTGGTCAGTGGAGAAAAATCCGGGTGCAATGGCGTTTACACGAATACCCACTTTACTGAAATGGACAGCAAGCCACTGAGTGAAGTTGGATATGGCTGCCTTGGCACCGGAGTAGGCAGGTATCTTTGTCAGCGGAGTAAAGGCGTTCATGGAGCTGACATTGAGAATGGTGCAGCCTTCGCGACCGATCATGTCTTTGGCAAATGCCTGGGTGGGCAGCAGAGTGCCGATATAGTTCAAATTGAAAACAAACTCAATGTCGTCATCGCTAAGGTCAAAGAAGGATTTGGTGTCTGCATCGATGTCGCCCAGCTCGAAGTATTCCTTATCAGTGGTGGCTCTGGGGTTATTGCCGCCGGCACCGTTGATAAGGATATCGCATTTACCGAACCGGGCAAGGACAGCTTCGTGGGCGGCTTTTACGCTATTGGCGTTGGTAACGTCCACCTGAACAGCCATGGCTTCACCGCCGAGGGTTTCAATGTCTTTCACCACGTCTTCAGCCTTAGACAAAGTTCGGTTCAAAATAGCCACCTTTGCGCCGCACAGCGCAAGAGCCTTGGCAAATTCACGGCACAGTACACCTGCACCGCCGGTAACTACCGCTACCTTACCGTTAAGATCGGGTTTGAAAGGTATATTCATAAAAGATTACCTGCCTTCTTTAATTATTAAAACAATACTTTTCTATTCCAAGGGCAACTCCGTCCTCATCGCAGGACAGGCTTACCCAGTCAGCCAGTTGTTTTGCTTCAGCGCAGGCATTGGACATCGCCACCGCTATGCCTGCATCACGAAGCATTGAAAGGTCATTAAGTCCGTCTCCAAAAGCCATTGTAGCCGACTGCGAAACACCAAGGTGTTTTGCCAAAGCAAGCAGTGCTTCGCCCTTATTGGCGTGAGTTTGATTTATCTCCACATTTGTGCTTATGGAGCTGGATACACACAGGTTTTCAAACAGTTCGGGCAATCGGCGCATCAAATCAAGGCGAAGTCTTGAATCGGCCGTAAAGAGTTGAATCTTTTGCACATTCTCCCTGCGCTGACTTAAAAACGATTTCAGCTCCGGAACAGGCTGACGCAGTTCGTGGAGCATTCTTCGATAATGCTTGTCTTCCACCACATCATCTATACGCTGTTTCATTGACCGGGTCATCCATGCTTCGTTGTTGAGATAACAGTCATAAATCACGGAAAATCCATCAAGATATCTCATGATATCAACAGACTGCTGCCACGGCAGTTCCGCCTTATAAATGACGCTTCCTGTCTGAACGTCAGCAACCTCCGCACCGTTTACAGTTATGGCATAGCGCACGAAAGGCAGCTGCCGGATAATATCCGGCATGCCGCCAAAAAATCGCCCGGTAGTGGGTACTATCTCTATACCGGCATCAGCTGCCTTTTGAAGTGCTGCCAGATTACCGGCAGACAACTGTTTATTGGAGTTAAGCAGAGTACCATCAAGATCGAGGGCAATTATTCGTATTTTATCAGGCATTGTAAGTACCTGCGGAAGTGCTTCCACCGTGGCCGGTCCAGTTGGTGTGGAACACCTGACCTCTGGGATAATCGATGCGTTCATAAGTATGGGCACCGAAATAGTCACGCTGTGCCTGAAGCAGATTTGCGGGCAGGCTGGCGGTGGTATATCCGTCAAAATAGTTCAGTGCGGAAGAGAATGCAGGCATGGGCACTCCTGCCTTGACGGCATAGGCCACTACCTCACGCCATGCGGGAACAAGTTCCTTGATAGCTGATGAGAAATAGTCGTCAAGCAACAGGTTCTGCAGTGCAGGATTCTTTTCGTAAGCTTCTTTTATCTTGCCCAAAAATACACTGCGGATTATGCAGCCACCTCGCCACATAAGAGCTATGCCGCCGTAGTTTAGGTTCCAGTTATAGGTCTTGGCAGCAGTAGCCATGAGGGTGAATCCCTGAGCGTAGGAAATGATCTTGCTGGCGTAAAGAGCTTTGCGGATACACTCAATAAACTCAGCCTTATCGCCCTCGAAAGCAGGAATGGTCTTGGGGAAAACCTTTTCGGCCTCTACACGCTCACTCTTCATGGCAGAAAGGCATCTTGCAAACACTGCCTCGCCAATAAGAGTCAGGGGCACACCTTCGTCAAGTGCGGAAACAGCTGTCCATTTGCCTGTTCCCTTCTGCCCTGCAGTGTCAAGGATATAATTAACGGTGGTCTCACCATTCTCGTCTTTGTATCCGAGGATATCACGGGTAATCTCAATAAGATAGCTGTCCAGTTCGGTTTCGTTCCAGGCAGCAAAAACCTCGTGCATTTCTTCGGCAGTCATACCAAGGCCGTCACGCATGAGCTGATAGGCTTCGCAGATAAGCTGCATATCTCCGTATTCAATACCGTTATGAACCATCTTAACGAAATGACCTGCGCCATTTTCCCCTACCCATTCACAGCAGGGAGAACCGTCCTCAACTTTGGCACAAATGGCCTGGAATATGGGTTTAACATATTCCCATGCAGCAGGCGAACCACCGGGCATCATGGAAGGACCGTTCAGCGCACCTTCTTCGCCACCGGAAACGCCGGTACCTACATAAAGCAGTCCTTTACTTTCCACATATTCGGTACGTCTGATGGTATCGGGGAAATGGCTGTTACCCCCATCAATAAGGATATCTCCCTCTTCAAGATAAGGCAGCAGATTATCTATAAGGTCGTCAACTGCCTGACCAGCCTTGACCATCATCATGATCTTTCTGGGTTTTTCAAGGCTGTCTGCCAGTTCCTGCAGGGAATATGTACCAATGATATTCTTGCCGGCCGCGCGGCCTTCAACAAAGTTCCTGACTTTTTCTGTGGTACGGTTATAGACCGCCACTGTAAAACCTTTGGATTCCATGTTCATAACAAGGTTTTCACCCATTACGGCAAGTCCAACCAGTGCGATATCAGCTTTTTTCACAGCTATTTCCTCCACTATCTCTGAACTCTTGCGTTGCCTGCGTAAATGTCCCATACCTGCTTTTCGTCCGCAGGTTCGGCATAATCGTTAAGGCTGCTGGCAGCAAGAACGCCTGTAGCCCAGCCAAACTGCAAGCATTTTTCGGGTTCCCAGCCGCTGATAAGACCATAGAGCAGGCCGCCGGTAAAGCCATCACCACCGCCTATACGGTCCATAACGGGGATCTGGCGCGGTTCTTCAACGCACCACTTGTCGTCTGCCAAAAGCAGTGCGCCCCAGAGATGCTCGTTTGCGCTGATAACCTGACGCAGGGTTGTGCCAAACACCTTGGCATTGGTGTATTTTTCCTTTACCTGACCGATCATTTCCTTGAATCCGTTGATCTTGGAAGCAAGGTCCTTGCCTCCGGCCTCGGGTCCGGCAAAGCCAAGACAAAGCTGGAAATCCTCTTCGTTGCCCACAAGAACGTCCGCAACAGAAGCTATCTGATGGAAAGCTTCACGAAGTTCCTCTTCTCTGCCTTTCCAGAAGGTTGCACGATAGTTGAGGTCAAAGCTGACAAGCGTTCCGTGTTCCTTGGCTGCTTTTGCAACAGCAAGGCAGAACTTTGTGGTATCTTCGCTCATGGCTGCTATCAGGCCGGAGATATGCAGAATGCCCACACCCTCCTGACCAAATATACGCTCCACATCAAACTCGTCGACAGACAAAGTACGCCCCACTTCACCTGCTCGATCGTTCCATACTCTGGGAGCACGCATGCCAAAACCGGAGTCGGCTATATTGAACTGGTGACGATAACCCCAGGGTCCTCCCTGTTCGACATCAACACCTTCATAACGAATGTTACGGGCACGAAGCTGGCTCTTGATAAACTCTGCCACAGGACTGCCCTTGACGAACTTAGTAAGAACAAGGCATTCCCTACCGAGAGATGAAGATACATTCAACACATTGGATTCAGCACTGGTGGCCTGCATGTAAAAACGGCTGCTGTTATGAACCGCCATACGATCCTCAGGCGTGATTCGAACACCCATGCTGGTGGGGCAGGCAATAGCATAGCGGTAGCTGCTGCGAAGATTCAGTTCCATGTCAGTAATTTCCCTTCAACTTTAAGTATTTGCATCGCAAAAATCATAAAAACATTGTAAATCTGCAATCAACATGTTATTCTTAAATATGTGTTATTTCCGATCGTCGGAAATTGTCGCAGATTCTCCCCTATTATCGTATAATTTAGTGCCAAGTTCAAGTGATTCCGAAAATAATTCGTCATAAAATGCTAAATTTTCTGCAGAATCACTCAAAATACATCAACACCAGAGTAAAGATTGTAATTTTTGATGCTCTTTTGCATCCGGATAGACAAAAACAATACTTTAAGGAGGCATTCCCCATTGAGAACCGTTGTTAATTTTAACGCCAAGTGGGCCTTCACCAAACAGAACAGCGAGGTACCCGCAGCACTGCCCATGAACTGGAACTGGGTAAACCTTCCCCATACCTGGAACGCCATCGACGGTCAGGACGGCGGAAACGACTATTACCGCGGAACCTGCTGGTACGCAAAGTCTCTCGACAAAATGGATCTTCCCACTGCAGACCGCTATTACCTTGAGCTGCAAGGTGCCAACTCTTCTGCAGATGTTTACCTCAACGGCAAACACCTTGCTCACCACGATGGCGGCTACTCCACCTGGCGTGTGGAAATAACCGACGCTCTTGAACGCGAGAACCTTTTTGCTGTTGCTGTAGACAACGCTGCTAACGAAACCGTATATCCTCAGGTTGCCGACTTCACTTTCTACGGCGGATTGTACCGTAATGTGAACATCATCTGCGTCAGTCAATCTCATTTTGATCTCGACTATTGCGGCGGCCCCGGCATCGCCGTCACACCTACCATCAACGGAACTGACGCAACGGCCGATATTGAAGTCTGGCTTACCGACAGCAAAATGGGTCAGAGCCTCCGTTATACCATCACCGATGCAGAAGGCACTGTCGTTTCTCAGGCAGAAGCCTCCGATACCAAAGTTTCACTCGACATTCCTGCTGTTCACCTGTGGCATGGCCGTAAGGATCCCTATCTTTACACCGCTTCTGTCGAACTTCTGGACGACGGCAATGTTATTGACAATGTTTCTGCCCGTTTCGGCTGCCGTACTTTTAAGATAGATCCCCAGAAAGGTTTCATACTCAACGGCGAAGAATATCCCCTGCGCGGCGTTTCCCGCCATCAGGACCGTTGGGGCATCGGCAACGCTCTGCTTCCCGAGCACCACGAAGAGGACATGGATCTTATCTGCGAAGTTGGCTGCACGACCATTCGCCTGGCACACTATCAGCATGACCAGTATTTCTATGACCTCTGCGACGAACGCGGCATGGTCATCTGGGCCGAGATCCCCTATATTTCCCAGCACATGCCAACCGCCCGGGAAAACACCATTTCTCAGATGAAGGAACTGGTCGTTCAGAACTACAACCACCCCTCCATCGTTGTTTGGGGTCTCTCCAACGAGATCTCCATGAAGGGCGACGAAGATCCCGACCTGCTCGAAAACCACCGCATACTCAACGACATGGTTCACGAGATGGACAAGACCCGTCCCACCACTATTGCCGCTGTTTCTCCCTGCCCCATTGAAAGCCCCTATATCCAGATACCCGATGTAGTAAGTTACAACCATTACTTCGGATGGTATGGCGGTGACACCTCCATGAACGGTCCCTGGTTCGACAAGTTCCACGAACGCTGGCCCAACATTCCCATTGGCTGCAGCGAATATGGCTGCGAAGCTCTTAACTGGCACACCTCCAAGCCCGTTCAGGGTGATTATACCGAAGAGTATCAGGCCTACTATCACGAAGAACTCATCAAGCAGCTGTACACCCGTCCCTGGTTGTGGGCTACCCACGTCTGGAACATGTTTGACTTCGGTGCCGATGCCAGAAGTGAAGGCGGCGAAAACGGTCAGAACCATAAGGGTCTCGTAACCTTCGACCGCAAATACAAGAAAGACTCTTTCTACGCATACAAGGCATGGCTCAGCGACGAACCTTTTGTTCACCTGTGCAGCAAGCGTTACATCGACCGTGTTGAAGATGTGACAAAGGTAACCGTTTATTCAAACCAGCCCGAAGTTGAACTGTTTGTCAACGGTGAAAGCCTTGGCAAGAAGGCTTCTCCCGAACACTTCTTCTACTTTGACGTTCCCAATGTGGGCGAATCCGTACTCACCGCCGTTGCCGGTGATCTGAAAGACGAAAGCCGTATCCGTAAGGTTGAAGTCTTTAATGAAGATTACCGCATGAAAGAAAAGAACGCCGTTCTCAACTGGTTTGATATCACCGAGGTTGAAGGCCACTTCTCTTTGAACGACACCATGAAAGATATCATGTCCACCATGAAAGGCAAACTCCTTTTTGCTTCCATGTTTGCCAAGGCTCTTCCCAAGGCAGGCGACAAAGTTGCCGGCGGATTTGAGATGAACGACACCATGATGGATATGATGGGTGGATTTACTGTCCTCCGTCTGACAGGTATGCTGGGTATGGTCGGTCTTGAAATGACCAAGGAACAGCTCCTTGACCTGAACGCAAAACTCAACAAAATCAAAAAGCCCAACAAATAAAGATACAAATAATCCCCGGAACTGATGTTCCGGGGATTTCAGTTTGTCAAAGAACTCAAGAACGTCATTGCGAGCCATCGAAGATGGCGTGGCAATCCGTTCATACTTTTACCTTTTTAGCAGGAGAGTGCGGATTCCCGCTCAATAACCACTATGTTGTTTTTGCTCGGAATGACACGACAAGAATTCTTTGACAATCTCAAACAGCCCGTACGATTGAAAGTCCGGGCTGTCTGCCTCGCAGAGCGCACATACAGGGCTTGCCCCGTATAGAAGTGCGCCCTTAGTTCCTAAGGGTTCTTTTGAGATTCCGCAGAATCACCGTTTTTTCTGATTTCTTCGCATAGTCTGGATAACCGTTCTTCCACTATACGCTTTTTTAATTCGCATTCCCAGACCACGATTACCTTCCATCCGTCTGCTTCCAATTTCTGTTGATTCTCTGCATCCCGTTGGATATTTCGTTCGATTTTCGGCTTCCAATATTCCTGATTGGATCGTGGGAACCTGGAACGGGAGCAACCGTGCATATGCCAGAAGCAGCCGTTAACGAAAATTATCGTGCGGTACTTGGGAAGCACAATATCAGGCTTGCCGGGATAGCGTTTGTCATTCTTGCGGTAACGGAAACCGTGGCTGAACAAATACTTCATGACGATTTCTTCCGGCTTGGTATTGGTGCTGCGGATGCGGGACATATTCTCGCTGCGTTCAGCAGGAGTTTTTGTGTCTGCCATAAGAATCACTCCCGGCAGTGATCAAACAGTTTCGCCGGTGTAGTATGCGCAGTCACCCGGCAGTTTGATATTGGGAATCCAAATTTGTGTTCCATCCCAACCTTTGTCCTTGTTGCCAGTAATCTTGTACATGGTAAGCACCAAATCATCGGGATAGGTATCGCCCAGGTTGCGGTCGGTGGGAGACAGCAAAGTGCCGGTTCCCTTACCAATATCTCTGTTTCTGCGGACAATCAGCTTTCCTTGTGCTGCCGGGTCGGTAGCCAACAGCGTGTTGACAAAACCGATAAAGGCT